>JAIXLP010000064.1 GCA_026954015.1 Burkholderiales bacterium | reverse complement strand
CGCGGGCGCCAGCGGCGGCTGAAAGCGGCGCAGGCGCAGCGCGTTGGTGACGACGAACACGCTGGAGAGCGCCATCGCGCCCGCGGCAAAGATCGGCGAGAGCAGCACGCCCCACGCCGGGTAGAGCACGCCCGCCGCCACGGGAATCAGCGCGGTGTTGTAGGCGAACGCCCAGAACAGGTTCTGGCGGATGTTGCCTATCGTGGCCTGGGAGAGCGCGATCGCGTTGGGCACGCCCTGCAGATTGCCCGACATGAGCACCACGTCGGCGGACTCCACCGCCACGTCGGTGCCGGTGCCGATCGCGATCCCCACATCCGCCGCGGCCAGCGCCGGTGCGTCGTTGATGCCGTCGCCGACGAAGGCGACGCTGCCGTGCGTGGCCGCCAGGCGGCGCACCGCATCGACCTTGCCCGCGGGCAGCACCTCGGCGACGACCTCGTCGATGCCCAGTTGCCGCGCAATCGCCTGCGCCGTGCGCGCGTTGTCGCCCGTGACCATCGCCACCTTGAGCCCGAGCTGGTGCAGCGCGGCGATGGCCGCGGGCGTGGTCGGCTTGATCGGATCGGCCACCGCAATGACCGCGGCCAGGCGCCCGCCCACTGCCGCGTACATCGGCGAGCGCCCCAGCGCGCCCAGGCGCTCGGCGGTGGCGGCAAACACCGCCACGTCGAGCCCCAGCGCGCGCATGTAGCGGTCCGCGCCGACCTGCACCAGCGCGTCGCCCGCGCGCGCCTGCACGCCCATGCCGGTGACCGATTCGAACTGCGCAAGCGGCCCCGGCGCGAGGCCCTCCTCGGTGGCGGCCTGCACGATGGCGCGCGCAATCGGGTGCTCGGAGTGCGACTCGACCGCCGCCACCTGCGCCAGCACCTGCGCGCGGTCGAACCCCGGCGCCACCTCCAGGTCGGTGAGCGCGGGCCGCCCCTCGGTCAGCGTGCCGGTCTTGTCCACCGCGACGACGCGCGCGTCCTTGAGCCGCTGCAGCGCCTCGCCCTTGCGCAGCAGTACGCCGAGTTCCGCGCCGCGCCCGGTGCCCACCATGATCGAGGTGGGCGTGGCCAGTCCCATCGCGCAGGGGCAGGCGATGATGAGCACCGCCACCGCGTTCACGAGCGCGAAGGTGAGCGCGGGCGACGGTCCGAACGCGAGCCAGACCACGAAGGTGAGCGCCGCCGCGGCCATCACGGCGGGCACGAACCACAGCGTCACCTCGTCCACCACCGCCTGGATCGGCAGCTTGGAGCCCTGCGCCTGCTCCACGAGGCGGATGATCTGCGCGAGCATGGTGCGCGCGCCCACCGCGGTGGCGCGCAGCGTGAACGCACCCGTCTGGTTCACCGTGCCGCCGACGACCGCGCTGCCCGCGCGCTTTTCGACCGGAACAGGCTCGCCGGTGATCATCGATTCATCGACGAAGCTCGCGCCGTCGAGCACCTCGCCATCGACGGGCACGCGCTCGCCGGGGCGCACCTGCACCACGTCGCCCTCGAGCACCTGCTCCACCGGCGTCTCCACCACGCGGCCATCGCGCAGCACGTGCGCCACCTTGGCCTGCAGGCGCACGAGCCGGCGGATCGCTTCGGACGTGCGGCCCTTGGCGCGCGCCTCCATCATGCGGCCCAGCAGGATCAGCACCACGATGACCGCCGCCGCCTCGTAGTACACGTGCACCGTGCCCTCCGGCAGCCAGCCGGGCGCGAACGTGGCCACCACCGAATACGCGAACGCCGCGGCGGTGCCCACGGCCACGAGCGAATTCATGTCCGGCGCCAGGCGCGCGAGCGCGGCGAACCCCGTGCGGTAAAAGCGCCGACCGGGAAACGCCAGCACCAGCGCCGTCAGCACGCACTGCAGCACCCAGCTCGTGTGCATGCCGATGACCCTCGCGACCCACGCATGCATGCCGGGAATCAGGTGCGTGCCCATCTCCAGCACGAAGACCGGCAGCGCCAGCACTGCCGCCACGATCAGATCGCGCCGCAGCCGCGCCGCCTCGGCGTCCTTGCGGGCGGCGGCCTGCGCGCTCGCCTGCGCCGCGCTGTCGATCGCGCGCGCCTCGTAGCCCGCCCTGGCCACCGCCGCCACGAGCGCATCGGCATCGGCCACGCCCTGCACGGTGGCGCGCTCGGTCGCAAGGTTGACCACCGCCTGCGCCACGCCCGGCACCGCCTTGAGCGCGCGCTCCACCCGGCCGACGCAGCTCGCGCACGTCATGCCGTCCACTGCCAGCTCGGTCGTCGCCGCGGGCACCGCATAGCCCGCCTGCTGGACCGCCGCGACGAGCGCGGAGCGATCCAGCGGGCCGCTCGCGTGCACCAGCGCGCGCTCGGTCGCAAGGTTGACCGACACGCTGCCCACGCCGGGCACCCTGGCCAGCGCCCGCTCCACGCGGCCCACGCACGAGGCGCAGGTCATGCCCTCGATCGGCAGGCTGAAGGCCGCCCCGCCCGGCTGCGCCGTGCGTGGGCCCGCGGGTTGCATGGTGCGCTGCACCGCTGAGGTATGCATCATGGCCGCAACGTTAAACCCTGCCACGATGGCAGAGTCAAGCTGCGCGCCTCAGGCTGCCAACGCCTCGATGTATCCGGCCATGCGCCGGCGCCCCGCCTCGTCGGGCAGGCGGCCGGTGGCGGCGCCCAGGTTGTCCACCACGTTCTTCGGCTGGCTGGTGGCGGGCGTGGCCGCGGTCACGGCCGGGTGCGAGACCACGAACTTCAGAAAGAACTGGCCCCAGGTGGCGATGTCGTAGTCGGCCGCCCAGGCCGGCAGCGCGTGTCCTTCGACCTTGCGCCACAGCCGCGTGCGGCCAAAGGGCTGGTAGGCCAGCACCGCCATGCCGCGCTCGCGCGCCAGTGGAAAGATGCGCTCTTCCACGGTGCGGTTGTCGATGGCGTAGTCCACCCCGATGAAGTTCAGCGGCTCGGTGCGCATGATGCGCTCCAGCTCGGCGTACTGGTCTGGCATCGTGGTCGTCACGCCGATGTAGCGCACGCGCCCCGCGCCCTGGTAGTCCTTGAGCAGGCCCAGCTGCGTGGGCACGTCGCCCAGGTTGTGCACCTGGATGAGGTCCATCGGACTCTTGCCCAGCAGGGCGATGGAGCGCTCGATCTGCGCCCGCGCCGCGGCCACGTCGGCCGTGCCGCCGCCGTAGCCGGCCACGTTGACCTTGGTCGCCCAGAACAGCTTGGGGGCCAGCCCCTGCTCGCGGGCGATCCGCGCCGCCACCGCCTCGGCCGCGCCGTAGCCGGGCGCGGTGTCGAACACCGTGCCGCCCTGGCGTACCAGGGCTTCCACCACCGCGCGCACGCCGGCGCCGTCGCCCTCGCCGGCCAGGCGCGCGAACGAGGCCGAACTGCCCAGGCCGACGACCGGCAGCTTTTCGCCGGTGCCGGGGATCGTGCGGGTGATCAGGCCCTGCGGATGCTGCGCGGCCCGCAGCACCGTGGCCGGGAGGATCAGGCCCAGCCCCGCGGCCGCGGAGCGCTTGAGGTGGTCTCGTCGTGAAATCATGATGGACTCCGTGGAACAAAGGGTGGCGCCGCGGCGCCGCGCCGCGCGGGGTCGGCCGCGCGTTCTCGCTCGGCGGCCAGGCGCCGCTGCTGGCGGCCCAGCCACAGCCCCAGCGCGGCCCATGCCAGCGCCAGCGGCAGCGCGGCGCTGGCCAGCCCGGCCAGCCCCAGGCCCAGTTGCCGCAGCAGGCCCTCGAACTGCGCGCCGACCACGTCGCCGCCGCGGTAGCCGAAGGTGTCGATGAAGGCCTTGGACTTGTACTTGTCCGCGCGGCTGAGCACGGTGTACAGCGTCTCGCGCGCGGGCCGGGTCAGCGCCCGCTGCACCGCGCTGAAGGCCGCCTGGAACACGATCAGCGCGGCCAGCGTGCCGACCATCGCCAGCCCGATGAAGCCCAGCGCCACGGTGAGCGGCAGCAGCATCAGCGTGACGTGCACGCCCAGGCGCTTCATGACCGGGCCGGCGACGGCCGCCTGCAGCACCAGCGTGGAGACCTGGGTGATCAGGTCGATGCGCGCGAACACCGAAGTGCGCAGATCGACGTCGCTGCCCAGCGCGGCCACCATCTGCAGCCGGGTGAAGTACAGCAACGTGGCCAGTATCGTCATCAGGATCACGTAGGCGGCGATACCCAGCAGGTAACGCGAGGCGAACACCGCCTTCAGCCCCTGCCAGGCGCTGCCACCGATGACCGCGCGCTCGGACACTTCGGCCCCGCTCTGCGGGCCGTCCACGGCCACCGGGCCGCGCTGGCTGCGAGCCACGGCCCAGGCCAGGCCCAGCGCCAGCAGCAGGAAACCCGCCGACACCAGCAGCAGGGCCGGCGTGCCCAGCGGCTGCGCCAGCACCGAGGCCAGCCAGGGCCCGAAGATCGCGCCCAGCGTGCCGCCCACCGAGATCAGCGCAAACAGGCGCTTGCTCTGCTCCAGCGTGAAGCGGTCGGCCATGAGGGCCCAGAACAGCATCGTGACAAACAGGTTGGAGACGCTGAACCAGACGTAGAACACCTGGCCGCTGGCCACGCCGACGGCCCCCGGCGCCAGCACCATCAGCAGGTAGAACCCCGCCAGGCACAGCGCGAAGAACAGGTAGGTTGCGGCGATGAAGCGCAGCCGCGGCAGGCGGCTCACGAGCCAGCCGAACACCGGGTTCGCGAGCAGCGTGACCAGCGCGGTGCCGATGAACAGCCAGCGCACCGACTCGATGCCGCGCTGCATGCCCAGCGCGTCGCGCGCCGGGCGCAGCACCATCAGCGCCGTCAGCACGCAGAAGAAGAACAGGGCGGCCAGCAGCACGGGCTGCGCTTCCTCGCGGCGGACATCGAACAGTGCGGTCAACCGCGACCGCCACGCGTAGCGGCTCATGTCGGTCGGCTCCCGGCCGTGGATGCGAACGGTGC
>JAIXLP010000089.1:3936-4949 GCA_026954015.1 Burkholderiales bacterium | reverse complement strand
TCGCGCAGGTGGCGCTCACCGCCTACGTGCCGCACAACTACCCGCTCGACAAGCTGGAGCCGGGGCTGAACGAAACCGCGTTCTACGATCCGACCAACTTCACCTACCCCGCTGGCACCTATATCTGCGAGGTCGAGATCGACCCCGAAACCGGCGTGGTGCGCGTGGACCGCTTCTCGTGCGTGGACGACTTCGGCGTCATCATCAACCCGATGATCGTCGAGGGCCAGGTGCAGGGCGGCGTGATCCAGGGCATAGGCCAGGCGCTGCTCGAGCACGGCATCTACGACACCGAGTCGGGCCAGCTGCTGACCGGCAGCTACATGGACTACACCATGCCGCGCGCCGCCGACTTCCCCAACATCCAGATCGGCCACGTGTGCACGCCGTGCACGCACAACCCGATCGGCAGCAAGGGCTGCGGCGAAGCCGGTGCCATCGGCTCGCCGCCCGCGGTCATCAACGCCGTGCTCGACGCGCTCAAGCCCCTGGGCGTGACCGAAATCGACATGCCCGCCACGCCCGACCGGGTGTGGACGCTCATCCAGCAAGCCAAGGCCTGAAAGGAACCCACTCATGTACGCATTCACCTATGAGCGTCCGGCCACGCAGGCCGATGCGCTGAAACTCGCCCAGGCGGGCGGCAAGCTGCTCGCGGGCGGACAGACCCTGCTCGCGTCGATGAAACTGCGCCTGGCTGCCCCCGAACAGGTGGTGGACCTCGGCGGCATCAAGGAGCTGGCGGGCATCCGCAGGGAGGGCAACGCCCTCGTCATTGGCGCGATGACGCGCCATTGCGACGTGGCCGAAAGCGCCGAAGTGCGCAATGCCATCCCGGCCCTGGCCGCAATGGCGAGCAACATCGGCGACAAGCAGGTGCGCGCGCGCGGCACCATCGGCGGCTCGGTCGCCAACGACGACCCGGCGGCCGACTACCCCGCCGCGCTGATGGCGCTGGGCGCCACGGTGCACACCAACGCGCGCCAGATCAAGGCCGACGACTTCTTCCAGGG
>JAIXLP010000089.1:2096-3926 GCA_026954015.1 Burkholderiales bacterium | reverse complement strand
GCGCCACGGTGCACACCAACGCGCGCCAGATCAAGGCCGACGACTTCTTCCAGGGCCTGTTCACGACGGCACTTGAGGAAGGCGAGCTCATCACTGCGGTGAGCTTTCCCATCCCCAGGAAGGCCGCCTACATGAAGTTTCCGCAGCCGGCATCGCTGTTCGCGCTGATCGGGGTGTTCGTCGCGCAGACCGATGCGGGGGTGCGCGTCGCGGTGACCGGCGCCGGCAACGGCGTGTTCCGCCACGCAGGGATGGAGGCCGCACTGAACGCCAACTTCGCCCCCGCAGCCGCCGCGGCGGTGAAGACCGACGCTGGCGAGATGTCCAGCGACCTGCATGGCTCCAGCGCCTACCGCGCGCACCTCGTGGGCGTGATGACGCAACGCGCCGTCGCCAAGGCCCTCGCCTGAGGCCCGCGCACGCCAGAGCGGACGCTCGCCGCCGTTCGTGGCGGGCGCCTGCTCTTGCGGGGCACGGATCGCGCCGCCGCGCGGCAGCTCGCTTGCGGGCCGCCTCGGTCGGCGCTTTTTGGTTCTGATACACCGGTAATTTCCATGACTGTCGCCACCACACCCGCCGCTTCGCCCACGTTCGAGTCCGTCGATGCGCTGGTCGCCGCTCTGCAGGGGGTGGGTTACTTCGCCGACCGCCGCCTTGCGACCGCCGTATTCCTGGCGCTCAAGCTGCAGCGCCCGCTGTTGCTCGAAGGCGAGCCCGGTGTCGGCAAAACGGAACTGGCCAAGGCCCTGTCGCAGGTGCTGGGGCGCGCGCTGCTGCGTCTGCAGTGCTTCGACGGCCTGGAGCAGCGCGAGGCTCTGTACGAGTGGAACTACGCCGCCCAGCTCCTGCACCTGCGCGCCGCCGAGGGCCGCGCGCCCACTGCCGAGCTCGAACAAGAGGTCTATCAACCGCACTATCTTGTGCGCCGCCCGCTGCTGCAGGCGCTGGAGGCGCCGTCGCCTGGCGCGCTGCTGCTGATCGACGAGGTGGATCGCGCCGACGAACCGTTCGAGGCGTTTCTGCTCGAATACCTCGGTGAGTACCAGGTGAGCATTCCCGAGCTTGGCACGGTGCGCGCCGCCGTGGCGCCGGTCACGATCCTCACGAGCAACCGCACGCGCGAGCTCAACGACGCGGTCAAGCGCCGCTGCCTGTACCACTGGCTCGACTACCCCGAGCGCGAGCGCGAGCTTGCCATCGTGCGCGCGCTGGTGCCGGAAGCGCCCCGACGCCTCGCCGACCAGGTGGCGGCCTTCGTGCAGCAACTGCGCAGCGCGCCGTTCGGCGGCCAGTTTCAGCGCTCGCCCGGCATCGCCGAAACCGTGGAATGGGCGCGAGCGCTCGTCGCGCTCGACACGCTGGCGCTCGACCCCGAGGTGGTGGTCGAAACCTCGGGCATCCTGTTCAAGCAGCGCGACGACATCGCCGCGCTCAACCAGGCGCTGGCGTCGGACGTGCTCGACGCAGCGACGCGGATCGAGGCGGCGGGCTGAGCACCATGCTGGCCGACATGCGGTATGGCGAGCCCTCGTCGCCCGAGCGGGTCATCCAGCTCGGCGATGCGCGCCATGGCAAATTTGCTGGCAACCTGAGCGCGTTCTGCCGCATGCTGCGCCGCGCGGGCGTGCCCGTGGACGCGTCGCGCATGGCGCTCGCGCAGGTGGCGTTGCACCACGTGGGTCTGGCAAGCAAGGTGGACGTGAGCGCCGCGCTGGAGGCCGTGCTGGTGAGCCGCGAGCAGGATCGCGGGGTCTTCCGGGAACTGTTCGACGCTTTTTTTCGCGACCCCAAGCTCGCCAACAAGCTGCTCGCGCAGATGCTGCCCCGGGC
>JAIXLP010000089.1:0-1690 GCA_026954015.1 Burkholderiales bacterium | reverse complement strand
CGCCTGCTGCTGGCCTTCCTGCACTGCGCGACCGCGCGCACGCAGGTCGGGGGGCGGGGCCTCGCGGTGCGGCGCGACGTGTTCGCGTTCGGCACCCACCTGACCGATCTGAACCCGTCGTTTCGCCTTGCCGATACCGACGACATGCTGCTGCAGGCCGGCCAGGCGATCCAGGACTTCGCCGGCGGCACGAAACTCGGCCTGTCGCTCGCGTCCTTGCGGGAGCACCACTGGCGCCGCCTCGTCGGTCGCCGCACGCTGGTGCTCATCGTGACCGACGGTCTCGACACCGGGGAGCCTGCCGACCTCGAAAAGGAACTGGCCTGGCTCAAGCGCCACACGCGCAAGATCCTCTGGCTCAATCCCTTGCTGCGTTTCGACGGCTACCAGCCGAGCGCGCGCGGCGCCTCCGTGCTGCACCAGGCTGCCGACGGCATGGTCGCGGTGCACAACGTCACCCGTCTGCAAGAGCTGGCGAGCGCCATCGCGAACCTGCTCAAGCGTTGAATTCACTACCGAGGACCACACCATGGAAATGCAAGGCACACGGCCATTGGCTGTCACGCAACAACAGGCCTGGGACGCTTTGAACGACCCGCAGGTGCTCAAGGCCTGCATTCCCGGCTGCGACAGCATCGAAGCGGCTGGAGAGAACGCCTACGCGATCACGATGGCCATCAAGATCGGCCCGGTCAGCGCCAAGTTCAAGGGCAACATCCAGCTCGCCGACATCGTTCCTCCGCAAAGCTACACCATCACCTTCGAGGGCAGCGGCGGGCCGGCCGGCTTCGGCAAGGGTGAATCCAGGGTGACGCTCACGCCCAAGGACAGCGGCTGCGAATTGGGGTATACCGTGAACGCCACCGTCGGCGGGAAGATCGCGCAGGTCGGACAGCGGCTGATCGATGGCGTCGCCAAGTCCATGGCCGAGAGCTTCTTCAAGCGCTTCGACGATGAGATGCAGCGCCGCCATCCCGCTGCGGCTGCCGCGTCCGGTGATGCCGCAGGCGCCCCCGCGCCAGCGGCAGCAGTACCGGCGCCAGCTGCAAAGGGTGGCGTCCCCGCGTGGGTCTGGGTGCTGATCGTGATCCTCGTGGTGGCCGGGGTGTACGCGATGCGCTGATCGGCAGGCACAAGAAAGGAAGGGCACCATGGAAAACCTCGACGTCACCGTGCTGCGCGCGTTGCGCGACTGGCGTGTCAAGGGGCAGGGGGCCGTGCTCGCGACCGTGGTGCACACGTGGGGGTCGTCTCCGAGACCCGTGGGCTGCATCATGGCGCTGCGCGAAGACGGCGCCGTCATGGGTTCGGTCTCGGGCGGCTGCATCGAGTACGACCTGATCGACCGCTACACCAAGCCCGGCGCCGCCGACGCGCTACCCCGGGAAGGCCCGCCCCAGTTCGTGAAGTACGGCGTCACGGCCGACGAGGCGCACCGTTTCGGCCTGCCGTGCGGCGGCACCCTGGAGGTGATGCTGGAATTCAACCCCGATGCGGACCGCATCGGCGAACTGCTCGCGGCGCTCGATGCGGGCCGGCTGATGCACCGGCGCGTGCGCCTCGCCGATGGCTTCGTGACGCTCGAGCCGAGCGACCACCCCGCGGACCTGATCGTCAACGCGCACGAGCTCGTGAACACCTTCGGCCCCGGCTACCGCATGATCATCATCGGCGCGGGGCAGATGAGCGA
>JAIXLP010000029.1:119136-162999 GCA_026954015.1 Burkholderiales bacterium | reverse complement strand
GCGAGCAACACCACGCCGGTGCTGGTGCTGCGCTTCGAGGGGCAGAGCGATGCGGCGCTGCAGCGCATCCGCGGCGAGATGCTGGCCTTGCTGGCGCGCGTGAAGCCGCACGCCATGACGGGTAGCGCCGCGCATTGACCGTGTTCGAGAGGCTCACGCTGGCGCTCTACGGCCTGCTGGCGTGGCTGGCGATACCGCTGCTCAGGCGCAAGCTGCGCCGGCGCGCGCGGGCCGAGCCCGGTTACGCGCAGGCCGTGCCCGAGCGCTTCGGCCACTACGCGATGGCCGCGCCCCACGGCGCCGGGCCGCTGGTGTGGCTGCACGCAGTGTCGCTGGGCGAGACGCGCGCGGCGGCGATTCTGCTCGGGCCGCTGCGCGAACAGTTGCCGGGGATGCGCCTGCTGCTCACGCACGGCACCGCCACGGGCCGCGCCGAGGGGGCCAAGCTGCTGCGCCCGGGCGACGTGCAGGTGTGGCTGCCGTGGGATACGCCGGGTGCGGTGCGACGCTTTCTGCAGCACTTCGAACCGGCGATCGGTGTGCTCATGGAAACCGAAATCTGGCCCCACATGGTGGCAGCGTGCCGCCGCCGGCGCGTGCCGCTGGTGCTCGCCAATGCACGGCTCAACGCCAAGTCGTACGCGGGAGCACGGCGCCTGGCGTGGCTTGCGCGGCCGGCGTACGCCGCTCTGGCGGCCGTCTGGGCGCAGACCGAGGCGGACGCGCAGCGCCTGCGCGCGCTCGGCGCGCCGGTGGAGGGCGTGTACGGCAACCTCAAGTTCGACGCGCGGCCCGACGCGGCGCTGCTTGCGCGCGGCCGCGCCTGGCATGACCGCGCCCCGCGCCCCGTGGTGCTGCTGGCGAGCACGCGCGAGGGCGAGGAGGCGCTGTGGCTGCAGAGTTTGCAGTCAAACAGGGCTCCAGCGCTTGATGGGCATGCGCGGTCAGCTATCAATACAATAGTAGATGAGGGCGCGATGGCAGACGGTGTGCAGTGGCTGGTGGTGCCGCGCCATCCGCAGCGCTTCGACGAGGTGCAGCAGCTGTGCCGGGCTGCGGGCCTGAGCGTCTCGCGGCGCAGCGCCTGGGGCGAGACGCCCGAGCCGGCCGATGTGTGGCTGGGCGACACGCTGGGCGAGATGGCGCTGTACTATGGGCTGGCCCGCGTGGCGCTGCTCGGCGGCAGTTTTGCGCCGCTGGGCGGGCAGAACCTCGTGGAATCCATCGCGTGCGGCTGCCCGGTACTGCTGGGGCCGCATACTTTCAACTTTGCCGAGGCCGCAGACCTGGCCATCAAGGCTGGCGCGGCGCAACGTGTGGCGGACATGGCCGAGGGCGTGCGCCAAGCGCGGCGCCTCGCACACGACGCAGCGCGGCTGGCCGGGATGGCACAGCGGTGCGACGCCTTCATTGCGGCGCACCGGGGCGCGGCGCAGGCCACGGCGCAGGCGATCGTTGCGCGCTGCGCCACCCGGAGCTGCGAAATTTACGGGGAGCCCGACTCGCCATGATGGAACAACACTATCTCACCCCACTGTTTGCGCCCAGCTCGGTGGTGGTCTTCGCGGGCAACGGCGCGTCCGCCGAGGCGCTCACGGCGCAGGCGCGCGTGCTGCACGAGGCGCTGCATGCGCAGAACTTTGCAGGCAGCCTGCGCCATCTGGACGTGCACACCAGCGGCACGCTGGCGGACCTCGCGCAGACGCGCGCGGATCTGGCGGTGATCGCACTGCCCGCGGCCGACGTGGCCGCCGCGCTGGCCGTGGTGGGGCGCATACGCTGCCGCAGCGCGCTCGTGCTCTCCAGCGGCGTGGACGCGGCGCAGGCCGCGCAGTGGCGCAAGGTGGCGCGGCGCGAGGGCATCTTCATGCTCGGCCCCAATTCGCTCGGGCTGCAGCGCCCCTCGCTCAAGCTCAATGCAAGCTGCGTCGGGCCACTGGCGCGCGAGGGCTCGCTCGGGCTGCTGTGCCAGTCGGGCGCGCTGGCCGCGGGCATGCTCGATTGGGCAGTGAACAACGGCGTGGGCTTTTCCAGCGTGATCTCGCTCGGGCCGTACACCGATTTCGGGCTCAACGAGGCGCTGGACTTCCTCGCGCACGATCCGCACACGCACAGCATCGCGGTGTACATGGAAGGCATCCAGAACGCGCGCGGCTTCATGAGCGCGCTGCGCTCGGCGGCGTTTGCCAAGCCGGTGGTGGTGCTCAAGGCCGGGCGCAAGCCCGCGGGCAATGCGGCGGCGCAGACGCACAGCGGCGCGATCGTCGGCAGCGACGAGGTGTTCGACGCGGTGCTGCGCCGCGCCGGGGCGGTGCGCGTGCGCTCGTTCGTCGCGCTGTTCTCGGCCGTGAAGTGCCTCGCGTCGCGCTACCGCCCGGTGGGCAACCGGCTGTGCGTGGTCACCAATGGCGGCGGGCCGGGCGTGCTGGCGGCGGACTGGGGCAACGAGATCGGGCTGGAGCTCGCGCCCCTGTCCGAAGCGACGGCGCGCCAGCTCACGCCGCAACTGCCGCCGCTCGCGTCGCTGGCCGACCTCGTGGATCTGTCGGAAGAGGCCACCCCCGAGCACTACGCGCTGGCGGTAGAGGCGGCGCTGCAGGACCGCGAGGTGGACGGCGTGCTCGTGATCCTCGCGCCCAAGCTCGGCGTCGACCCGGTGGCGGTGGCGCAGGTGGCCGTCGCCGCGCGCCAGAAGGCGAGCAAGCCGCTCATCACGAGCTGGATCGGCGACGCCTCGGTGCTGGCCGCGCGCGAGGTGCTGCGCGCCGCGCAGATTCCGACGTTTCGCACGCCCGAGGCGGCGGTGGGGGCGTTCGGCAACATCGCGTCGTTCCACCAGAACCAGCAGTTGCTGCAGCAGACGCCGCCGCCGCTCACCGGCATGGGCAAGCCCGATATCGAGGGCGCGCGCCTCGTCATCGAAAGCGTGCTTGCCGAGCGGCGGCATGTGCTTACCGAGATGGAATCCAAGACGCTGCTCGCGGCGTTCCAGGTGCCGGTGACCAACACGCTGCTCGCGCGCAACAGCCACGAGGCGATGATGATCGCCACGCAGATCGGCTTTCCGGTGGCACTCAAGATCGACTCGCCCGACATCACGCACAAGTCGGACGTGGGCGGCGTGGTGCTCGACGTGCACACCGGCGCGGCGGTGCGCGACGCCTACGAGGAGATGGTCAGGCGCGTCGCGCTGCAGCAGCCGCAGGCGCGCATCAACGGCGTGACGGTGCAGAAGATGGCCCGGGTGCGCCGCGGGCGCGAGGTCTGCATCGGCCTCGTGACCGACGTGCCGTTCGGCCCGGTGATCACCTTCGGCGCGGGCGGCTCGATGATCGAGCTCATCCGCGACCGTGCGATGGAGCTGCCGCCGCTCAACCAGTTCCTTGCGCGCCGGCTGATCCAGCGCGCGCGCGTATCCGAGACGCTGGGCGAATGGCACGGGGCGGCTGCCGTGCACATGGAGGTGCTCGAGCACATCCTGCTGCGCGTCTCCGAGATGGTGTGCGCGCTGCCGCAGTTGCGCGAGCTGGACATCAACCCCATCATCACGGACGAAGACGGCGCGGTGGCGGTGGATGCGCGCATCGTCATCCACGAGGTGACCGCCGCCGGCAGCGCCGACGGCAAGGGGGGCGCGTACTACGGACACCTGACCATCCTGCCGTACCCCGAGCGCTACGAGCAGGTCTGGCCGCTGCAGGGCGGCGGCGAATACCTGGTGCGCCCGATCCGCCCGGACGACGCGCAGATGATCCAGCGCGTGGTGCGCGAGCTCTCGCCCGAGAGCCGGTACTTCCGCTTCGTCTCGCCGCTGTCGGAGCTGCCCAACGCGATGCTCGCGCGCTTCACGCTCATCGACTACGACCGCGAGATGGCGCTCGTGGCAGTGCACCGCGAGCGCGTGGTCGACGCCGATGGCAACGTGAGCCGCAGCGAGCGCATCGTGGGCGTGTCGCGCTACGTCGCCAACCCCGACCACACGAGCTGCGAATTCGCGCTGGTCGTGGCCGACGACTTCGCCAACCGCGGCGTCGGCGCGCGCCTGATGCTCTCCATCATGGACGTGGCGCGCGACCGCGGCCTGCTCGAAATGCAGGGGCTGGTGCTCGCGGGCAACGTGAAGATGCTCAAGCTCATGCACCGCCTCGGCTTCGAGGTGCGGCCCTGCGAGGACGACCAGGAATTCAAGCTGGTGGTGCACCCGCTGTAGCGGCGCCGTCGCGCAGGCGCTCGCGCGCAAACTGGCGCAGCAGCTGCAGCGAGGGCGCTTCCGTGCGGCCGGCCAGCGTCACCATGGCAAAACGCGCCGCCACTGCCAGCGGCGCGCCGATGTCCAGTTCCATCATGCGGCCTGCATCCAGGTGCGCGCGCGCCGCGGCCACGATGCACACGACCACGGCGTCGGAGGCCAGCGCGACATCGATGAGGCTGGAGATGTCGTCGCAGCGCAGCGTGACGGCCAGCGCCGGGTCGGCTGCGGGTCCGAACCGTCCCACCAGGCCACGCGCGACTTCGTCGCTCAGCGGGGTGCTGGCCAGCGGGTAGGCGGCGATGGCTTCGAAGGGCAGCGGCCCGGCCCGGGCGCTCAGCGGATGGCCGGCGCGGCAGAGAAAACCGCCGCGCATTTCGCCCAGGGTCTCCAGTGTGAGGTCGGGCGCGGGCGCCAGGCGCCGTTCATCGATGACCAGTGCGTCCAGCGTGCGTTCGCGCAGCTGCATCAGCTGCAGCTCGGTGGCGCCGGGCGAGACGGAAACCTGTACCTTGGGGTGGTGGCGTGCCATGTGGGTCAGGAAGGGGCGCATCAGCATCACCCCGGGGCCCGAGCCCAGCCCCACCTTGATGCTGCCGAAGTCTCCGTCCTTGAGCAGCGCGGCGGTGCGGCGCAGCTCGGCCGCTTCCAGCAGCATGCGCCGTGCACGCGCGGCCACCGCCTGGCCCAGCGGGGTCAGCTCGTTGTGCTTGCCTGCGCGGTCGACCAGGCGCGCGCCCAGCTCGTCCTCCAGCGCCTGAATGCTGCGGCTGAGCGCCGATTGCGTGAGGTGCTGGCGCTCCGCGGCACGGCTGAACGAGCCGGTTTCCGACAGCGCCAACAGATGCTCGAGGTGGCGCAGGTTCATAAAAATGAGTTTATCGAATCATTGCGAGAAATATTATGCATTGGACACATCACACGGCGCTCCCTACGATGACCATCGTGCACGGTTCGCTGCACGCACACGTAATGCGGAGACCAGAATTCATGACGCGATGGAGCAAATACCTCACCCTGTTGGCCGGCCTGCTCTTGGCCGGCGGTGCGCTGGCGCAGAGTACCAAGACGGTGTCCCTGATGGTGCCGTACCCGGCGGGGGGCCCGTCCGACGCGATTGCGCGCGGTTTCAACATGCCACTGGGCCAGGCGTTGGGCCAGCAGGTCATCGTGGAGAACCTGGGCGGCGCGACGGGCGCGATCGCGGCGCAGAAGGTGCTCTCGGCGCCGGCGGATGGCCGCTATCTGTTCCAGGGCTCGCCCAACGAGGCCATCCTCGCGCCGCTCGTGAATGCGGCCGTGAAATTCAAGACCGAGGATTTCCGGCTCGTGCATCCGATCACCAACAACGACATGGTGATCGTCGCGCGCAAGGATTTTCCGGCGAACAACGTCGATGAACTGCTTGCGCTGGCCCGCAAGTCGCCGGACAAGCCGCTGTCCTACGGCAGCGTGGGCGTGGGCTCGCTCTACCACCTGATCGTCGAGGACATCCAGCACCGCAAGGGGGTGAAGTTCACCCACGTGCCCTACAAGGGCAACGCGCCACTGCTGCAGGACATGGGTGGCGGCTCGGTGGACTTTGCCGTGCTGGTCTACAGCGCCGGCATGGGCGCGATGGTGGACGAAGGGCGCCTCAAGCTCCTCGGGCAACTGAGTGCGAAGCGCTCGCCCCAGCTCCAGAACGTGCCATCCCTCGCCGAGGGGCAGGAGCTGGCGGGGTTCGACATGCATACCTGGGCCGGCATCATGGTGCCCCGGAGTACGCCCGAGGCGGTGGTGCAGCATCTGCACGGCGCGATCCAGACGGCGCTGCAGGATCCGCAGGTGCGTACCGCGTTCGAGGCGCAGTCGGGCAGGGTCGCAGCCCCGATGAGCCAGAAGGAGGCGGATGACTACTACGTGGCGGAAACGGCGCGCTACCGCGCGATCGCGAAATCCATCAATCTGCAACCGCAGTGAGGGCGTGATGGCGGAAATCCTGGAGGGCATGCGGCAGCAGGCGAGTGAATTCGTGGCGCTGCGACGCGACATCCACCAGCACCCCGAGCTGGCGTTCGACGAGCATCGCACGGCGTCGCTCGTGGCGGAAAAGCTGCGCGCATGGGGCTACGACGTGCGTACCGGCCTGGGCGGCACGGGCGTGGTGGGCCAGCTGGTGCGCGGCCAGGGCACGCGGCGCCTGGGCCTGCGCGCGGACATGGACGCGCTGCCGATCGACGAGGCGACGGGCCTGCCGTACGCCAGCCGCCACACGGGCGTGATGCACGCCTGCGGGCACGACGGCCACACCGCGATGCTGCTGGCCGCCGCGAAGTACCTGGCCGAGCACGGGCGCTTCGATGGCACGCTCAACCTGATCTTCCAGCCGGCCGAAGAGGGCGGTGGCGGCGCGCTGCGCATGATGGACGACGGGTTGTTCGAGCACTACCCGTGCGACGCGGTGTTTGCGATGCACAACATGCCCGGCATCGCGCAGGGCCGGCTGGTGCTGCGCGAGGGCCCGGCCATGGCCTCGTCCGACTACGCGACGATTACGCTCACCGGTGTGGGCGGGCACGGTGCGCTGCCGCACCGCGCGTGCGACCCCATCGTCGCCGCGGCCAGCATCGTGATGGCGCTGCAGAGCATCGTTGCACGCAACGTCGATCCGCAGCAGACCGCCGTCATCACCGTGGGTGCGCTGCATGCCGGCAAGGCCAACAACGTGATTGCCCAGACCGCGACGCTGGAGATGAGCGTGCGCGCACTCGCCCCCGAGGTGCGCGAGCTGCTCGAGCGGCGCATCAAGGCGCTCGTGCATGCGCAGGCCGAGAGCTTCGGCGTGCGCGCCGACGTCGCCTGGCGCAAGGGCTACGCGGTCCTCGTCAACAGCGCCGCGGAAACGGCCTTTGCGCGCAAGGTGGCGCTGGAGCTCGTGGGGCAGGAGCAGGTCACGCTGCAGGGAGACGCGGTCACGGGCAGTGAAGACTTCGCGTTCATGCTGGAGAAGGTGCCCGGCAGCTATCTCTTCATCGGCAACGGCGATGGCGACAGCGTGGGCGCGTGCATGGTGCACAACCCCGGTTACGACTTCAACGATGCCAACCTGCCCATAGGCGCGGCCTACTGGGTGCTGCTGGCGGAGCGCTTCCTCGTGCCCCAGGCGGCGTGAACCGGCGTGTGATCAGCGATCGCTGCTGAACACGCCGGGGTCTCGTCGTCGCGCCCCGCGCCCCGCGCACGGAGACACTGCCACGTCAGATGCAGGGGCTGAAACCGAAGCGGTATTTGGTGAGACAAAAAGACGTGCGGCGCTTTCCAGACAAGCGCTGCACGCTATGCAAAGCATAGTTTTTGCCTTGCGTCGCAAGCTCGGACGCGCTTCAGTCGTCTGGCCTGGCCTCCCCCGCGCGGCGCAGCCGCAGGCCGTTGGCCACCACGAGCAGGCTCACCCCCATGTCGGCGGCGACGGCCATCCACATCGTCGCGACGCCGGCCACCGCAAGCAGGCAGAACGCCGCCTTCACCGCCAGCGCGGCGGTGATGTTCTGCCACAGCACGCGGTGCGCGCGGCGCGACAGGCGCACGGTTTCGGCGATGCGGCGCAGGTCGTCATGCATCAGTACCACGCCCGCGGTTTCCATGGCCATGCCGCTGGCGTGCGCGCCGCCCATGGCAAAGCCCAGGTCGGCGGCCGCGAGCGCGGGCGCGTCGTTGATGCCGTCGCCGGTCATCGCGGTGGGGCCGTGCGTGCGCTGCAGCGTGGCGAGCGCCGCGAGCTTGTCCTCGGGCAGCAGGTCGCCGCGCGCATCCGGCACGCCCGCCTGCGCGGCGATGGCGCGCACCGTGGCGCCGTTGTCGCCGCTGAGCACCACCGGGTGCACGCCCAGCGCCTGAAGGCACGCGATGGCCGCGGGCGCGTGCTCGCGCAACGGGTCGGCCACCGCGAACAGCGCGTGCACGGCCGCGTCGTCCATCAGCAGCGTGAGCGTGCGGCCTTGCGCCTCGTGCTCGGCCAGCAGCGCCTGCAGCGGTGCGGCCAGCAGCCCGCGCTCGCGCGCCAGCCGTGCGTTGCCCAGCGCCCAAGGCATGCCGTCGATCACGGCTTGCACACCCCGACCGGCGAGTGCGGTGAATTCGAGCACCGCGCCGCTGGGGGGCGCGGGCAGGCCGCTTGCGATGGCGGCCGAGACGGGGTGATCCGAGCGCCCGGCCAGTTGCGCCGCACGCTGCGCCGCGCGCTCGGGCGGCATGCCGCCGAGCGCCTGCCAGTGCGCGAGCGTGGGCCGTCCCGTGGTGAGCGTGCCCGTCTTGTCGAGTGCGATGGCCTTGAGCCGGCGCGCGCCTTCGAGCGCGCTGCCGCCCTTGATGAGGATGCCCCGGCGCGCCGCGGCGGTGAGCGCGCTCACCACCGTGACCGGCGTGGAGATCACGAGCGCGCAAGGGCAGGCGATGACGAGCAGCGCCAGCGCCTCGTAGATCGCCTGCCGCCAGCTCCAGTCCATGAGGAGCGGCGCCGCCACCGCCAGCAGCAGCGCGAGCGCGAAGACGATGGGCGTGTAGACCGCGGCGAAGCGGTCTACGAAGCGCTGCGTGGGCGCGCGGCTGGCCTGTGCCTGTTCGACGGCGTGCACGATGCGCGCGAGCAGCGTGCCGCTGGCCGCGGCGGTGACGCGCATCACGAGCTCGCCCTGCGCGTTGATGCTGCCCGCGTAGAGCGCGTCGCCTGGCGCCTTGTCCGCAGGCTGACTTTCGCCGGTGATCGGCGCCTGGTTCACGCTGCTCGTGCCCTGCGTCACCGCGCCGTCCAGGGGCACGCGCGCGCCGGGCATGACGCGCACCAGCGCGCCGGGCGGCACCTGCGCCGCCGGTTCGCGGCGCACCGAGCCGTCGGCCTGCAGCACGTCGGCCATCTCGGGCGCGAGGTCGAGCAGCCCGCGGATCGCGTGGCGTGCCCGGTCCATCGCGCGGTGCTCGATGCGCTCGGCCGCGACATACAGCGCCATCACCATCGCCGCCTCGGGCCACTGGCCGATCAGCACCGCGCCGGTGACGGCCACGGTCATGAGCGCGCTGATGCCCAGGCGCCGGCGCGCCAGATCGGCCAGCCCCGCGCGGTACACGCCCAGCCCCGCGAGCGCGATCGCCGCCACCGCGAGCAGCATGCCGGGTGCGTTCCATCCCAGCGCATGCGCCACCTCGGCGCCGCCCGCGCAGGCCAGCGCCCAGGCGATGCGCGGCCAGCCTGGCAGCGCGCCGTGGTCATGGTCGTCGCCCGCTGCGCCATGGTCGCTCGCGTGCGGCGCAGCGCACGGCGCGCGGGTGCCCGCCGGGTGTTCATGTGCGTGGCCGTGCGCGTGGGCTGGCAGGGTCGGGTTCATGCCATGATTGAAAACCTTGAAGTCACTCGAGAGTCAAGCATGCCTGCGCAAAGCCCCCACCACCGCATCGGCGAGGCCGCGCGCCTGTCGGGCGTGTCGGTGGCCAACATCCGCTACTACGAGCGCGAAGGGCTGCTGGCGCAGGGCGCGCGCGCCGAGAACCGCTACCGGCTGTATAGCGACGCCGAGGTGCACCGCCTGCGCTTCGTGCGCCTGTGCCGCGCGATGGACATGTCGCTGGGCGAGGTGCGCGCGCTGCTTGCGCTGGACGACCGCGGCAGCGATACCGGGCACGCCGCCTGCGCCACGCTGGACGAGCACCTGGAGCACGTGCGCACGCGTCTGCGCGAGCTGCGCATGCTGGAGCACGCGCTCAAGGACCTGCGCGGGCGCTGCGACGGCACGGGCGAGTGCCACGTGATCGAGGCACTGCACGCGCGCGCCGAGGCTGAGCCGGTACCCGCCCCGGCGCCGCTGGCGCGCCGGCATGTCTGAATCACCCTGCGGCCGTGGCGTGTGCCCATGCAGCCTGGTGCCTCTGAATACTATTGGAAGCGTAGCTGCCCGCGCTTGCTGGATAAGCGTTACACGGTGTTTTTGCTTGTAAATGCATGTACTTTCGTATGATGGCCGCATGAACGCATGGGTGTCCGATGCTCCGTGGCTGGCGCGCTACTGGAACGGCGCGCGGCGCTGGGCGCTGGCGTGGTGGCGCATCGCCGATCTGGGCGCGGTGGTGCTGGTGCTGCTGCTCTCGCCGTCGAGCTGGGGGCGCGCGGCGCGCCAGGGCATGGCGCGGCGGATCGTGGCCGACACCCTGCCCATCCTGCTGGGCTTCACGGTGCTCGCGGCGCTCGTGAGCCTGGTGCTCACGCGCATCGTCGTGGTCACGGCGCTGAGCTACGGCCTCTCGCGCTATGCGCTGGAGATGGTGGTGCGCGTGCTGGTGCTGGAACTGATTCCGCTGACGGCGGCACTGTTCGTCGCCATGCGCACGACGATACCGAGCGGCGCGCAGCTTGCAAGGCTGCGTGGCACGGCGCGCGAGCGCGGGCTGGAACTGGTGCGCACCGAGGCGCTGCCGCGCGTGGTGGCCGGGGTGTACGCCAGCGTGACGCTGGCGGCGCTGTCGTGCGCGGTGGCGCTGGTGATGGCCTATATCGGCGTGTACGGCGCCAACCTGGCGGGGCTCGCGGGCTATACCCGCATGTTCGGGCAGGTGTTCACGCCGCAGATCACGCTGGTATTCGCGCTCAAGACGGCGGCGTTCAGCCTGGCGGTGGCCTTGATCCCCCTGGCTGCCGGCCTGCACGCGCAGCGGTCGGGACGCGCCGATGGCGCCGAAGGGGGGCTGGCACACCTGTTCGCCGTGCTGCTGCTGATCGAGATGGTCTCGCTCATGGGCAACTATTACTGAGATGACGGATACCGAGCACGACCCGCAGTCCGACACGCGCGCGCGCCCGATCGCGCACCTGCGCCTGAAGGCGGCGCTGCTGCTGCTCTTCACCGGGGCGCTCGTCGTCGGCTCGGTGCTCTACCTGCTGTACGCGCGCGGCGCGTTCGAGGCAACGCAGCGGCTCGTGCTCGTCACCGACGACTCCGAGGGCGTGAGCGTGGGCATGGACATGACGTTCTCGGGTTTCCCGATCGGGCGCGTGCGCGCGATCGAGCTCGCACCCGACGGCACGGTGCACATCGCGGTGGACGTGGCGCGGCGCGAGGCGCACTGGCTGCGCACGTCCAGCATCTTCACGCTGGTGCGCGGGCTCGTGGGCGGCACGACGATCAAGGCCTACAGCGGCATCCTGAGCGATCCGGCGCTGGAAGACGGCGCCGAGCGCCCGGTGATCCGCGGCGATGTCGGCGCCGAGATCCCCATGCTCATGGCCAGCGCGCGCGAGCTGCTGGGCAACCTGAACGCGCTCACCGCCCAGGGTTCGGAGCTGGCGGAGGTGCTGTCGCAGGTGCGCACCCTCACCGAACGGCTCAACGGCCCCGGTGGCGCGCTCGCGGCGCTGATGGGCGACGGCGCCGACGCGCGGCAGGTCGCGCAGCTGCTGCGCCAGAGCACGCAGCTCGTGCGCCAGGGCAGCGCGCTGCTGAGCCGCCTGGACGCGATCGGCGCCAAGGCCGACCGCCAGCTCTTTGGCGGCGGCACCGACGCGGGGCTGGTGCCCGAGGTGCGCGCGAGCGTCGGCCAGGTGAGCGGCCTGCTGCAGGACGCGCGCCAGACACTCACCAAGGTGGACGCGGTGCTGGCCGAGGCGCAGGCGGTGGGCCGCAACACCCGCGAGGCGACGACCGACCTGGCCGCGCTGCGTACCGAGGTCGAGGCCAACTTGCGCAAGGTCGAGGCACTGATCAACGAGATCAACCGCAAATGGCCGTTCGCGCGGGATACGGAGCTCAAGCTGCCATGAAGACCAGCATACGGTGCATGCTCGTGTGCGCGGCTGTGATGCTTGGCGCCTGCGCCGGTGCGCCGCCCGCGCCCGACTGGCAGCTGAACGCGCACGGCGCCGCCGAACGCGCGATGGAGGCCTACCTGAGCGGCGACGACGCGGTGGCCGAAAGCGCCTGGGCGCGCGCGCGTGCCGAGGTGGCGCGCACGGGCCGCCCTGAACTCGCGGCGCGCCTGGCGCTGCTGCGCTGCGCCGCCGAGGTGGCCAGCGTGCAATCGGGCCCGTGCAGCGCATTCGAGGCGCTGCGCGTGGATGCGAGCGCGCAGGACGCGGCCTACGCCGACTACCTCGCCGGGCAGACCGATCCGGTGCGCGTGGCGCTGCTGCCCGAGGCGCAGCGCGCCGCCGCGCGCGACGTGCAGGCCATCGCCGCGATCGCCGACCCGCTCTCGCGCCTCGTCGCCGCGGGCGCCGCGCTGCGCGCAGGCCGCGCGACGCCGCAGACGCTCGTGCTCGCCACGGACACCGCATCCGTGCAGGGCTGGCGCCGCCCGCTGCTCGCCTGGCTGCTGCTGCGCCAGGAGCGTGCGCGCTCGCTCGGCGACGCCGACCTGGGGGCTGCGCTGCAGCGGCGCATCGATCTGGTGCAGGGCGCGGGAACGCGCTGAAATCTAGTACCCGCAGTCCAGGGTGCTCGCCAGCCGCGACGCGGTGAGCGCCCGCCCGGCGGGCCAGTGGTCGGCCGCCGCGCCGTGCAGCCAGCACGCCGCGCCAGCCGCCTCCAGCATGGCGGCGTGGTCGGTGCGTGCGCTCGCGGCCAGGCGCGCGCCGACCAGGCCCGCGAGCACGTCGCCCGTGCCCGCCGTGGCCAGCAGCGCATTGCCCGTCGGGTTGATGCGCGCCACCTGCGCGGGCGCGGCGATGATGGTGCCCGAACCCTTGAGCACCACGGTGCAAGCAAAGCGCCGGGCCAGCGCGTGCGCGGCGGCGAGCCGGTCGGCCTGCACAGCGGCCGTGGTGCTGGCCAGCAGCCGCGCGGCTTCGAGCGGATGCGGGGTGAGCACCGTCGCGTGGTCTGCGCGGCCACCGCGCGCGGCAAGCTGGCGCTGCAGCGGCGCGTCGGCGGCGATCGCGTTGAGCGCGTCGGCGTCCAGCACCAGGCGGCGCGCCTGATCGAGCACGCGCGGCAGCACCTTTGCTACGACCTGACCGCCGCCGCAGCCGCAGACCACCGCGCCGTGGTCGAGCTCCAGCGCGTCGAAGCGGCGCAGCATCAGCTCCGGGTGCGCCGCCAGCGCCCCGGTGGCGCCGTCGTCGAGCAGCGCCAGCAGCACGCGCCCCGCGCCGCCGTGCAGCGCGCTCAGCGCCGCCAGCACCGCAGCGCCCGTCATGCCCATGCCACGCGCGGCCAGCCCCTCGCCACCGACGACGGCAACGTCGCCGAAGCTGCCCTTGTGGCTTGCGTGTGCGCGGGCATGCCGCGCCGGTGTGCCCGAGAGCCACGCGGCGGGTGCCTGCGCGCTGGCGTCCACGCCCAGGTCATCGAGCCACACCGTGCCTGCCGCGTCGCGCCCCTGCGCGGTGAACAGGCCGGGGTGCAGCGTGAGCAGCGCAAGCGTGTGGCGCACGCCCGCGCCGGGGGCGGAGCCTTCAAAGCCCGGCGCCCAGTGGCCGGTGTCGGCGATCAGGCCCGAGGGCACATCCACGCACAGGGTGGCGGCGGGGCTGGCGCGCAGTTGCGCGAGCGACGACGCAAGCCGCGCATCCGGTCCATGCGCGCGCGGCGCGGCGTTCAAGCCTATGCCCAGCAGCGCATCCACGCACAGATCCTGCGGGCCCAGCGCGGGCGCCGCGTCGACAAAGCGCACGCCCGCCTGCCGTGCGCGCTCCAGTGACTGCGCCGCGTCTTGGGGAGGGCGCCCGTGCGTGAGCAGCGTGACGCATACCGGGCGGCCCGCCGCCTGCAGCAGCGCGGCGGCCTCCAGGCCATCGCCGCCGTTGTTGCCGCTGCCGCAGGCGATCCAGACCATGCGCGCGTGCGGCGCCAGTGCCTGCGCGAGCCGCGCCACCGCCACGCCGGCGCGCTGCATCAGCGTGTGGGGCGCGAGCGTGGTGGCCGTCGTCGCCTCCAGCGCGCGGGTGGCGGCGCAGTCGTGCAGCGGCTCGGGGGTGGTGCCGGTGATGCGGTGCATGGCGGGCATTGTGGCGCGTGCCGTGGGGCGTGCGGCCTCGCCCCGGCGGGCAGCGGGTGCGCGT
This sequence comes from Burkholderiales bacterium, assembly GCA_026954015.1. Taxonomy (GTDB): domain Bacteria; phylum Pseudomonadota; class Gammaproteobacteria; order Burkholderiales; family Burkholderiaceae_C; genus Comamonas_C. The sequence continues at coordinate 148,726 of JAIXLP010000029.1, read as the reverse complement.
TATAATTTCATGGTTTTGCTGATGCTGGCGCCCTAGGGTTTACCCGGCCAGACAAGACAAATCACGAACCGGCCTCACCAAGGTGTCGCGCCCACGTCCGCCGTGCGGTGCGATTTTCGGGGCTGGCTTCTAGACCCAACCTTCTGGAGCAACCCATGCCTGTCACCATGCGCGAAATGCTGGAAGCCGGTGTCCACTTCGGCCACCAGACCCGCTTCTGGAACCCGAAGATGGCCCCGTACATCTTCGGTCACCGCAACAAGATCCACATCATCAACCTGGAAAAGACGCTTCCGATGTTCGAGGAAGCGCAGAAGTTTGCCAGGCAGCTTGCCGCCAACCGCGGCTCCATCCTGATGGTGGGCACCAAGCGCCAGGCGCGCGAGATCATCGCCGAGCAGGCGCAGCGCGCGGGCATGCCCTATGTGGACCAGCGCTGGCTGGGCGGCATGCTCACCAACTTCAAGACGGTGAAGACCTCGATCAAGCGCCTGAAGGACATGAAGGCGCAGCAGGAAGCGGGGCTGGAGAGCATGAGCAAGAAAGAGCAGCTCATGTTCAACCGCGAGCTTGCCAAGCTGGAAAAGGACATCGGTGGCATCCAGGACATGGTGGCGCTGCCCGACGCGATCTTCGTGATCGACGTGGGCTACCACAAGATCGCGGTGTCCGAGGCCAGGAAGCTCGGCATCGCGCTGATCGGCGTGGTTGATTCCAACCACTCGCCGGTGGGCATCGATTACGTGATCCCGGGCAACGACGATTCATCCAAGGCCGTTGCGCTGTATGCGCGCGGCATCGCCGACGCGATCCTCGAAGGCAAGGCCAACGCGATCGACGAGGTGGCCAAGGCTGCTGTGGGGGCGGCCGAGGGCACGGACGAATTCGTGGAAGTGCAGGAAGGCGCCGCCTGAGATCCCGCCGGCCCGCGCTGGCGGGCCGTGCACCAGGAGTGGGGCCCGCCGTGTGCCCCATTTTTTTAGGGTTTGAATTCGAGACTGGAGAAACAACAATGGCAGCGATCACTGCAAGCATGGTGGGCGAACTGCGCGCCAAGACCGACGCCCCGATGATGGAGTGCAAGCGCGCGCTCACCGAAGCCGAAGGCGACATGGCCAAGGCCGAGGAAATCCTGCGCGTCAAGCTCGGCACCAAGGCCGGCAAGGCCGCCTCGCGCGTGACGGCCGAGGGCGTCATCGCCGCCTGCATCCAGGGCGACGTGGGCGCGATCGTCGAGGTCAACAGCGAGACCGACTTCGTGTCCAAGAACGAGAGCTTCATCGCCATGGCCAATGGCGCCGCCAGGCTCGTGGCCGAGCGCAACCCGGCGGATCTGGCGGCGCTGGCCGCGCTGCCCTACGAGCAGGACGGCTATGGCCCCACGCTCGAGGACGTGCGCAAGGGCCTGATCGGCAAGATCGGCGAGAACATGTCGCTGCGCCGCTTCAAGCGCTTTGCGGGCACGCCGCTCGCGCACTACCTGCACGGCACGCGCATCGGCGTCGTCGTCGAGTACGAGGGCGACCCGGTGGCCGCCAAGGATGTGGCCATGCACGTGGCCGCGATGAAGCCCGTGGCGCTCACCGGCGCCGAGGTGCCCGCCGAGCTCGTCGAGCGCGAGCGCGCGGTGGCGGTGGCCAAGGCAGCGGAATCGGGCAAGCCCGCCGAGATCGTCACCAAGATGGTGGAAGGCTCCATCCACAAGTACCTCAAGGAGGTGTCGCTCGCCGACCAGGTCTTCGTGAAGGCCGCCGACGGCAAGCAGACGGTTGCGCAGATGCTCAAGGAGCACAAGACCACGGTCAAGGGTTTCACGCTCTACGTCGTGGGCGAGGGCATCGAGAAAAAGACCGACGACTTTGCCGCCGAGGTGGCCGCGCAGGTCGCCGCCGCGAAGTCGGCGGCCTGACGGCACCGTTCCCCGAACCACCACCCCACGGAGCAGCCACCATGACCGCCAAGCCCGTACACCAACGCGTCCTGCTCAAGCTGTCGGGCGAGGCGCTCATGGGGGATGACGCCTTCGGCATCAACCGCGCGACCATCGTGCGCATGGTGCAGGAGATCGCCGAGGTCACGCAGATGGGCGTGGAGGTGGCGGTGGTGATCGGCGGTGGCAACATCTTTCGCGGCGTCGCGGGCGGCGCTGAGGGGATGGACCGCGCCACCGCCGACTACATGGGCATGCTCGCCACCGTGATGAACGCGCTGGCGCTGGCGGACACCATGAACAAGCAGGGCATGACGGCGCGCGTGATGTCGGCCATCGGCATCCAGGAGGTCGTCGAGCCCTACGTGCGGCCCAAGGCGCTGCAGTACCTCGAAGAGGGCAAGGTGGTGGTGTTCGCCGCCGGCACGGGCAACCCCTTCTTCACCACCGATACGGCGGCGGCGCTGCGCGGCGCGGAGATCGGCGCCGACCTGGTGCTCAAGGCCACCAAGGTCGACGGCGTCTACACCTCCGACCCCAAGAAGGACCCGAACGCCACGCGCTACGCCAGGCTCACTTTTGACGAAGCGATGGTGAAGAACCTGGGCATCATGGACGCCACGGCCTTTGCGCTGTGCCGCGACCAGAAGCTGCCGATCCGCGTGTTCTCGATCTTCAAGCCGGGGGCGTTCAAGCGCGTCATCCTCGGTGAAGACGAAGGCACCTTGGTATACGCTTGAGAGTTGGCGGCGCCCGCAGCGCCGCGCAGGAGTTCGTCATGGCCATCGCCGACATCCAGAAGAACGCCAAAGCCAGGATGGAGCATTCCGTCGAGGCGTTCAAGAACAATCTCACCAAGATCCGCACGGGCCGCGCCAGCACCGCGCTGCTCGACACCATCCACGTGGAGTACTACGGCTCCATGGTGCCGCTGTCGCAGGTGGCCAACGTCTCGCTGATCGATGCGCGCACCATCAGCGTGCAGCCGTGGGAAAAGAACATGGCCGCCAAGGTGGAGAAGGCCATCCGCGAGAGCGACCTGGGCCTGAACCCCGCCAGCGTGGGCGACCTGATCCGCGTGCCCATGCCGCCGATGAGCGAAGAGCGGCGCAAGGAGATGACCAAGATCGTGCGCCAGGAGGGCGAATCGGCCAAGGTCGTCGTGCGCAACCTGCGCCGCGACGCCAACGAAGCCGTGAAGAAGATGGTCAAGGACAAGGAAGCGAGCGAGGACGAGCTCAAGCGCTCCGAGGCCGAGATTCAAAAGCTCACCGACAAGCAGGTCGCCGAAATAGACGCCTTGGTCGCGGCCAAGGAACAAGAGATCATGGCGGTTTGAGTTGAGCGTTCAGCGTTCGTCGTCCCGGCCCATGACGCCCAACGCCCAACGCCCAACGCCAGATGAGGCGTCCATGCCACGCCACATCGCGATCGTGATGGACGGCAATGGCCGCTGGGCACGCCGGCGCCTGCTGCCGCGCCTGGCCGGGCACAGGCAGGGCGTGGAGTCGCTGCGCCGCTGCGTCAAGGCCTGCGCGGCACGCGGCATCGCGGTGCTCACGGTGTTTGCGTTTTCGTCCGAGAACTGGAGCCGCCCGCAGGACGAAGTCTCCGGCCTCATGCAGCTCATGGGCAAGGCGCTGGTGCGCGAGGTACCGCAGCTCACGCAGGACGGCGTGCGCCTGCGCTTCGTCGGTGAGCGCTCAGGCCTGCCGGGGGCGATGCGCTCTGCGCTGGAGCAGGCCGAGGCAGCCACCGCGGCCAACGCGCGCCTGCAGCTCAACGTGTGCTTCAACTACGGCGGCCGCTGGGATATCGCGCAGGCCGCCGCGGGGTTGGCCGCGCGCGGCGAGGCGATCACCGAGGCCAGTCTGCAGACGGCTATGAGCCTGGCGCACGCGCCCGATCCCGACCTGCTCATCCGCACGGGCGGCGAAATGCGCATCAGCAATTTCCTGCTCTGGCAGGCGGCGTACAGCGAGCTGTACTTCAGCGACACGCTCTGGCCGGACTTCGATGAGGCCGCGCTGGATGCGGCGATTGCCGCGTTCTGCGCGCGCGAGCGGCGCTACGGCCTCACCTCCGAGCAGGTGCGGGGCGCGCCGTGCTGAAGCAGCGCGTCCTCACCGCGCTGGTGCTGCTGGCCATCCTGCTGCCCGCGCTGTTTTATCCGTCGTTCGTGCCGCTGGCGGCGGTCACGCTGGTGTTCATCGCCGCGGCGTGCTGGGAGTGGGGGCGGCTCAACGGCCTGGCGCAGGCGCCGTCGCTGCTGCTGGCGCTCGTGGGCAGCGTGCTGTGCGGCGCAAGCTGGGCGCTGGGCTGGATCGCCGCGCCGCTGCCGTGGCTGTGGACGCTCGCGGGCGCGGCCTGGGTGCTGGTGGGCGGCTGGCTGCTGGCGCGCGGCGTGCCGCTGTGGCCGCAGGTGCCGCGCGCAGCGCGCGTCGTGGGCGGGGTGCTGGCGCTGTGGCTTGCGTGGCTGGCGCTCGCGCAGGCGCGCGCGATCGGCGTCAACTTCCTGCTCTCCATCCTCTGCCTCGTCTGGGCGGCGGACATCTTTGCCTACTTTGCCGGGCGCGCCTTCGGCCGGCGCAAGCTCGCGCCCGCGATCAGCCCCGGCAAGAGCTGGGAAGGTGTGTGGGGCGGCATGGCGGGCGTGCTCGCGCTCGCGCTCGTCTGGGCCTGGGCGGATGGCCGCTGGCAGGCGGACGTGCCCAGCCTCTACACGCTGCTCGCGCGCCGCGGCTGGCTCTGGCTGGTGCCGGGCGTGCTGTTCTTGTGCAGCATGAGCGTGGCGGGCGATTTGATCGAATCGCTCGTCAAGCGCAGCAGTGGCGCCAAGGACAGCAGCCGCCTGCTGCCCGGCCACGGCGGCGTGCTCGACCGCGTGGACGCGCTGCTGCCCACGCTGCCGCTCGCCTTGATGATCTCGTCGTTCACACCCTCATGAAACTACGCCTCACGATACTGGGGTCGACCGGCTCGATCGGCACCAACACCCTGGACGTCGTGGCCCGCCACCTGGACCGCTACGAAGTCTTTGCGCTCAGCGCCGCCACGCGCGTCGATGCGCTGCTGGCGCAGTGCGCGCAATTCAAGCCGCGCTATGCCGTGATGGCGAGCGGCGCGCATGCGCGCGATCTGGCCGAAAAGCTCAAGGCCAATGGCCTGCCCACGCAGGTGCTGCAAGCGCCAGATGCTCTTGAGCAAATAGCGTCGCACCCCGAGGCGGATGCCGTCATGGCCGCCATCGTCGGCGCGGCGGGCCTGGCGCCCTGCATCGCCGCGGCGCGCGCGGGCAAGCGCCTGCTGCTCGCGAACAAGGAGGCGCTGGTCGTCGGCGGCGAGGTCTTCCTGCGCGCGGTGAAGGAGGGCGGCGCGACGCTGCTGCCGATCGACAGCGAGCACTCGGCCATCTTCCAGAGCCTGCCCGAGGACCGCTCGGCCTGGGCGCGCCGCGTCGACCACATCCTGCTCACCGCCTCGGGCGGGCCGTTTCGCACGCGCGATCCGGCCACGCTGCGCAACGTCACGCCCGACGAAGCCTGCGCGCACCCCAACTTCGTGATGGGCCGCAAGATCTCGGTCGATTCGGCGACCATGATGAACAAGGCGCTGGAGGTCATCGAGGCACGCTGGCTGTTCGATCTCGCACCGGAGCAAATCAAGGTGGTGATCCACCCGCAGCAGATCATCCATTCGATGGTGCAGTACGTGGACGCGTCCATCATCGCGCAGCTGGGCACGCCCGACATGCGCGTGCCCATCGCCGTGGGCCTGGCCTGGCCCGAGCGCGTGGCGAGCGGCGCCGCGCCGCTCGATTTTGCGCAGATGGCCGCGCTCACCTTCGAGGAGGCGGACGCGCGGCGCTTTCCCGGCCTGCACCTGTCGTGGCAGGCGCTCGCGGCCGCGCCGGGCACGACGGCGGTGCTCAATGCGGCCAACGAGGTGGCGGTGGCGGCGTTTTTGCAGCGGCGTATCCGGTTCGACCAGATTCATGCGGTCAACCGTGCAACTTTGGAGAGTGTCGTGCCCTCCAATGCCGGTACGCTGCAGGCCCTGCTGGCACTCGACGAACGCAGTCGCGCGGTGGCGGCCGGGCAGATCGATCGCTTGCAATAAGGGAGCGCGTCGCGCCGGTCACTGGCTGGTTTCAGGTCCGAAAATAGATGAAATTGTTGGTGGATAAGCGCAAGCAACTCCTGTTTTTGAGATAGGCCCTCTGATGCTGCTCACCGTCGTTGCCTTCATCGTCGCGCTGGCCGTCCTGATCGCGGTGCACGAATACGGCCACTACCGCGTGGCGGTCGCGTGTGGCGTCAAGGTGCTGCGTTTTTCGGTGGGTTTCGGTCGCCCGATCGCGCGCTGGCAGCCCCAGGGCTCGCCCACCGAGTACGTGATCGGCCTGTTCCCGCTGGGCGGCTACGTGCGCATGCTGGACGAGCGCGAGGCGCCGGTCGACCCCGCAGAACGCCATCTCGCGTTCAACAACCAGCCGCTGCGCTCGCGCGCGGCGATCGTCGCCGCCGGGCCGCTCGCCAACCTGGTGCTGGCGGTGCTGCTGTACGCGGTGGTCAACTGGATCGGCGTGCTCGAACCCGCGCCCTACCTGGCACGCCCCGCGATGGGCACCGTGGCCGAGCAGGCCGGGGTGGTGGGCGGCGAGCGCGTGCTGGCCGCCGCGATGGGCGAAGCCACGCCCGAGCCCGTGCGCTCGTTCGACGACCTGCGCTGGCTGCTCGCGCGCAGCGCGCTCGACGGCGAGGACGTGCGCCTCGTGGTGCAGCCGCAGCCTGGCGCGGCCGAGCGCGCGCTCACGCTGCGCCTGCAGGGCCTGGACACGCGCGAGCCCGACGCCGAGCTGCTGCGCCGCATCGGCATCACCGGCCCGTGGACGCGGCCCGTGATGGGCGATGTGATCGCGGGCGGTGCGGCCGAGCGTGCGGGGCTGCATGCGGGCGATGTGGTGCTGCGCGTGGATGCAACCGCCGTGGTCGATGGCCAGCAGTTGCGCCAGCTCATCCGCGACGGCGTGCACGGCGGTGAACCGCTCACGCAGCGCTGGCGCATCGAGCGCGCGGGCCAGGTGCTGGAGCTGCCCGTCACGCCCGAGGTGCGCGAGGAGAACGGCATACCCACCGGGCGCATCGGCGCCTACGTGGGCGCCGCGCCTGAGATGCTCATGGTGCGCTACGGGCCGCTGGACGGCCTCGTCAAGGGCGTGCAGCGCACCTGGGAAATCTCGGCACTCACGCTGCGCATGATGGGGCGCATGGTGATCGGGCAGGCGTCGGTGAAGAACCTCAGCGGTCCGCTCACGATCGCCGACTACGCGGGCAAATCGGCGCACATGGGGGTCACCGCCTACCTGGTGTTTCTGGCGCTCATCAGCGTGAGTCTGGGGGTGCTCAATCTGTTGCCGCTGCCCGTCCTCGATGGGGGGCACCTGATGTATTATCTTTGGGAGGGAGTGACCGGCCGGGGCGTGTCCGATGCCTGGATGGAGCGATTGCAGCGTGGCGGCGTCGCACTGCTCCTGGTGGTGATGTCCATCGCCGTGTTCAACGATTTCATCCGGCTGTTTGGCTGACGTTACGTGCCGGCGCCAGCGCAGGTTGGCCAGCGCCTCATTCATGAATAGACCATTGCACAGGCTGGGGCTGCGCGCCACGCTGGCCACCGCCTCACTGATACTCGTGGCGCAGACGGCGTGGGCGTTGCAGCCGTTCAAGGTGCAGGACATCCGCGTCGAGGGCCTGCAGCGCGTCGAGCCCGGCACCATCTTCGCCTCGCTGCCGCTGCGCATCGGCGACGACTACACCGACGAAAAGGGCTCCGCGGCGATCCGCGCGCTGTTCGCGCTCGGCCTGTTCAAGGACGTGAAGCTCGAGGCGCAGGGCAATGTGCTCGTCGTTGTGGTCGAAGAGCGCCCGACCATTGCCGAGGTGGAATTTGCCGGCATCAAGGAATTCGACAAGGACCAGCTCGCGAAGGCCATGCGCGAGGTCGGCGTGGTCGAGGGCCGGGCGTTCGACAAGGCGCTCGCCGACCGCGCAGAGCAGGAACTCAAGCGCCAGTACATCAACAAGAGCCTGTACGGCGCCGAGGTGGTGACCACCGTCACGCCGATCGAGCGCAACCGCGTGAACCTCACGTTCACCGTGACGGAGGGCGAGCCCGCCAGGATCAAGGACATCAGCGTCGTCGGCAACACGGCTTTCAGTGAATCCACGCTCACCAACCTGTTCGACCTCGATACCGGCGGGTGGCTGAGCTGGTACACCAAGAGCGACCGCTATTCGCGCGCCAAGCTCAACGCCGACCTGGAGACGCTGCGCTCGTACTACCTCGCGCGCGGCTACATGGATTTCCGCATCGACTCCACGCAGGTGGCGATCTCGCCGGACAAGCAGTCCATCTCCATCATCGTGAACATCACCGAAGGCCCGCGCTACGCGGTCTCGGGCGTCACGCTCGCGGGCAACTACCTGGACCGCGAGGACGAATTCAAGTCGCTCGTCACCATCAAGCCCGGCGAGCCCTACAACGCCGACCAGGTGAGCGCGACCACCAAGGCGTTCACCGACCACTTCGGCAGTTTCGGCTATGCGTTTGCGCGCGTCGAGGCGGTGCCCGAGGTCGATCACGAGAACAACCGCGTGCAGCTCGAACTGCGCGCCGAACCGTCGCGCCGCGCCTATGTGCGGCGCATCCGCGTCGAGGGCAACAACCGCACGCGCGACGAGGTCGTGCGCCGCGAATTCCGCCAGTACGAAGCCTCGTGGTACGACGGCGACAAGATCAAGCTCTCGCGCGACCGCGTGGACCGCCTGGGCTTTTTCACCGAGGTGAACGTCGAGACGCAGGAGGTGCCAGGCTCGCCCGACCAGCTCGACCTCGTGGTGCACGTTGTGGAAAAGCCCACCGGCATGATCCAGCTCGGCGCGGGTTTTTCCAGCGCCGAAAAGCTCTCGCTCTCGTTCGGCATCAAGCAGGAGAACGTCTTCGGCTCGGGCAACCAGCTCGGCATCGACGTGAACACCGGCAAGTACAACCGCACCGTCGTGTTCTCCACGACCGATCCGTATTTCACGCGTGACGGCATCTCGCGCACCTTCGACGTGTACTACCGCACGCAGCGCCCCTACCAGTACCAGGGGGGCGATTACCAGCTTGTCACCGCGGGCACGAGCGTGCGTTTCGGCGTGCCGTTCAGCGAGGTCGATACCGTGTACTTCGGTGGCGGCGTCGAGCAGACCAAGATCAAGTCCGGCACCAACATTCCGGCCGCTTACCTGGCCTACGCGGATCAGTACGGCAGCTCGAGCTTGGCGGTACCGCTCACGATAGGCTGGTCACGCGATGACCGCGACAGTGCGCTCGCGCCCAATTCCGGGCGCTACCAGCGCCTGAGCGCCGAGGTATCGGTGGCGGGGGACGCGCGCTACGCCAAGGCCGGCTACCAGTACCAGCAGTACGTGCCGCTCACCAAGCAGTTCACGCTGGCGTTCAACGGCGAGATCGGCTACGGCAAGGGCCTGGGTGGCCGGCCGTTCCCGGTGTTCAAGAACTACTATTCGGGCGGCCTCGGGTCGGTGCGCGGATTCGACCAGGGCACGCTCGGGCCGCGCGACGTGACCGGCGCGGTGCTCGGCGGCACCAAGAAGCTCACGTTCAACACCGAATTCATGGGGCCGTTCCCCGGCGCGGGCAACGACCGCACGCTGCGCTGGTACACGTTTCTCGACGTGGGCAACGTGTACGGTGACAGCGAGCCATGGTCGCTCTCCGAGCTGCGCGCGTCGGTGGGCGTGGGCATCAGCTGGATTTCGCCGCTCGGGCCGCTGCGCCTGGCGTTCGGACATCCGGTGCGCAAGTTCGCTGGCGATAAAATCCAGCGGCTCCAATTCCAGATCGGTACTTCCTTTTGATGTTTGCCATGAACCTTCTTTTTCGCAGCCTCCCCGCCCTAGTCCTTTCCAGCTTGATGGCGGTTGGCGTGCCCGCACTGGCGCAGGCGCCCGCCCAGGCGCAGGGCTTCAAGGCAGGCTTTGTCAACACCGACCGGATCTTTCGCGAGGCCAACACCGCCAAGGCGGCGCAGACCAAGCTCGAGCAGGAATTTTCCAAGCGCGAGAAAGAGCTCGTGGACATGGGCAACGCGCTCAAGAGCGCCTCGGACAAATTCGAGCGTGACGCGCCGACCATGTCCGAGAGTCAGCGCCTGGCGCAGCAGCGCCAGCTCTCCGACCAGGATCGCGATTTCCAGCGCAAGCGCCGCGAGTTCCAGGAAGACCTGAACGCGCGCAAGAATGAAGAGCTTGCCAAGGTGCTCGACGCGGCCAACCGCATCGTCAAGCAGGTGGCAGAGTCCGAGCACTACGACGTGATCCTGCAAGAGGCGGTCTACATCAACCCCAAGAACGACATCACCGACAAGGTCATCAAGGCCATGAACGCGGGGTCGGCCAACGGCGGCAAGTGATGCGGCGCAGGGCGCTCGGGGTGTGAGCTTGCGGCTCGGGCAGTTCGTCGACGCACTGGGCGGCAGCCTCGAGGGTGGCGACGCCAACACCGCAATTGCCCGCATCGCGCCGCTCGAATCGGCCACCGAGGCCGATCTTTCGTTTTTGAACAACCCGCGCTACGCGGCGCAGCTTGCCGCGTCGCGCGCGGCCTGCGTGATCGTGGCGCCTCAGCTTCGCGCGCAGGCGCTCGCGCGCGGCGCCTGCATCGTCACCGACGACCCCTACGCCTACTTCGCGCGCGCCACGCAGCTGTGGGCGCGCGCGCACGGGCTCGTCGCCGAACCCGGCATCCACGCCAGCGCCGTCGTGCACCCCGAGGCGCAGGTTGACGCCAGCGCCAGCATCGGGCCGCTGTGCGTGGTCGAGCGCGGCGCGGTGATCGGCGCGCACACGGTGCTCAAGTCGCGCGTGACGGTGGGCGCGCGCTGCCGCATCGGCGCGCGCTGCATCGTGCACGCGGGCGTGTCCATCGGCGCCGACGGGTTCGGCTTCGCGCCCGAGGCAGGCCGCTGGATCAAGATCGAGCAGCTCGGCGCCGTGACGATAGGCGACGATGTGGAAATTGGCGCCAACACCTGCATCGACCGCGGGGCGCTGGATGACACCGTGATCGAGGAGGGCGTCAAGCTCGACAACCTGATCCAGATCGCGCACAACGTGCACATCGGCCACCACACCGCCATCGCAGGCTGCACCGCGATCGCGGGCAGCACGCGCATCGGCGCGCACTGCACCATCGCGGGCGCGGCGTCCATCGTCGGGCATCTGACGATTGCGGATCGCACGCACATTTCCGCCACGACGCTCGTCACACGCTCCATCACGCAGCCTGGCGGCCACTACACCGGCGCGTTTCCCATGGACGACAATGCGGCTTGGGAAAAGAACGCGGCCACGCTGAGCAAGCTGCATCAGCTGCGCGGGCGCGTGCAGGCCCTTGAACAACGATTGCAGGACGGCCATCGGCCGCAAGAACCATGATGGACATCCAATACATCCTCAACCAGCTGCCCCACCGCTACCCCTTCCTGCTGGTGGACAAGGTGGTCGAGCTCGAGCGCAACCAGCGCATCCGCGCGATCAAGAACGTCACCTTCAACGAACCCTATTTCACCGGTCACTTTCCGGGCCGCCCGGTCATGCCCGGCGTGCTGATCCTGGAAGCGCTGGCGCAGGCGGCGGGTCTGCTCGCGTTTGACGCCATGGGCCAGGTGCCGGACGAGAACAACATCTACTACTTCGTCGGCATCGACGGCGCGCGCTTCAAGCGGCCCGTGGTGCCGGGCGATCAGCTCATCCTGGACATCACCATCGACCGCGTGCGTGGCGGCGTGTGGAAGTTCAACGGCGTGGGCCGCGTCGAGGACGAAGTAGCCGCCGAGGCGCAGCTCATGTGCACCATGCGCCACGTGGGCGAAGCCACCGGCAAGTGACCGTGGGCCTGATCCATCCCACTGCGCTCGTGGAGCCAGGCGCGGAACTCGCCGAGGGCGTTGCCGTCGGCCCGTACACGGTGATCGGCCCCCGGGTGCGCGTGGGCGCGCGCACGCGCATCGCCGCGCACTGCGTGATCGAGGGCGATACGACGATAGGCGAGGACTGCGCCATCTTCCAGTTCGCCTCGCTCGGCGCCGTGCCGCAGGACAAGAAATACGCGGGCGAGGCGACGCGCCTGGAAATCGGCGCGCGCAACACCATCCGCGAGTTCTGCACCTTCAACATCGGCACCGCGCAGGACCGGGGCGTGACCACCATCGGCGACGACAACTGGATCATGGCCTACGTGCACATCGCGCACGACTGCGTGGTGGGCCACCAGACCATCCTCGCCAACAATGCCACGCTTGCGGGCCATGTGCACGTGGGCGACTGGGCCATCGTCGGTGGCCTCACGGGCGTGCACCAGTTCACGCACATCGGCGCGCACGTGATGGCGGGTTTCGGCAGCCACATCGCGCAGGATGTGCCGCCCTTCATGATGGTCGATGGCCACCCGCTCGCGGTACGCGGCCTGAACGTCGAGGGGCTGCGCCGCCGGGGCTTCTCCGCCGAGCGCATCGCCCTGCTCAAGCAGGCCTACCGTTTGCTTTACCGCGAGGGTCTGACGCTGGCCGCCGCCATCACGCAGATCGACGAACTGGCCAACACCCACCCCGAGGCCGAGGAAGACCTGACGCTGCTGGGCGACTTCCTGCGCGGTGCCACGCGCGGCATCGTGCGCTAGACCCGTGATGACGGCGCCACCGCGCATCGCGATGGTCGCGGGCGAGACCTCGGGCGATCTGCTCGCCGGTTTGCTGCTCGGCGGCCTGAAGGCCCGCTGGCCCGCCGTGACCAGCATGGGCATCGGCGGCGCGCGCATGGCCGAGCAGGGGTTCGACGTCTGGTGGGACAGCGAGCGCCTGGCGGTGCACGGCTTCAGCCCCGAGCTGTTCCTGCGCCTGGCGGGCATCCTGCGCATCCGCCGCCAGTTGCGCGCGCGCCTGCTGCAGGACCGCCCCGACGTGTTCATCGGCGTCGATGCGCCCGATTTCAACCTGGGTCTGGAGCAACGCCTGAGCGCAGCGGGCATCCGCACGGTGCACTTCGTCTGCCCCTCGATCTGGGCGTGGCGAGCCGAGCGCGTGGAAAAGATCCGCGCTGCCGCCGACCATGTGCTGTGCCTCTTTCCGTTCGAGCCCGAGCTGCTCGCGCGCCACGGCATCGCGGCCACCTTTGTCGGCCATCCGCTGGCGAATGTGATCCCGATGGAGCCCGACCGCGACGGCGCGCGCGCGCGCCTGGGCCTGTCGCCGCAGGATGAGGTGTTGGCCGTGCTGCCCGGCAGCCGCCGCGCCGAGGTCGCGTATCTGGCTTCGGTGTTTTTTCAGGCTGCAGCGCTTGTCCAGCAAGCGCGGCCAGCTATCAAAATCGTGGTGCCCGCCGTCCCGGCGCAGCGCGCGCGCATCGAGGCCGCCGCGCGCGCGGCCGGCCTGCTGGAGCGCATCACCGTCGTCACCGGCCAGTCGCATGACGTGCTCGCCGCCTGCGACGTGACGCTGATCGCCAGCGGCACCGCCACGCTGGAAGCCGCGCTCTTCAAGCGCCCCATGGTCATTGCCTACCGCATGCATCCGCTGAGCTGGCGGCTGATGCGGCGCAAGCAGCTGCAGCCCTGGGTGGGCCTGCCCAACATCCTCTGCGGCGACTTCGCCGTGCCCGAGCTGCTGCAGGATGCCGCCACGCCGCGCGCGCTGGCCGATGCGGTGCTGCGCTGGTTCGACGCGCCCGACGCCGCGCAGGCGCTGCGCGAGCGTTTCACCGCGCTGCACGAAAGCCTGCGCCGCGACACCGCGCGGCTCGCCGCCGATGCCGTCGGAGGCCTGCTTGCCTGAACAGGTGGCATTCGACTGGAGCATCGGCGGCCTCGTCGCCGGTGTGGACGAAGCCGGGCGCGGGCCGCTCGCCGGGCCGGTGGTCGCGGCCGCCGTCATCCTCGACCCGGCGCGGCCCATCGAGGGCCTGGCCGATTCCAAGGCGCTGATCGAAGCGCGCCGCGAGCGGTTGTTCGGTGACATCCAGGCACGCGCGCTGTGCTGGTGCGTGGCCGAGGCGAGCCGCGAGGAAATCGACCGCCTCAACATCCTGCAGGCCACGCTGCTCGCGATGCGCCGCGCGGTCGAGGGCCTGGCCACATCGCCCGCGCGCGTGCTCGTTGATGGCAACCGCCTGCCGCGCCTCACGATGCCTGCCGAGGCCATCGTCAAGGGCGACGCCAAGGTGCCCGCGATCTCGGCGGCCTCCATCCTCGCCAAGGTCACGCGCGACCGCTGGTGCCAGACGCTGCACGCGCGCTACCCGCACTACGGGTTTGACCGCCACAAGGGCTACGGCACGGCCGAGCATCTCGCGGCCCTGAAAGAGTGGGGCGCCTGCCCCGAGCACCGCCGCTCCTTCGCGCCCGTGGCGCAGGCGATTGCGCTGCATGGCGGCGGAAAATAAGACGATGCACGTTGAACCTACCTACATCGCCTCGCGCGACAACCCGCTCGTCAAGCAGCTCAAGCGCCTGGCGCACGAGAGCGGTGCCTACCGCAAGCAGGGCCGCGTCTGGCTGGAGGGCGAGCACCTGTGCGGCGCGCTGCATGCGCGCGGCCTGCAGCCCGAGCTGATGGTGTTTTCTGAATCATTTCCGCCTTCAGCCGTTGCCGGTCAAGCGCGAGCAGCTATCAAAACCGTGGTGGTGGCCGATGCGCTCTGGCGCGAGTTCACCGCGCTCGAATCGCCCGAGGGCATGGGTTGCGTGTTCGCCCTGCCCGAGCCGCCTGCGCTGCTGCCCGATGCGCCCACCGTGGTGCTCGACCGCGTGCAGGATGCGGGCAACGTCGGCTCCATCCTGCGCTCCAGCGCGGCCTTCGGCTTCATGCAGGTGGCGGCGCTCAAGGGCACGGCGCTCTTGTGGTCGCCCAAGGTGCTGCGCGCGGGCATGGGCGCGCACTTCGGCCTGCGCCTCGTGGAGGGGCTGACCGAAGACGCACTCGCTCAGCTTTCCGTGCCGCTGCTGGCCACCAGCTCGCACCAGGGCGCATGGCTGCACCGCGCGCGCCTGCCCTGGCCCTGCGGCTGGCTCATGGGCCACGAAGGGCAGGGCGTGAGCCCCGCGCTGCAGGCGCGTGCGGCGCAGCACATCCGCATCGTGCAGCCGGGCGGGGAAGAGTCGCTCAACGTGGCCGCCGCCGCGGCCATCTGCCTGCACGCGAGCGCGGCGGGGCAGGCGTAGCACTGCAGCTGCCAGCGCGGCGCGTCGATCAAGCAGACCTGCGCCCGACCGGATACAGTCGCGCGACGCAGGGCGTGCCGCGACATGCGCGCCCCTGCGCCGCGTTGAAACATCACGAAAGGCTCTACCCATGTCCATCGAAACCACCGCTTCCCAATTGCGACCTTACGTGCTCGCGCTGCTGCGCGTCACCACGGCCTACATGTTCCTGCTGCACGGCTGGATGAAATTCACCGGCGGTGTGGCCTGGGGCTCGCTGCCCGGCGTGGCGATGTGGCTGGAGCTCATCGGCGGCACGCTGTTGATTCTGGGCCTGTTCGTGCGGCCGGTGGCCTTCATCCTTTCGGGCGAGATGGCGTTCGCCTACTTCCTCGCGCACGCCTCGGCGGCCAACTTCTGGCTGCCGCTGCAGAACAAGGGCGAATCGGCCGCGCTCTTCTGCTTCATCTTCCTGTACCTGGCGGTGGCTGGGGGCGGTGCGTGCGCGCTCGATCGCAAACGCGGCGGGTCGCGCTGAGCCACGCATGAATGACCGCGCCGGGCGCGGTGCCTGCGCGCAGGCCGCTTGACCCGCTTGCGCGCGGGCGCGAGCATTCCTGCTTCACCGATACGAAGGAACACGACCATGACCGCGAACGCCACCCCCATCTGGTTCATCACCGGCTGCTCGACCGGCTTCGGGCGCGCGGTGGCCGAGCAGGTGCTCGCGCACGGCTGGCGCGCCGTCGTCACCGCGCGCCGGGTGGAAAGTGTTGCGCCGCTGGCGGCGAGCCACCCCGAGACGGCGCTCGCGCTCGCGCTGGATGTCACGCAACCGGCGCAGATCGCCGCCGCGGTGGCTGCCGCCGAGGCGCGCTTCGGCGGCATCGACGTGCTGCTCAACAACGCGGGCTACGGCTATCAATCTTCGGTGGAAGAGGGCGATGAAGCGGAAATCCGCGCGCTGTTCGACGCCAACGTGTTCGGGCTGTTTGCGGTGACGCGCGCGGTGCTGCCCATCATGCGGCGCCAGCGGCGTGGCCACGTGTTCAACATCACCTCGCTGGCGGGCCTGTGCGGATTTGCCGCCTCGGGCTATTACGCGGCCAGCAAGCATGCGGTGGAGGGCTGGTCCGATTCGCTCGCGGTGGAGTGCAACCCGCTGGGCATCCGCGTGACCTGCATCGAGCCGGGGCCGTTTCGCACCGACTGGGCCGGCCGCTCGCTGCACCGCACGGACAGCTGCATCGCGGATTACGACCGCATCGTCACCGCGCGCATGCGCCAGACCGAAGGCCACAGCGGCAAGCAGCCCGGCGACCCCGGGCGCGCCGCCGCGCTGATCATCGAGCTCAGCCAGCACGCGCAGCCGCCGCGCAACATCGCGCTGGGCGCGCGCGCCGTGAAGGTGGGCACGCAGCACCTCAAGGCCAAGCTGGCCGACATCGAACGCTGGGCGCCCGAGGGCCTGCGCACCGATTACGACACGTGAACCGCCTGCGGCTCACCGTCCCGCGGGCAGCGCTGCATACAGCGCCCGCACAGCCTCTTCGCCGTAGCGGCGCTCCAGTCGGCGCACCGTGAAGTGCCCGCGCGCCATGTCCTGGAAGTGGTCGATGAACAGCAGGTTGACCGTGGCGCCGCCTACCGCGCCGACGAGGGGAATGGCCTCGGCCGCGGCCTTCTCGCCCACCTGCACGCCAAAGCGCTTGGCGATCATCGAGATGAGGCGCGCCAATGCCGGTGCGCTGGCGCTGGCCCCGGCCGACTGCGCCAGGTACTGCGCCGCATCCGACACCGCCTGCGCCAGCGCCGTGCGCACTGCGTAGTAGCCAGAATCCACGCCATCGTCGCCGCGGCTGGGGCCGCCCAGGGCCAGCACCGAAAGACAGGCCACGCGCGTGGGCGCGGCCGTCATCGATTCGCCCTCGCTGCGTGCGATGTCGGCGATGGATCGCAGCATCAGCGTGGTGGAAACCGGCAGCTCCAGCGCCAGCCCGGCCCAGCCGAACGCGCCGCCCACGCCCCCGGTGATCGAGACCGCGAGCTTGTGCCAGCGGTTCGATGCCGAGAGCCCCGGCTGGTCCGCCATCGTGAAGAGCGCCGCATCCGCCGCCTTGCCCAGCGCCCGCTGCGTCACCGTGGCTATCGCGTCGCCCCAGTGCGCGGGCAACCGCGCGATGCCGCTTTCGATCGGCTTGCCGATGAGGTTGGTGATGCGCGCGGCAAAGCCGGGGTTTTCCAGCAGCGCCTTGGCGGCCTGCAGCGCGGTGCGGTCGGCGTCGGAAAATGCGTCGGTCATGGTTTGCGGCGGCGCTATGCGCTCAGACGCGCGATCGCCGCTTCGTAGCGCTGCAGATCTTGCGCGCTGAAGCAGCAGAAGATCACCTGCTGCACGTGGTGTGCGGTGTGCGCCGTCACGGTGCGCACCGCAATCTCCGTCGCCGCCTCCTTGGGGTAGCCGTACACCCCGGTGCTGATCGCCGGAAACGCGATCGAGCGCACGCCCGCTTCTTCCGCCAGCGCCAGCGAGTGCGCGTAGCACTGCGCGAGCAGTTGCGCCTCCCCCTGCGTGCCCCCGTGCCAGACGGGCCCCACGGTGTGGATCACGAAGCGCGCGGGCAGCCTGAAGCCCGGCGTGATCTTCGCCTGCCCCGTCGGGCAGCCGCCCAGCGGCCGGCACGCCGCCAGCAGCTCGGGCCCCGCCGCGCGGTGGATGGCACCATCCACGCCGCCACCGCCCAGCAACGTCTCGTTGGCCGCGTTCACGATCGCATCCACCGCCAGCGCGGTGATGTCGGCCTGTCGGGCGATGAGCTGGGTCGTCTTGAACATGAAAAGCCTGGTAAAGCCAAGACCACGATGGTCGGGAGGCGGCCGGCCATCGAAGCCGGTCAGGGGGCAACGCCCATGTCGCTGTCGAGCGAGAGCCACCCGTGCTCGCAGCGCGTGACTGTCCGGTGGGTTGTATGGCCAGGTTTCACGCCAGAGCCAATAAACCGAAGGCCCAGACCAGGCCGATGACCATTTGTATGGCAAAGGCGGTGAAGCGGATGCTGACCGCCCGCGCCGACACCGAAACCAGATGAACGAGGGATTGAAACAGCCGTGCACCGAGGAACCAATAGGCCAGAGGATCGGTGATGGACGTGTGGCCCGTGATAAGGGCCACGAGCAACAGGCCGCCGAAGATCGGCAGGCCCTCCAGGCAGTTGGCATGCGCCCGGGCCAGTCGCTGCATGAATGGCGACAGACCGGCGTTGTCGGGCGCGAACCCGTTGGCCGCCACCTTGCCGCGTGCCACCAGCGCGGTTCGGATGATCTCCATCAGGACGAGCAGCAGCAGCGCCCATGCGATGAAGCCGGTCAATGCAATGGCGCTGGGTGAAGACATGACGAACTCCGTGGGTGAGTCCTGAAGTTGCGTTCGACGGCGCCTCAGCGCCGTCCGCTGCAACCGGTGGGGATGGATTCCGCTTGGCCGCAGATGGTACTGCCCGCATTCACGCATTTGCAAGCTGCGTGCCGACGCGGCGCGCCTTGAACGCCAGAACCACGAGAAGGACGCCGAAGAGAGCGGCATGGAGCCCGATCAGCCACAGCACGGCGCGCGCGCCCTTGGCCGGCTGCGCCACGAGGAGGGCGCCGAGCGCCACCGAGACCAGGCCGCCGGGAACGCGCAGCCACTCGCCGGTGATCTCCTTGTTCATGCGGAGTTGGCGCCCCGCCATGCCTTCGATTTCAGAACCCAGGCCTGTCGTTGAAAGAAATTGAACCGTCACGTCTTTCGTTTCGGGAGAAGCCTGTTTTTTGCTTCTGGTGCCTCCGATGTGTTTTTCAGGCCATGACGCCTGAATCAGGCCGTGCCGCATGCGGCGGTGTGGCGGCGACCAGCCCGCGGTGAGTGATGGCCGCGACAAGGGCGGGTTCCCGGCCTTGACCCAAGTCTGAAATCCAGAGCGGAGCCTCTGCCTTTGAGCCTTTTATTCGTCGACTGGGTGATGCATCACCATCGCCATCCACGCCCAGTCAACCCAGCCAGCCCTTCACCCCGCAAACCCCGGATTCGGCAACACCCCGCCCACCAGCTTGGGCATATTCACCTTGCGCGGCGCGACCTTGCCACCCCGCGCCTTGAGCCACTGCTCCACCTGGTCCCAGACCATGGGGTTGTCGGCCTTGGAGGCGTCTTCGGCCACCGGGGCCCAGCCCGCCACCTTGTAGGTCTTGTCGGGATCGATGAGCTCGCCCTTCAGGCGCATGTCGCTGATGCGCTGGCCCATGCCGGCCGTGGGATTGCAGGTATAGGCCAGGCCCCCCACGCGCACCATGTCGCCGCCTTGCTGGTAATACGGGTCGGGGTTGAAGAGGTTGTCGCACACGTCTTCGAGCACGGTCTTGATCATCTCGCCCTTCATTTCGGTGAGCGTCGCGTAGCTGTAGGTAGTGGCGGTCATGTCCATCAGCCATTCGCGCGTGATGGGCTGGCCGGGCAGCAGGGTGGTGCCCCAGCGAAAGCCCGGTGAGAAGGCCAGGTCCGCGCCCTGCACTTCCATGAGGGCATCGACGATGAGCTGGTCGCCCGTGCCGTTGAAATTGCCGCGCCGGTACAGCAGGCCCTCGGTGATGGCGAGCTGTTCGGCGAGCTTGCCCGCGAACGGTGCGCGGATCCTGGTGATGAGGGCGTCCATCTCCTTGTCCGCCGGGAGCATGTTGGCGAAGATGGGCAGCAGCTTGTAGCGGAAGTCCGCGACCTTGCCGTCCTTGACCTCGAAGTCGATCACGCCGAGGAACTTGCCGTTGCTGCCGGCGTTGGTGACGATGGTCTGGCCGGATTTGTTCTTGACGATGGTGGGCACGGGCATGCCGTCGTGCGTGTGCCCGCCGAGGATGGCGTCCACGCCGCTCACGCGGCTGGCCATTTTCAGGTCCACGTCCATGCCGTTGTGGCTGAGCACCACGACGACGTGCGCGCCCTTGCCGCGTACCTCGTCGACCATTTCCTGCAGGTGTTCGTCCTGGATGCCGAATTCCCATTCCGAGACGAAGTAGCGCGGGTTGGCAATCGGCGTATAGGGGAAAGCCTGGCCGATGATCGCGACCTGCACGCCGTTGATGGGCCGGATGACGTAGGGCTTGAACACGGGGTCGCCAAAGTCAGCGGTCTTCACGTTCTGCGCGACGAAATCGACCTTGCCCGCGAAGTCCTTTTCGATGATTTCCTTCACGCGTTCCATGCCGTAGGTGAATTCCCAGTGGCCGGTCATGACATCCACGCCCAGCAGCTTGCAGGCGTCCACCATGTCCTGCCCCTTGGTCCAGAGTGACGTGGCGCTGCCCTGCCAGGTATCGCCGCCGTCGAGCAGCAGTGCGCCCGGGCGGCTGGCCTTCAGGCGCTTGACGAGCGTGGCAAGGTGCGCGAAGCCGCCCACCTTGCCGTAGCGCTCGGCCGCGTGATCGAAGTCGAGGTAGGTGAGGGCGTGCGCGGTGGGCGTGCCGCCGGTCACGCCCGCGGCCTTGAGCAGGTGCTCACCCACGAGGTGGGGCAGGCGCCCCTTCATGCCGGCGATGCCCAGGTTCACGCTGGGTTCGCGAAAGTAGATGGGGTTGAGCTGCGCGTGGCAGTCCGTCATGTGCAGCAGCGAGACGTTGCCAAACTTGGGCGTGTCGTACAGGCCTTCGGCGGCAGTGGCTGCGCTCGCATTCGTGTAGCTGCCAAGGCTCATCCCGGCTGCGCTGGCGGCGCCCAGCACCTGGAGAAATTCGCGTTTGGTGAGGTTCATTGCAGTATGCCTTCGTACGGTTGATGCAGAGCGGCCCTGGCCGCGATGGGCAGGGCGCTGTGCTCGGCCTGTCCATCGCGGCCAGGGCCGCCCGGTGTCTGCAGGAGTGTTATTGGTTGACGGGCGACTTGGGGTCGAGCAGCAGCGCGACGATGTCGGCCACCTGCTTTTGCGTGAGGATGCCCTTGTAGCCGGCGCGCGGCATGTTGGAGCAGGCGTTGTAGGCCTTGCTGTTCCAGATCTTGCCCCAGGTGTACTTGACGATTTCCTGCGCCTGCGGGCTGCTGGGGTCGGTCACGCCGCGCAGCTTGCCGTAGTTGTACAGGCTCGGGCCTATGGTGCCGTAGGAGATTTCCTTCTTGTCGATCTGGTGGCAGTTGTAGCAGTTGCCGCCGTTGGCGCTGTCGGCCTTGTCGGTCCAGGTGCGACCCTTGCCGCTTTGCGCGATCTTTTCGCCGGACTTCCAGTCGCCCAGGTATTTGCCATCGGCGGGCCACTGAATGGTCTTGAAGTTCGTGGCCTCCAGACGCTTGATGGTCGCGGCGTCCAGCGGCACGCCCGAAACGTCGGCGCGGTCGCAGGCTTGCAGCGTTTCGTCGATCGAGAGCGCCTCCTTGACCTTGACGATGCCCTTGTCGTGGAAGCTCTCCTGCACCATTTTTTGCGCCATGGCGTCGAGTTCGGTGGCGCTGGGAGTGCCCGCGCCGCTGCCCGCGCAACCGGCGAGCGTGGCAATGGCGAGTGCCGACAGCGCGGCGGTGATGGCGGTCGTTTTTTTCATCGTGGTCTCCTCGCTTAGCGCTTGATGGTCGGCACTGTGGACTTGGCACCCTTGGCGTTCACGCCCATGTAGACGCTGAGCGCGATGGTGACGGCGCTGCCGTAGGTCGGCTCGGGGAAGCGCTGCTGGCGGTAGCAGTCGTTCAGGCGGTGCTGCATGGTCCACATCTGCCCGTTGGAGACGCGGTACGCGGGCCAGGCGGCAAAGCCGACACCGTCGCCCGGGTTGCCGGTGAGCTTGGGCAGGTCTTGCAGGCGGATGCGCTTGCCGTCCTCGCCGTGGCAGGTGGCGCACGCAAAGTCGTGCGAGCCGCCGCGCTCGAAGAACGCGCGCTTGCCCAGCTCGTACATGGTGCGCTCCTCGGCGTGCGATTGCGGCAGGTTGAACGCCATGCCCTTGGATTGCGCCGCGATCCAGGTGGCCAGCGCGGTAACGTTGGCGCGTTCGCCCTTGCCCCAGGAGCCATTCACGACTTCCTTGGGATCGATGCCCTGCAGCGTGCTCATGCAGGTGAGCAGGCGCGATTCGAGATCCTGCACCTGGTGGGTGTCGGCGAAGTAGCGCGGCAGTTGCACGAACACGCCCTTGACCACGCCGGCGCCCAGGCCGAGGTCGCACTTTTCAAGCGAGGCGTTCTTGGGGCCGCGTGCTTTCTTCCAGAGCTCTTCGCCCTTCATTTCGTAGAGGTCCGCAGGGTTGCCGTCCTGCAGCATCTCGCGGTATTCCTCGATCGCCTCGGTCGAGGTCTTCTGGGCCCAGGCCACCATGGTGGTGGCGGCGCTGAGGCCCAGCGCGGCGGCGATCAAGGCGAGCTTGCGTGCTTGCATCGTGTATGTCTCCTGATGGGGGCAAAAAGAAAGGCAGGTGCGTGCGGTTGCGTGCCTGCCTGTAGTGCGTGCGCAGTGCTTACGAAACCGTGGCTTCGTCGGTGCGCGTGTCGCCCTTGCTGTCCTTCCAGCTCACGCTGATCTTGTCGCCTGCCTTGCCGCCCCTGACGGTGAACTGCAGGAAGGGGTTCTTCGCGACGGCCGGGCCCCATTCGCAGGAGAACACCTGCTTGTCGTTGAGTTTGGCGGTCACTTCCTGAATCCACCAGGCGGGCACCTTGTTGCCCGAAGCGTCCTTGCGCTGGCCGGACTCCATTTCGTGGCTCATCAAAATGCGCACCAGGACATTACCGTCCTTGGCCTGCGCGCGAATTCGCATCGGATCACCCATGGTATAGCTCCTTGATCAATTGGTTCGAGACGTGGTGGGGGCGGGTGACCATCAGCCGCCGCAGCCGCCGAGGGTGACCTTGACTTCCTTCTTGGCGAACAGGGCCTTGCCGTCCTTGGTGATTGCCACCGCGTAGACATCCGACGTTTCGCCCATCTTGCTGCGTGTGGCGAAGTTGGGCTCGACCTCGGGCGTGACCTGGAACACGCTCACGAGCGCGTTCGGGTTCTTTTCCACGAGCAGCACGAGCTCTTTCACGTCGGGCAGCTTGGTGGAGAGCGCGAACGGCACGACGGCGCCGTTTTCGGCGATGTCGGGGGCGGTGAGGGTCACATCGCCGCTTGCGGTCGGGTCGCCGTTCACGCCGAGCGCCTTCAGTGCGTCGTGGATGCCCTTGGCTTCGAATGCGGCGTTGTTGAACGCGAAGGCACTATGGGGCACGAGGCCGGCGCCTGCCATCAGGGTGGCGGCGGCAGCGCTCTGCTTCAGGGTTTGCCTGCGGGTTTGCATGGTCGTTTGCTCCTTGAGGAAAAGTGGATATTACTTCGCGGTTAGAAAGATTGGGTTCTATATAAATAACGACTCGGCGCGCCGGATTCTGCCTTTATTTGCTGGCGCCGGCTGCGAGCCATTCGGCGATGGTCCTGATGTCGGCCGCGGCGAAGTCCTGCGGCGGCATCGGCGTTTCGCCCCAGACGCCCGAGCCGCCGGTGCGGATCTTGCCTTCAAGGTAGTCCACCTTGCCGGGGTATTTCCTGGCCACGTCGGCGAACGCGGGGCCGACGAGCTTGCCTTCCAGATTGTGGCAACCGGTGCAGCCGTGCTGCTGCGTGAGCGCGATGGCCTTGGCATTGGGGCTGTCGCTGCCCGCGGGGCCCACTACCTTGACCGGGCCCGCGGCGTCGCCGAGCTTGCCCTCAGGCTGGCTGGTATCGGCGCCACGCTGCGGGCCGACGGTGCGGTTCTGCTCGCGCAGGTTGCCCCAGACGTTGCGCGCGTGCTCGGGCAGTTCAGAGGTGATGGTGGGCGCGGGACCGCAGTCCTTCATGCAGGCCACGGCGTGCGTGTCCGGCTTGAGCTTGCCGGCGCCGAATTCGTTGCCTGGCCACATCGCATGCTGCGTCGTCATGCCGTCGCGGTTGGGCATCTTCTTCTGCACTTCGGCGATGTTCTTGTCCGAGAGCGTGAAGTCGGCGGGGACGATGTTGGCCAGGCTCAGCAGGTAGGCGGTGACCGCGTAGACGTCGTTGGCCGAGAGCGACTTGGGGTTGTCCCAGGGCATGGCGCGGTGGATGTAGTCCCAGATGGAAGAGATCGTGGGCACCTTCATCAGCGTGGTGCGGCCGGGGTAGTCGGTGCGCTTGAGGTTGGCCACGTGCCCGCTCTTGATGTCGTCGGCGGTGGTGCCGCCCACGAGCGGGTTGAACACCGCGTTGGATTCACCAAAGATGCCATGGCAGGTGGCGCAGCGCGCCTCCCACAGGTCCTGCCCCTCGTCCACCGAGCCGCTGCCGGGCGGCAGACCCTTGAAGTCGGGGCGCACGTCGATGTCCCACGCCGCCACTTCCTTGGGCGTGGCGTCGCGCCCGATGTTGGGGAATTTGCCCTGCGACCACGCGGGCAGGCTGAGGGCGGCGGCGATCAGGCCGATGGCGAGTGCTTCAGGCAACCTGGACATTTTTCACCTCGCCGTTTTCCTGCACCAGCCACGATTGCACTGCGTTGTTGTGGTAGATGGAGCGCGAGCCGCGCACCTGGCGCAGCTGCTTGTAGGTGGGTTGCACGTAGCCGGTGTCATCCATCGCGCGGCTTTGCACGATGGTGGGCTTGCCGTCCCAGACCCAGTCGATGTTGAAGCGCGTGAGGCACTTGCTGAGGATGGGGTTTTCAAGCCGCGCGGTGCGCCAGTTGCGCCCGCCGTCGACCGAGACGTCCACGCGCTTGATCTTGCCGCGCCCCGACCAGGCCAGGCCCGTGATGTTGTAGAAGCCCCTGGAGAGCAGCACCTGTCCGCCCGAGGGCGTGCTGATCACGCTCTTGCATTCCTGGATGCTGGTGTACTGGCGGTGCTGGCCGTCGGGCATGAGGTCGACGTAGTGCACCGCCTCGTCCTTGGTGGCAAACGGCATGTCGCCCAGCTCGACGCGGCGCAGGTACTTGACCCAGCTCACGCCCTGCACGCCGGGCACGACGAGGCGCAGCGGGTAGCCGTTTTCGGGGCGGATCATCTCGCCGTTCTGCCCGTAGGCCACCAGCACCTCGCCACTGGTGACGAGCTCGATGGGGATGGTGCGCGTCATGCTGGAGCCGTCCGCGCCCTCGGCCAGGATGAACTTGCCCTTCTTCAGGTCGGCGCCGGCCATCTCCAGCAGCGTGATGAGCGGCACGCCCGTGTATTCGCAGCACGAGAGCATGCCGTGCGTGTACTGCACCGTGGGCACGGCGACGTTGCCCCAGTTCATGCCGGTGTTGGCGCCGCACTCGATGAAGTGAAAGCGCGAGACGGCGGGCAGGCGCATCAGATCGTCCATGGTGAAGACCTTGGGGGTCTTCACGAGACCGTTGACCATGAAGCGGTGCTGTTGCGGGTCGATGTCCCACCAGCCCTGGTGGTGGCGCTCGAAGTGCAGGCCGTTGGGCGTGACGATGCCGAACAGCGACTGGATGGGTGCGAACGAGACCGAAGCCTGGTTGGTCTGCGTGAGGCCCGGGCTCTGGCGCCGCTGCACGTTGCCTTCGTACTGCGAAGGCTGGCCGTAGGGGGGGCTCGCGACGGGGCGGCCCAGCCCGGTGCTGTGCTTGGGCAGCTTCAGGATCGCTGGATCGCCGTCGCCGACGTCGGGCGCCTGTGCCGCCGCGTGCACCGCCGCTCCACCGGCCATGGCGGCGGCGAACGCATTGCGGATGAAGTCGCGCCTGCCGCGTATGCCTTCGGCCTGGGCGGTGCGGATGCCCGCGGGGTTGAGGAAGTTCTCGGGAGCCTTGCGTACGCGCCCTGCTGCCGTGCTGGCGGGGGCGTGCTGGACTTGGATGTCGGTCATCAAGATGGTGGTTGCTTATACGATATCCGTATTAGCTTATATTAACCCAAGTCTAAAGAACCCTGGGCTAGGGATTTCCCTTGTCGCGGCACGCTAACGGACCGCGACGCATGTCGTTAGCTCGGGCACGTGCGCGGTGCCGAGCTTACTGCGTGAGGTGATAGTACGACTGGTTGAGCGCCGCGGCGATGTCGAGCACCTCCTCGGGGAACAGGTTGGCGTTGGTGCCGGTGTTGCACTGTTCGACCTTGGCGCGCAATTGACTCGCGGTCGTGATGCTCTTGCCTGCGCGGTAGATGTCCTTGCCGTCGTTGGCCCATTTTTTGGCATGGCAGGCGTCGCATTGACGGTCGGCCATGAGCTTGTGGCCTTCGGCGGGGTTGGCGCCCTGGAAGAGCTGTGGCACCTGCGCGCTGGCGGCGGCGCTCAGTGCAAGGGCCCAGGCGAGGGCGGCGGTACGCAGTAGCGGTTGCATCGGTGGTCTCCTGTCGGGGTATTTTCTATCTTTACCATAGCTGCCAGCGCTTTCTGTATGGGCGCTGGAGGCTGAAATCATCGGTAAATCATGAGCCGACGTGCTTGCGCGCCTGCTCCAGCCGGCTGTCGAGCGTAGCGGCGTAGAAATCGGTCTCGCCACCCGCCAGGCGCGGCGCGATTTCCGCGCCGCCCTTGCCAAGGAACAGCAATGTGGGCGCAACCTTCACGCCCCAGGCGCGCACCAGCGCACCGTGGGTCGTGGCGTGTCCGGTGGGGTCGGTCGTGGGCCGGTCGTCGAGCATGTTGATCTGTACCACCGGCAGGCCTTCGCGCTCGTGCATCGGTGCCAGGTAGTTGTTGCGCACCACCTCGCAGAACGGGCAGGCACGCAGGCTCACCATGACGACGAGCGGCTGGCCTTGCGCCAGCGCCTGCGCGATCTCCTGCGGCAGCGCGGTCGATGGTGGCAGCGTGCGCCCTGCGGCGTGCACACCGCTGGCGCAGCCCGCGGCGGCCAGCGCCAGCAGCGCGGCGCGGCGCGTGAGCGTGGGGGCGCGGCCTGGCGTCATCGTGCGTCGTGCTCCATCAGCAGGTAGGTGTTGTACGCGTTCATGCGGTTGGCGGGGCCGAACAGCGGCATATCCTTGTACGCGCTCCAGTCGGTGGCGGCGTAGGCTTCGTCGAACGGTGTCATGTCCTGCGCGGCCTGCCCCATGGTCTTGCGCAGATAGATCAGGTAATCGCGCGTGAATTCCATGTCTTTTTTCGGATCGGTGGAAATCGCGCCGTGGCCGGGTATGACCACCTGCGCGCCGTAGGTGAGCAGCCTGTCGAGCGACTTGATCCAGTTGTGGCTGTCCGCGTCGCCCACGAAGGGGATGCGGCCGCGAAACACGAGATCGCCCGAATACAGCACCTTGCGCTGCGGCAGCCAGATGGCGATGTCCTCGGGCGTGTGCGCCGGGCCGACGAGCTGGATCTGGAACTCCGTGTCACCGACGGTGAGCGTCTTGTGGTCGTCTATCCATTCGTCGGCGGGGACGAGCACCGTCTGCTCGTCGATCCAGGGCGCGAGGTCGGTGCGCGAGGCCTGCAGCCGCAGTCGCGCGGTTTCGGAGTACAGGTACTCGCGCCCGAGCTTTTGCGCGATGATGTGCGCGCCGAGCTGCTTGAACACCTGCAGGCCGTAGATGTGGTCCGCGTGGTAGTGCGTGAGGATCACGTGCGAGATCGGCTTGGGCGTGATTTTGCGGATCTCGCCCACGAGCCGCTCGGCGA
Source organism: Burkholderiales bacterium (assembly GCA_026954015.1). Classification (GTDB taxonomy): domain Bacteria; phylum Pseudomonadota; class Gammaproteobacteria; order Burkholderiales; family Burkholderiaceae_C; genus Comamonas_C. Next base: position 120,955 of record JAIXLP010000029.1, on the reverse strand, counting down.
GCGCGGGCGAACCCAGCGCGTCGATCACGACGACGCTGGTACTCGTGACGACGAAGCCCGCGTTGGAGATGAAGTTCTGGTTCGATGACGAGCCCATCTCCGACAGGCCTTGCACGTACCAGCAGCCGGGTGCGGCCTCCTGCGCCTGCATCGGCGGCAGCGCCGCGTGGGCGCGCATGCTGGTGCCTGCCCACGCCACGGCCGCGGCCAGCGCCAGCGAGCCGCGCAACAACGTACGGCGATCAAGTGTCTTTTCCATGGAATGTGTCGTGTTCATGCGCTGTGACGGGATGTTCGCTTGCATTGTGAGCGGCTTTGCGCGCCGCCGCACACACCAAGAGCAACGGCACCTGTGGGTGCCGTTGTATTTGGGGGTGGGAGCAGTTCACCTGAGCAGCGCGTGCATCTCCTGCACCGAGATCACGCCAAGCTGCTTCATGCTCTTCATGCCTTCGACGGCGGCCTCGGCGCCGAAGATGGTGGTGATCGTGGGCACGCGGTTGGCCAGCGCGCTGGTGCGGATCGCGCGGCTGTCGGCGATGGCGTTGCGGCGCTCTTCCACGGTGTTGATGACGAGCGAGATTTCGCCGTTCTTGATCATGTCCACCACGTGCGGGCGGCCTTCGGTGACCTTGTTCACCGTTGCGCAGGCGATGCCGGCCTGGGTGAGCGCGGCGGCGGTGCCGCGCGTGGCCACGAGCGTGAAGCCCATCGCGGCCAGGTCGCGCGCGATCTGCACCACGTGCGGCTTGTCGTGGTTGCGCACCGTGAGGAATACCTTGCCCACCTGCTCGCCCGCGGCGGGCGGGTGCGGCAGGCGTTCGCCCGCGCCGATCTCGGCCTTGATGTAGGCCTCGCCAAAGGTCTTGCCCACGCCCATCACCTCGCCGGTGGATTTCATCTCCGGGCCGAGGATGGTGTCCACGCCGGGGAACTTGATGAAGGGGAACACCGCCTCCTTGACGCAGAAGTAGGGTGGCGTGACCTCGTCGGCGATGCCCTGCGTGGCGAGCGTGTCGCCCACCATGCAGCGCGCCGCCACCTTGGCCAGCTGCACGCCTGTGGCCTTGGAAACGAAGGGCACGGTGCGGCTGGCGCGCGGGTTCACTTCGAGCACGTAGATCACGTCCTCGGTGCCGCCGCCTTCCAGAGGCTTTTCCTGGATGGCGAACTGCACGTTCATCAGGCCCACGACGTTCAGGCCTTCGGCCATCGCGGCGGTCTGGCGCTTGAGTTCGGCCACGGTGGCGGGTTTGAGGTAGTAGGGCGGCAGCGAGCAGGCCGAGTCGCCCGAGTGCACGCCCGCCTGCTCGATGTGCTCCATCACGCCACCGATGTAGACCTTGCGATCGCTGTCGCGCACGGCGTCCACGTCGCACTCGATGGCGTCCGAGAGGAAGCGGTCGAGCAGCACGGGCGAGTCGTTGCTCACCTTCACGGCCTCGCGCATGTAGCGCTCCAGGCTGGCCTGCTCGTGCACGATCTCCATCGCGCGGCCACCGAGCACGTAGCTCGGGCGCACGACGAGCGGGTAGCCGAGATCCGCGGCCTTGCTCAGCGCTTCGTCCTCGGTGCGCGCCGTGGCGTTGGGCGGCTGGCGCAGGCCGAGCTGCTGCAGCAGGTGCTGAAAGCGCTCGCGGTCTTCGGCCGCGTCGATCATGTCGGGGCTGGTGCCGATGATGGGCACGCCCTCGGCGGCCAGCGCCAGCGCGAGCTTGAGCGGCGTCTGCCCGCCGTACTGCACGATCACGCCCGTGGGCTTTTCCTTGTCCACGATCTCGAGCACGTCTTCGAGCGTGAGCGGCTCGAAGTACAGGCG
>JAIXLP010000029.1:111628-118952 GCA_026954015.1 Burkholderiales bacterium | reverse complement strand
TCGCACTCTTCGTCGTAGCTCGAATAGAGGTAGGCGGTGCTGGTGGGGAATTCACCTGCGCAGGTGTCCACGCGCTTGTAGACGGGGCGCACGCCGGCGGCGTGGCGTGCCTCGCGCACGGCCTTTTCGTCCGTCTTGAGCAGTTTCGCCAGCCTTCTGTCGGAAAACCCCTTGCTCTTGAGCGCAAGCAGCTCTTCCTTGGATAGCTTGCGCACGGCCTGATCGCCGTACTGCGCGGTGTATCTGTCGATATCCAGCTCGATCTTCACGATCTGCTCGATCTGCGCGAGAAACCACGGGTCGATCCTGGTGAGCTGGTGCACCTCGTCGATGGACAGGCCCATGGCGAAGGCGTCGCCCACGTACCAGATGCGCTCGGGGCCGGGCGCGCCCAGTTCCTTTTCGAGCAGCTCGCGGTCCTGCGTCTTCTCGTTCATGCCGTCCACGCCCACTTCCAGGCCGCGCAGCGCCTTCTGGAACGATTCCTGGAAGGTGCGGCCGATGGCCATCACCTCGCCGACGGACTTCATCTGCGTCGTCAGGTGGCTGTCGGCCGCCGGGAATTTCTCGAACGCGAAGCGCGGCACCTTGGTGACGACGTAGTCGATCGAGGGCTCGAACGAGGCGGGCGTGATGCCGCCGGTGATGTCGTTGCGCAGCTCGTCGAGCGTGTAGCCCACGGCCAGCTTGGCCGCCACCTTGGCGATCGGAAACCCCGTGGCCTTGGACGCGAGCGCGGAGGAGCGGCTCACGCGCGGGTTCATCTCGATCACGATCATGCGGCCGTTGGCCGGGTTCACCGCGAACTGCACGTTGGAGCCGCCGGTGTCCACGCCGATCTCGCGCAGGATGGCGATGCTCGCGTCGCGCATCACCTGGTATTCCTTGTCGGTGAGCGTCTGCGCGGGCGCGACGGTGATCGAGTCGCCCGTGTGCACGCCCATGGGATCGAGGTTCTCGATGGAGCAGATGATGATGCAGTTGTCCGCGTGGTCGCGCACGACTTCCATCTCGAACTCTTTCCAGCCCAGCAGCGACTCTTCGATGAGCAGCTCGTGTGTGGGCGAGGCCTCCAGGCCGCGCTTGCAGATGGTCTCGAACTCCTCGGGGTTGTAGGCGATGCCGCCGCCCGTGCCGCCGAGCGTGAAGCTGGGGCGGATCACCGCCGGAAAGCCCACCTGCTTCTGCACGGCCCAGGCATCTTCCATGCTGTGCGCGATGCCCGAGCGCGCCGATTCGAGCCCGATGCGCGTCATCGCGTCCTTGAACTTGAGCCGGTCCTCGGCCTTGTCGATGGCCTCGGGGCGCGCGCCGATCAGCTCCACGCGGTACTTGTTGAGCACGCCGTTGCGCCACAGGTCGAGCGCGCAGTTGAGCGCCGTCTGCCCGCCCATGGTGGGCAGGATGGCGTCGGGGCGCTCCTTGGCGATGATCTTCTCGACCGTCTGCCAGGTGATGGGCTCGATGTAGGTGACGTCGGCCGTGGCCGGGTCGGTCATGATGGTCGCGGGGTTGCTGTTGATGAGCACCACGCGGTAGCCTTCCTCGCGCAGCGCCTTGCAGGCCTGCACGCCGGAGTAGTCGAACTCGCACGCCTGGCCGATGATGATGGGGCCGGCGCCGATGATGAGGATGGTCTTGAGATCGGTACGTTTGGACATGGGGTTCTTGCTTTAGTTGTCGGTGGCAGCGCTGGCCGGGCGCCGCGTCAGGTGCTGCAGCAGCCTCGCCGCGCGCTCGGGTGGCAGGTTTTTCTGCATGAGCTGCAGCAGGCCATCGCCTTCGATGAGCGGACGCAGCACGTCGGCCTCGGCCTCGTGAAAGCTCGCGTCCCACTCGGCGAGCGTGGCGTCGAAGGTGGCGTCATCCCAGGTCTTGCCCTTGGCCACGAGCGTCACGAGCGGCATGGCCTTGCGCTCGATGAAGGCCTTGCGGTAGGGCTTTTGCTGCCAGCGCTGCGTGAACCACGCGCGGTGCGCGGGCTCCAGCGTGAGCACGCGCCTGGCGATGGCTTTTTCGAGCATGGCCTGGGGAAAGCTGAAGAGTTTCATTGGTGCGGGCGCTGCGGGGTTCAGTGCGTCTTGGCGGCCTGCATCAGGTCGGCGAAGCGGTCGAACAGGTAGTCCACGTCGTGCAGGCCGGGCGAGGCCTCGGGGTGGCCCTGGAAGCTGAACATGGGCTTGTTCCGGCACTGCATGCCCTGCAGCGTGCCGTCGAACAGGCTCACGTGCGTGGCGCGCAGGTTCTCGGGCAGGTGCTGCATGTCCACCGCGAAGCCATGGTTCTGGCTGGTGATGGCGACGCGGCCGTTGTCCAGGTCTTTCACCGGGTGGTTGGCGCCGTGGTGGCCGTGCGTCATCTTGAAGGTCCTGGCGCCGCTGGCCAGCGCCATGATCTGGTGGCCCAGGCAGATGCCGAACACGGGGATGTCCCCGGCCATGATTCTGCGCACCGCCTCGATCGCGTAGTCGCACGCCGCGGGGTCGCCAGGGCCGTTGGAGAGGAAGATGCCGTCGGGCTTCATCGCGAACACGTCCTCGGCGGGCGTCTGCGCGGGCACCACGGTGACGCTGCAGCCGCGCTCGGCCAGCAGGCGCAGGATGTTGCGCTTGATGCCGAAGTCGTATGCCACGACCTTGAAGCGCGGTTCGCTCACCGTGCCGTAGCCGCTGCCCGGCTGCCATTTGGTCTGAGTCCATGGATAGGCGGTCTTGGTGCTGACCACCTTGGCAAGGTCGAGCCCCGTCATGTCGGGCACCGCGCGCGCCGCCGCGACCGCCGCGGCGATGCGCTCCTGCGTGACGGCCTCGCCCGCGGCGAGCGCGACGATGGCGCCGTTTTGCGCGCCGTGCTCGCGCAGGTGGCGCGTGAGCTTGCGCGTGTCGACGTTGGCGATCGCCACCGTGCCGTGGTGCGCGAGGTAGGCGGGCAGCGTCTCGATCATGCGCCAGCTGCTCGCGAGCAGCGGCAGATCCTTGATGACGAGGCCGGCCGCGTGCACCTGGCCGGATTCGTTGTCTTCCTCGTTGGTGCCGTAGTTGCCGATGTGCGGGTAGGTGAGCGTGACGATCTGGCGGCAGTAGCTCGGGTCGGTGAGGATTTCCTGGTAGCCGGTCATCGCGGTGTTGAACACCACTTCGCCGCTGGTGGTGCCGCTGGTGCCGATCGAATGGCCGGTGAAGACCGTCCCGTCGGCCAGTGCGAGGATCGCGGGCGGGAAGCTTGTCTTGAGTGACGAAAGCACGGGGTACTCCGAAAAAGTCCGGGTCGCCCGCTCGCGCTCGGAATGATGGGCATCCTGGGCGCGATTTCTTGAAGCTTGCTTGGGATGCTGCCGGGCGACTTTGTGATGGGAAAGCCTCTCATTCTAGTGCGCCGCGCCTGCGCTCGCAGCACGCCTGCCAAAAATGCCGCCGTGCCCCCGTGGATGGGACAATCGCGCCATGAACGCCACCGTGAACGCCGATCCGGCCGAGCTGGAAAAATTCTCTGAACTCGCCCACCGCTGGTGGGACGCCGATGGCGAATTCCGCCCGCTGCACCAGATCAACCCGCTGCGCCTGGCGTGGATCGCGGGCATCGCGCCGCTCGCCGGCAGGGAGGTGCTCGACGTGGGCTGCGGCGGCGGCATCCTGGCCGAGGCCATGGCGCGCAGCGCGGAGCGCGTGACTGGCATCGACCTGGCGGGCAAGCCGCTCAAGGTGGCGCAACTGCACGCGCTGGAGGCGGGCGTGGCCAACGTCACGTACCGCGAGATCAGCGCCGAGGCGCTGGCCGAAGAGCGCCCCGCGGGCTTTGACGTGGTGACCTGCATGGAGATGCTGGAGCATGTGCCCGATCCGGCCTCGGTCGTCGCGGCCTGCGCGCGCCTGGTGCGGCCCGGCGGCTGGGTGTTCTTCTCCACGCTCAATCGCAACCCCAAGTCGTTCGCGTTCGCGATCGTCGGCGCCGAATACCTGCTCAAGCTGCTGCCGCGCGGCACGCATGACTGGGCCAAGTTCATCCGCCCCGGCGAGCTCGCCGCCGCCTGCCGCGCGGCGGGGCTCGATCTGCGCCACACGCGCGGCATGCAGTACAACCCGCTCACGCGCCGCTATTGGCTCGACGCCGACACCAGCGTGAACTACCTCTTCGCCACGCAGCGGCCCGCGGCATGAGCGGCGCGGTATTCCACGACATCCGCGCGGTGCTGTTCGATCTGGACGGCACGCTGATCGACAGTGCGCCCGACCTGGGCGCCGCGGCCGAGCAGATGCGCACGGCGCGGGGTCTCGCGCCGCTGGGCCTGGCGGCCTACCGCGACGCCGCGGGCATGGGCGCGCGCGGCATGCTGCGCGTGGCCTTCGACATGGCGCCCGAGCACCCGGATTTCCCCGCCTGCCGCGAGGAGTTCTTCGACCGCTACGAGGCGTGCATCCACGAACGCACGCAGGTGTTCGACGGCGTGCAGCAGCTCGTCGACGCGCTGATGGCGCGCGGGCTCGCCTGGGGCGTGGTGACGAACAAGTACGAGCGCTTCACGCGGCTCATCGCGGCGCGGTTGCCGCTGTTTGCGAGCACGGGCTGCTTCGTGAGCGGGGACACCACGGCGCACATGAAGCCTCACCCGGCGTCGCTGCTGGAAGCCTGCCGGCGACTCGGTCTGGTGCCGGCGCAGTGCATCTACGTGGGCGATGATGCGCGTGACATCCAGGCCGGCCATGCGGCTGGCATGGGGACGGTAGCGGCTCTGTACGGCTACCTGGGCGTGGGCGCCGATGCCGGCGCGTGGGGGGCGGATGCGGGGATTCGGCAGCCGATGGAGTGTTTGGGGCTGCTGGGGTAGGGGGTGGGGCCTTTGCGTGGCCCTGCGCCTTGCGTGCGGTGGAGGCCGGGTCTCGCCCCGGCGGGCGACTCACTTTCTTTTGCTTCGCCAAAAGAAAGTAAGCCAAGAAAAGGCGACCCTGTTGTCCGTGTCCCTACGCTGCGCTACGGGCAACCTGCGATGCTTGCGCGCGTGGCGTGCCGCGTAACTCACTTCGCGCTCTCGCGCTACGTTCGGACAGACGCGGCAAGTCAGATCACGAAGGCGTGCGTCCTGCGGCGCACGCCCGCCCCACGCGCTGCGCTTCTCGGCACGGACAAAAGGGAACCCAAGCCGGATGCGGGTACGGGAGCACGATGCCCCGCCGGTATTCAGCCCCTTGGGCTGCGCCTGTGGCGGTGTGTTTGGGGCGGGTGCATGCGCGTCGAAGCGCGCATGCTTCGTCGTCGAGCTTGCCGCATTTGTCCGAACGGAGCGCCCGAAGGGCGCGCAGTGAGTTATGCGGCACCCGCCGCAAACGCGCCGATGCAGGTTGCCCCGAAGCGAAGCTGAGGGGTCGCAGAACGTGGGGTCGCCTTTCTTTTGGGTACTTTTCTTTGGCGAAGCAAAGAAAAGTGCCCCGCCCGCCGGGGCGGGACCCGGCCTCCGCCATTCGCAAGGCACAGGGGGCTCGCACCGGCCCCAAGCCCCCGTCACAACAACAACTGCCCCACCCGCTCCCGCAGCGTCGGCAGCAGCTCCTGCTCGAACCACGGGTTCTGCTGGAGCCAGCCGTTGTTGCGCGGGCTGGGATGCGGCAGCACGAGCGTGTGCGGCCACCAGCGATGCCACTGGCGCACCGCCTCGGTGACGCCGAGCTTCTTCGCTTCAGGCAGGTGCCAGGCGATGGCGTACATGCCGATCAGCACCGTGAGCTCCAGGTGCGGCAGTTGCGCCAGCACACGCTTGCGCCACAGCGGTGCGCATTCGGGGCGTGGCGGCGCGTCGCCCGAGCCCGTGGCCGCGCGGCCGGGGTAGCAGAAGCCTATCGGCACGATCGCCACCTTCTCGCGGTCGTAGAAGACCTCGTCGCGGATGCCCAGCCACTGGCGCAGGCGCCGACCGCTCGCGTCGTTGAACGGGATGCCCGTCTGGTGCACCTTGATGCCGGGCGCCTGGCTCGCGAGCAGGATGCGCGCGCCATGGCCCGCCTGCAGCACCGGACGAGGGCCCAGCGGCAGGAAGGGCGCACACACGGTACAGGCGCGGATGTCGCGCAGGAGCTTGTCGAGAGAGCGTTGCGAGGCCATGCGCGGATTGTCCCGCTGGCCGACGCGCCGTGTCGCTACCATCGTGCATCCCACCACTTGCCACTGCAGTAGCGATGAACGCGGCGACTCCCCACATGCCCCTGGCCGAGCGGCTGCGTCCGCGCCAGCTCTCGGAGGTGATCGGCCAGCCGCAGGTGCTGGGGCCGGGCAAGCCGCTGCGCCTGGCGTTCGAATCGGGCCAGCCGCATTCGTGCATCCTCTGGGGGCCGCCGGGTACGGGCAAGACGACGATCGCGCGGCTCATGGCGCGGGCGTTCGATGCGCAGTTCATCGCGATCAGCGCGGTGCTCGGCGGCGTGAAGGACATCCGCGAGGCGGTGGAGCTGGCCGGGAAGGCGCGGGACGGCCTGACGGCCCAGCGCACCATCGTCTTCGTCGATGAGGTGCACCGCTTCAACAAGGCGCAGCAGGATGCGTTTTTGCCGCACGTGGAAAGCGGCCTGTTCACCTTCGTTGGCGCGACGACGGAGAACCCCTCGTTCGAGGTGAACTCCGCGCTGCTCTCGCGCGCCACGGTCTACGTGCTGCAGCCGCTCACACCCGAATATTTGAAGCAAATAGTGACCAAAGCGCAGGCCCTGCAAGCGCTGCCAGCTATCGAAAGCGATGCAATCGAGCGCCTCGTGGCGTATGCCGACGGTGATGCGCGCCGGCTCCTGAACACGCTGGAGCAGCTCGCCATCACCGCTGCGCAGGCCAAGGTCGATGCCATCACTGACGCGTGGCTGGTAGAGGTGCTCGGCCAGCAGATGCGCCGCTACGACAAGGGCGGCGAGCAGTTCTACGACACCATCAGCGCGCTGCACAAGTCGGTGCGCGGCTCCGACCCGGACGCGGCGCTGTACTGGCTGGTGCGCATGCTCGACGGCGGCGCCGATCCGCGCTACCTGGCCCGGCGCATCGTGCGCATGGCGTGGGAGGACATCGGCCTGGCCGATCCGCGCGCGATGCAGATCGTGAACGAGGCCGCGCAGACCTACGAGCGCCTGGGCAGCCCCGAGGGCGAGCTGGCGCTGGCGCAGGCGGTGATTTATCTGGCCGTCGCGCCCAAGAGCAACGCGGGCTACGTGGCGTACAACAAGGCGCGCGCCTTCGTGGCCAGGGACGGCACGCGGCCCGTGCCGCTGCATCTGCGCAACGCGCCGACCAAGCTCATGAAGCAGCTCGACTACGGCAAGGGCTACCGCTACGCGCACGACGAGGAGGGCGG
>JAIXLP010000029.1:102464-111618 GCA_026954015.1 Burkholderiales bacterium | reverse complement strand
TGAAGCAGCTCGACTACGGCAAGGGCTACCGCTACGCGCACGACGAGGAGGGCGGCTTTGCGGCGGGGGAAACCTATCTGCCCGAAGGCATGGCGCCACCCGGCTTTTACGAGCCGGTGCCGCGCGGGCTGGAAATCAGAATAGGCGAGCGCCTGCGCGAACTGCGTGAGCGCAGTGGGCGTGGCGTGGAGGCGCCGCCGCGCGAGCCGTAGCGGCCAGCGCCGTCCAGGTGCGTTGCGCACCACGGTTGTGGCGTTTCGTTGCGAACGAGGTGCCGCCAACGCCTGGTCGGCCTACGCTGGCCAACATGAACTCATTCATCCGCAACCCTGCACTTCAGACGCAGCGCGCTTGCGTGTCCGCTCCGGCCATGCCGCTGCACGGCGTGCACACGACCTGCCGCCTGGACCGGCCGGCACGTGATCGGGGCGCTGCGCGGCGCCGGCAATCGGTGCCTTGCAATTGCGCCAACGCTTCGCAGCGACCGCGGGCGCGGCTGCGCGTCGCTGAATTTGACTTCGTGAAGAAGCACGACGCACGTCATGGCACAGGCGTGGCCTGTTCTGCAGCGGATTGACCTCGGGTCACCCGCATTCCGACCCCAACATTCAGCAACCGCCGCGCGAGCGGCCACGCCAGCGGGCCGCTCGCGCGGGGCGGTCACACGGCGCTGGCCAGCAACTCGGTCAGGTGCTTGTCCACCTGCTTTGCGTACTCGGGGTCGGTGCCAAACAGGCCAAGGTGCCCGTCGATGGTGTGGATGAGCCGCAGCTCGCTGCCGGGCACCAGCTTTTGCTCCGCTTCGCAATCGGCGACTGGAAAGAACATGTCGTGGCTGATGGGCATGACGAACATCTTGGCCTTCACGCGTGCCAACGCGGCCTTGAGATCGCCTCCCGTGTGGCGGCTGACGTCTCCGCGCTGCCACTTCCACGCCATGCACAGCAGGTCGTTCGGGTCCATGACCCCGAAGTAGCCGCCCAGAAAGTTGATGACGAAATCGTCCACCGAGCTGAAACCCAGTTGCGCAGGGCGATTCTGCTGGTAGAACTCGGTGCTCCAGCCCATCACGCCCCACATCTTGGCGTGGCGCAGCAGGCCCGCGTGCACGTCGGACGACGCGCCATAGTTGCCGCCCTTGAAAGCCGGGTCGCTGATGATCGCCTCGATCAGCGTTTCGGTGTAGAGAAAGTCGTGCGGTGTGTTGCGGGCCGTGCCGGCGATGGGCGCGGCACGCTTGACCATGTCCGGGTAGCGCACCGCCCATTCGTACGTCTGCTGCGCACCCATCGAGCCGCCCACCACCAGCGCCAGGCTGGACAGGCCAAACTTCTCCGTGACCAGACGATGCTGGGCGCGCACGTCGTCACCGATACGCACCTTCGGGAAGTTGGCCATGCCGCCGGGAAACGGCGTGTTGTGCGGCGACGTGGACAGCCCGCCGCCGATCTGGTTGACGATGATGATGAAGTACTTTTCTGGATCGAGCGCCCGGCCCGGCCCCACATAGACCTGCTCCATGATCTTGTTGGTGCCCGAGTACCAGGTCGGCACCAGGATGGCGTTGTCCTTGGCCGCATTGAGCTTGCCGTGCGTCGCCACGGCCAGCTGGCAGTTGCGCAGCCTTCCGCCTTCTTCCAGGTCGAAATTGCCGATGTCGTGCAGCTCATACGGACCATGCACATCTTGCGAATAAAAGCTGTTGGTGATCACGAATGTCTCCAGTTTCTTTGATGGACGCCAAGCAAGGGCCTGCGTGGCGGCGCTGCGTCGATGGGCGCGCGCAGGCGCTTGCTGATTGTAGGAAATCTATGGCTTCAGCGTTGGGCGCGGCGCCGTGTCAGACCGGCAATCAAAGCGGGGCAACGGTGCTCTGAGATTTCAAATTTCCCGGAGCCCCCCAGGCCAAGGCGACCGAGGCCGGAGCTGCCCCGGTCACTGGCTGCGTCCGCCCTTCAGGCGAAGCGTCAGAGCAGGAGGAAGGTGCGTCAGCGCCTCAGGCGGTGTTCAAGCCAGCGCCACGCGCATCATGTTGGTGGTGCCGCTCTCGCCAAACGGCACGCCCGCGAGGATGACGATGGGGTGCCCGGGCCGGGCAAAGCCCTGATCGCGCGCCACGGCGGCGGCCATGGGGGCGAGTTCGTCGAGCGAGGTGGGGTCGGGCACGTGCACGGAGTGCACGCCCCAGGCAAGCGCGAGCCGGCGCGAGGTCGCCAGGTGCGGCGAGAGGCTGAGCAGGGCCGACGCGGGCCGCTCGCGGGCGGCGCGCAGGCTGGTGTGGCCGCTGCTGGTGTAGCAGACGATGGCGTCGGCCTTGAGCAGCGCGGCGGCGCGGCGCATGGCGCAGCAGACGGCCTGCGTCACGTCGTGCGCGTCGGCCTCGGTGGCGGCCTGGGAGGCTTCGATGAATTCGCGGTACTGCGGGTCGGCCTCGGTGCCTTCGATGATGCGGTTCATCATCGTCACGGCCTGCACCGGGTATTGGCCCGCGGCGGATTCGGCTGAGAGCATCACCGCGTCGGCGCCGTCGTAGATGGCGGTGGCCACGTCCGAGGCCTCGGCGCGCGTGGGCACGGGGCTGGTGATCATGGATTCGAGCATCTGCGTGGCGACGATCACCGGCTTGCCGAGCTTGCGGCAGAGCTTGACGATGCGCTTCTGGATCGCGGGCACCTGCTCGGCCGGCATCTCCACGCCCAGGTCGCCGCGCGCGACCATCACCGCGTCGGTGGCGGCCACGACGGCATCGAGCCGTTCGATGGCCGAGGGCTTTTCCAGCTTGGCGAGCAGCGCCGCGCGGCCCTGGATGAGCGCGCGCGCCTCGGCCAGGTCTTCGGGCCGCTGCACGAACGACAGGGCAATCCAGTCGGCGCCGAGCGCGAGCGCGGTTTCGAGGTCGGCGCGGTCCTTGGCGGTGAGCGCCGAGATCGGCAGCATCACGCCGGGCACGTTCACGCCCTTGCGCTCTGAAAGGCGCCCGCCGACGAGCACCGTGGTGTCGGCGCTTTGCGCATCGACGCGCTCGACGCGCACGCGCAGCTTGCCGTCGTCCAGCAGCAGTTCGGCGCCAGGCACGAGCGCGGCGAAGATTTCGGGGTGCGGCAGGTTCACGCGTGCGGCATGGCCCGGGGCCGGGTCGAGATCGAAGCGAAACGCCTGGCCGGGCGTGAGTTGCACCGGGCCATCTTCGAAGCGGCCCACGCGCAGCTTGGGGCCCTGCAGATCGGCGAGGATGGCGATGGGGCGGCCGGTTTCGCGCTCCACCTCGCGCACGGCGGCAAAGCGTGCGGCGTGGTCTTCGCGCGTGCCGTGGCTGAAGTTCATGCGCAGCACGTCGGCGCCGGCGAGGAAGAGCTGGCGGATCATCGCGAGGTCGGAGCTTGCGGGCCCCAGGGTGGCGACGATCTTGGCGCGGCGGGTGCGGTGCATGGTGGTGGGGTCAGGGGTGGATGAGCACGACCCGAAAGTCGTTGACGTTGGTGAGCGTGGGGCCGGTGATGACCGAGTCGCCCAGCGCCCCGAAAAAGCCGTGGCCGTCATTGTCGTCCAGGCGCTGGCGCGGCGGGATGCCCGCCGCGAAGGCGCGTGCCAGCGTGTCCGGCCCGGCGATGGCGCCCGCGATCTCCTCCATGCCGTCCACGCCATCCGTGTCGCCCATGAGCGCGTGGATGCGTGGATGGCCGCGCGTGGCGATGGCGAACGAGAGCAGGCATTCCACGTTGCGCCCGCCGCGACCCTGGCCGCGCAGCGTCACCGTGGTCTCGCCACCCGAGAGCAGGGCGCACGGCGCCTGAAACGGCTCGCCCCGCTCGGCCACCTGCAGCGCCAGCGCCGCGAGCACCTTGCCGACGTCGCGCGCCTCGCCCTCGATGGCGTCGCTCAGGATGTGGGGCGCGTAGCCGTGCGCGGCGGCCACCTTGGCGGCGGCCTGCAGCGCCTGCTGCGGCGCGGCGACGATGTGCGTTTCGGTGTGCGCCAGGCGCGGGTCGCCGGGTTTGACCGATTCGTCCGCGCCGCTCTCCAGCACCTGGCGCACCTGTGCGGGCAGCGCGATGCCGTAACGGCGCACGATGGCGAGCGCATCCGCGCAGGTGCTCGCATCGCCCACCGTGGGGCCGGAGGCGATGTCGCGCGGCGCGTCGCCCGGCACGTCCGACAGCAGCAGCGTGATCACGCGCGCCGGGTGGCAGGCGGCGGCCAGGCGCCCGCCCTTGATGGCCGAGAGGTGGCGGCGTACGGTGTTCATCTCGCCGATGCTCGCGCCGCTGGCGAGCAGCGCGCGGTTGACGGCCTGCTTGTCTTCAAGCGTGAGCCCCGGCAGGGGCAGTGGCAGCAGCGCCGAGCCGCCGCCCGAGATCAGGCACAGCACCACGTCATCGGCCGTGAGGCTCTCGGCCAGCGCCAGCATGCGCCGCGCCGCGGCGAGACCGGCCGCGTCGGGCACGGGGTGCGCGGCCTGCACGATCTCGATGCGCTCGCACGGCACGGCGTAGCCGTAGCGCGTGACGACCAGGCCGGTGAGCTTGCCCGGCCAGTGGTCCTCGACGGCGCGCGCCATCGCGGCCGAGGCCTTGCCCGCGCCGATCACCACCAGCCGCCCGCTGACTTCGTCGGGGCGGGGCAGATGAGGCGGCACGCACAGGGCCGGCTGGGCCGAGGCGATGGCGGCCTCGAACATCGCGCGCATGAGATCGGCGGGGGTCATGAGCGGGATTATTTCAGGCGTCCTGGCCGATCTCGAAGTGGGAGAGCGCTTCGAGCGCGCGCACCATGCCCGAATGGTCCCACGCCGCGCCGCCGTGCGCCACGCAGGCGCTGAAGAGCTGCTGCGCGGTGCCGGTGGCGGGCAGGGCCAGACCGAGCTGGCGCGCGGCGGTGAGCGCAAGGTTCAGGTCCTTCTGGTGCAGCGCGATGCGAAACCCGGGGTTGAAGGTGCGCCGGATCATGCGCTCGCCCAGGATGTCGAGGATGCGCGAGGTGGCCAGGCCGCCCAGCAGCGCCTCGCGCACCTTGGCCGGGTCGGCGCCGGCGCGCGCGGCGAACAGCAGCCCCTCGGCCACCGCATTGATGGTGAGTGCCACGACGATCTGGTTGGCCACCTTGCAGGTCTGGCCGTCGCCCGTGCCGCCCACGCGCGTGATGTTCTTGCCCATGAGCGCGAGGATGGGCCGGGCACGCTCGAACACCTCGGGCCGGCCGCCGCACATGATGGAGAGCGTGGCGTTTTTCGCGCCCACGTCGCCGCCGGAGACCGGTGCGTCCAGGTAGTCGCAGCCCAGCGCCTCGATCCTGCGCGCGTATTCCTTGGTTTCCACCGGCGAGATGGAGGACATGTCGATCACCAGCTTGCCCGGGCTCAGGCCTTCGGCCACGCCGTTTTCGGCAAACAACACGGTGCCCACGTCGGGTGTGTCCGGCACCATGGTGATGATGACGTCCGAGCGTTCGGCCACCTCGCGCGCGCTGGCGCAGGCCGTGCCGCCGGCGGCGACGAGTTCCTCGGGCACCTGGCGGCGGGTGTGCAGGTACACGTGGTGACCGGCCTTGATCAGGTGGCCCGCCATCGGCGTGCCCATGATGCCCAGGCCGACGAAGCCGATGTTCAGGGGAGATGTGCTCATTGCGTGTGTTCCTCGTGCGGATGGTGATTCAACGGCCCAGCACCTCGATCCAGCCCTGGCCTGCCTCGGTGGTGGTTGCGGGCTTGTATTCGCAGCCGATCCAGCCGTCGTAGCCGATGCGGTCCAGGTGGGCGAAGAGGAAGGGCCAGTTCAGCTCGCCCGTGCCCGGCTCGTGGCGGCCGGGGTTGTCGGCAAGCTGCACGTGCCCGATCTGCTGGAGGTGCTTTTGCAGCGTGGCGGCGATCTCGCCTTCCATGCGCTGCATGTGGTAGATGTCGTACTGCACCAGGAGGTTGCTCGCGCCCACCTGCTCAATGAGCCTGAGCGCCTGCGCCGTGCCGTGCAGGTAGAAGCCCGGGATGTCGAAGGTGTTGATGGCCTCGATCACCAGGCGCTTGCCATGCTTGCCGAGTTCGGCGGCGGCGTGGCGCAGGTTCGCTATCACGGTTTCATCCACCGCGCGCGCATCGACGCCGGCGGGCACCTTGCCGATCAGGCAGTTGAGCTGGGGCACGTCAAGCGCGCTCGCGTACTCGATGGCCCGGGCCACGCCCTCGCGAAATTCCGCGGTGCGATCGGGCAGGCAGGCGATGCCGCGCTCGCCCGCGTCCCAGTCGCCTGCAGGCAGGTTGTGCAGCACGAGCTGGAGCCGGTGCTGCGTGAGCAGCGCCTTGATCTCCCGCGCCGGCCAGGCGTAGGGGAAGAGGAATTCGACGGCATCGAACCCGGCCGCGCGCGCGGCGGCGAAGCGCTCCAGAAAGGGGCGCTCGGTGAAGAGCATCGTCAGGTTGGCGGCAAATTTCGGCATGGTGGGCTCCTTTCAATCGAGCAGGGCGAGGGCGGTGGGTGCGTCGCTCTTGCCCGCGGCCAGTTCCTCGAATTCGGTAACGTTGTCGATTTCGCTGCCCATGGCGATGTTGGTCACGCGCTCCAGGATCACCTCGATCACCACCGGTACCTGGTATTGCGCCATCCAGGCTTCGGCCTGACGGATCGCCGGGGCGATCTCCTTTTGTTCGTGCACGCGGATCGCCTTGCAGCCCAGGCCCTCGGCGACCTTCACGTGGTCCATGCCGTAGCCCTGTACCTCGGGCGAGTTGACGTTCTCGAACGAGAGCTGCACGCAGTAGTCCATCGAGAAGCCGCGCTGGCTCTGGCGGATGAGCCCCAGATAACTGTTGTTGACGACGATGTGGATGTAGGGCAGGTGAAATTGCGCGCCCACGGCCAGCTCCTCGATGAGGAACTGGAAGTCGTAGTCGCCCGAGAGCGCGACGATCTTGCGCTTGGGGTCGGCCACGCGCACGCCCAGCGCCGCGGGCAGCGTCCAGCCCAGCGGCCCGGCCTGCCCTGCGTTGATCCAGTGGCGCGGCTTGAACACGTGCAGGAACTGGCCGCCGGCGATCTGCGACAGGCCGATGGTGGAGACGTAGCAGGTGTCGCGGTCAAAGGCGTTGTTCATGCACTGGTACACGCGCTGGGGCTTGAGCGGCACCGTGTCGTAGTTGGTCTTGCGCAGGTATTGAAGGTCACGCTTGCGCGCCTGGCACTCCTGCACCCAGGTGCTGAAGTCGCGCAGCCTGCCCGCCTGCTTCCATTCGCTGGCGACCGCTATGAAGAGCTGCAGCGCGGCCTTGGCGTCGGAGACGATGCCCAGCTCCGGCGTGAAGATGCGCCCGATCTGCGTCGGCTCGATGTCCACGTGCACGAAGCGCCGACCCTTGCAATAGACCTCGGTGGAGCCCGTATGGCGGTTGGCCCAGCGGTTGCCGATGCCGAGCACGAAGTCGCTCGCGAGCATGTTGGCGTTGCCATAGCGGTGCGCGGTCTGCAGGCCGCACATGCCGGCCATCAGAGGGTGGTCGTCGGCCATCGCGCCCCAACCCATCAACGTGGGAATCACCGGCACGCCGATCAGTTCGGCAAACGCCACAAGCTGCTCGCTCGCGTCGGCGTTGATGATGCCGCCGCCGGCCACGATGAGGGGCTTGTCCGACGCCATCAGCATGGCGAGCGCCTTTTCCACCTGCTTGCGCGTGGCGGTCGGCTTGTAGACGGGCAGCGGCTCGTAGGTGTCGATGTCGAACTCGATCTCGGCCATCTGCACGTCGAACGGCAGGTCGATCAGCACCGGGCCGGGGCGGCCCGAGCGCATCAGGTGAAACGCCTGCTGGAACACGCGCGGCACCTGCGCGGGCTCGAGCACCGTGGTGGCCATCTTGGTCACGGGCCGCGCGATGCTGGCGATGTCCACGGCCTGGAAGTCTTCCTTGTGCAGCTTCGCGCGCGGCGCCTGGCCGGTGACGCACAGGATGGGAATGGAATCGGCGCTGGCCGAATACAGCCCCGTGAGCATGTCGGTGCCCGCCGGCCCCGAGGTGCCCAGCGCGACGCCGATATTGCCCGCCACGGCGCGGGTGTAGCCCTCGGCCATGTGCGTGGCCGCTTCCACGTGGCGCGCCAGCACGTGGGCGATGGTGCCGCGCTCCTTGAGCTGGGCATAGAAGGGGTTGATGGCGGCGCCGGGCACGCCGAAGGCTTGCGTGATGCCTTCCTTTTCCATCACCAGCACCGCGGCCATCGCGGCTTTCATCTTGGGCATGGGATGTTCTCCTTGTCTGCGTCTTGTTTGACGGTCGTGATGGTCCGCGTGATGGGCCTTGAACGGAAGAGCGCTCTTGCGCATGACGCTTATTCCGTGGTGGAATGGCGTGCATGGACCGCATCCAGGACATCCGCCTCTTCGTTCGCATCGTCGACCTCGGCTCATTCAGCAAGGCCGCGCAGGAGGCAGGCATCGGCCAGCCCGCCGCCACCAAGCAGATCAACCGCATGGAGCAGCAGCTCGGCGCGCGGCTGCTGCATCGCACCACGCACGGCGTGAGCCCGACGGAGATCGGCCTGCTGTACTACGAAAAATGCAAGCTCATCTGCCTGCACGTGGACGAGGCGAGCTCCGTCGGCACGCTCTTGCAGACGCAGGCCGAGGGCAGCATGCGCGTGAGCTCGTCGGTGGCCTTCGGGCGGCGCGTGATGGCGCCGCTGGTGCTGCAGTTCATGCGCATGAACCCGCAGCTGCAGATCGACCTGCAGTGCGACGACCGCTACGTGAACCTGGTGGAGCAGGGCGTGGACGTGGCCGTGCGCCTGGGCAAGCTGGCCGATTCCACGCTGGGCGCGGCCTGGCTGGGCGTGAACCCCTGGGTACTCGTGGCTTCACCCGATTACCTGCAGGCGCACGCCACGCCGCGCCGGCCCGACGACCTGGCGCGCCACGATGTGCTGATCTACAGCAGCGTGCAGGGCGACGAGCGCTGGCAGTTCACCGGTCGAGACGGCTGCCAGAAAAGCGTGACCGTGCACGCGCGGCTGCGCTCCAACAACCTCTCGATGCTGCTGCTTGCCGCACGCAGCGGCATGGGCATTGCCGCGCTGCCGCGCTACGTGGCGCAGCACTCGCTGGTGGATGGCGCCGTGGTGAGCCTGCTGGACGCCTGGCAACTGCCCCAGCAGGAGGTGCACGCGGTCTTCCC
>JAIXLP010000029.1:99818-102454 GCA_026954015.1 Burkholderiales bacterium | reverse complement strand
TGAGCCTGCTGGACGCCTGGCAACTGCCCCAGCAGGAGGTGCACGCGGTCTTCCCGTCGCCGCGCATGGTGCCCGCCAAGGTGCGCCAGTTCATCACGTGGATGCAGGGCCAGTTCGGCGCACGGTGGTGGGAGCGCGGCGAGGGGTAAGGCAGGTGGGCGCCGGTGGCGTCAGGCCGTTGCGAACGGCTCGATGCTCTCCAGCTCCATGCCGATCGCCAGACGTGCCGTGTCGGTGTCGTACTGGCTCTGCAGATTCATCCAGAACTCGGTGGAAGTGCCGAAGAAGCGCGCGAGGCGCAGCGCGGTGTCGGCCGTGATCGAGCGGCCATCCTTGATGATGGCGGCGATGCGCGTCTGGGGCACGTGGATGGCCTTGGCGAGACGGTACTGCGTGAGCCCCATGGGCTCCAGGAATTCGGTGGCGAGAATCTCGCCGGGGGTCGGAAGGGGTAGTTGCTTGTTCATGGTTCACACTCCTGTGCTTCATCCGCCATGGGCGTGCTGGCGTCAGTGATAGTCGACGATTTCCACGTCCTCGGGTCCTTCCGGTGTCCATGCGAAGCAAATACGCCACTGGTCGTTGATCCGTATGCTGTACTGGCCTTTGCGATCGCCAGACAGCGCCTCCAGACGATTCCCCGGAGGAATGCGCAAATCTTGCAGCACATGGACGGCGTGCAGCAGGCGCAATTTCTTCAGCGCGGCGGTTTCGATATGGATCCAGCGGCGTACGCGATGCAGCGTGAACAGTGCTTGCGTCTCGCGGCACTTGAAGGATTGGATCGCCACGAATGAATAATAACGTGAAAAGTTAGTAACGTCAAACGTAAATAAACGTGCGTTCCATGTGCACGCGCGCCACGCGTCTAGCGCCGCTGCCAGACGGCGGCAAAGAACCCGTCCGTCTGGTGGCGGTGCGGCCACAGGCGCATGTAGCGCTGCCCGTCCTCGCCGCCGCTGGCAAGGCTCGCCGCATTCGGCACCTTCAGTTGCGCGAGCAGTTCGCCCGCGGGCAGCGGCAGGAAGTCGCGCTGCGCGGCGCCGAAGGCGTCGGCGATGGCCTCGTTTTCCTCGGCCAGCAGGCTGCAGGTGGCGTAGACGAGGCGCCCGCCCGATTTCACCAGCCGCGCGGCGCTCGTGAGGATCGCCGTCTGCCTGGCGGTGAGTTCCTGCACGCTTTCGGGCGACTGGCGCCATTTCAGATCGGGGTTGCGCCGCAGCGTGCCCAGGCCCGAGCAGGGCGCGTCGACGAGCACGCGGTCCATCTTGCCCGCCAGGCGCTTGATGCGCTCATCACGTTCGTGCGCGATCGCCGCCGGGTACACGTTCGACAGGCCCGAGCGCGCCAGGCGGGGCTTGAGCGCGTCCAGCCGGTGGGCCGAGACGTCGAAGGCGTAGAGCCGTCCGGTCGAGCGCATGGTGGCGCCGATGGCCAGCGTCTTGCCGCCCGCGCCCGCGCAGAAGTCCACCACCATCTCGCCGCGCCTGGCGTCCAGCAGCAGCGCGAGCAGCTGCGAGCCTTCGTCCTGCACCTCGATGGCGCCGCTCGTGAAGAGCTCCAGCCGGTTCACCGCCGGTTTGCCGTGCACGCGCAGGCCCCAGGGCGAGTAGGGGGTGACTTCTGACTTGATAGCTGCTTGCGCAAGCTCCGCCTGCGCTTGCGGACGTTTTGCCTTGAAAGTGTTGACGCGCAGATCGAGCGGCGCCGGTTGCAGCAGGCTGTCGGCCAACGGCCAGAAGGCGTCGCCCAGCCGGGCCTTGAGCGGCGCGGCGATCCACGCGGGCAGGTTGTGGCGTTCGGGCTCGAAGTAGTCGGCGGGCGCGACCGCGTCGCAGTCGGCGAGCCACTGGCGCTCCTGCGGCGAGAGCGCGCCGTCCAGGTAGCCGCGCGCGCCGACGAAGCCGAGGATCGCCAGGCGCCGCTCGCGCCCGCCCGAGCCCGATCGCGCCAGCCGCTCGAACTGCAGTTTGCGCCGCAGCACCGCGTAGGTGGTCTCGGCCAGCGTCGCGCGCTCGCGCGGCCCGAGGTGGCGGTGCGCGCGAAAGTAGCGCGAGACGACCGCGTCGGCCGGGTGCTCGAAGGTGAGCACCTCGCGCAGCAGGTCGGAGCAGGTGTCGAGCAGGGCTTGGGGGTGCATCGAAAATACCAATAAAACCGCTTGCCATCGCTTGTCTGGCAAGCGTTGACAGCTACAGTGTTGATACCACCTGCGCCACGGCGCGCGGGTAGATCACGTGCTCTTGCGTGAGCACGCGCGCGGCCAGCAGCCTGGCGCTGTCGCCCGGCAGGATGGGCACGACCGCCTGATCGACGATGGGCCCGATGTCGAGTTCGGCCGTCACCTGGTGCACCGTGCAGCCCGCGAACCGGCAGCCCGCGTCGATCGCGCGCTGGTGCGTGTGCAGCCCCGGGAAGGCGGGCAGCAGCGACGGGTGGATGTTGACGAGCCGTCCCGCATAGCGCGCGACGAACCCCGGCGTGAGGATGCGCATGAAGCCTGCGAGCACGACGAGCGCGGGCGCGTGAGCGTCGATGACCTCGGCCAGCCGCGCGTCGAACGCCTCGCGGCTCGCATAGGCGGTGTGCTCGACCACCTCGGCGGCGATGCCGTGCTCGCGCGCGAACGCGAGGCC
>JAIXLP010000029.1:91154-99282 GCA_026954015.1 Burkholderiales bacterium | reverse complement strand
CTGGTGGTGGAGGTGGGCGGCGCGCGCGTGGCGCGCTGGGAGCACAACTTCGAGCGCGCCGTGGCCGTGCCCACGCAGGCGGCGGCGCTGCTCGGCCTGTTGATGCTGCGCGGCCCGCAGACCGCGGCCGAGCTGCGCATCAACGCCGAGCGCTGGCACCGCTTTGCCGACACGTCCTCCGTCGAGGCGTTCCTGGCCGAGCTGGCCGAGCGCGGCGACGACAAGGGCGGGCCGCTGGTGGTGCTGCTGCCCCGCGCCCCCGGCGCCCGCGAGCCGCGCTGGGCGCAGCTGTTGTGCGGGCCGGTGGACCTGGCCGCGCTGCAGACGCCGTCGCCTGTCGGGGTGGGCAGGGCCGAGGGCGATCTGGCGCAGCGCGTGGATGCGCTGCAGGCCGAGGTGCAGCGGCTCGATGCGCTGGTGCGGCGGCTGTGCGAGCAGCTCGGCGCGGCGCCGTAGGGGCGGGCTGTCACGGCCTGGACAGGGCGTGCGCGGCCGCGCGTGCTACAACCGCCCGCACAAAGGAGTCACCCGCATGGATCTGGCATTCACCCCCGAAGAAGAGGCGTTTCGCGCCGAGGTGCGCACCTGGGTGCGCGCGCATCTGCCACCCGAGACCGCGCACAAGGTGCATAACGCGCTGCGCCTGACGCGCGAAGACCTGCAGGGCTGGGCCAAGATCCTGGGCAAGCGGGGCTGGCTAGCCTTCGGCTGGCCCAGGGAATTCGGCGGCCCGGGCTGGAACGCGGTGCAGCGCCACCTCTTCGAAGAGGAGTGCGCGCTCGCCGGCGCGCCGCGCATCGTGCCCTTCGGGCCGGTGATGGTCGCGCCCGTCATCATGGCGTTTGGCTCGCCCGAGCAGCAAAAGCGCTTCCTGCCCGGCATCGCCAGCGGCGAGGTCTGGTGGAGCCAGGGCTATTCCGAGCCGGGCTCGGGCTCGGACCTGGCCAGCCTGAAGACCCGCGCCGAGCGCAAGGGCGACAAGTACATCGTCAACGGCCAGAAGACCTGGACGACGCTGGGCCAGTACGGCGACTGGATGTTCAACCTGGTGCGCACGAGCAGCGAAGGCAAGCCGCAGACCGGCATCAGCTTCATCGTGCTCGACATGCATTCGCCCGGCGTGACGGTGCGCCCGATCAAGTTGCTGGACGGCGAGTGCGAGGTCAACGAGGTCTTCTTCGACAACGTCGAGGTGCCCGCCGACCAGCTCATCGGCGAGGAAAACAAGGGCTGGACCTACGCCAAGCACCTGCTGAGCCACGAGCGCACCAACATTGCCGACGTGAACCGCAGCAAGCGCGAGCTCGAGCGCCTCAAGCGCATCGCGCGGCGCGAAGGCCTGTGGGACGACGTGCGCTTTCGCGACCAGATCGCGCTGCTGGAGGTGGACATCGTGGCGCTGGAGATGCTGGTGCTGCGCGTGCTCTCGGCGCAAAAGAGCGGCAAGAACCCGCTGGACATCGCGGGGCTGCTGAAGATCCGCGGCAGCGAAATCCAGCAGCGCTACGCCGAGCTGATGATGCTCGCGGCCGGGCCGTTCGCGCTGCCGCTGATCCAGGAGGCGATGGACGCGGGCTGGCAGGGCGACTTCCCCGGGGGCGAAATCGGCAACGCGCCGCTGGCATCCACGTATTTCAACCTGCGCAAGACCACGATCTACGGCGGCAGCAACGAGGTGCAGCGCAACATCGTGGCCCAGACCGTGCTCGGCTGAACGGAGACAGACATGGATTTCGATTTTTCCGACGATCAGCAGCAACTGCGCGACGCGGTGCGCCGCTGGGTGGACAAGGCCTGCACCTTCGAGCGCCGCCGCGCCATCGTCGCCTCGGGCGGGTTCGACCGCGCGGTCTACGGCGAGCTCGCCGAACTCGGCCTGACGGCGCTCACCGTGCCCGAGGCGCACGGCGGTCTGGGACAGGGCGCCATCGATGCGATGGTGGCGATGGAGGAGCTGGGGCGCGGCATCGTGCTTGCGCCGCTGGCGCAGGCCTTCATCGCCGCGCGCGTGCTCGCCGACTTCGCCGCGCAGCCGCTGCAGGCCGCGTGGCTGCCGAAGATTGCCAGTGGTGAGGCGCTCGCCGTGCTCGCGCACCAGGAGCGCAAGGCGCGCTACCGGCTCGACGTTTGCGAGTCAAAAGCGGCTCCAGCGCCCAATGGACATGCGCTGACAGCTCGCAAAAGCATAGTTCCCGTGGGCGACCGCGCCGACGTCTTCCTGGTGCCCGCGCAGCTCGACGGCGCGCTGGCGCTGTTCCTGGTCGAGCGCACGGCCAGCGGCCTTGCCACCCAGGGCTATGCAACGCAGGAGGGCGGGCGCGCCGCCGAGCTTGTGCTGCACCAGACGCCCGCGACGCTCGTCACGCGCGAGGGCCAGGCGGCGCTGGCGCTGGCGCAGGACGTGGGCATCGCCGCGCTGTGCGCGTACGCCGTGGGCGCGATGGAGCAGACGCTGCGCACCACCGTCGACTACATGAACCAGCGCAAGCAGTTCGGCGTGCCGATCGCCAGCTTTCAGGCGCTGCGCCACCGCGTCGCCGACATGAAGATGCAGCTCGAACTCGCGCGCTCGATGAGCTACTACGCCAGCCTCAAGCTCGGCGCAGGCGCCGCCGAACGCCGCCTCGCCTGCGCGCGCGCCAAGGTGCAGCTCGGCCAGTCCATGCGCTTCGTCGGCCAGCAGGCGGTGCAACTGCACGGCGGCATCGGCGTGACCGACGAGTACATCGTGAGCCACTACTTCAAGACGCTCACGCAGCTCGAAATGACCTGGGGCGACACGCTGCACCACCTGGGCGTGGTGTCGGGCGGCATGCAGGAGACGGCGGGGGTGTTTGCTTGAACGGCCCCGGCTTACGGCAATAGCCGGATGAGCTCGCCGTCGGCCTCGTCGGTCAGCAGGTAGAGCAGTCCGTCCGGCCCTTGGCGCACGTCGCGCAGGCGCTGCTTGAGGTTTTCCAGCAGACGCTGCTCGGAGACGACGCGTTCGCCCTGCACCTGCAACCGCGCAAGGTAGCGGAACTTGAGCGCCGCGACGAACAGATTGCCTTGCCAGCTCTCGCCATAGCGCGTGCTCGTGAGAAAGGCCATGCCCGAGGGCGCGATCGACGGCGTCCAGTGGTAGACCGGCGGCTCCATGCCCGGGGCGGCGCTCAGGCCCGTGCCCACCGGCGTGCCGTCGTAGTTCACGCCGAAACTCACCACCGGCCAGCCGTAGTTGCCGCCGGCGCGCGGCAGGTTGATTTCGTCGCCGCCCATGGCGCCGTGCTCGGTCACCCAAAGCTGCCCGTTGGGCGCAATGGCTGCGCCCTGGACATTGCGGTGGCCCCAGCTCCAGATTTCGGGCAGCGCGCCCGCGCGGCCCACCAGCGGGTTGTCGGCGGGAACGCTCCCGTCCTTGCCCACGCGCACGATCTTGCCGAGGTGGTTGTCCAGGCGCTGCGCCGCGTCGCGCTGCGAAAAGCGCTCGCCCAGCGTCAGAAACAGCGTGCCATCGCTGCGCCCGTCCACCAGCCGCTCGGCGATGCGGCAGCCGAAGTGCAGATGGCTGGCCACCTTGGGCTGCTGGCGCACAAGCACCCGCACGTCCTGCAGCGCGCGCTCGTCTCGCGACAGCCGCGCGCGCGCCAGCGCCGTGCCGTTGCGGGCGCCCGGCCCCGGTTCGGCGTAGCAGAAATACAGCGTGCGGTTGTGCACGAAGTCGCTGTCGAGCACCAGGTCGAGCAAGCCGCCCTGACCGCTCGCCGCCACGTCGGGCACGCCGGTGACGGGCGCGGCGCGCAGCGTGCCGCCGCGCTCCACCACGCGCAGGCGCCCAGGGCGCTCGGTGACGAGGAAGTTCCCCGAGGGCAGGAAGGCCACGGCCCACGGGTGCTCCAGCCCGCGCGCCACGACCTGCGGCTGCGGCGCGGCCTGCGCGCCTGCCGCAAGGCCCAGCACCAGCGCCGCGCCGCGCCACCAGCCCGGTACGCGGAGGGCGGCGTGGGCGGGCATGGACTTACAGCGAATCGATGAAGCTGCGCAGCTTGTCGCTGCGGCTCGGGTGCTTGAGCTTGCGCAGCGCCTTGGCCTCGATCTGGCGGATGCGCTCGCGCGTCACGTCGAACTGCTTGCCCACTTCCTCCAGCGTGTGGTCGGTGCTCATCTCGATGCCGAAGCGCATGCGCAGCACCTTGGCTTCGCGCGGGGTGAGGCCGTCGAGGATGTCCTTGACCACATCGCGCAGGCCGGCCTGCATCGCGGCGTCCACCGGCGCGGTGTTGTTCTGGTCCTCGATGAAGTCGCCCAGGTGGCTGTCGTCGTCGTCGCCGATGGGGGTTTCCATCGAGATCGGCTCCTTGGCGATCTTCATGATCTTGCGGATCTTGTCCTCGGGGATCTCCATCTTCTCGGCCAGCAGGCTGGCGTCGGGCTCGAAGCCGAATTCCTGCAGGTGCTGGCGCGAGATGCGGTTCATCTTGTTGATGGTCTCGATCATGTGCACCGGGATGCGGATGGTGCGCGCCTGGTCGGCGATCGAGCGCGTGATGGCCTGGCGGATCCACCACGTGGCGTAGGTCGAGAACTTGTAGCCGCGGCGGTATTCGAACTTGTCCACCGCCTTCATCAGGCCGATGTTGCCTTCCTGGATCAGGTCCAGGAACTGCAGGCCGCGGTTGGTGTACTTCTTGGCGATCGAGATCACGAGGCGCAGGTTGGCCTCGATCATCTCCTTCTTCGCGTGACGGCTGGAGCGTTCGCCGTCGTTCATGCGCTTGTGGATCGCCTTGAGCTCGGCCAGCGGCACCACGACGCGTGTCTGCAGGTCGATGAGGTTCTGCTGCAGCTCCTGCACGGGAGGGATGTTGCGCTGCATCACCGGGCTCCAGTGCTTGCCCGCCTGCGCCTGCTTTTCCACCCAGTGCAGGTTGAGCAGGTTGGGCGGGAATTCCTTGATGAACACGTCCTGCGGCATGCCGCACTTGTCCACGATGATGCGGCGCAGCTCGCGCTCCTTCTTGCGCACGTCGTCCACCTGCGCGCGCACCATGTCGCAGAGCTTTTCGATGGTCTTGGCGGTGAAGCGGATCGTCATCAGCTTGGCCGAGATCTCGTGCTGCACCTTCATGTACCCCGGCGTGCCGTAGCCCTCGCGGTCGTAGATCTTGTGCATGCGCTCGAACAGCGAGCGCAGTTCGTCAAAGCGTTCGAGCGCGTCGTTCTTGAGCTTTTCGAGCAGCCGCGTCATCGCCTTGGAGCCGCCCTTGCCGTCGTCGTCGTCCTCTTCGTCGTACTCGTCGAAGTCTTCCTCGGCCACGTAGTCGTCGGCTTCCTCGGGGTCGGCAAAGCCGTCGACCACGGTGTTGATGACGACCTTGCCCTCGCGGATTTCCTCGCCCATGTTGAGGATTTCGGCAATCGTCGCGGGCGAGGCACTGATGGCTTCCATCATGTCCATCAGGCCGCCCTCGATGCGCTTGGCGATCTCGATCTCGCCCTCGCGCGTGAGCAGCTCCACCGTGCCCATCTCGCGCATGTACATGCGCACCGGGTCGGTGGTGCGGCCGAATTCGCTGTCCACCGTGGACAGCGCCGCCTCGGCCTCTTCCTCGGCTTCTTCCACCGTGGTGGCGGTGGGCGTGACGTTGTTCTGGAACAGCGTCTCGGCGTCGGGCGTCTGCTCGTACACCGCCACACCCATGTCGCTGAGCAGCGCGACCACCGCCTCCAACGTTTCGTGGTCCACGAGCTTGTCGGGCAGGTGGTCGGAGATCTCGCCCTGCGTGAGGTAGCCGCGCGTCTTGCCCAGCGTGATGAGCTTCTTGAGCTGCGCGCGGCGCTTGGCCATGTCCTCCTCGGAGAGGATGGTTTCGTCGAGGCCAAACTCCTTCATCAAGGCCCTCTCCTTGGCCTTGCTGATCTTCATGCGCAGGGGCTTGGGCTTTTCTGCGGGCGCGGCAACGTCCGCGACCGGTGCCTCGGCCTCGAGTTCGCCTTCCAGATCGGCTTCGATGTCGGACAGGTCGGTGTCGTCCTCCTCGCGCTCCTTCTTGCCCTTGCCCTTGGCCTTGGCTTTCGTGGCAGGTTTGGACGCGGGTTTTGCGGCGGGTTTTGCGACCGGTTTGGCAGCGGCCTTGGCCGCGGGCTTCGCGGCCGGCTTGGCTGCAGCCTGCGTTACCGCCTTCTGGGGCGCAGACTTCTTGGTGGTGCGCCTGGCGGGGGCCGCTTCAGCCGGCTTGGCGGTGGCAGGCACCGCGGCCTTCTTCGGTTGCTCCGCAGCGGCGGACGCCTGCGGTTTTTTCTTGCTGGCGGAGGGTTTGGCGGCTGGCGCGGCGGACTTTCGAGCGGGCATGGAGTTCCTCGAGGTCAAAACAGTAATTCACAGGGCCGTAAATGCTGGCGCGGCACGGCGGACGGCGTGCAGGGCCGCGTGCCGTGGGAAACAGGGTTCCCGCAGGCAAGATGTCTGGGCGAACATTTGGTGTGCAGTCCTTGCGGCATGGGGGTGGGCCGTCGCACTGTGCGCGCTCCTGTGTGGAATAGCCCGGGCCGGAGGTGCTGCTGTCGCTCTTGCCGATAAGCCCTACATTATAGCGAAATGCGCTGTTTCAATGGCACTTATGTGCCGTTTGCACCGGCTTCGAGCAAGCGCCTGCGGTCCTGCAACTGCCGGTAGCGTTCGAGCGCAGCGGGGTCGTCGCTGCGCTCGATCAGCGCGTTCTGCTCGTGCCGGATGCGCTCGATGTGCAGCCGGGTGAGCAGTCCGCGCAGTTCGGCCAGCAATTCGGCCTCGTCGCCCTCGGTCTGTGCGTGCGAGCCGGTCATGATGCGCTCGGCGAGCGCGGCGCCGTCCTGATCCTGCAACTGTTCGCGTAGTTGCGCCCAGGCGCGCACGCCGTGTTCGTGCCACTGGCCTTCGAGCCAGACGAAGAGCGGGCCGTGCGGCGGCGCAAGCGCGCCCAGCGCGTTGCGGTCTTCCTGGTCGAGCGCGTCGAAGAAGCCCATGTGCGACAGCAGCAGGCGCAGCGCGTGGTCGCTGCGCCGCGTGGGCACGCCCCGTGGCAGCGGCGCCTGCGTCGCAACGCGCGCGCCGGCGTGGCGCGGGCCGCGCCAGTCGTTGCCCTTGCGCCATGCGCGGTAGCCGCCCCCGTCGTCGTCGGGCGTGCGCCCGTGGTGCGTGCTCTGCCCCTGGTTCCAGAGCATCAGCAACTGCGCCGTGTCCACCTGCCCGAGCTCGGCCCACTGCGTGAAGAGCTGCTGCTTGAGCGCGCCCTCGGGCATGGGCGTCCAGAGCGCGCGGGCGTTGCTCAGCATGTGCGCGCGGCCCTCGGCCGTGCCC
Source organism: Burkholderiales bacterium (assembly GCA_026954015.1). Classification (GTDB taxonomy): domain Bacteria; phylum Pseudomonadota; class Gammaproteobacteria; order Burkholderiales; family Burkholderiaceae_C; genus Comamonas_C. The sequence goes on along the minus strand of JAIXLP010000029.1, from coordinate 91,964 downwards.
TGATCGCACCCCTCGCGCGCGGCGTCGAGCACGAAGCGCGAGAGCGGCAGCGCGTCGCCCACCGCGCGGGCGAAGGCGTCGTGGCCGTAGGCGCGGATGTAGCTGTCGGGGTCGTGCTCGGGCGGCAGAAAAAGGAACTTGATGCTGCGCGTGTCGCTGGCCCAGGGCAGGGCGGCGTCCAGCGCCTTGCGCGCGGCGCGCCGGCCCGCGCCGTCGCCGTCGAAGCTGAAGACCACCTGTTCGGTGAAGCGAAAGAGCTTTTGTACGTGCTCGGGCGTGCAGGCGGTGCCCAGCGTCGCCACCGCGTTGCCAAAGCCAAGCTGTGCGAGCGCGACCACGTCCATGTAGCCTTCGGTGACTAGCACGTAGCCGGCTTCGCGGATCGCCTGGCGCGCCTCGTACAGGCCGTAGAGCTCGCGCCCTTTGTGGAACACCGGCGTTTCGGGCGAGTTCAGGTACTTGGGTTTTTCGTCGCCGAACACTCGCCCGCCAAAGCCTATGCACTCGCCCTTGACATTGCGGATCGGGAACATCACGCGGTCGCGGAAGCGGTCGTAACGGCGCCCGTCCTCTTCATTGACGATCACGAGCCCGGCGTCGAGCAGCAGCGGGCTGTCGTAGGCGGGGAACACGCTCGCCAGGCTGTGCCAGCCCGCCGGTGCGTAGCCCAGGCCGTAGCGCTTCGCGACCGCGCCACTCACGCCCCGCCCCTTGAGGTAGTCGATGGCGTGCGGCGCCTCGCGCAGCGCCTTGCGCCAGGCGGCTCCCGCCTTTTCCAGCACGTCGGTGAGCGTGGCCTGCTGCTCGCGC
>JAIXLP010000029.1:4777-90893 GCA_026954015.1 Burkholderiales bacterium | reverse complement strand
TAGCGCCCGACGACTTCGACGATGTCGGTGCGATCGATCAGCTCCTGGATGAATGACTGGGGTAGGGCCACGGCAGGGATTTTGGCGCAAGCGGATTTGCTGTAATGGCGTCCTGGGCCTGATGCCCTGCGTGGAGACCACCGATGACTACCAGCATTTTCGACCAGCACCTGTCCCGCAACGAGGCCAATTTCGCGCCACTCACGCCGCTGTCGTTCATCGAACGCACCGCCGAGGTCTACCCCGAGCGCCTTGCGATCGTGCACGGCGCGCTGCGACAGAGCTGGAGCACCACCTACGCGCGCTGCCGGCGCCTGGCCAGCAGCCTGCGCCGCGCGGGCATAGGCAAGAACGACACGGTGGCGGTGATGCTGCCCAACACCCCGCCCATGGTGGAGGCGCACTTCGGCGTGCCGATGGCGGGCGCGGTGCTCAACGCGCTCAACACCCGGCTCGACCCCGAAACCGTGGCCTTCATGCTCGACCACGGCGAGGCCAAGGTGGTGATCGTGGACCCGGAATTCACGCCCGTGATGGCCAGGGCGCTCGCGCTGCGCAAGCGCACCGCGCCGATCACGATCATCGAGGTGGAAGACGCCCTCTACGGTCCGGCGGCGCAGCCGCTGGGCGGCGTGCGCTACGAGGACTTCCTCGCCGCGGGCGACCCGCAGTTCGACTGGCAGGTGCCGGGCGACGAATGGGACGCGATCGCGCTCAACTACACCAGCGGCACCACCGGCAACCCCAAGGGCGTGGTCTACCACCACCGGGGCGCGGCGATCAACGCGATCAGCAACATCCTCGAGTGGGACATGCCCAAGCACAGCGTCTACCTGTGGACGCTGCCGATGTTTCACTGCAACGGCTGGTGCTTCCCGTGGACGGTGGCCGCGCGCGCGGGTGTCAACGTCTGCCTGCGACGCGTGGAGGCGCAGGCCATCTTCGACGCAATCCGCACGCATGGCGTGACGCACTACTGTGGTGCGCCCATCGTGCAGTCGCTGCTCGTCAACGCACCTGCCGCGATGAAGCAGGGCGTGCCGCGCGGGGTGAAGGCCATGGTGGCGGGCGCGGCGCCGCCGGCCGCGCTGATCGAGGGCATGGAGCAGATGGGCTTTGACCTCACGCACGTCTACGGCCTGACCGAGGTCTATGGCCCGGCGACGGTCTGCCCCCAGCAGGAGGGCTGGAGCACGCTCGACGTGGGCGAGCGCGCCGCGCTCAACGCGCGCCAGGGCGTGCGCTACCACCTGCAGCGCGCGGCGCGCGTGCTTGACCCCGCGACCATGCAGCCCGTGCCGATGGACGGCGAGACCATGGGTGAGATCATGTTCCGCGGCAACATCGTGATGCGCGGCTACCTCAAGAACGCCGAGGCCACCGACGAAGCCTTCGCGGGCGGGTGGTTTCACAGCGGCGACCTGGCGGTGCAGTACCCCGACGGCTACATCAAGATCAAGGACCGCAGCAAGGACATCATCATCTCGGGCGGCGAGAACATCTCCTCGATCGAGGTGGAAGACGTGCTCTACCGCCACCCGGCGGTGATGGCCGCTGCAGTGGTGGCACGCCCCGACCCCAAATGGGGCGAAACGCCCTGCGCCTTCATCGAACTGAAGAGCGGCGCGAGCGCCACTGCCGACGAGATCGTTGCGCACTGCAAGCGCCACCTCGCAGGGTTCAAGGTGCCGCGCGCCATCGTCTTCGGCGAACTGCCCAAGACCAGTACCGGCAAGATCCAGAAGTTCGAGCTGCGCCAGCGCGCGGGCTCGGCGCGCGCGATCGACGTGTGAGAACTACGTAAATCATAGCTTCAAACGCACACCGATAGGGCGCTGGAGCCGCTTTTGATGGGTATTTTCGGCCCGCAGCGGCGCCGTGCTACCGCGTTGGCGCGATCAGCGCGAGGCGCTCGGCCAGCGTCGCGGCCGAGAGCTCGCCGGTGCGCGTGGCGACGAGCCGGCCCCTGGCGTCGTAGAACAGCGTCGTCGGCAGCGCATGGCTGCCGATCATCCGCCCGAGCTGCGAGGTGTCATCCAGCAGCACGTCGGCTGCGGGCAGCTCGTGGCGGCCCAGCGCGTAGCGCCGCGCGGTCGGCGTGTCCTCGCCCTGGTTCACCCAGAGAAAGCGCACCTGCGGGTGGCGCTGGCGCGCGTCCAGCAGCACGGGCATCTCGCGTCGGCACGGCGGACACCAACTGGCCCAGAGATTGACCACGACGGGCCGGCCGCGCAGCTCGGGCAGCGCCACGCGCGACCCGTCGAGCGCGACGGTCTCCCACGCGGGCAGGTCGTCGTGCCCGGCGTCGGACGGCGCACCCCGCTGCAGCGCAAGGCTGGCACCGAGCCAGAGCACGAGCGCGCAGACGCCGCCCAGCGTGACGCTCTTGCGCCATGGGCTGCGCGCGGCCCACAGGAAGACGAGGTAGGCCACGAGCGCCGAGACGCCCCACCAGGGCGCCCAGCCGCCATCGCGCACATCGAGGATGGACCATGGCGCCGCGCCGTATTCGCGCGGGTAATAGAGCACGTAGCCCACGCGTGCGGCGGCGAGCACCGCGAGCGCCACGAGCCAGCTATGGCGTGCGCCGCTCGCGAGCCCGTGGCGCTTCGCGTAGCGCTCGTGCAGCGCCGTGCCGACGATCCAGCTCACGACGAGCAGCAGGGTGGCCCAGGGCAGTGCCAGCGGGCCCAGACGCAGTATCGGTTCCATCGGCAGTCCAGTATGCCCGAGTGCGTGCGCACCCTTTTGCGCGACGCTGCATGCGTCCCCGCGACGTGGCACGCCCTGTCTGGAGAGGGAATGCAAGGCGCACAGCGCAGCCATGGCGGCGGCCATGGCGAGCCGTTGCAACGCCCCAGCCCGTCCCAGGCAGGGGTGCGACGCGCGCGAGGGACTTGTCCAGCGTTGCCGTACGCACCCCGAAACAGTGCGAAAGCCGCAATAATGGGCCGTCCGAACACTGGGAAGAAGGGGGGCCATATGCCACGCATCCGTTGGGGTATTTCTCTTGGCATCGCGTGCGCGGGGCTGCTGGCGCAGGGTGCGTGGGCCGCGTGCTACGTGGTCTACGGGCCCGACCGCCAGATTGCCTACCGCGCGCAGGTACCGCCGGTGGACATGTCGCGCCAGTTGCACGAGACGTTGCCGCTCGTGGCGCCGGGCGGCACCATGGTGTTCAACCCGAGCAGCGACGGCTGCGAGCTCACGGTCAACCGGCTGCCGCTCAAGACCAGCGCCAGTACGCGCGCGGCGCCGGTGCGCAAGGCGCGCACGCGCCGCGCACGGCGCTCCTGAGAGGCTGAGAAAATCGGGGCATGCCATCCGCCCCGCAATCCGCTCCCGCCAGCCATCCTTGCGATGCGCTGGAAGTCACCTCCATGGACATGGAGGCGCAGGGGGTGGCGCACCGCCCAGACGGCAAGGTCGTCTTCATCGACGGGGCGCTGCCTGGCGAATGGGTGAGCGCGCGCACGCGGCGCAGCAAGAACCAGTGGGAGCAGGCGGATCTCACGGCGGTCCACAGTGCGTCGAGCCAGCGCGTGCCGCCGCGCTGCCCGCATTTCGGCCTGCACGAGGGGGCCTGCGGCGGCTGCAAGATGCAGCACCTGGAGGCGGGCGCGCAGGTGGCGGCCAAGCAGCGCGCGCTGGAAGACCTGCTCTGGCACCTGGGCAAGGTGCGGCCCGAGACCGTGCTGCCACCCATCCACGGGCCCGCATGGGGCTACCGCTACCGCGCGCGGCTGTCGGTGCGCCACGTGGCGAAGAAGGGCACGGTGCTCGTGGGCTTTCACGAGCGCAAGAGCCGCTACGTCGCCGACATGCGCACCTGCAAGATCCTGCCGCCGCATGTGGATGCGCTGCTGCTGCCGCTGCGCGCGCTGATCGGCGCGATGGCCGCGCGCGACACCTGCCCGCAGATCGAGCTCGCCTGTGGCGACGACGTGACCGTGCTGGTGCTGCGCCACCTCCAGCCGCTGAGCGCGGCGGACGAGCGGCTGTTGCGCGCCTTCGCCGCCGAGCACGGCGTGCAGTGGTGGCTGCAGCCCAAGGGGCCGGATACCGCGCACCCGCTCGACGCGGGCGGCGCGCCGCTGGCCTACCGGCTGGCGGAATTCGGCATCACGATCGCGTTCAGGCCTACCGATTTCACGCAGGTGAACCCGCAGATCAACCGTGTGCTCGTCGGCCGCGCGCTGCGCCTGCTGCGCGTGGGCCGGCACGAACGCGTGATCGACTGGTTCTGCGGGCTGGGCAACTTCACGCTGCCGATCGCCACCCGGGCGGGCAGCGTGCTGGGCGTGGAAGGCAGCGGTGCACTGATCGCGCGCGCCCGCGAAAATTTTGCGTCAAATCAGGCGCTGGCGCTTGCCGGGCAAGCGCTGGCAGCTACGGAATTCGAAGTTTCCAACCTGTTCGAGATGACGCCCGCGCAGCTCGTGGCGCGCGGCAATGCCGAGCGCTGGCTGGTCGATCCGCCGCGCGAGGGCGCGTTCGCGCTCTTCAAGGCGCTTGCGGACATCCACCAGGCGCGGCTGGGCGCCGAGGGCGCGCCGCCGCTGCCCGAAGATGCGGCCTCGTGGCAGGCGCCGCGGCGCATCGTCTACGTGAGCTGCAACCCCGCCACGCTCGCGCGCGACGCGGGCCTGCTGGTGCACCAGGCGGGTTACCGCTGTGTGGCGGCGGGGGTGGTCAACATGTTCCCGCACACCGCGCACGTGGAAAGCATGGCGGTGTTCGAGCGCGCGGCGTAGGGCGCGCTCCCTGCGCCCGATTCGTCAGCCGCGGTCGCCGGCGCGGGCGGGTGGCGCGCTGCCTTGCGGTGCGGCATCGGCCGTCGGGCGCGGCGCGAGCGTGAGCACCGAGGGCACGCCTTCGACCTTGTTCTCGCGCATGTACTGGTCCATCTGCTTCCAGCCCGCGTAGATCTGTGCCTTGGGCGCCTTGGGGTTGAGCGTGTAGCAGTCTTCGAGCCCGCGCATCGCATGGCGGCAGGCGCCACCGATGGCCTGGGCCTCGGCGTCGCGCTGCACGATGCGGGGGTCGGGCCCGAGCCCCGGGATGTCGCAGCCCGCCAGCGTGAGCAGCGTGACGCCGACCAGGGCGGCGCGGGCCCACCAGAGCGTGCGCGAGAAGGGGACGATGAGCGGCATGCCCGGGTTATCGGCAGCCGGTCCGCGGAGTTGAGATTCGCGTCAGCAAAAACGCCCCGGCAGGCGGGGCGTGGTGTGGGACACGCGGGGGACGCACCCCGCGGTCGCGTTCAGTCGTTGCTGCCGCCGAAGATGCCCAGCAGCGCCAGCAGGCTCTGGAACACGTTGAACAGGTCCAGGTACAGCGCCAGCGTGGCGGTGATGTAGTTGGTTTCACCGCCGTCGAGCACGCGCTTGATGTCGTAGAGCATGAAGGCGCTGAAGATGCCGATGGCAGCCACCGAGATCGCCATCATGCCCGCGGTGGAGCCGACGAAGACGTTGACCGCCGCGCCGACCACGAGCACGATCGCGCCGACAAAGAGCCACTTGCCCAGGCCCGAGAGGTCACGCTGGATCACGCTCGCGAGGCTGGCCATCACGAAGAACACGCCCGCCGTGCCGGCGAACGCGGTCATGATGAGGCTGGCGCCGTTGCTCATGCCCAGCACCATGCCGATCAGGCCCGAGAGCATCAGCCCCATGAAGAAGGTGAACGCGAGCAGCACCGCGACGCCCTTGCCCGAGTTCTTGGTCTTCTCGATCGCGTACATGAACGCGAACGCGCCGCCGAGAAACACGATCAGGCCCATGCCGCCGCGCATCGTGATGCCCGTCGCAAGGCCCGTCCAGGCGCCCAGCACCGTGGGAATCAGACTGAGCGCCAGCAGCCAGTAGGTGTTGCGCAGGACGCGGTGGCGCTCCTGCGCCGGCACGCCGTAGCCGGCGGAACCCATGCGGGTGACTTCAGTGTTCATGTATGGAGCTCCTCATCAACGCACCGTGCGCTACAGCCTGTGATTCTAAGTGGTGTCAAAAGTGCCCGATGCAATACCCGGTCAGTGCGCCCGGCAGTCCTTGCGGGCGGCATAGTCTTGCATCGGCCGATGGCAGGGTGCGCGGGCGCCCCGCTATGCTGCGCCATTTCACCCTGTTTGCGAGGTATTGCCATGAAAACCATCTCCCAGCTCGAACTGGCCGACGTGCGGCGCATTGCGGCGGCGGCCGAGGCCGAGGCGCAGAAGAACCATTGGGCGGTGACGATCGCGATCGTCGATGTGGGCGGCCACCTGCTGTGGCTGCAGCGGCTCGATGGCGCCGCGCCGATGACGGCCTATGTGGCGCCGGGCAAGGCGCGCAGCGCGGCGCTGGGCCGGCGCGAGAGCAAGAACTTCGAGGACATGATCAACAATGGCCGTACCTCCTTCCTTTCGGTGCCCGAGCTCGAGGCGCTCATGGAAGGCGGCGTGCCCATCGTGCAGGACGGACAGTGCATAGGCGCCGTGGGGGTCAGCGGCGTGAAATCGAGCGAAGACGCGCAGATCGCGCGCGCCGGCATCGCGGCGCTCGGGCTCTGATCTGCCCGCCAGCGCGCAAAGCCGAGTGCGTCGTCGCGCGGCTATGGCTCGCATTGCAACGATCAATCACCCACCGGGCCGTGTCTGCCTATACTGGTCCGACCGCGAGACCGTTCATTCGGCACGCGGCGCGGATGGCGGGCAATCACGCCGTGGCCACCGCGTTCATACGACTTGAAAAGGAGTACACGCCATGGCAGAAATTCTGGGGCCGCAGCGGCTGGGGCCGCTCACGCCGTTCGTTGGTGAATGGGAAGGCAATACAGGAGTCGATCTTTCCTATCACAATGAAGACGACATCACCGGCGAGACGAGTTACTATGAAAAGGCTTGGTTCAAGCCGATTCCGCAGACAAAGAATGGCAAGCAGGTGCTTGAAGGGCTGAACTACGGCATGACCGCCTGGCGCCATGGCGAGGAGGCGATGGAGCCGTTTCACGATGAGGTCGGCTTTCTGCTCTGGGACAAGGCGCGGAAGCAGATTCTGCGCACGGTAGTGTTTGGCCGCGGCATCGCCATTCAGGCAGGCAGCATTGCCGAGCCACGCGACAAGGTGCTGCATTTCAACGCCACGCCTGGCGATCCTTCACTCGGCATTCTGCAGAACCCGTACCTGATGGAACGTGCGCAGATCATGGGCTTCACCAGCAGCTTCACTTTTCATGACGATGGCACGATGAGCTATGCGTCCGATCTGGTGCTCAGGCTTGCCGCTACCGGCAAGGACATGCACCACACCGACAGGAACACCCTGCATCGGGTCAAGTAGAGCCGCGCGCGCCACCAATCAGAACGGCCTCCTCGGAGGCCGTTCTTGCTGGGTGCCCGTCATTCGTTTGGGTCGGTGACGAAACCGATCTTGCGGATGCCCGCGCGCTGCGCCGCGCTCATCGCCTTGGCGACGCGGTCGTAGCGCACGTCCTTGTCGCCGCGGATGTGCAGGTCGGGCTGCGGGTCCTTGGCCGCCTCCTCGCGCAGGCGCGGCTCGAGCTGGTCGTCGGTGATGTCGCTCTCGTTCCAGTGGTACTGCCCGTCCGCGGTAATCGACAGGCGGATGGTCTGCGGCTGGATCACCTCGCGCTGGCTCGTGGCGCGCGGCAGATCGACGGGCACCGCGTGCTGCATGACCGGCACCGTGATGATGAAGATGATCAGGAGCACCAGCGTGACGTCCACGAGCGGCGTCACGTTGATCTCGTTCATCACGTCGTCGGTATCGTCCTGCGTTCCGAAGGCCATGGTCTCAGCCCTTCTTCATCGGCAGCACGTTGTTCGCGTCGCCGGGCAGGCTCACGCGTGCGCCGGTCACGAAGTAGGCGTGCAGGTCGTGCGCGAAGCTGCCGAGCTGGTTCAGGATCCACTTGTTGCCGCGCACCAGCGCGTTGTAGCCCAGCACCGCCGGAATCGCCACCGCCAGGCCGAGCGCGGTCATGATGAGCGCCTCGCCGATCGGCCCGGCCACCTTGTCGATCGTCGAAGCGCCCGTGGTGCTGATCGCCATGAGCGCGTGGTAGATGCCCCAGACCGTGCCGAAGAGGCCCACGAACGGCGACGTTGAGCCGATGGATGCGAGGATCGCCAGGCCCGACTGGATGCTCGCGGTGAATTCGTCGATGCAGTTGCGCAGGCAGCGCGTGACCCAGTCGCTCAGGTCGAGCGCGTCGTGCAGGTGTGCCTGCGTGTTGCGGTGGTGCGCCGTGGCCTCGCGCGCTTCGAGCGCGAGGTAGAGGAAGGGGTTGCCCGGGTTGCTGCCGAGCTTGGTCAGCCCGGCGGCGAAGTCCTCGCTGTGCCAGAAGTCGCGCGCCTGCCGCGCGTCGCGCTTGAAGCGCACGATGTTCAGCGCCTTGATCAGGATCACGATCCAGGTAAGCACCGACATGCCGATCAGCAGCGCGGCGGTGGCGCGTGTAATGAAGTCACCCTGTTCCCAGAGGTGCCACAGGCCGAGTTGAGTTTCCATGGTGTTTCAGTGTGTGAGTACGAAATTGATCGGTTGCAAATGCCACATGGCCTCGGGCACGCCGTTGCGTGTGCCGGGCACGAAGCGCCAGCGTGAGACGGTCTTGAGCGCGGCCTGGTCCAGCCGCTCGTAGCCGCTTGATTGCTTGATTTCCACCTTCTGCGGCAGGCCCTCGGTGCTGATAAGCACGCGCAGCACCACCAGACCCTGCTCGCCCAGTCGGCGGCTGATCGCGGGGTAGGTCGGCGCCGGGTTGTTCAGCGTGCTCGCGTTGCTCGACGGCGCGACCACCGCGGGCGGTGCCGGTGGTGCGGGCGGCGCGGGTGGCGGCGGCGGCGCGACGGGCGTGAGTATCGGCGGCGCCGGCGGCTGTGGCTCGGTCACGCCCACCGGCGCGTCCGGCGCGGGCGTGGGGTCGGCGATCGCCACCGGCATGGGCGCGGGCCTGGGCGCCGGCGCCTTGGGTTTGGGCGGCGTGGGCGCGTGGCGCACCGGGACCGGTGGCGGTGGCGCGGGCGGTGCAGGCGGCGGCGGTACCGGTGGGGGCGGCGGTGCGGGTGGTGGTGGCGGCTTGGGCGCGGGTGGCGGCGGTGGCGCGGGCGTGATGAACTCGCTCAGCACGCGCACCGGCACGACGATATCGACCTTCTGGCGCAGCATGCCCGATTGCAGCCCCCACAGCCCGAGCGCGTGCGCGACGACGACCGAGCCGACGACGATGGCATTGCGGTGGGAGAAGCCGACGCTGCCGTCGTGCTCGAAATGCTGCATAAACGATAGCTGTTGGCGCTGGCGCAGGTTGCGGTAGAGGCCGAAAACGCTTGAATCAACGGCTCCCCAGGGGCCGTCGTCGCCGGCGACAGGCAGCTTCAGTGCGCTGCGATGGGCTCGGGCTGGACGAGCGTGTTGTGCAGCGCCGCAACCGGCTGGGCGCTACGGCATTGCGCAGCGACGCCGCGAGCGGTTTCTTCGCAGCAGCCGCACTGCGTGGCCACGCCCAGTTCCAATTGGATCTCGTCAAAACTCAGACCGGCGCGCGCGTGGCGTGCGATTTCCCGATCAGAAATGCGACGGCAGACACAGACGATCATGGCCTAGCGTGAGAGTGAAACGGTGGCGCGATTATAAATGAGAATTCATCTCATTCCAAGACGTATTTACAGCCGCGGCACCGGCGAAAAAAAACCGGCCTGTGGCCGGTCTTCTCGCGCGTGGCGTTTCACTTCACGTGCTTGCCGATCAAACCGGCCATCTCGAACATCGACACCTGCGACTTGCCAAAGATTTCCTTGAGCTTGGCGTCGGCGTTGATCATGCGTTTGTTGGCCGCGTCCTGCAGCTTGTGCGCCTTGATGTAGACCCAGAGCTTGCTCACGATTTCGGTGCGCGGCAGGGGCTTGGCGCCTACCACGGCGGCGAGCGCGGGGCTGGGGGTCAGCGGCTTCATGAAGGCGGCGTTGGGCGCGCGCTTCTTCGCGGGAGCGGCGGGCGCTTTCTTGCTTGCAGTGGCCATGTTCGGTGTTCCTCGTTCAGTGGGTGGTGTGAAGTCAGCGCCCAGGTGCTGCTGCGCTGGCACGCGGATACTAGCGGCAAAACAGCGCTTGCCAAGAGGGCGCGGCGCATTTTGCGGGGGCAAGCGCCCCGGTGCTGCGCCCGGGCAACAGCGCAGCCGTCAAAATGGCGCCTTTCAGCAGCACGGCCTGTCCTGGAGGATGAAGCATGAGCCAACCCGTTACGCCCGGACCCATCAGTACCTGCGACCTGTGCGATGCGCACCGGGGCGACACGAGCGGCGCGTTTCGCGTGCTCGCGCCGGTGTTCCGCTGCTACGGCGCGGTGGCGGCGTTTCACGGCCCGGTGGCGACGATCAAGTGCTTCGAGGACAACACGCTCGTGCGGGCCGCGGTGGCCACGGCGGGCGAGGGTCGGGTGCTGGTGATCGACGGTGGCGGCTCGCTGCGCCGCGCGCTCGTGGGCGGCAATCTGGCCGCTGCAGCGGCACGCAACGGCTGGGCCGGCATTGTGGTCGACGGCTGCGTGCGCGACGTGGCCGAGCTCAACGCCGAGGCCATCGGCATCCGCGCGCTGGCGCTCGTGCCGATGGCCACCGACAAGCGCGGCGAGGGCCAGGCGGACGTGCCGGTGCAGATCCAGGGCGTGTGGGTGCGCCCCGGCGACTGGCTCTACGCCGACGCCGACGGCATCGTGCTCGGCGATCGCGCGCTGCACGGCTGAGAGGGTCAGGGGCCGCGCACCGGCGCGCGCGCGGGCAGGGTGGCGAGCACCACGCTCGCGAGCGCCAGCGCGAACGCCAGCATCTGCATCGCACCCAGGGTCTCGCCTAGTGCGAGCACACCCACGAGCGCAGCGCTCACGGGCAGCAGCACCGTGAAGATGCCGGCCTGCGATGCGGGCACCACCGACAGGCCCGTCATCCACAGCCACACGCTCCACATGCACGCGGCCAGCGCGTAGAACAGCAGCAGTGCCCAGGTGGGCCAGTCCACCGCGGTGAAGTCAAAACCGAGCGCGAGATAGACGCCCGCCGGTGTGGCGAGCACGAAGCCCCAGAGGTTGATGAGCGCGCTGATGCGACGCGGGCCGAGCGACGCGGTCAGGCGCTTGCCGATCACCGAATATGCCGCCTCGCACACCGAAGCGGCCAGCAGCAGCGCCATGCCCAGCCAGTGCTGGTTTTGGGTGTTTTGTGGCACCAGCGCTTGACCAGCCTGCGCGGGCAGCTCTGGTTTGTAGAGCGCAAACAACGCGATGCCCGCCACCGCGCAGACCACGGCCAGCCAGGTGCGCGCGCTCACGTGCTCGTGCAGGAAGACCCAGCTGAGCAGGGCCACGCAGGCGGGAATGCACGCCATGATCACGCCCGCGGTGCTCGCGCTCGTGAGGCTCACGCCGTAGATCATGAAGATGGTGAAGAGGAAGTTGCCGAGCAGCGCGTTCAGGAACAACAGCACTTTGGCGCGCGGCGCGAGCAGCGCCTCGTGTGCCGGTTTGCGCAGCCAGCCCAGCATCGCCAGCGCCCCGATGCCAAAGCGCAGCCACGCCAGCAGCAGCACCGGAAACGCGAGCGCCAGCGGCTTCGATAGCGCCACATAGGTGCCCACGAGCGACATGCTCAGGGCCAGGCAGCCGAAGGCGACGGTGCGCGGTGGGGCGGTCAAGGGGTGTGCGGCGGGGAACTGCGGGCAGGCGATTGTGCAGCGCGGCGTGCAAGGCGTTCGGTGCCGAGCGCGCGCGCCAGTGCCGCTTCGAGCGGCAGCGGCTCGCCCAGCAGGCGCGCCGCTAGCAGCTCGGCGCACAGCAGCGCCAGGGTTGCACCGCGCGCGCCCAGGCCGGTGCAGACCCACAGCCCCTGGGCGCAGCCTACCGGGCCGACGAGCGGCAGGTGGTCCGGCGTGGTCGCGCGCACCCCCGACCAGGCGCGCGCGCCGGCGCCCGTGCAGTGCGGCGCCAGCGCGTGCGCGAGTTTCGGCAGCAGCGCCCCGAGCTTTTCATGGTTGGCGCGGTGCGCCGCGGCGAGCTCGGCGGCGCTGGGCGGCAGCGTGTCGCGGTCGCGCTCGAAGGTCGCGCCGATCACCCAGGCCGACGTGCCGTGCAGCGTGACCTCGGGGATGCACGTGCCGTGGCCCTTCACTGGCGAAGCTGGCCACGGCGTGTCCGCGGGGGCGTCGCCGCGCGTGCCCCAGCTCACCGTGCCGCGCACCGCTTGCAGCGGCAGGGGGTAGGGCAGCAGGGCGTTGCTTGCGTTGGCGGCGCAGACCACGACCGCGTCGGCGCTGGCGAGCAGCGTGGCGGGCGCGTCCGAGGCGTGCACCTGCCAGGGCTGCGGCGCACCGGGCGTGTGGGCGAGGTGGCCGATGCCCGTGCCTGGCCGCCAGGCGATGCCGGGTTGCGCGAGCAGGCGGCGCACCAGCACCTCAGGCCGCAGCCACCCGCCGCGCGCGTGCCAGAGCGCGGGAGCATCGGGCGCAAGGTGGCACGCGCCGCGCTGCGCGGCGTCGGCGGGTGCGGTCCATGCGAGCCCGGCGTCATCGGTGTGCGCCAGGCGCGGCTCGCGCTGGCCTGCCGTGTGCTCCAGCACGCCGGTTGCATCCCAGGCGCTGCCGCGCAGGTCGCCCGCGAGCGTTTCAAGCGCCCGCAGCGTCGCGCTCACTCCGGCGCGCGACAGGCGCGAGAGCACGCTGTCGTCGGGCGAAGCGTGCGGGCCGAAGATCGCCGCGGGCACGCCCGACGCGGCGCTGGCAGGTTCGGGCGCACGGTCGAAGACGGTGACGCGCCAGCCGCGGCGCGCAAGGCTGGCGGCGACCGCCGCACCCGCAAGCCCGCCGCCGATGACGATACCGTGGCGCGCCGTGTGCGCGCCCGCCAGCGCGACCGGCGGCACCGCGGCCCGCACCGGGTGCGGCTGCCACGGCGGGTCGTACACCGCGCGCAGGTTTTCGCGCTTGGGCGGCACGCCGGGCACCTTGCGCACTGCAAAGCCGCACTGCGCAAGCGTCTCGCGCACCGTGCGGGCCGTGCTCCAGGTGGCCAGTTGCGTGCCCCGGTGGCAGCAGCGCGCGACGGCCTTGAGCAGGGGTTCGCTCCACATCGCCGGATTGCGCCGCGGGTCGAACCCGTCGAGGAACACGCTGTCCGCCTGGGGCCGCTCCTTGCGCAGCGCGGCCTGCGCATCGCCTATGAACAGCGTGAGCAGCACCCGGCCTTGCTCGAACGCGAGCCGGTGCAGGCCGGGCAGCAGCCCGTCAAACTGCCCGGCGAGCTCGGCCGCGAGCGGCGTGATCTCGGGTGCGGGTGGCGCGGCGTGCAGCAGATCGACCGCCGCAACGGGCCAGGCCTCGCACGAGACGAAGTGCAGCAGGCGCGGACGCTGCGGGTCGGCGCGCCAGGCCGCCCAGGCGGCGAGGAAGTTCAGCCCGAGGCCGAAGCCGGTCTCGAGGATGCGCCACTGCGCCTGTCCGGCCCAGGCGTGCGGCAGGTCGCAGCCCGCGAGGAACACCCCACGCGCCTGGTCCAGCCCGTGGTTGGCGCGGCTGTGGTAGCGGTCGCCAAAGCGCGCGCTCGCGGGCGTGCCGTCGGGCAGCCACTCGATCGGTTCGGCCATCGTGGGGGCTGAGGCGCTCAAGCGCGGCGCTGCGCTGGTGGCGTGCGCACGGGCTTCAGCGCCGGATCTGAAGTGCGCCCGGGTTAACGATGTTCGTCGGCGTGCCCTTGATGTAGTTCACCACGTTGTCGAAGGCGGCGCCAAAATACAGCTCGTAGTTGTCCTGCTCCACGTAGCCGATATGCGGCGTGCAGATGCAATTTTCGAGCCGCAGCAGCGCATGGCCCTGCAGGATGGGCTCGCTCTCGAAGACGTCGATCGCGGCCATGCCCGGACGCCCGCGGTTGAGCGCCGCGATGAGCGCATCGGGCGCGAGCAGCTCGGCGCGCGAAGTGTTGACGAGCAGCGCGGTGGGCTTCATGAGCGAAAGATCATCGAGCGTGATCATGTGGCGCGTGGCGTCGTTCAGGCGCAGATGCAGCGATACCACGTCGCACTGGCTGAAGAAGTCCTCGCGCGTCGTGGCCGTCTGCAAACCGTCGGCGAGCGCCTGCGTGCGCGAGGTCTCGCTGCCCCAGACGCGTACGTTCATGCCGAACGCACGGCCATAGCCTGCGACGATGCGCCCTATGCGCCCGTAACCCCAGATGCCGAGCGTGCGCCCGCGCAGCACCTGTCCCAGCCCGAAATTGGGCGGCATCGACGAGGCGCGCAGCCCCGCCTGCTGCCAGGCGCCGTGCTTGAGGTTGGCCATGTAGTGCGGGAGCCGGCGCATCGCGGACATCATCAGCGCCCAGGTGAGCTCGGCGGGGGCGACGGGCGAGCTCGTGCCCTCGGCCACCGCAATGCCGTGCTCGGTGCAGGCTGCCAGATCGATATGCGCGCCCACGTGTCCGGTCTGCGCGATGAACTTCAGGCGCGGCAGCTTTTCCACCAGCTGGCGCGTGATGTGCGTGCGTTCACGGATCAGCACCAGGATGTCGGCATCGCGCAGCCGCACCGAAAGCTGCCCCAGCCCCTTGACCGTGTTGGTGTAGACCTTGGCCGGGTAGGCGGCGAGCCGCTCGGCGCAATGCAGCTTGCGCACGGTGTCCTGGTAGTCGTCCAGGATGACGATGTTCATTGCAGGCAATTGTTCGACGCGGGCCGGTTTCCCGTCAAGACGCGCCCAGAAATTTCCGAGTCCATGGCGACCATGGTGCGGTGATTGTCGTTGATGGCGTGGCGCACGCCGCTGCCGGCAAAGTAACGAGGTGTGCGCGGTCGTCTTGCGACCGCGCGGCATGCCTTGCCAGCAAGCTCTAAGCTTGCGTCATGGCCATCATGCGTTTTTCACCCCCTTACGTTCCCGCCGCCGAGGTGGCGCGGCAGTTGCGCGACCGCGGCTATGCGGTGCTCGCGCCGCGCGACGCCGCCGCCTGGGTCGGCGCGCCGCTCGCGCAATTGCAGGCGCTGGCATCCGACTGGAACGATCTTGAGCCCGACGACTACCTCAAGGACGGCGGGCATTACCGGCGCCGGCGCCACGCGTGCTTCGTCGCCGAGGGGGTGCGGATCGAGCGCATGCCGCACCGCGCGCACTGGCAGCCGCTCAAGTACAACGCGCTGCACGGCGGCATGCAGCGCTGGTTTGCGCCGGTGCGCGATGCGACGGTGGCGCAGCCGGCCTGGCAGCTCCTGCTGCGTGCGGTGGCCGCTCTTGCGCAGGCGGCGCTCATGCCCGAAGGCGCGCCGCCCGTGCGCTGGTGCATCGAGGCGCACCAGTTTCGCATCGACACCGCGGGCGGCGTCGGGCGCCCCACGCCCGAGGGTGCGCACCGCGACGGCGTCGATCTGGTGGCGGTGTTTCTGGTGGGCCGTTCGGCGGTACGGGGCGGCGAGACGCGCATCTTTGACGCCACCTCCCCGGCGGGGCAGCGCTTCACGCTGGACGAGCCCTGGTCGGTGCTGCTGCTGGATGACGCGCGCATGGTCCATGAGACCACGCCCATCCTGCCCACGGGCGATCTCGGATGGCGCGACACGCTGGTGCTGACCTGCCGACGGGAGCACTTTCTCGGGGATGATGGTCAATAATTGAAGGCAACACTATCGCGCGTCAGCGCGCAGGAGCGCACCATGTACAAGCACATACTGGTTCCGGTCGATGGTTCCGAAACGTCGATGAAGGCCGTTGCCCGAGCGGCGGCGCTGGCCAAGGCGTTCGAGAGTGAGGTCACCCTGCTGTACGTGATCGATCCGTATCCGTTCACGGGCGTAGGCGCGGATTTCGCCTACGGGCAGGCGCAGTACCTGAGCGCCGCCAATGCCGAGGCCAACACCGCGCTCGACGCCGCGCGCGAGGCGGTGGCGGCCGCGGGCGTGGGCCAGGTCAGTACGGTGGTGGGTGAAGGCCACACGGTGCACGAGGGCGTGCTCGAAGCGGTGGAGAACGCCCACGCCGATCTGGTCGTCATGGGCTCGCACGGGCGGCGCGGGCTGGAAAAGCTCGTGCTCGGCAGCGTGACGCAGCGCGTGCTCGGGGTGGTGAAAGTCCCGGTGCTCGTCGTGCGCGATTGACGGCGAGCCCCGTCAGCGCGTGGTGAAGGGCGGGCCCATCAGCCGGCTGCCGCTCTTGAAACCCTTGCTCGCGAACCACCCCTGGTTCATTTCAAGCACGTAGCGCACGGGTTGCGCGGAGCAGTGCGAGTCTTCGGTCTGCGGCTGCATGTCGGCGAGGTTCACGATCACGCCGTCGTCGGCCACGAAGGCCGCGGTCAGCGGCAGCAGCGTGTTCTTCATCCAGAAGCACTGCTGCGCGGGCTCTTCGAAGACGAACAGCATGCCTTCCTGCGCCGGCATTTCCTTGCGGTACATCAGCCCCGTCTGGCGCTGCAGCGGCGTTGCGGCGACCTGCGCGTTGATGCGGTACATGCCGACGTGCAGTTCCACCCGCTGCAGACGGAGTTGCGGCTCGGGTTGTTGCGCGGCAACCAGCGTGCATGCCGCCGCCAGCAGGGTGGCGGACGCCGCGCGCATCAGCGTATTCGGGAACATCGGTAACGGGGAGTAATGGAAAAGCCCGCAAAGATCATACTTTGCGGGCTCCCTGCGTCGCCATTGGGGGCGAACGCTTCGCCGTCAGGCCGCGGACCTGGTGGCGTGCTTGCCGTGGCGCTTGGCGTGCTTCTTCGCGCTCTTCTTGTGCGCCTGGGCCGACGTGGTTGCCTTGGGCGCTGGTGCGGCTGCGGCGGCAGGCGCCGTGGCGGCAGCCGGTTCCGCCGGCGCGGTTGCTGGCGCAGTCTGTGCGTAGGCGCCGCCGGCGATGAGGCCCGCGGCAAGGAGGGTGAGCAGGTGTTTCATGGAAGGTACTTTCTGAGTGCTGGTGAGACAGCCCGAGACCTCGTGCTGTGCACGCCGTAACGGCCGACGTGGGGCGGGTGTTGACGGCGGTTGCATAAATATTTGTGATGAGGGCAACGCTGCGCCAGTTCCTCACGCGCATGACGTCTCCGCCACCCCGCGGGGGGCTTGTGCAGCGCCTTAGAATTTCCCATCGCCCGTGCGGGCACCGCTGTGCGCGACCGCTGCGGGTTCGCTATGCACTTCCAGCACGGAGACCTTGGGCCATGTCCAGCCACCACCCCGTTCGCGTGCCGCCGCAAGGCCAGCGAATCACGGTTCGACCCGATGGGTCGTTGAACGTCCCCGACCAGCCCATCATTCCGTTCATCGAAGGTGACGGCACCGGCGTGGACATCACGCCGGTGATGATGAAGGTGGTGGACGCGGCCATCGAGAAAACCTACGGCGGCCGTCGCCGGATCCACTGGATGGAGGTCTACGCCGGCGAAAAATCCACCCGCGTCTATGGCCCCGACGTGTGGCTGCCCGACGAGACCCTGGCGGCGCTCAGGGACTACGTGGTTTCGATCAAGGGGCCGCTGACCGCGCCGGTGGGCGGCGGCATCCGCTCGCTCGACGTGGCGCTGCGCCAGGAGCTGGACCTCTACGTCTGCCTGCGGCCGGTGCAGTACTTCAAGGGTGTGCCCAGCCCGGTCAAGGAGCCCGAGAAGGTCAACATGGTGATCTTCCGCGAGAACAGCGAGGACATCTACGCCGACGTCGGGTGGGAGGCGAACAGCGCCAACGCGCGCAAGCTGATCCGCTTCCTGACCGAGGAAATGGGGGTGAGCAAGATCCACTTCCCTGACAGCTCAGGCATCGGCATCAAGCCGGTCTCGATCGAGGGCACCGAGCGCCTGGTGCGCAAGGCCATCCAGTACGCCATCGACAACGACAAGCCCAGCGTCACCCTGGTGCACAAGGGCAACATCATGAAGTACACCGAAGGTGGTTTTCGTGACTGGGGCTACGCGCTGGCGCAGCGCGAGTTCGGCGCCCAGCCGATCGACGGCGGGCCGTGGTGCCGCTTCACCCACCCGAAGAGCGGGCGCGAAATCGTCATCAAGGACGCGATCGCCGACGCCTTCCTGCAGCAGATCCTGCTGCGCCCGGCCGAATACTCAGTGATTGCCACGCTGGACCTGGACGGCGACTACATCAGCGCTGCGCTCGCGGCGCAGGTGGGCGGCATCGGCATTGCGCCGGGCGCCAACCTGAGCGACTCGGTGGCCTGCTTCGAGGCCACGCACGGCACCGCGCCCAAGTACGCGGGCAAGGACTACGTCAACCCGGGCAGCGAGATCCTCAGCGCCGAGATGATGCTGCGCCACATGGGCTGGACCGAGGCGGCCGACAAGATCATCGGCGCCATGGAGGCAGCGATCCTGAGCAAGCGCGTGACCTACGACTTCGCGCGCCTGATGGAAGGCGCCACGCAGGTGAGCTGCTCGGGCTTCGGCGCGGTGATGATCGAGCAGATGTGACCGGGTCGCCCGTGGTTACGGCAACGCCGCAGACCGCCCCAGGCAGGGATGCGATGCGCGCGAGGGACTGATTCAGCGTTGCCTCACCCCGTGGTGATGGTGACGGGCGGCAGGTCCGCGGGGTCGTGCACGTCGCCCAGGTGTTCACCGCGGTGCAGCGGCGTGGCATGTTCCCGCAGAATCTCACGCACGAAATTCGGCTGTGCGAGCAGCGCGTGGTGCATTGCGCCGTTGTACAGCCGCTGCTCGCCCAGTCCGCGCGCGGCGAGGCGCGCATCGATCTCGGTGGCGCTCAGCAGCGCGGGGTCGGTCTGGTCCGACGCCATGGCCATGCACCACAGCGTGCCGTACAGGGGCACGTACTGCAGATAGGGGCGCACGATGGGAAACACCGCGCGCAGCGAAGCGTGGATGCGCCCCATGCTCTCCTGCAGGTGGATGGGCGAGCCCATGTGCAGCGAAATGACGCCGCCCGGGCGCAGGATGCGCCGGCAGGCCTCGTAGAACTCCACGGTGTAGAGCTCGGCTGCGGGGCCGAACGGGTCCGTGAGGTCGAGCACGATCTGGTCGAACCGCTGCGGCGTCGTCTGGATGAAAACGCGCGCGTCACCCAGGTGCAGCTGCAGACGTGGGTCATCGAAGGCACCGCGGTGCAGGCCAGGCAGCCATGCGCGGGCCATGCGCACGACTTCGCCGTCGATCTCGCAGAGCACGACGCGCCGCATCGTCGGCAGTTTGAGCAGTTCCGCGGCCGCGCCGCCATCGCCGCCACCGACGATGAGTGCGTCGCGCACCCCCGCGTGAGCCGTGGCAGGCAGATGCACCATGGGCTCATGGTAGAAAAACTCGTCGCGCTCGCTCGTCATGAAGCAGCCGTCGATGCGCATCACGCGGCCGAACTGTGGATGCTCGAATATCTCGATATGCTGCCATTCGGACCGTACTTCCGCTAACAGGCGGCAATTCGTCAGATAAAGGCCGAAATGCTCGTTCAATCGCTCTGCCACATGCCGTAGCGGCGGCTGGTCGGCGCGCGGGGCCATCACGCGCGATCGACGCGATGCAAATGTGGATCGCTGGGATTGAAGGCTGTTTGCAGCGCATTGAAGAGTTTTTGCGCCTTGGGTCGATTGTTTTCGGTGTAGTTGCAGACGTAGACGTCCAGCGTGACGTACCCGGACTCGGGCCAGGTGTGGATGGACAGGTGCGATTCGGCCAGCACCACCACGCCGGTGACGCCATCGCCTTCGCCGAAGCTGTGGAACAACGATCCGACGGACGTCAACCCGGCACCCGTGACGCACTCCCTGCAGAATTTTTCCAGGTACCCGGCGTCGCGCATCAGCCGGCTGTCACATCGGCAGCCGTAGAGATCGCCGATCAGGTGCAGGCCCGTGGCGAGACGGCGGGAGGTGGGGGGTGCGGCGGGGGCAGCGATCGCTGGTGTCATCGGATGATGGCCCTTTCTCGGTATGCGGGGAGTGGCCGTGGTCGTCCTGCGGGACGTGTGCGGGCGAAAACGCGAAATTATAGTAATCGGTCATAAAACGATACTGATTGCCTCGTACTTGTGTCTAAACCGGCGCCGCTACTTATTTATGATGGGAGCCTTACCTGCAGACGCGCGGCCTGCCTAGAGCGGCAGCCGTACCGCATGCCACCTACCACACCGTTCACAGAGCCGTTCGTCGAATTGCGTGACGTCACCTTCGGGTATGGCGAGCGGGTGGTGCTGCGCGGGCTGTCGCTGGTGGTGCCACGCGGCAAGGTCACCGCGATCATGGGGGCGTCGGGTGGCGGCAAGACGACGGTGCTGCGGCTCATCGGCGGGCAGCAGCGTGCGAAGCAGGGGCAGGTGTTGTTCGATGGCCGGGACGTGGGCGCGATGGACGCGCGCCAGCTCTACGCGGCGCGCCGGCGCATGGGGATGCTGTTCCAGTTCGGCGCGCTGTTCACCGACATGAGCGTGTTCGACAACGTGGCGTTTCCGTTGCGCGAGCACACCACGCTCGATGAAGCGCTGGTGCGCGACATCGTGCTGATGAAGCTGCACGCGGTCGGACTGCGCGGCGCGCGCGACCTCATGCCCAGCCAGATTTCGGGCGGCATGGCGCGGCGCGTGGCGCTGGCGCGCGCGATCGCGCTCGACCCGGAGCTCATCATGTACGACGAGCCATTTGCGGGACTCGACCCGATCTCCATGGGCATTGCGGCGCAGCTCATACGCCAGCTTGGCGACGCAATGGGGCTCACGTCCATCCTCGTGTCGCACAACCTGCAGGAGACCTTTGCGCTGGCGGACCACGTCATCGTGCTCGGCCCCGGCAACGTGGCGGCGCAGGGCACACCCGACGAGGTGCGCGCGAGCGTTGATCCGCTGGTGCACCAGTTCGTGCATGCGCTGCCCACCGGGCCGGTGCCGTTTCACCACCCTGGCCCGACGGTGGCGCAGGATTTCGGCCCCGGCGGCGCCAGAGGTGTGCAATGAGCTGGTGGCGCCCTTCGGACATAGGCCACGGCGTGCGCTCGACGCTGGCCGGCATCGGCAGCGGCACGCGGCTCTTCGTGCGGCTGGTGGCGCTGCTGGGCGCGAGCCTGCGCCGCCCCGCGCTGGTGCGCGACCAGGTGCACTTCCTGGGCAACCATTCGCTCGTCATCATTGCGCTCTCGGGCTTGTTCGTCGGCTTCGTGCTGGCGCTGCAGGGCTACAACGTGCTGCAGCTCTACGGTTCGGAGAGCTCGCTCGGGCTGATGGTGACGCTCGGCCTCGTGCGCGAGCTCGGGCCGGTGATCACCGCGCTGCTGTTCGCCGGACGGGCGGGCACATCGCTCACTGCGGAGATCGGCTTGATGCGCGCGGGCGAGCAGCTCGCGGCGATGGAGATGATGGCGGTCGATCCGGTGCGGCGCATCCTGGCGCCGCGCTTCTGGGGCGGGGTGATCGCGATGCCGCTGCTGGCCGCGGTGTTCAGCGCCGTGGGCGTGGTGGGCGGCTGGCTCGTCGGCGTGGTGCTGATCGGCGTGGACAGCGGCGCGTTCTGGGGCCAGATGCAAAGTGGCGTGGATGTGTTCAAGGACGTGGGCAACGGCGTGGTCAAGAGCCTCGTGTTCGGCGTGGCGGTGACCTTCATCGCGGTGCTGCAGGGCTATGTGGCCCAGCCCACGCCCGAGGGGGTCGCGCGCGCCACCACGCGCACCGTGGTGATGGCGTCGCTTGCGGTGCTGGCACTCGATTTCGTGCTCACGGCCTTGATGTTCAGTCTCTAGGGGGTGTCATGGAGCGTTCGAAAAATGACGTGTGGGTGGGTCTGTTCGTGCTGCTGGGCGCGGCCGCGCTGGTGTTCCTGGCGCTGCGTTCGGCCAATCTGCTGCAGCTCGACTGGCGCAGCGGCTACGAGATCAGCGCGCGGTTCGACAACATCGGCGGGCTCAAGCCCAAGGCCGCGGTGCGCAGCGCCGGCGTGGTGGTTGGGCGCGTGCGCGCGATCACGTTCGACGACGCCACCTACCAGGCGCGCGTGCAGCTGGAGATGGACCGACGCTACGTGTTTCCCAAGGACAGCTCGCTCAAGATCCTCACGAGCGGGCTGCTGGGTGACCAGTACGTGGGCATCGAGCCGGGCGCCGATGAACACAACCTGCAACAGGGTGATACCGTGACATCCACACAATCAGCCGTGGTGCTGGAAAATCTGATCGGGCAGTTCCTCTACGGCAAGGCGGCCGAGGGTGGCACGGCGCCAGCAAACAAGAAATAACGATGGACATGCGATCTGGTGCAATTTCTCATGGGTGTGGCACCCGCTGGGCGGGTGCGGCGCTGACCCTGGCGCTGCTCGCGGGGTGCGCAAGCGGCCCGGGAGCGCACCCGCGAGACCCGTTCGAGCCCTACAACCGCGCGATGACGCGATTCAACGACGGGGTGGACAAGGTCGTGCTCACGCCCGTGGCGACGGTGTACCGCGACGTGCTGCCCTGGCCCGTGCGCGCGGGGGTCGGCAATTTCTTCGCCAACCTGGGCGATGCGTGGTCGGCGGTGAACAACGCTCTGCAGTTGCAGGGGCAGGCGGCGGCTGAAAGCGTGGTGCGCTTTGGCATGAACACCTTCTTTGGCATCGGCGGGCTGTTCGACGTGGCTACCGAGGCGCGCGTGCCGCAGCATAAGCAGGATTTCGGGCGGACGCTGGCGTACTGGGGCATCCCCACGGGGCCGTACCTGGTGCTGCCGCTGCTCGGCCCCTCGACGGTGCGTGATACCGTGGCGCTGCCGGTGGACACCTGGGGCGATCTGGCGTGGCATGCCGACCCGGTGTCGCTGCGCAACAGCCTGTACGCGCTGCGCTTCGTCGATCGGCGCAGTCGCCTGCTCGGAGCGACGGCGGTGCGCGATGCCGCAGCGCTCGATGCGTATGCGTTCACGCGCGACGTTTATCTGGGCCTGCACGGCAGCCCGGCGGACGGCGCGGGCGGTGACGATGATGGCAAGCTGCCGGAGGATTACTGATGATGAAGCAGGCGTTCATGTACCGTCGCCGCGGGCTGCTGCAAGGCAGTGCGGCGGTGTTCACGGCGGTGGCCGTGCCGTGGGCCGTGGCCGCTGACGAGGCGCCCGACGCGATGATCAAGCGCCTGTCCGACGAGGTGCTTGGCGCGGTGCGCAAGGATCCCGCGGTGAAGGCCGGTGACGTGCGCAAGGTGGTGGCGCTCGTGGACAGGATCATCCTGCCGCACCTGAACTTCCGGCGCATGACGGCCGCCGCCGTCGGACCGGGCTGGCGCCGCGCGACGCCCGAGCAGCAGCAGCGCCTGCAGGACGAATTCAAGCAGTTGCTGGTGCGCACCTATGCGGGCGCGCTCGCCGAGGTGTCCGACCAGACGGTGGTCGTGCGGCCGCTGCGCATGGCGGTGGACGACAAGGACGTGCTCGTGCGCACCGAGGTGCAGGGGCGCGGCGATCCGCTGCAACTGGACTACCGCCTGGAAAAGACCCCGGGCGACGGCGCGGGCTGGAAGATCTACAACATGAACGTGCTCGGCGTGTGGCTGGTGGAGACCTACCGCACGCAGTTCGCCTCCGAGATCAACGCCAGGGGCGTGGACGGGCTGATCGCAGCGCTCGCCGCGCGCAACCAGGCCAACGCGGCCGGCAAGTAGGGCGCGGCCGTCATGCTGGTGCTGCCACCCGAGCTCACGCATGCGCAGGCGGGCGCCTGCCTGCAATTGCTGCTGCAGGCGCTGCAGGCCGAGACGGGCTCGCAGGTGGTCGTCGATGGCTCGGCGCTCGCGACGTTCGACAGCTCGGCGCTGGCGGTGCTGCTCGAATGCCGGCGCACGGCGCTTTATGGCGACAGGGGGCTGGTGGTGAAGGCGTTGCCGGCGTCGCTGGCGCAGCTGGCGCAGCTCTACGGCGTGCACGAGCTCCTGCCTGCGGTCGATTGACGTCCGGCGGGTGCGCGGACATCAGCCGGGCGCCACCGTGGCGCATGGGGCTGCCGCTAAAATGCGCGGTTTGCCATGTCCGCCGTCGCCTTCCAGTCCGTCTCCAAGATCTACGCCACGCCCCACGGGCCGTTCCAGGCGCTGGACGAGGTCAGCTTCGAGATCGGTGAAGGGGAGTTTTTCGGTCTGCTCGGGCCCAACGGCGCGGGCAAGACGACGCTGATCAGCATCCTCGCGGGGCTGGCGCGCGCCAGCAGCGGCAGCGTCTCGGTCATGGGGCACGACGTGCAGCGCGATTTCGCGCGCGCGCGCCAGTTGCTCGGCGTGGTGCCGCAGGAGCTGGTGTACGACCCGTTCTTCAGCGTGCGCGAGACGCTGCGCCTGCAGTCGGGCTATTTCGGCATGAAACGCAACGACGCCTGGATCGACGAGCTGCTCGAACGCCTGGGGCTTGCCGACAAGGCGGGCGCCAACATGCGCCAGCTCTCGGGCGGCATGAAGCGGCGCGTGCTGGTGGCGCAGGCACTGGTGCACAAGCCGCCGGTGATCGTGCTCGACGAGCCGACCGCGGGCGTGGACGTGGAGCTGCGCCAGACGCTGTGGCAGTTCGTCGCCGAGCTCAACCACCAGGGGCATGCCGTGCTGCTCACCACGCACTACCTGGACGAGGCCGAGGCGCTGTGCACGCGCCTGGCGATGCTCAAGCACGGGCACGTGGTGGCGCTCGCGCAGACGTCGGAGCTGCT
This sequence comes from Burkholderiales bacterium, assembly GCA_026954015.1. Classification (GTDB taxonomy): domain Bacteria; phylum Pseudomonadota; class Gammaproteobacteria; order Burkholderiales; family Burkholderiaceae_C; genus Comamonas_C. The sequence goes on along the minus strand of JAIXLP010000029.1, from coordinate 66,268 downwards.
GGCGCAGGCGTCGACCAAGGTGCTGCGCTTCAAGACCGACGATGCACTGCCGGCCGACGTGGCGCGGCAGGCGCGCGTGACCGGCCGCGTGGTGCAGCTACCGGCGCAGGGCGCGGCCGAGATCGAGCAGGTGCTCGGCGTGCTGCGCGCGGCGGGGGTGCACGTGGAGGATGTGGAAATCCGCAAGGCCGACCTGGAGGACGTGTTCATCCACGTGATGGAAACGGCGCGCGACGACGAGGTCGGGGTGCCCGCGTGAACGGCTGGCAGACGCTGTTCTACAAGGAACTGCTGCGCTTCTGGAAGGTGGCGTTCCAGACGGTGGTCGCGCCCGTCGTCACCTCGATGCTGTACCTCTTGATCTTCGGCCACGTGCTCGAAGACCGGCTGCAGGTGTACGGGCATCTGAGCTACACCGCGTTCCTCGTGCCCGGCCTCGTGATGATGAGCGTGCTGCAAAACAGCTTCGCCAACAGCTCGTCGAGCCTCGTGCAAAGCAAGATCATGGGCAACCTGGTGTTCATCCAGCTCACGCCGCTGTCGCACTGGGCGTGGTTCACGGCCTATGTGGGCTCGTCGGTGGTGCGCGGACTGGTGGTGGGGCTGGGGGTGTTCGCGGCCACGCTGTTCTATGCGGACACGGGGTTTGCCGCGCCGTGGTGGAGCCTGGTGTTCGCGCTGCTGGGGGCGGGGCTGCTTGCGTCGCTGGGCGTGATCGCGGGCCTGTGGGCCGACAAGTTCGACCACATGGCGACGTTCCAGAATTTCGTGATCGTGCCCATGACCTTCCTCTCGGGCGTGTTCTATTCGATCAACTCGCTGCCGCCGTTCTGGCAGGGCGTGAGCCAGCTCAACCCGTTCTTCTACATGGTGGACGGTTTTCGCTATGGGTTCTTCGGCGTGAGCGACATCTCGCCGTGGGTAAGCCTGGCCGTGGTTGGCCTGGCGTGGGCTGTGATCAGCGGGCTCACGCTGCACCTGCTGCGCTCGGGCTACAAGTTACGCAACTGAGATTTACCGGAGGCCGACATGAATGCGGACGACATCAGGCAACTCATCACCGACCAGTTGGCGTGCGAGCACATTGAGATCGATGGCGACGGGCACCACTGGTACGCGGTCATCGTGTCGGCGGCGTTCGAAGGCAAGCGCCCGATCCAGCGCCACCAGCAGGTGTACGGCGCGGTGCGCGCGCACATGGACAGCGAGGCGCTGCACGCGCTCTCCATGAAGACCTTCACGCCCGCCGAGTGGGAACAGGCCCGGCAGGGCTGATTACAAGATTCATAGCTGGTGGCGCTTGTCCAGCAAGCGCTGCGCCCTGATTTGACGTAGAAAAATGGACAAGCTGGTGATACGCGGGGGCAAGCCCCTGACCGGGCGGGTGCCGATCTCGGGCGCGAAGAACGCCGCGCTGCCGCAGATGTGCGCGGCGCTGCTCACGAACGAGCCGGTGCACCTCGTGAACGTGCCGCGCCTGCACGACGTGCGCACCATGCGCCGCCTGCTGGACCACATGGGCGTGGTGACGCAGACGCACGGCCAGCGCGGCGGCATGAGCTTCGTCGCGCCCGACGGGCTGCGCCCCGAGGCGCCGTACGAGCTCGTGAAGACCATGCGCGCGTCGGTGCTCGCGCTCGGGCCGCTGGTGGCGCGCTTCGGCCATGCGCGCGTTTCGCTGCCCGGCGGCTGCGCGATCGGCGCGCGGCCCGTGGACCAGCACACCAAGGGACTGGCGGCGATGGGCGCGCGCATCGACGTGGAGCACGGCTACATCGTCGCGCGCCTGCCCGAGGGGCAGCGCCGCCTGCGCGGCGCGCGCATCACCACCGACATGATCACCGTGACCGGCACCGAGAACCTCATGATGGCCGCGTGCCTGGCCGAGGGGCAGACGGTGCTGGAAAACGCTGCGCAGGAGCCCGAGGTGACCGATCTGGCCGAGATGCTCAACGCCATGGGCGCGCGCATCGAGGGCCACGGCACGAGCAGCATCCGCATCGAGGGGGTGCAGCGCCTGCACGGCTGCACGCACCATGTGGTGGCCGACCGCATCGAGGCCGGCACCTTCGCCTGCGCGGTGGCGGCCACCGGCGGCGACGTGTTGCTGCACGACGCGCGCATCGAGCACATGGAGGCGCTGGTGGACAAGCTGCGCAGCGCGGGCGTGACGGTCTTGGCCGAGTCTGGCGGGCTGCGCGTGCAGAGCCCCGGCGGGGCGCACCTGGCGGCGCAGAGCTTTCGCACCATGGAGTACCCCGGCTTTCCCACCGACATGCAGGCGCAGTTCATGGCGCTGAACCTCGTGGCGCAGGGCAGCGCCACGGTGACCGAGACCATCTTCGAAAACCGCTACATGCACGTGAACGAGCTCATGCGCCTGGGTGCGCAGATCATGGTCGATGGCCGCGTGGCCACGCTCGCGGGTGGCGCGCGCCTGACCGGCGCGACGGTGATGGCGACCGACCTGCGTGCATCGGCGAGCCTGGTGATCGCCGGGCTCGTGGCCGAGGGCGAGACCGTGGTGGATCGCATCTACCACCTCGACCGCGGCTACGACGCGATGGAAACCAAGCTGCGCGCGCTCGGCGCCGATATCGAAAGAGTCCAATGACGCCACCGATCACGCTCGCGCTCTCCAAGGGCCGCATCTTCGACGAGACGCTGCCGCTGCTGGCCGCCGCGGGCATCGCGGTGCTCGAAGACCCGGAGAAGACGCGCAAGCTGATCCTGCCGACCAACCAGGAGGGCGTGCGCGTGGTGCTGGTGCGCGCCACCGACGTGCCCACCTACGTCGAGTACGGCGGCGCGGACCTGGGCGTGACCGGCAAGGACACGCTCATCGAGCACGGCGGGCAGGGGCTCTTCAGGCCGCTCGATCTGCGCATCGCCAAATGCCACGTGAGCGTCGCGGTGCGCTCCGACTTTGATTACCGGCACGCGGTGCACCAGGGCGCGCGCCTGCGCGTGGCGACCAAGTACACCAGCATCGCGCGCGACTTCTTCGCGGGCAAGGGCGTGCACGTGGACCTCATCAAGCTCTACGGCAGCATGGAGCTGGCGCCGCTCACGGGGCTGGCGGATGCGATCGTCGATCTGGTTTCCACGGGCAACACGCTCAAGGCCAACCACCTCGTCGAGGTCGAGCGCATCATGGACATCAGCAGCCACCTCGTCGTGAACCAGGCGGCGTTCAAGCTCAAGCAGGCGCGGCTGCGCGAGATCATCGGCGCGTTCGAATCCGCGATCCGCAAGGATTGATATGCAATTGCTAGCTGCTCCCGCGCGTCTGTCAACGGTTTCAGCCACTTTTGAGCAAGATTTCGCGGCACGCCTGCACTGGTCCGCTGAGCAGGACGCGGCGATCGAGCAGCGCGTGGCAGACATCCTCGCCGACGTGCGCGAACGCGGCGACGCGGCGGTGCTGGAATACACCGCGCGCTTTGATGGTTTGCAGGCGCCGGGCATGGCCGCGCTCGAACTCACGCAGGCCGAACTGAAGGCCGCGCACGACGGCCTGCCCGCCGCGCAGCGCGAGGCGCTGGCTGCCGCCGCCGACCGCGTGCGCCGCTACCACGAGGCGCAGAAGAAGGCCTGCGGCGAAAGCTGGAGCTACCGCGACGAAGACGGCACGCTGCTGGGCCAGAAGGTCACGCCGCTGGACCGCGTGGGCATCTACGTGCCCGGCGGCAAGGCCGCGTACCCGAGCAGCGTGCTCATGAACGCCATCCCCGCGCAGGTGGCGGGCGTGCCCGAGATCGTCATGATGGTGCCCACGCCCGGTGGCGAGAAGAACCCGCTGGTGCTGGCCGCCGCCTACCTCGCGGGCGTGACGCGGGGCTTTACCGTGGGCGGCGCGCAGGCCGTGGCGGCGCTCGCCTGGGGCACGGCCACGGTGCCCCGGGTGGACAAGATCACCGGCCCCGGCAACGCCTATGTGGCCAGCGCCAAGAAACGCGTGTTCGGCCAGGTGGGCATCGACATGATCGCGGGGCCGAGCGAAATCCTCGTGCTCGCCGACGGCAGCACGCCCGCCGACTGGGTGGCGATGGACCTCTTCAGCCAGGCCGAGCACGACGAGCTCGCCCAATCCATCCTGCTGTGCCCGGACGCCGCCTACATCGACGCGGTGCTCGCTGCGATGCAGCGGCTGCTGCCCGCGCTGCCGCGCGCCGGGATCATCGCGCGCAGCCTCGCGGGGCGCGGCGCGATGATCCACACGCGCAGCATGGAAGAAGCCTGTGCGCTCAGCAACCGCATCGCACCCGAGCACCTCGAAATCTCCAGCCGCGATCCGCACCGCTGGGAGCCGCTGCTGCGGCACGCGGGCGCGATCTTCCTGGGCGCCTGGACGACCGAGTCGCTCGGCGACTACTGCGCCGGCCCCAACCACGTGCTGCCCACCAGCGGCACCGCGCGCTTTTCCAGCCCGCTGGGCGTGTACGACTTCCAGAAGCGCACCAGCCTCATCGAGGTGAGCGAGCAGGGCGCGCAGCGGCTCGGGCGCATCGCGAGCGTGCTGGCCCACGGCGAAGGCCTGCAGGCGCACGCCCGCGCCGCCGAGCTGCGACTCAAGCGCGATTGAGCCGTTTCAGGCGCGGGTGGCCTCGAAGTCCGCGCGTTCGAGCAGGCGCGAGACCACGTAGCCGATCACCAGCGCCCAGAACGGCGCGCCGATGTTGAAGATCGGCACGTCGGCCACGGTGACGAGCAGCGTCACGAGCGCGCCGAGCGCGAAGCGGTCGCGAAACGACACCGTGAACGCCGTCTGCAGCACGCGCAGCATCGCCAGCCCCGCAAGCGCGCCGATGAAGGCCGGCGGCGTGGCCAGCAACAGCCGCGTGAACAGCGGCGCCATGAGCCCGAACGCGAGCGCGAGCACGCCCACCGCAATGCCCGCGGTGTAGTGGCGCCGGCGCTCGCCCTCGCTTGAAATGATCGCGTTCACCGGCCCGGTGAGGCAGGTGGAGACGGTGCCGAACAGCGCCGCGACGATGGAGCCCGCGCCGCAGGCCACGGTGATCGCGTTGATCGGCGCCTGGTGCCCGGCCGCGTCGAGCACCGCGATGCCTTGGCCGTTCTGCACCACGAGCACCGTGATCGCCAGCGGTATGACGAGCTCGACCATCGCGTTCCAGGAAAACTGCGGCGTGTACAGGTGCGGCGCCATGAAGGTCTGCAGCGCCCCGGGCCGGGGCTGGAAGGCGCCCAGCAGCGCGATGGCCGCGGCGCCCACGAGCAGCGCGCCGATCAGCGGCGGCAGGCGCCGCCCCCAGCGGGGCAGCGCGCCGAGCACGACGAACGCGGTGACCATGGGGGCCGCGATCCAGAAGCCGTCGCGCACCGCGTACACCAGGTCGAGCCCGAAGCGCAGGAACACGCCCGCCACCATCGCCATCACGATCGGCATGGGCACCGCGCGCATGGCGCGGCGCACCCAGCCCGACAGGCCCAGCAGCAGCATCAGCAGGCCAGTGGCGTGGAACGCACCGATCACCTCGGGCCAGCTCAGGTGCGCGAGCGCCGGGCCGACGAGCACCGTGCCGGGTATGGTCCAGAAGAACGCGAGCGGCTGGCGGTAGAGGGTGCAGAACAGCAGCGTGATGAGGCCGTTCAGAAAGAACGCGCCAAAGATCCACGACGCCAGATCGGCCTCGGACAGCCCCCCGCGCAGGCCCACGGCCAGGATGATCGCGACCGGGCCCGAGGCGGCGAAGATGAACGCGATGAGTGCGTTGGCCAGGTACAGGCCGCCCGTGTCCGCGCGCATCTGCGCCAGACCCGGCAGCGGCCGGTGGATGGGCTCAAGGATCGCGGGCGCACTCGGGTTTGGGGGCATCGGCGCATTGTGCCCAAGGCGCCAGCGCGCACTATGATCGACGAGGCATTTTTCGAAGGCGGTGATGAAACACTACGATTACCTCGTGATGGGCGGCGGCAGCGGCGGCATCGCTTCGGCCAACCGCGCGGCGATGCACGGTCGGCGCGTGGCATTGGTGGAGGCGGGCGCGATCGGAGGCACCTGCGTGAACGTGGGCTGCGTGCCCAAGAAGGTCATGTGGCACGCGGGGCAGATCGCCGACGCAATCCGCCTGTACGGGCCGGACTACGGCTTCGACACCACGGTGAACCGCTTCGACTGGTCCACGCTGGTCGCAAGCCGCAGCGCGTACATCGAGCGCATCCATGCCTCGTACCGCGGCGGCATGGCGAAGAACGGCGTCGAGGTGATCGCGGGCCTGGCGCGCTTCGTCGACGCGCGCACTGTCGAGGTGCAGGGCGAGCGGCTCACCGCCGACCACATCCTGATCGCCACCGGGGGCCACTCGCGGTGGCCGGACCTTCCCGGGGCCGAGCTCGGCATCGATTCCGACGGCTTCTTTGCGCTGGACGCGCTGCCGCGGCGCGTCGCGGTCGTGGGCGCGGGCTACATCGCGGTCGAGCTGGCGGGGGTGTTCCAGGCGCTGGGCGCGCACACCGGGCTCTTCGTGCGCCGGCACGCGCCGCTGCGCCACTTCGACCCCATGCTGAGCGACACGCTCGTGGAGGCGATGCGCGCCGAGGGCCCGAAGCTGCACACCCAGGCTGTGCCCAAGGCGCTGCGCAGGAACGCCGATGGCAGCCTCACGCTCTCTCTGGCCGATGGCAGCGAACACGTGGCCGACTGCGTGGTCTGGGCCATAGGCCGCGCGCCGCGCACGGCGCAGCTCAACCTTGAGGCCGCGGGCGTGGCGCTCGACGAGCGGGGCTGCGTCGCGGTGGACAAGTACCAGAACACCAATGTCCCGGGCATCTACGCCGTGGGCGATGTGACCGGGCGCGTGGAGCTGACGCCGGTGGCCGTGGCGGCCGGGCGGCGACTGTCCGAGCGGCTCTTCAACGGCAAGGCCGAGGAGCACCTGGATTACGAGAACATCCCCACCGTGGTGTTCAGCCATCCGCCGATAGGCACCGTGGGTCTCACCGAGCCGCAGGCGCGCGAGCGCTACGGCGACACCGCGGTGAAGGTCTACACCTCGTCGTTCACCGCGATGTACAGCGCGGTCACGCGCCACCGCCAGCCGGCGCGCATGAAGCTCGTGTGCGCCGGTGCCGAGGAGCGCATCGTCGGCATCCACGGCATAGGCTTCGGCATGGACGAGATGCTGCAGGGCTTTGCCGTGGCGCTCAAGATGGGCGCGACGAAGCGGGACTTTGACGCCACCGTGGCCATCCACCCCACGGCGGCCGAAGAATTCGTCACGATGCGCTAGCGTCCCGTCAGGCCGTAGACTTCGCGCATGCAAAACCCGACGATCGCTGCCGACCTCCCCGCCCTTGCGCGCCTGCGCCACGATGTGAAGGGCATGCACGCCTACGCGGTGCAGGAGTCGCGCGGCATGATCAAGCTCGATGCGATGGAGAACCCGCATCGGCTTTCGCCCGAGTTGCAGGCCGAGCTGGGCGCGCGGCTCGGGCAGGTGGCAGTCAACCGCTATCCCGGCGCGCGCCTGGACGAGCTGCGCGCCGCGCTGCACGCCTACGCGGCGCCGCCCGAGGGCTGGTCGCTGATGCTGGGCAACGGCTCGGACGAGCTCATCGGCCTGCTCGCGCTTGCGTGCGACGTGCCGGGCGCGGGCATCCTCGCGCCCGAGCCGGGTTTCGTGATGTACGCGATGAGCGCCAGGCTCCAGGGCCTGTCTTACACGGGCGTTGCTCTCACGCCGGACTTCGAGCTCGACGAGCCCGCGATGCTCGACGCCATCGCGCGCCAGCGTCCCAGCATCGTCTACCTGGCCTACCCCAACAACCCGAGCGGCACGCTCTGGGACGAGGGCGCGATGGCGCGCATCATCGCGGCGCAGGGTGCGCAGGGCGGGTTCGTGGTGGTCGACGAGGCCTACCAGCCGTTTGCCGCGCGCAGCTGGATGGCGTCGGTGCGCGCCGCGCCCGCGCGCCACCGCCACGTGCTGGTGCTGCGCACGCTCAGCAAATTCGGCATCGCGGGCGCGCGCATCGGCTACCTCATGGGCGAGGCCGCGCTGGTGGCCGAGCTCGACAAGGTGCGCCCGCCCTACAACGTGAGCGTGCTCAACGCCGAATGCGCGCTGTTCGCGCTCGAGCACGCCAGCGTGTTCGACGCGCAGGCGGCCGACATCCGTGCGCAGCGCGCGCGCATCTTCGCGGCGCTGGCGCGCCTGCCCGGCGTGCATGCGTTCGCGAGCGAGGCCAACATGATCCTCGTGCGCGTGCCCGATGCGCCGCGCGCGTTCGCCGGGATGCGCGAGCGCGGGGTGCTCGTGAAGAACGTTTCTACAATGCACCCGTTGCTAGCCAACTGCCTGCGTCTGACCGTGGGCACCGCCGACGAAAACACCGCCATGCTGGACGCGCTCGCCGCCTCGCTATGACCTCATCCGCACTCGTTACCTCGACCGTCACTGACCGCGTCGCCGAGGTCAGCCGCAACACGGCGGAGACGCGCATCCGCGTGCGCGTCAACCTCGACGGTACCGGGCAGGCGCGGCTCAACACGGGCATCGGGTTCTTCGACCACATGCTCGAGCAGATCGCGCGCCACGGCCTCATCGACCTGGAGGTGCAGTGCGACGGCGACCTGCACATCGACGGCCACCACAGCGTGGAAGACGTGGGCATCACGCTGGGCCAGGCGTTCGCGCGCGCGGTGGGCGACAAGAAAGGCATACGCCGCTACGGCCACGCCTACGTGCCGCTCGATGAAGCGCTCTCGCGCGTGGTGATCGACTTTTCCGGCCGGCCGGGGCTGCACATCGACATTGCGTTCACCGCCGCGATGATCGGCGGCCTCGACACGCAGCTCGTGCACGAGTTCTTCCAGGGCTTCGTGAACCATGCGGGCGTGACGCTGCACATCGACAACCTCAAGGGCGCGAATGCGCACCACCAGTGCGAGACGGTGTTCAAGGCCTTCGCGCGTGCGCTGCGCGCCGCGCTCGAACGGGACCCGCGCGCCAGCGGCGTGATTCCCTCGACCAAGGGGACCCTCTGAGGTTCTGATCTCAATCGCCCTCCAGCGCTTGCCCAGCAAGCGCGAGCAGCTACAAACATGCAAGCGAATACCGTTGCGGTCGTGGACTACGGCATGGGCAACCTGCGCTCGGTAGCGCAGGCCGTGCGCACGGCCGCCAGCGGCGAGGGCTGGAACGTGGTGGTGACCGCCGACGCCGATGTGGTGCGCGCGGCCGACCGCCTGGTGCTGCCAGGGCAGGGTGCGATGCCCGACTGCATGCATGAGCTCGCCGCCTCGGGCCTGCGCGCCGCGGTGCTGGAGGCTGCGGCGCGGCGCCCGCTGTTCGGCGTGTGCGTCGGCATGCAGATGCTGCTCACGCACAGCGCCGAGGGCGATGTGGACGGCCTGAACCTGATCCCCGGGCAGGTGCTGCGCTTTGACCTGGCAGGCCGCCGCCAGCCCGACGGCAGCCGCTACAAGGTGCCGCACATGGGCTGGAACCGCGTGCGCCAGATGCGCCACGGCGGCCATGCGCACCCACTGTGGCAGGGCGTGCCCGACGAAGGCTTCTTCTATTTCGTGCACAGCTACTACGCCCGCCCGCTGGATCCAGGTCATGGGGTGGGTGAAAGCGACTATGGCGGACCCTTTGCAGCCGCCGTGGCGCGTGATAATCTTTTCGCCACCCAGTTTCACCCCGAAAAAAGTGCGGCCCAGGGGCTGCAGCTCTATCGCAACTTCCTGCACTGGAAACCCTGAGGAGGCTGGGCGTTGAGCGTTTAGCGTTTGGCGCCAAGGCTTCCCTGCTCACGGCCAAACGCTCACTGCAGAACGCTTTTCCCATGTTGCTCATCCCTGCCATCGATCTCAAGGACGGACACTGCGTGCGCCTCAAGCAAGGCGACATGAAACAAGCCACCACCTTCGGCGACGACCCGGTGGAGATGGCGCTCAAGTGGCTGGACGCCGGCGCGCGGCGGCTGCACCTCGTCGACCTCAATGGCGCGTTTGCCGGGCAGCCGAAGAACCGCGCGGCGATCAAGTCCATCCTCAAGGCGGTGGGGGGCGACATCCCGGTGCAGCTCGGCGGCGGCATCCGCGACCTGGACACGATCGAGCTCTACCTGGACGCGGGGCTGGAGTACGTCATCATCGGCACCGCCGCGGTGAAGAGCCCCGGCTTTCTGCAGGATGCGTGCAGCGCGTTCGGCGGCCACGTGATCGTCGGGCTCGACGCCAAGGACGGCAAGGTGGCCACCGACGGCTGGAGCAAGCTCACGGGCCACGAGGTGGTTGACCTGGCGCGCAAGTTCGAGGGCTGGGGAGTGGAATCCGTGATCTACACCGACATCGGGCGCGACGGCATGCTCACCGGCATCAACGTCGAGGCGACGGTGCGGCTGGCGCAGGCGCTCACCATTCCGGTGATCGCCTCGGGCGGGCTTGCGGGCATGGCCGACATCGAGGCGCTGTGCGCGGTCGAGGACGAGGGCGTCGAAGGCGTGATCTGCGGGCGCGCGATCTATTCCGGCGACCTGGATTTTTCCGCCGCGCAGCAGCGCGCGGACGAGCTGGGGGACGCCTGATGCCGGCGGGCGCCACGCTCCCCAAACGCATCATCCCCTGTCTGGACGTGACCGGCGGGCGTGTCGTCAAGGGCGTGAACTTCGTCGAGCTGCGCGACGCGGGTGACCCGGTGGAGATCGCCGCGCGCTACAACGAGCAGGGCGCGGACGAACTCACGTTCCTGGACATCACCGCCACGAGCGACGGGCGTGACCTGATCCTGCCCATCATCGAGGCGGTCGCGAGCCAGGTCTTCATTCCGCTGACCGTGGGCGGCGGCGTGCGCAGCGTCGAGGACGTGCGCCGGCTGCTGAACGCGGGCGCCGACAAGACGAGCTTCAACTCCGCCGCCATCGCCAACCCGCAGGTCATCAGCGACGCCTCGTCGCGCTACGGCGCGCAGTGCATCGTCGTCGCGATCGACGCCAAGCGCCGCCAGGGCGCCGAGGTGGCCGAGCGCGGCGAGGGCTGGGACGTCTACAGCCACGGCGGGCGCAAGAACACCGGGCTGGACGCGGTGCGCTGGGCGCAGGAGATGGCCCGGCGCGGCGCGGGTGAAATCCTGCTCACCAGCATGGACCGCGACGGCACCCAGAGCGGCTTTGACCTGCCGCTCACGCGCGCGGTCAGCGACGCGGTGGAGGTGCCCGTCATCGCGTCGGGCGGCGTCGGCAACCTCGACCACCTGGCCGACGGCGTGACGCTGGGCGGCGCGGACGCCGTGCTCGCCGCGAGCATCTTCCACTATGGTGCGTTCACCGTGCGCGAGGCCAAGGAACACTTGCGCGCGTGCGGCATCGCGGTGCGCCTCTAGCAGAAATATGGACCAAATTGGCCTCTGGCGCTTGCTGGGCAAGCGCTGGCAGCTCTCTTATTGATACTTGCAGGATGACCAAGACCTCCACCGACTGGCTCGACCAGGTGCACTGGGACGCGCAGGGGCTGGTGCCCGTGATCGCGCAGGAAGCGGGCAGTGGCGACGTGCTCATGTTCGCCTGGATGAATCGCGAGGCGCTGGCGAAAACCGCCGAACTCGGGCGCGCGGTGTACTTCAGCCGCTCGCGCGGCAGGCTCTGGTTCAAGGGCGAGGAATCCGGCAATGTGCAGCAGGTGCACGAGATCCGCGTGGACTGCGACGAGGACGTGATCCTGCTCAGGGTGACGCAGACCGGCCACGTGCCGGGCATCGCCTGCCACACCGGGCGCCATAGCTGCTTCTTTCGCGTGCTGCGCGACGGCGCCTGGCAAACGGTCGATCCGGTCTTGAAAGACCCGGCCACCATCTACAAATGAAGCCCATGACATCCCAAGACGCGCTGGCCCGGCTGGCTGCGGTGATCGAAAGCCGCAAACCGGCCAACGGCGGCGACCCGGCGACGAGCTACGTCGCGCGGCTGCTCACCCAGGGGCCGGACGCCTTCCTCAAGAAGGTGGGCGAGGAAGCCACCGAGGTGGTGATGGCCGCCAAGGATGTGCAGGGTGGCGCCGACCGCGGCAAGCTCGTGTACGAGATGGCCGACCTGTGGTTTCACGGCATGGTCACGCTCGCCTACTACGGCTTGGGCCCGGCCGACGTGATCGCCGAGCTCGAACGCCGCGAGGGCATGAGCGGGCTGGAAGAAAAGGCGCTGCGCAAGCAGGCCGAGCGCGCGCGCGAGGAAGGAGGCACGGCATGAGTGGCGACATCATCGACGTGGAGCCGAACGAACGCGCCCAGGCGCTCAAGACCGTAGGCTGGATCAGCTACATCCTGCACCTGATCGTCGCCGTCGCGGCGGTGGTGCCGGGCGCGCAATCGGGCGCGGCGCTGCTCGTCATCGCGCTGGTGATCGATCTGGTCAAGAAAGGCGAGGCGGCCGGCACCTGGCAGGCGAGCCATTTTTCGTGGCGCATCCGCAGCGTTCTCTGGGCGGGCGTGCTCTACATCGTCACCGCGCCGCTGTGGGTCTTCCTTGTGCTCCCGGGCTGGATCGCCTGGGGCCTGATCTCGATCTGGTTCCTCTACCGTATCGTGCGCGGCATGGTGACCATGAACGAGGGGAGGGCGATCAATGCGTGAGCATGCGCAGCGGCGCCTGGCGCTCGACTTGGCGCTGCAGGGCGGGGGCTCGCACGGCGCATTCACCTGGGGCGTGCTCGATGCGCTGCTCGAAGACGGCGGCTTCGAGCTCGAGGGGATCAGCGGCACGAGCGCGGGCGCGATGAATGCGGTGGCGCTGGCGCACGGTTTCGCGCAGGCCGCCAACGCGTGCAAGGACGCCGAAGAAGCGCACGTGCAGGGATGCGCGCTCGCGCGCGAGACGCTCAAAACCCTCTGGGAGGGCGTGGGCGCGCTCGGCGCGCTGATGTGGGGCATGCCGCTGCAGGGCAACCCGCTCATGAGCATGATGACGCAGTGGTTCTCGCCCTACCAGACCAATCCGCTGGACATCAACCCGCTGCGCAACCTGCTGCGCAACACGGTCGACTTCGACCTGCTGCGTGCCGAGCACGCGCGCGTGCCCAAGGTGTTCGTCTGCGCGACCAACGTGCGCACCGGCCGTGGGGAAATCTTCACCCGCAAGCGCCTGAGCATGGAGGCCGTGATGGCCTCGGCCTGCCTGCCGAACATGTTCCAGGCGGTGGAGATCGACGGCGAGTTCTACTGGGACGGCGGCTACTCCGGCAACCCGGCGCTGCACCCGCTGATCTACCACACGCTCAGCAGCGACGTGCTGCTGGTGCAGATCAATCCGGTCCAGCACAAGGCGGTGCCCGGCAACGCCAGCGACATCATGGACCGCATGAACGAGGTCACCTTCAACGCCAGCCTGCTCGCTGAATTGCGCGCCATCGAATTCGTGCGCCGGCTGCTGGCCGAGGGCAAGCTCGACCCCAAGCGCTACAAGGACATGCGCGTGCACCGCATCGACGGCGGCGCGGTGCTCGCACCCTTCGGCGCTGCCAGCAAGATGCGCGCCGATCTGGTCTTCTTGCGCGAGCTCTTTGGCCTGGGGCGCGAAGAGGGCAAGCACTGGCTGCACGCGCACCGCCACGACGTGGGTGTACGCTGCACCGTGAAGACGGCCGACGACGCCTGAAGGCGCCTTTGCAAGGAGATAGCGCATGCACCACGACCCCGACTGCCTGTTCTGCAAGATCGTCGAAGGCAGGATCCCGTCCAGCAAGGTCTACGAGGACGACCAGGTCTTTGCCTTCCACGACATCCATCCGTGGGCGCCGGTGCATTTCCTGCTGATACCCAAGGAGCACATCGCGTCGATGGCGTCGGTCGCGCCCGATCACGGGCCGCTGCTGGCGCACATGATGCTGCTCGCCCCCCGGCTGGCCATGGAGCAGGGCTGCAATCCCTACCCGGAAGGCGGCTACCGCATCGTGGTGAACACGGGCACCGAAGGCGGCCAGGAAATCCACCACCTGCACATGCACGTGATCGGCGGGCCGCGCCCCTGGCTCAAGGGCTGAGGCGGGGGGTAGGCGCGGCAGTGTTGCCCTAGAATCGGCGCCTGCACCTCAGGAGATTTTCAATGGGTTCGTTTTCGATTTGGCACTGGCTCATCGTGCTGCTGATCGTCGTCATGGTGTTCGGCACCAAGAAGCTCAAGAACATCGGCTCCGATCTCGGCGGCGCGGTCAAGGGCTTCAAGGAAGGCATGAAGGACGGCACCAGCAGCGTGGACGAAGCCCCCGCTGCACCGGCCGGACAGGTGGGCAACGCCACCACGACCGATAAAACCACGATCGACGTCGAGGCCAAGCAAAAGAGCTGACCGGCGGATCACCGGCGATGATCGACATCGGCCTGTCCAAGATGGCGCTCATCGGGGTGGTGGCGCTCGTCGTCATCGGCCCCGAGAAGCTGCCGCGCGTGGCGCGCACCGTGGGCACGCTGCTGGGCAAGGCACAGCGCTATGTCGCCGACGTGAAGGCCGAGGTCAATCGCTCGATGGAGCTCGACGAGTTGCGCAAGATGAAGGACACCGTCGAAAGCGCCGCGCGCGACGTGGAAAAGAGCGTGCAGAGCACCGCGAGCGACTTCGAAAAGGACTGGAACGAGGCGGTTGCGCCGCTGGCCGACACCTCGGCCGATCCGCTGCCCGATGACCCTGCGGCGCTGGCGCTCATCGTGCCCGCGTACAAACGCCCCGACAAGCACTGGCGCACCAAGCGCGGCGCGGTGCCGCACTGGTACAAGGCGCGCAACGGCATGCGCACGCACGTGCAGTCGGGCGCGGCGCGCGTGGCGCGCTACCGGCCCGGAAAGACCCGTTGAGCATTGCACCACGCCGCGCCGCGTGCGTGGCGCGCCCCCCGGTCGCACTGTCGCGGCCCGATTGACCCCATGGCCCAGACCCCCGACCCTGAAGACGAACTCGCCGGCACTGAACAGCCTTTCGTCGAGCACCTCATGGAGCTGCGCAACCGGCTCGTGAAGGCGATGCTCGCGGTGGGCATCGTCGCCGGCGTGCTCTTCCTCTACCCCGGCCCCGGCCAGCTCTACGATCTGCTCGCGGCGCCGCTGGTGGCGCATCTGCCGCAGGGCGCGACGATGATCGCCACCTCGGTCATCTCCCCGTTCATGGTGCCGCTCAAGATCCTGCTGATGGCGGCCTTCCTGATCGCGCTGCCCGTCGTGCTCTACCAGATCTGGGCCTTCGTCGCGCCCGGGCTCTACTCCAACGAGAAAAGGGCGGTGCTGCCGCTGGTCATCTCCAGCACCATTTTGTTTCTGCTGGGAGTGGCGTTCTGCTACTTCTTCGTGTTCGGCCGCGTGTTCGCGTTCATCCAGGGCTTCGCGCCCAAGAGCATCACCGCCGCCCCGGACATCGAGGCCTACCTGAGCTTCGTGCTCACGATGTTCCTCGCGTTCGGCGTCACCTTCGAGGTGCCGATCGCGGTCGTCGTGCTGGTGCGCATGGGCGTGATCTCGGTGGAAAAGCTCAAGCACGCGCGGGGCTATTTCGTGGTCGGATCGTTCATCATCGCGGCCATCATCACGCCGCCCGACGTGGTCTCGCAGCTTGCGCTCGCAATACCCATGTGCCTGCTCTATGAAGTCGGCATCTGGGCGGCGCAACTGTTCGTGCGCAACCATCCACCGCCCGACGAGCCTGCCGCGGACGCCGCGAACAAGCCCGAGTCGGCCGCCTGATACGCGCCGCCGGCGGTCGTCCCGCTATTGGCGCCGCCGCGCCAGACGCGGGCGCGTGCCCGGCACGATCGAAACCTGCGTGCGCTCTTCGCCGCGCAGGATCTGCAACTGCGCTGCAACGCCCGGTTTGAGCGCCGCCACGGCGGTAAGCAGCTGCGGCACCGTCGTGATGGTCTTGCCCTGTACCTGCTCGACCACGTCGCCCGGCAGCACGCCCGCGTTGGCCGCAGGGCCGCCGTGCTGCACGCCGGTGATGATCACCCCCTCGCTTGCGCGCACCCCGAAGGTCTGGGCCAGTTCGGGGGAGAGCTCCCCCGGTTCGACGCCGATCCAGCCGCGCGTGACCTGCCCGTCGCGCACGATGCTTTCGAGCACCTGGCGCGCCGTCGAGACGGGAATGGCGAAACCTATGCCCATGCTGCCCCCGGACCGCGAGTAGATCGCGGTGTTCACACCCATGAGGTTGCCGTTCACGTCCACCAGCGCGCCGCCCGAGTTGCCGGGGTTGATCGCCGCGTCGGTCTGGATGAAATTCTCGAAGGTGTTGATGCCCAGCTCGCTGCGCCCCAGCGCCGAGACGATGCCGCTGGTCACGGTCTGGCCGACACCGAACGGGTTGCCGATGGCCAGCACCCGGTCGCCCACCGCGAGTGCGTCGGAGTCGCCAAGCACGATCACCGGCAACGACGGAAGGCTGATTTTCAATACCGCCAGGTCGCTTTCGGGGTCGGTGCCGATCACGCTGGCCGTGGCGTGCCGGCTGTCGGCCAGTGCCACCTCGATTTCGTCCGCGCCTTCGACGACGTGGTTGTTGGTGAGGATGTAGCCATCCGGGCTCATGATGACGCCGCTGCCCAGGCCGGTCTGCGATTGCGTGCCCTGGTCGCCGAAGAAGAACTGGAACCACGGGTCGTTGCTGCGCGGGTGGCGCACCGCCTTGCTCGTGATGATGCTCACGACGGCCGGGGACGCCTTGCGCGCCGCGGGGCTGAAGCTGCCCGCCGCGGGCTCGGCGCTCGGCGCATGGTTGCCTGGCGCTTCGTAGAGCGTGATGCCCGCGCCGTCGCGCACCACGCCGCGTTGCAGCCACCCCGGCTGCAGCGTGGCCACGACGAACCAGGCCGCGACGCAGACCGTCACGGTTTGGGAAAACAGCAGCCACAAACGCTTCATGGGAGGGTGATCGGTTCAAAACGCCATTGTCGCGGTTTTGCACGGGCACAATCCCGGTCATGAGTTGCGATCGGCAGGAATTGCTCGCGCGCTTCGATCTGCTGCTGCAGCCCGAGCGCTTGCAGGACTACGGCCCCAACGGCTTGCAGGTCGAGGGTCGAGAGCGTATCGCGCGCCTCGTGAGCGGCGTGACCGCCAGCCGCGCGCTGATCGACGCGGCCATCGACGCGGGCGCCGATGCGATTTTCGTGCACCACGGCCTGTTCTGGCGTGGCATGGATGGGCGCGTGACCGGCTGGATGAAGCAGCGGCTGCAGCGCCTGCTCGCGCATGACATCAACCTGTACGCCTATCACCTGCCGCTCGATGCGCACCCCGAACTGGGCAACAACGCGCAGCTCGGGCTCCGGCTGGGCTGGCGCGCCGATACCTGGTTCGGCAACCAGAATCTTGGGTGCGTGGGAAGCGCAGCCTATGCGGACGGCGCGGCGCTCGCAGCGCACCTGCAGACCGTGCTGGGACGCGCCGTGACGGCCGTGCTGCCGTCGCCGCCGCAGCCGATACGCCGCGTGGCCTGGTGCACGGGTGGCGCCCAGAGCTACTTCGAGGGCGCGATCGCCGCCGGTGCCGACGCCTTCGTGACCGGGGAGATTTCCGAGCCGCAGGCGCACCTTGCGCAGGAAACCGGCGTGGCCTTTTTCGCGGCGGGCCACCATGCCACCGAGCGCTATGGCGCGCCGGCCGTCGCGGCGCGCGTTGCCGCCGAGCTGGGCCTGGAGCACCGGTTCATCGACATCGACAATCCGGCATGAAGCTGCCCATCGCCATCACCCAGGGCGATCCCGCCGGCATCGGCCCCGAGATCGTCGCCAAGGCGTTTCGCGACGCGCCGCAGCTGCTTGGCGGCTGCTTTGCGGTGGGGGATGTCGCCACGCTGCGGCGCGCGGCGGCATGCATCGAGGGGCCCGGCCAGCCCCCGCTGCCCGTGGTGCGGCTGGAGGCGCTCGAGGAGATTGCGGGCCTGCCGCCGCGGTGCCTGCCCGTGTGGCAGCTCGACGAACTGGCGGGGCCACCCCCGCTGGGCCGGGTGAGCGCGCAGGCGGGGCGCGATGCGGCCTCGTGCGTGGTCTGGGCCGCCGATGCGGCGCTGCGTGGGGAGGTGGCGGCGCTGGTTACGGCGCCGCTGAACAAGGAGGCGCTCGCAAAGGCGGGCGTGCCGTATCCCGGGCACACCGAGATGCTGCAGGCGCGTGCGGCAGCGCATGTGGGCGTGCCGCTGGCGCAGATGCCGGTGCGCATGATGCT
Source organism: Burkholderiales bacterium (assembly GCA_026954015.1). Lineage (GTDB taxonomy): Bacteria > Pseudomonadota > Gammaproteobacteria > Burkholderiales > Burkholderiaceae_C > Comamonas_C. The sequence continues at coordinate 48,101 of JAIXLP010000029.1, read as the reverse complement.
GGCCAACGACGAATTGCGCACCGTGCTCGTGAGCATCCACGTCGCGCTGCGCGAGGCGATCGACGCGGTCACGCAGGAGCGTGTCCTGCAGACCCTGCGCATCACGCATGCGGTGCTGGCCCGCAGCCTCGGACGCACTCCGCGCATCGCGGTGGCGGGGCTCAATCCCCACGCGGGAGAGGGCGGCCTGTTTGGCCGGGAGGAGATCGACGTCATCGCGCCGGCGATTGCGCGCGCCCGCGCCGAAGGGCTGGACGCAAGCGGCCCCTACGCGCCCGACACGGTGTTCATGCGCGCGCGCTCGACGCCAGAGCGCGCGGGTGAATTCGATGTGGTCGTCGCGATGTACCACGACCAGGGACTGATCCCCGTCAAATACCTGGGCGTGGAGCGCGGCGTGAACGTGACGCTCGGCCTGCCGCTTGCGCGCACGAGTCCCGACCACGGAACGGCGTTTGACATCGCGGGGCGCGGCAGCGCCGACGCGGGCAGCCTGATCGCAGCGGTGCGCATGGCGCGTACGCTGGCCGCGCCTGCGTCGCCGGCGCAGTGAGCACCGGCGGGTTCGCGGGGCTCAGCGCTTGCTCAGGCTGTCGCGGATTTCGCGCAGCAGCAGGACGTCTTCCGGCGTGGCCGGCGGTTCCTCGGGCGCGGCGGGTGTTTCCTTCTTCATGAGGTTGATCCGCTTGACCATCATGAAGATGATGAACGCGAGAATGATGAAGTTCACCAGGATGGTGATGAAGTTGCCATAGGCGAAGACGGCGCCGCCCTTTTTCGCTTCTTCAAGGGTCAGCCCCATCGCCTGACCCGCCAGCGGCACGTAGTAGCTGGAAAAATCCAGCCCGCCGATCACCTTGCCGACGAGCGGCATGATCAGGTCGCCGACGATCGAGTCGACGATCTTGCCGAATGCGGCGCCGATGATGACACCGACGGCCAGATCCATTGCGTTGCCTTTGACCGCAAATTCCTTGAACTCCTGCATCATGCTCATGGTTATTTCCTTTCCGGGTTTGTTGAGCGGGCGCAAGTATCGCGCAAGCCGCGAGGTGCCGCGGGCCTGCAGGCGTCCGCTACAATTTGCTGTTGATCGTCCAGATGACAGCACAATCTAAGGATACCCATGAGTGATACCCCGATCGACTCCAGCAAGCGCAACTGGTTGATCGCCACGAGTTGCGTCGGTGCCGTGGGAGGCGTGGCGACCGCGGTGCCGTTCGTGAGCAGTTTTCAGCCTTCGGAGAAGGCCAAGGCGGCAGGCGCTGCGGTGGAAGTGGATATTTCCGCGCTCAAGGAAGGCGAAAAAGTCACCGTGGAATGGCGTGGCAAGCCGGTCTGGATCCTCAAGCGCACCAAGGAAGAGGTGGAGGCGCTGGCCAAGCACGACGGCGAGCTCGCCGACCCCGAATCGCAGCGCCACCCGGACGAATTCACGCCGCCATATGCGCGCAACGAATGGCGCTCGATCAAGCCGGAGATTTTGGTGGTCGTGGGCATCTGTCCGCACTTGGGCTGCTCGCCCACGGACAAATTCGCTACCGGCGCGCAGCCATCGCTGCCCGCCGACTGGCCCGGGGGGTGGCTGTGTCCGTGCCACGGCTCGACCTTCGACCTGGCCGGCCGCGTCTTCAAGAACAAACCGTCGCCCGACAACCTGCCGGTGCCGCCCTACATGTATTTGTCCGACACCAAGCTGTTGATCGGCGAAGACAAGAAGAAGGCTTGAGGGGAACCACATGGCAGCCTATCGCGAATTCAAGCAGATCTCGCCCAACGCCTCGGCGACCGACAAGCTCACCAACTGGCTCGAAAACCGTTTCCCGACGGCGTTCAGCGCCTACAAGGTGCACATGTCGGAGTACTACGCTCCGAAGAATTTCAACTTCTGGTACATCTTCGGCTCCCTCGCGCTGCTGGTGCTGGTGATCCAGATCGTCACCGGCATCTTCCTCGTGATGCACTACAAGCCCGATGCCGCCAAGGCCTTCGAGTCGGTCGAGTACATCATGCGCGACGTGCCCTGGGGCTGGCTGATCCGCTACATGCACTCCACCGGAGCGTCGGCGTTCTTCATCGTCGTCTACCTGCACATGTTCCGCGGGCTGCTCTACGGCTCGTATCGCAAGCCGCGCGAACTGGTCTGGATCTTCGGCTGCCTCATCTTCCTGGCGCTGATGGCCGAGGCCTTCATGGGCTACCTGCTGCCCTGGGGCCAGATGTCGTACTGGGGCGCGCAGGTGATCGTGAACCTGTTCTCGGCCATCCCGTTCATCGGCCCGGACCTGTCCATCTTCATTCGCGGCGACTACGTGGTGGGTGACGCGACGCTCAACCGCTTCTTCAGCTTCCACGTGATCGCCGTGCCGCTGGTGCTGCTGGGTCTGGTGGTGGCACACCTGCTGGCGCTGCACGACGTGGGCTCGAACAACCCCGACGGCATCGAAATCAAGGGCCCGGGCAAGCCCGTGGACGCCAACGGTCATCCGCTCGATGGCGTGCCGTTTCACCCGTACTACACGGTGCACGACATCTTCGGCGTCTCGATCTTCCTGTTCGTGTTCTCGGCCATCGTGTTCCTCGCGCCCGAACTCGGGGGCTATTTCCTCGAGTACAACAACTTCATTCCGGCCGATCCGCTGCAGACGCCGTCGCACATCGCGCCGGTGTGGTACTTCACGCCGTTCTACTCGATGCTGCGCGCGGTGACGAGCGAGATGATGATCGCGCTGATCGCCTGCGTCGTCCTCGGCGCGGGCTACGGGGTGTTCAAGGCGAAACTGGTCGGTCTGGTCAAGGCGGTGATCCTGGTGGCGGGCATCGTCGCCATCGCGCTCATGGTGACGATAGACGCCAAGTTCTGGGGTGTGGTGACCATGGGCGGCGCGGTGGTGATCCTGTTCTTCCTGCCCTGGCTCGATTGCAGCCCGGCACGCTCGATCCGCTACCGTCCTGACTGGCACAAGTGGCTCTACGTGCTGTTCGTCATCGTCTTCTTCATCCTGGGGTACCTCGGGATGCAGCCGCCGTCTCCGGTGGGCGAGCGGGTGTCGCAAGTCGGGACGCTGTTCTACTTTGGATTCTTCCTGCTCATGCCGTGGTGGAGCCGTCTGGGCGAGCCCAAGCCGGTGCCTGACCGCGTGAACTTCGTTGCGCACTGAGCCGGAGAGACGAGACCATGAAAAAATTCATACTTGCGATGATCGCGACGCTCGGGCTGGTTGCCGGCGTCCAGGCTTCAGAGGGGGGGTTCCCGCTGGACAAGGCGCCGGTGAACCTCACAGACCACGTGTCGCTGCAAAACGGCGCGCGTACCTTCGTCAACTACTGCCTGAGCTGCCATTCTGCGGCCTACATGCGCTACAACCGCCTCACCGATATCGGCCTCACGGAGCAGCAGATCAAGGACAACCTGCTGCTGACGACGGACAAGGTCGGCGAGACCATGCAGGCCGCGATCACGTCGAAGGAGGCGAAGGCATGGTTCGGTGCCAACCCGCCCGATCTGACCGTGATCGCGCGTTCGCGTTCGGGCAGCGGCGGCAGCGGTGCCGATTACCTGTACACCTTCCTGCGCACGTTCTACCGTGACGACACCAAGGCCACTGGCTGGAACAACATGGTGTTTCCAAGCGTGGGCATGCCGCACGTACTGTGGCAGCTGCAGGGCGAACGCCGCCCCGTGTACGAGGAAGTCGAGCGCCACGGCGAAAAGGTCCAGGCCTTCAAGGGCTGGGAACAGGTAACGCCCGGCACGCAGACGCCGGTGGAGTACGAACGGACCGTGGGCGACCTGGTGAACTATCTGCAGTGGATGGGCGAGCCGGCGCAGAAGACGCGTGTGCGGGTCGGCGTCTGGGTGTTGATGTTCATCGCCTTGCTCATCCTGATCTCGTGGCGCCTGAATGCCGCGTACTGGAAAGACGTGAAATAAACGGGTAGAACGGCTCGCGCGGCAGTGCGGGCCATCGACACCCCTGGAGTGGGCCGGTGCCCACTCTTTTGATTTTGAGGAGCCGCTTGCAATGATGGTGCTTTATTCGGGCACGACGTGTCCGTTCTCACACCGCTGCCGTTTCGTCCTGTTCGAGAAGGGCATGGATTTCGAGATCCGTGATGTCGACCTCTACAACAAGCCGGAAGACATCGCGGTGATGAACCCGTACGGTCAGGTGCCGATCCTCGTGGAGCGCGATCTGATTCTGTACGAATCCAACATCATCAACGAGTACATCGATGAGCGTTTCCCGCATCCGCAGCTGATGCCGGGTGACCCGGTTGATCGCGCGCGCGTGCGTCTGTTCCTGCTGAATTTTGAAAAAGAGCTCTTCGTGCACGTGAGCACGCTGGAGTCGCGCGCGAGCAAGGGCAACGAGCGGATGCTGGAGAAGGCACGCGGCCACATCCGCGATCGCCTCACGCAGCTCGCGCCGGTGTTCCTCAAGAACAAGTACATGCTGGGCGACGGGTTCTCGATGCTGGACGTGGCCATCGCGCCGCTGTTGTGGCGTCTGGACTACTATGGCATCGAACTGTCCAAGAACGCCGCGCCGCTGCTCAAGTACGCCGAGCGCGTGTTTTCCCGGCCGGCCTACATCGAGGCGCTGACGCCCTCCGAGAAGGTCATGCGCAAGTAAACCCGCCTTTGGTTCATCGCCGCAACTGCACCATGGACAGCGAACCCACATCCTTGGCCTCCACGCGGCCCTATCTGATCCGCGCGCTGCACGAGTGGTGCTCCGACAGCGGGTTCACACCCTACATCGTGGTACGCGTCGACGACACGGTACAGGTACCGCGAGAGTATGTGAACAACGGCGAGATTGTGCTCAACGTGAGCCACGATGCGACGAGCGCGCTCAACATCTCCAACGAGTACATCACGTTCAAGGCGCGGTTTGGCGGGCGGCCGTGCGATATCGCGGTGCCCGTCGGCCGGGTGGTGGCGATCTACGCGCGTGAAAACGGCCAGGGCATGGCCTTTTCCGCCGAGGAGGGTGACGTTGCTTCACCCGGTGAAAGTCTCGCCGTGGCGGTGGACAAGGCGCCCGAGAGCGATAACGGCGCGGCTACGCTGCAGTCCGTGAAGGTGGCCGATCGCGCGGACGGTGATGCGCCGGTTCCGAGGCCGCCTGCGGGCAGGGGCCGGCGGCCTGCGCTCAAGCGCATCAAATAGCGGATGTCGTGACGCGGGGCCTTGCTCTGTGCCACCCCACGCGCGCGTAGAGGTTGGAGTAGCCGCTTTAGCTCAGTTGGTAGAGCAACGGTCTTGTAAACCGTAGGTCGTCCGTTCGATTCGGACAAGCGGCACCACTCATGCGCTGGGGGGACGCGGGGCCGGTGGGGGTATCGGCCACACGACACAATGGCGACCATGCCCAAAGGCACGCATTCCGAGGAACTCCTGGCGCAGGTGGCCGCCTTGCCGCCGCTGCCCGGCGTCTACCGCTATTTCGACGCGCAGGATGCGCTGCTGTACGTCGGCAAGGCACGCAACCTCAAGCGCCGCGTGAGCAGCTACTTCACGAAGGAGCACGGCGGCACGCGCGTGGGCCACATGGTCGGCAAGATCGTGCGGCTGGAGACCACGGTGGTGCGCTCCGAGGCGGAGGCGCTGCTGCTGGAAAACAACCTCATCAAGCAGCTGCACCCCAAATACAACATTCTTTTTCGGGACGACAAGAGCTACCCGTACCTCAAGATCAGCGGCGTGGCGGCCAGGGACGGCACGACGGACGACCCCTCGCAGCGCTTTCCGCGCGTTGCCTACTACCGTGGCGCAGTGGACAAGCACAACCGGTATTTCGGGCCCTACCCGAATGCGTGGGCGGTCAAGCAGACGATCGAGCTGATCCAGAAGGTGTTTCGCCTGCGCACCTGCGAGGACACGGTCTTCGCCCACCGCACGCGGCCCTGCCTGCTCTACCAGATCAAGCGCTGCACCGCGCCCTGCGTGGGCTACATCTCCCCAGAGGCCTATGCCCAGGACGTGGCGCACGCCGAGGCGCTCCTGCGCGGCGAGACGCAGGCGCTCTTGCAAGAGCTGGAGGCGCGCATGATGGCGCATGCCGAGCGGCTGGAGTACGAGCAGGCGGCCGAGCTGCGCAACCAGATCCAGGCCCTGGCGCGCGTGCTTCACCAGCAAAGCGTGGAGACCGCGTCCGACCAGGACGTGGACATCCTCGCCGTGCGCGTGCAGGGCGGGCGCGCCTGCGTGAATCTGGCCATGGTGCGCGGCGGGCGCCACCTGGGCGACCGCGCGTACTTCCCCGTCCAGGTGGACGATGCCGTGGGCGTCTACGCAGCCGAGGAGGGCGCCGAGAGCGCCGAGGGCGGCGGCGGTGCGGAGCCGTCGGCCGAGCAGCAGGTGCTCGCGGCCTTTCTGGCGCAGCACTACCTCAACGTGCCCGTGCCGGGCGTGCTGGTGACCAGCGAGCCGGTGGACGCGGCCCTGCTGGCGGCGCTGTCGGAGCAGGCCGGCGTGCGCGTGACGGCGGTGCACCAGCCGCGCGGGCAGCGGCGCACCTGGCTGGAGATGGCGCAGCAGAATGCCGCCCTGCAATTGACACGCCTGCTGGCCGAGGAAGGCTCGCAGCAGGCGCGCACGCGCCAACTGGCCGAGGCGCTGGACCTGCCGACCGAGGATCTGGACAGCCTCACCATCGAGTGTTTCGACATCTCGCACACCGCGGGCGAGGCCACGCAGGCCTCCTGCGTGGTGTTCCGCCAGCACCGGATGCAAAGCAGCGAATACCGCCGCTACCGCATCGAGGGCATCACCGGGGGCGACGACTACGCCGCCATGCGCCAGGTGCTTGAGCGCCGCTACCGCCCCGTGGCCGAGGCGCAGCGCGAGGCGGGCGGCGCCGAGCCCGGTTCCCACCGAGCCCGCCTGCCCGACATCGTGCTCATCGACGGCGGCAAGGGCCAGGTGGCCGTGGCGCGCGCGGTCTTTGCCGAGCTGGGGCTGGACCTCTCGCGCATCGTCGGCGTGGAGAAGGGCGAGGGGCGCAAGGTCGGGCTCGAAGAACTGGTGTTCGCCGACGGGCGCGAGAAGGTCTACCTGGGCCGCGACTCCGCTGCGCTCATGCTCGTGGCGCAGATCCGCGACGAGGCGCACCGCTTCGCCATCACCGGCATGCGCGCGGCGCGCGCCAAGGTGCGCGTGGGCGCCAGCCGCCTGGAGGACATTCCCGGCATCGGCCCGAAAAAGCGCGCGCGCCTGCTGCAGCGCTTTGGCGGCGTGCGCGGCGTGCAGGACGCCAGCGTCCAGGATCTGGCCAGCGTGGAGGGCATCTCGCGCGAGCTGGCCGAGGAAATCTACCGCGCGCTGCGCTGAGACCCCGGCGCGGCGCGGCGGCGTGCTCCGTGCCATGACACAATCGCGGCCATGTTCTGGACCATTCCCACCCTCATGACCTGGACGCGCATCGTCGCGATACCCTTGATCGTGGGGGTGTTCTACGCGCCTCTGGACGGAGCCACGCGCAACCTGGTGGCCACCGTCATGTTCGTGGTGTTCGCGGCCACCGACTGGCTGGACGGCTACCTCGCGCGCAAGCTCAACCAGACGTCCTCGTTCGGCGCCTTTCTCGATCCGGTGGCCGACAAATTCCTCGTCTGCGCTTCGCTGCTCGTGCTGGTGCACCTGCAGCGCGCCGATGTGTTCGTCGCCCTCATCATCATCGGCCGCGAAATCGCCATCTCCGCGCTGCGCGAATGGATGGCGCAGATCGGCGCGAGCAAGAGCGTGGCCGTGCACATGCTGGGCAAGGTCAAGACCACGGTGCAGATGCTGGCCATCCCCTTCCTGCTCTACGACGGGCGGCTCCTGGGCGTGATCGACACCGGCGTCTGGGGCACCTGGCTGATCTGGCTCGCGGCCGTGCTCACTGTCTGGTCCATGGTGTACTACCTGCAAAAGGCGCTGCCGGAGATCCGGGCGCGGGTGTCCAAGTAATGTTTCGGGGCCACACAGGCGCGGGGCTGTCAATCCGTACTGTTGCCAAGCGTTTGTACCATGCCAAAAAAGCACGGTTTCCCGGCCTGCATGGATGCAATTCCGTCTAGAATCGATTCCATCGTTGTGACTATGCTTCGTGTTGTATTGACACGCCGGGGGGCCATGGCTCTAATCGCCGCTGGCAGTGCCAAGTGCATGGGGCCAGCCTGTCACCCCTGACCGGCGCTGTGCGTCGTGCACCCACAACCGAGAGACAATCCACACCTACATACGAGAGGCCTCCTGTGAACAAAACCGAATTGATCGAGCACATTGCTAACAATGCAGACATCTCCAAGGCTGCAGCCGCGCGGGCACTGGAGTCCACCATTGAGGCGGTCAAGAAGACCTTGAAGAAAGGCGGCACGGTGTCGCTCGTCGGTTTCGGTACTTTCGCTGTGGGCAAGCGTGCGGCACGCACGGGCCGCAACCCCCGCACGGGCGCGGCGATCAAGATCAAGGCGGCCAAGGTGCCCAAGTTCCGTCCCGGCAAGGCGCTCAAGGACGCCATCAACTGACATCGGATTTACCGTGGGTGCTTAGCTCAGTCGGTAGAGCGGCGCCCTTACAAGGCGTAGGTCGGCGGTTCGACCCCGTCAGCACCCACCACACCAATCCAATGCATCCAAGGGCCTAGAGAAATCTAGGCCCTTTTCTTTTCAGGGCAAGGTCAACTTCGATTAACCTTTAACCCCGGACTTCTCCAATCCGTTGGTACGGTCAATGGGGGCAGGTCAGACTGGATGGCCAGCTTTTTTTCTCTGATGGAGAACTCTTGGTAAATGGATGCGAGCTCCGTCACGAGCAGGCGTTTGCCTTCACGGACGTCAGAGGTGCCCAAAGACCGAACAATTTCGACCTTACGGGGGTAAGCCTTCAGGAGCTTCTGGGGGATGCGGACACGGCAGTAGAGGTTGCAGCGCGAGCAATTGGCCGCTTGGTTTGCCGCCGTGCAACAGATTCAGAACCCCATCATTGCCGCCTACCTGCAAATGATGCTGTTGACGGGTGCCCGCCCTGGCGAGGTGCTGGCGCTGCGCTGGGAGGACGTAAACACGCAATGGAAGGGAATCAGCATCCGCGACAAAGTGGAAGGCACCCGCGAGATTCCTGCAACGCCCTACATGCTGCACTTGCTGGCCGCCCTGCCCCGCCGCAACGAATGGGTGTTCTCCAGCCCCACGAGCGCCAGCGGCTGCCTGACTGAGCCCAACAACCCGCACACACGGGCCTGCAAGGCTGCCGGGCTGGAGGGGCTTACCCTGCATGGCCTGCGCCGTTCCTTTGCGAGCCTGACCGAGTGGCTGGAGGTGCCCGCCGGGGTGGTGGCGCAGATTCAAGGGCACAAACCCAGCGCCACAGCAGAGAAGCATTACAAGGTGCGCCCACTGGAACTACTGCGCGTGCACCATGAGCGCATCGAAGCCTGGATTCTGGAACAGGCCGGGATTGTGTTCGAGGCCAAGACCGCGCCCGGTGCGCTGCGCGTGGTGAGTGCCACATGAAATAACGTAACTACAAATAATTTTTGAACTTCAAATAAACGTAGCTACACTAAACCATGAATGTGACGTTCGACCCGGCCAAAGATGCCGCCAATCTGGCAAAGCATGGCGTCTCACTGACCGAGGCAGCAGGCTTTGAATGGGGAACCGCCGTAGTGTGGCCGGACACGCGCCGGGCCTATGGCGAGGCCCGCATGGTGGCGCTGGGGTACATCGGCCTGCGCATCATGGTGCTGGTGTTTGTTGACCGCCCGCTAGAGAAGCCGACCGAGCGCCGCATCATCAGTTTGAGAAAGGCCAACAGCCGAGAGGTGAAACGCTATGCCGAAACTTAAAGCCGGAACCATCCTGCCGACCCCTGCTGAGGACGCAGCAATCACAGCCGCAGCGATGGCAGACCCCGACGCCCAGCCCTTCACGGATGCTGAGTGGGAACAGGTCAAGCCGCTGGCGCGCCGTGGCCGCCCGCTGGGGAGTGGCAGCAAAGCCCAGGTCACCCTGCGCCTGGACGTGGAGGTGCTGGAGAAGTTCAAGGCATCGGGCGATGGCTGGCAAACCCGCATCAATGAGGCCCTGAAAAGCTGGGTGCGGACGCACGCCTGAACCGTTTTGCCCAAGCTGTCCCACGACAACATGACCGCAAACAAGCAACCCGCAAGCCGCCCGCACGATGCCGCCGTGGTGGAACTGCTGAAGGCAAACCCTGACTTTGCCAATGAGTATCGGGCCGCTGCCTTGGATGAAGCCGACGAACCCGGAGGGCAATCTGCGCTTCTGGCCGCCCTGCGCCATGTAGCCGAGGCCCAAGGCATGACCGCCGTGGCAGAGCGCGCAGGCATTCCGCGTGAGAGCCTTTACCGCGCCCTGAGCCCCAAGGGTAATCCCACCATCAAAACACTGCTGGCGGTGCTGGGGGCTGCTGGCCTGCATTTGGCCGTGACGCGACAAGACAGCGCGCACGCCTGACCGTTTCGCCCCAGTTAGGCAGGGCCGCAACCCCGCCGCAAAGCCAGTTCCTCCCGCTGATCTGCTGGGGCTTCCATCGAGGGGTTGGTCTACAAAAGGGATGCGATGAAGCAACACACTCGCGCAGTCGTCACGGGTCTTCAACTCGACACCTCGATCGATACGCCCAAGGCCCCGAGTCAATTGCGTATGTTGCAGTCCATTGCAACAGAGACAGAAGCCACGCGTACGGCTCTGCGCAGCGACCCCAGCTGGGGCTTTCCCGTGGCACATCCGGCGCGCGGCTTTGCGCCCCTAATCAAACACAAGCGCCAGCTTGAAACCACACTGGCCGACATGCTGCCCTGGCCTGCTTTGCTAACGTTGCAAGGCTGTGCTGACAATGCGGCTCACAGCGCCGACTGCACGAAGCGGGACATCCTGCAATTCGCGTTATCCATTTGCCCCTATGAGCACATCGTGACCTTACTCAACTTCATCGGGATGGGCCAAGGTATTGCTGCAACCGCAAAGGCACTGAGCCCACTGATCAGAGGCCTCAAAGCCAAAGAGGCGCGCATCAAGCACGGCGCCAGTGTGGGAGGCAAGAAAGCTGCGCGCACACGCCAATTGAGCTCCAAGACACCAAGCGTCACGGAGCTCTTGTTGGAGCGTGAGCGTCTCATTAAATCCGGTAGGGAAGCCAGGGAAGTCGCGGGCATCTTGGCCCAACGCTATGGCGTCGATCCCGGCACCATCCGCCGCAAGCTCAAAGCGACGGCCATGTAGCGCCGCCAGAAAAACGTGCACGAAGGGGGTTCGTGCACGTCACTCCCGGAACAGTGCGGTTCATATTCAACAAACCCATGAGGTTTTGAAATGGCCGCAAAGACTGTTCAACTCACCCCGCTGGCGCTGGAAACGCGCACCGCCCTTCCTACGCCCGAGGCCGCAGGGCACCTGAATCGTGCGCAACAAACGCTCCGCATTTGGGCGTGCCGCGAGGATGGCCCCATTCGCCCCATCCGCATCAATGGCCGCTTGGCCTGGCCTGTGTCTGAACTGCGCCGCGTCCTGGGGGTCGCGTAATTATGGTTGCCGTCATCAACCACTTCCTGCTGCGGGTCTGGTGCGCAGCGCCCTTTCGCTGGCTTCGGAAGGAGCGTCGCACATGATCGCGCTCACCAACATCATCGAGTTCCTGTCCTTGATCCAGGCAAGCCTGGGTTACGCACCGCAGCACTTGGAGCCAGGCCGCTTCTGTCGTTTCGGACCGCGCAAATCTGGCTGGGCCAAACTGTTCGCTGATGGCCTTGGCGGCGTGTTTGGCGACTATCGTCAGAACATCAGTAGCCGCTGGATGGCTCGCCAGCCACTGCACCAGTCTCCTGCCGAGCTGGAATCCATGCGCCGCCAGATCCGCCAAGCAGCAGTGGAGCGCGAAGCAGCGCAACGGGCGCAGTGGGCCAAAAACGCCGAGCGCAATGCCCGCCTGTGGGCTGCCTCTGTCTCCGCTGGGGATGCCGTGCGCTCCTACCTGGCGCAGCGTGGCCTAGGGGACTGGACTATCCCCTCCTGCATCCGCGAGCACCCTGGTCTTGCCCCCGTATTCCCGGACCCGTCCTATTCGCAATGTAGCGCCAGGTCCTTCATCGGTTGCTGGCGCGCCTGGGCAGCTTGATGCCGCCTGAACTCTCGGGGTGATCGCATTTTCAGCGACGAGTGCGGATGCACCTCGTTGAAGTGCTCGAAGGCAGCGGGCAGTTGCGCCAGCACAGTGTTGGCGTCACGCAGGTCCATGCGGGCCACGTAATCGCGTTTGAACGTGTTGACGAAGCTCTCGGCCATGCCGTTGCTTTGTGGGCTGCACACCGGCGTGTTGACCGGCACCAGGCCCAGCGAACGGACCATCGCCCGCGTGTCGGCGGCGATGTAGGCGCCACCGTTGTCCGTGAGGAACTCCAGCCGATGGTCGGCCGGTATGGCCTCCACCGTGCCGAAGCGCTTTTCCACCGCCTCGATCAGCATCTCGCGCACGGGCTCGCCGGGCAGGCCTTTTCCCTCCCACGCGCGCCAGGCCATGACCTCGCGGTCGCAGCAGTCCTTGGCGAACGTGGCCGTCACCGTCTGGCCCGAGTCGCACTTGATCTCCAGGCCGTCGGAGCACCAGCGCAGGTCGCTGCGGTTCACAGCCACCTGCCCGTCATGCACGCGGCTGGAGTGCCTGCGGCGCGGCGCCTTGGGCAGCAGCAAGCCGGCTTCGGCCATCACCCGGTAAGCCCGCTTGGGATTGACCCGCGCGCCGCCCTGCGTGGCCCGCTGGCGATTGACCAGGGCGCAGGCTCGCCGGTAACCGTAGCTTGGCAAGTCGGCGATCTGCTCGCGGATCTCGGCGAGCAGTTGCGTATCGCCGCGCGGGGTGCGGCAGGTACGGCCATCGCGCCAGTCGTCGCTGCGGTGACGCAACTGGTGAACGTGTGAGCGCGCCAGCCCCAGCACCCGGCAGACCGTCTTCACTGGTCTTCCCCGGGCAACAAGGGCGAGCGCGCAAGCCACTTTTTTTCGGTGGCGTACTCCACGGCTTCCTTGAGGATCTCGTTCTCCAAGGTCTTTTTGCCCAGGATCCGCTGCAGCTTGGCGATCTCGGCGCGAGCCGCCGCCAGCTCCGATGCCGGCACCACCGCCTCGCCCGCAGACACCGCGGTCAATGCACCTTGCCGTTCGAGCTTTCGCCACTGGAACAACAAGCTGGCCGACACATTTTCCTGGCGAGCCACCAGCGACACGCTCATGCCTGGCTCGTAGGTCCTGCGCACCAAGGCCGCCTTCTCCGCAGGGGACCAGCGCCTGCGGCGCTGGTCTTTCAGGATCACTTCGACAGTGTCCGTATGCCTAGTCATATTCACAGTCCTACTCCTATCGTCAAAGATAACGGATAGGACAGGTCCGGGGATTCAGGGGGCTATCTCAACCCCACCCTGGCGTACTGGCACACCGACGACAACGGCGAGATTCAGCTCTTGGGGCGCTTTCCGACCATGTTGGCCCCCATCGTGCGTGACGGCAAACTGATTGCCATCCACCGCACCTATCTCACAGACGGCAAGAAGGCAGAGGTTCCGACACCCAAGAAGTTGACGGCAGCGTCTGCATCGTTGGCTGGCGCGTGCATTCCCCTGGCGTCCTCCCGTGGTGGCGTCCTGGGCATCGCAGAGGGTATCGAGACTGCCGCAGCCGCGTCTCTTGGCTCGGGCTTGCCGGTGGTCGCCGCCTACTGTGCCAATGCCCTCAGCGGCTTTCATTGGCCCCGTGGCCTTGACCGCCTGGTGATCTTTGCTGACAACGATCTCGCAGGCCAACAGGCCGCCACTGCCCTGGCACAACGCGCCGACAAGGCCGGAATCGACAACAAGACGTTGACGCCATCGCGCCCCGGCGCCGACTGGGCCGACGTGTGGCTGGAGGGCAAGCAATGAACAGCGACTTCAACATCCTGGCCGACGCGGCAGACGACGACGGCCTCGACAACCACCGCAATGCCCCGCGCCCTGACCCCACTTGCCTCTATGGCCTGGTGGGTGATGTGGCCCGCGCAGGTAGCGACACCACCGAAGCCAACCCCTACGCCATCGCCGCAAACTTCATCGCCTTCATGGGATGTGCCGTGGGCCGTGGGCCTTTCATGGCCGTCGGCAACACCTGGCACCACGCACGAATGTTCATGCTGCACATTGGGCGCTCGGGCCGTGGCCGCAAGGGTGATGCGGTATCGCTGATCGGCCGAATCGAACACTCCCTCAAGGCCTTGAGCAAGGACGCCACGCCACAAGTGCACCGTGGTGGCCTGTCATCCCGTGAGGGCCTGGTGTACCTGATCCACGATGGTTTCACCGAGGGGAAAACTGAAGTCGAACCCATCCTCGACAAGCGCTTGCTGGTGATCGAAAGCGAATTCGCCAACGTGCTGCATCAAGGCAAGCGTGAGGGGAACACCCTGTCTGCGGCGCTGCGCGATTGCTGGGACGGGGTGAGCATGAAGCCCGCAACCAAGAGCAGCCGCCTTTGGGCAACTGACCCGCATATCGCCATGGTGGGTGCTGTGACGCCTTCGGAGTTGCTGGGCCTGATGGCATCGCGTGAGCTCACCAACGGCTTTGCCAATCGTTTCCTGATGTTCTGGGCCGAGCGCACCAAGATGCTGGCCTTCCCCCGCGCCACGCGCCAGGAGGATGTGGACGCCCTGGCAGCGCGCGTGCTGGAGGTGTTGCAGTTCTGCCGGGCCGACAAGGACAAGATGCGCGTGGAGTTGTCGCCAGACGCCCGCAAGCGCTACGAGGTGCTGTATCACAGCGAGCTCAACGACAACTCGGCGGGCGAACGCATCACAGCATTGATCGAGCGCCGAGCCCCCATGCTGCTGCGCCTGGCCATGCTGTTCGCCCTGTGTGACCTGACCACCACGGTGGAGGTGCATCACATCAATGCGGCGCTGGCGTGGGTGCGCTACAGCGTGGACTCTATCAAGTTCGTATTTGCCAGCGCAGCCGACGAAGTGGCAGTGGCGGAGACAAACGAAACGGCGCGAAAGATCGTGGACTTTCTGACTGCGCACCAGCGCGTGACGCGCAAGCAGATCACCGTGGATTGCTTTGGTGGCCATGTGAACAAAACGCGGATTGATGCAGCGCTGGAGGAACTGTTGACCTGCAACCCGCCGCACATCACCGTGCAGGAAGATCGCAGCGGCCCAGGCCGACCGACCAAGTTCTATGAATTGGCTGCGAACAAAGCGAACTATGCGAACAACCAGCAACCACGCGGGTTTGCGGCAGATGTTGGCCTTCACGAACAAAGCGAAGCAAGCGAACAAAGCCAGTCCGACCCGGAGTTAGTTCGCCAATTTCGCATAGTTAGCGACGCCTCAAATCCGCCTGAAACCCGCGCCAGTCTTGATTCTTCGCTTACTTCGCATAGTTCGCAGGTCGTTTCTGAAAGCGAGGAGTTCTGATGCCCGCCTTCGCCCTCTACCTGGCGCTGCACCACGCTGGCCTGACCCTGGAAACTGACGGCCATAAGCTGACGGTGACGCCTGCCAATCGCCTGAACGATGAGCTTCGTGCGGGCATCCGGCAGCACAAGCCCGCCCTGATTGAGCTACTCCAATCGGCGCACCACACCACGGGTCGCCTTTTGGACTGGGTGGTGGACTTGGACCCCAGCACCACCGCTGCGACCGCCATTCAGTTCCGCAGCGCCTCTCTGAATCTGGATGCCAAGGTGAATGCCAGCAAAGACTCCATCGTCCCCCCAGGCACCCACGTCTCAACAGGAAACACACCATGACCCCACCGAATAAAGACGGCAAGAAAACGGCGGATCGCGGACCGATGGGCCGATTCGCCAAGGGCAATCGCGCGTCCCCTGGCCGGCCAGCTGGTCGTGGCAAGGTGGCTGAACTGCGTGACAAGCTGGCGCAGGATCTGGACCAGATCATTGCCGTGCTGCG
This sequence comes from Burkholderiales bacterium, assembly GCA_026954015.1. Taxonomy (GTDB): domain Bacteria; phylum Pseudomonadota; class Gammaproteobacteria; order Burkholderiales; family Burkholderiaceae_C; genus Comamonas_C. The sequence continues at coordinate 32,143 of JAIXLP010000029.1, read as the reverse complement.
CGCTCAGGCAATGGCGGGTGATCCACAAGCCATTCGCATCCTGCTGGACCGGGTGCTGCCGAGCCTGCGGCCTGTGGAACTGCCGACGCCACTGAATATGCCCGAGGGCACCCTGGCGCAGCAGGCCCATGCCGTGGTGCAGGCTGCTGCCGAGGGCGACATTGCACCGAGCCAGGCGGCGCAGATCATTACTGCGCTGGGCGGCGTGGCCAAGATTGTCGAGACCACCGAACTCTTGGCGCGTATCGAAGCCCTGGAGTCCAAACATGGCAAATCTTGAGCGACGCATCGCCGTGCTGGAGAAGGTCGCCACGCCGGTCAACATCCCGAGGGTCGTGGTGCACTTCATCCGCCCCGGTCATGGCACGGTGGTAATGCGTCACATGCCTTCGGGTCTGAGTATCGAACGCCAGGGCAACGAAAGCGAGGCGCAGTTCCTTTTGCGGGCTGCGCTGGTGATAGAGGCCAAGGAGACCGACCATGGCAACCAGTCTTGAAAAACGCATAGCGCTGCTGGAGGCAGCACGGGTCAAATCCAACCTCAAGGCGATGACCGACGAGGAACTGGACGCGTACATCAGCACGCAGGAGGTTGGCAGCCCTGCCTTTTACGACGCCGTGATTGCACGGGTTCTCCGGCACCGTAGCGCTTTTCCTGTCGTGGTCGATGACCCCGAACATGCAGGAGGTGGACATGACATCCATTGAGCTGCGCATACGGCGCTTGGAGGAATCCAGAACCAAGACCATTCCGCGATCCCTCACCGATGCCGAGCTTGCCGTGCGTATTGCTAATTTGCAGTCTGGCACACCAGTCCACGAAGCGGTCATGGCCATCTTCAAACGCGATGAGGATGCACGGAATCAGAAACCGGTTGCAATGCCGAGATAGGTGCGCTCTCACCCGAGACACGCCTACAGCTTTGCATTTGGCGGTGAGGCGAATGGCAAGTGTTTTGGCCAACCCAACGGGTGATTCAGATCACATCCGATACCGCGTCGGCGCGGCATTCCGCTCCTTGATCAGCCTCGCAATGACCCGAGCGGTTACATCGTCCTCACGCTGTTCAACGGCATCCATCGCCCGCTGGGCTTCTTCAAACCGCCCTTGTTCCCGGTACAGCTCGGCCAGAGGGATGGCGTGCCAGTGCAGCGATTCACCATCGCGGCTGGCCAGGATGGTGCTGAGCCGCTCCATGTTTTGTTGTTGCGCGGGCGTTGGCTCGAATTGTGGGTAGGTGAACGGACTGTCCGCAGGTCTGATGTACGACGGCGGTTTGCGCTTGAGCAGCTTGTCCCACCAGGAGCGGTTGTCGGGGTGGGCCGCGAGCCACTTCGCTTTGGTGGCCGCTTCCTCGGCATCCCGGTGCTGGCGGTAGCGCTCACGGTAGCTGTGGTTCAGGTGGCGCCAGTACTCAAGACGTGCAGCAAGTTCCACTTCCTCGCTGGTGGCGCTGGCAATGCACTCGGGGAGTTGTTCGGCGGATACATGGCCGAGGGACGGAAGTGGGGAGTCGTCCGCCACACCGACTTCGACCAGGTTTTTCAGAAGAACAAATTGCCCACACTGGCAGCGGCGCAGACCCTCGTCGTTAGGCATGAGCGAGCCGTCGCGCCAGCCATCCGTCCAGAACTCAAATGCCGAAAAGTTCATCGACATGTAGTTGGGCAAGGCGTATTGCGCGCCACAGCAGGGCGCAGCCAGGATGCTGACTCCCCGTACCATCGTCATATGGGTTCCCCGCAGCTATTTGGATTGCGTCATTTCAAGCGCCTTCTGCCACGCCTGTTTTTTCAGGGTGGCGACAGATAGCGATTTTCGTCGATGCAGTCCTCCGGAAGCGACAGATGAAGAAGTACGTCACTCCCACCTCAGCAGGTCTTTTCGTTTGCAGGATTTTCGGCTGTCCCTTTGGGGTTACATCTGCATAATGCAAGAGGTACTGATCACTCTGTCCCGCTGCGGGAAATAGCATGGATAACGTCTTTGATTTCCGCAATCGGCTCATCAACGAATACAGCTCGTTTTCTCGGAGTTTCTCCAAGGTTTCCGCCGAGGACATCCTGACCGCGGTGGAGCAGGAGTACGACCGTGGCCGTTATTGGCCAGAGCCGCTGATTCAGATCAACCCCAACTACAAGCGGCAAGGGACTGTTCAGCAATTGGTAGAGCAGGGCGTGCTCCACCCTCATTGCGCAGACATCTTCCGTACTGGAAAAACCGAGGGAAAGCCGGCGGACCTGCACTTGTATGTGCACCAGCTCCAGGCATTGGCCAAGGCCCAGACACGGCAGAGCTATGTGGTCACAACGGGTACCGGCTCGGGTAAATCACTTTCGTTTTTTGTACCCATCATCGACCGCATTCTGAAAGCGAAGGCGGCCGACCCGCAAAAACGCACACGCGCCATCGTCATCTATCCGATGAATGCGCTGGCCAACAGCCAGCTGGAGGAGTTGGACAAGTTTCTGCATGGGTATCCGACTGATCATGCGCCCTTCACCGTGGCGCGCTATACAGGGCAGGAGAGTGCCACCGAGCGGCAGGAGATAGCCAACAACCCGCCCGACATCCTGCTCACCAACTTCATGATGCTGGAGCTGATCCTGACTCGTTTCGAGGACGTGGACAGGCGCGTGGTCGAGCATTGCCAGGGGCTGGAATTCCTGGTGCTGGATGAATTGCACACCTATCGTGGACGCCAGGGTGCTGACGTGGCCTTGCTAGTGCGCCGCCTGCGCGAGCGCTTGCAGGCCCATCAGCTGGTATGCATTGGCACGTCGGCCACTATGTCATCGACGGGCACTCAGGCCGACAGAAATCAGACCGTTGCCAGCGTCGCGAGCCTGTTGTTTGGCGCGCAGATCACAGAGCAAGACGTGATTGGAGAGACCCTGGAGCGGGTCACCAATCCCTCCAAGGACATCCAGGCCGTCAAACCACTCTTGAAGCCTGCATTGCTGAAAGAGAGTTACCACTGGCCAGACTTTGCCGCATTCAGCGACGACCCCTTGGCCGTTTGGGTGGAATTGAGCCTTGGCATTGAACTGCCCCTCGATGAGCCACCCCGGCGGGCCAAGCCCATCACGCTGGGCGATGCTGCAATGCGCCTGGCTGACGATGCCCAATGTACGTTGGAACAGGCCAGTGCCGGGCTGCAGCGCTTCCTGGTGGCCGCGCATGATGTCAAAACGCCTCAGGGCCGTGCACCCTTTGCGTTCAAGCTGCACCAGTTCATCAGTGGCCCCGGTAAGGTGCTGGCCACGCTGGAGCCCGAGGGCGTGCGTCATATCACCCTGGATGCCCAGCGCTACGCGCCGGGCCGCCAGGAAGAGGGCACCCGCCACCCCGTGCATTTCTGCCGAGATTGTGGTCAGGAGTACCACCCGGTGTGGCGTTCAGGCCAATCGCAAGTGGAATATGCGCCCCGAGAAATCGACGACATCTCCGGCGATGACGATGAGAACGCCCGCTACGGCTTTCTGTGCCCAGCCAAGCCCGTCCAAACCTACCGTGGCAGCATCGAAGACCTTCCAGAATCCTGGCTTGACCTCACCAAGGCTGAGCCCAAGGTCAAAAGCACCTTTCGCAAATACGTTCCTGAAGACGTGCATGTCAGTCCTCAGGGTTGTCAGGGCATTGGCGGGGGCGAATACTGGTTCATCCCAGGCAAGTTCCGTTTTTGCCTGAACTGTGGGCAAACCCACGAAGTGCACGGCAAGGACATGAACCGTCTTGCCAGCCTGTCTGGCGAGGGGCGATCGTCGGCCACCACCATCCTCACACTCAGCGCCATACGGCAACTGTTCGCTGCCAAAGACCTGCCAGCCGATCAACCTGACCCACGCAAGTTGCTGGGATTCACGGACAACCGCCAGGATGCGGCCCTGCAGGCCGGTCACTTCAACGACTTTGTGTTTCTGCTCACGTTGCGCTCAGCCTTGATTGGCGCACTGCAAAATCACCACGGCATGCTGACCGAGGAAACTCTGGCAGACGCAGTTTTCAAGTCCCTGGGTTTCGACAAGACAGACTTCGGCACGTTGGCCGAATACCTGCGCACACCCAAGCTCATGGGGCTGGCGCGCCAGGACGCACAGCGCACCATGCGCTTCATCATTGGCTACAGGCTTTTGCGGGATCTGCGGCGCGGTTGGCGTTTCAACAACCCCAATCTGGATCAGCTCAATCTCCTTTCCATTGCCTATCGCGGGCTGGATGAGTTCGCGGCCGAAGGGTCATTGTTTGCCACCTCTCCGGTGCTCGCCTGCATCAGTCCTGGTCAGCGGGCCACGCTCGCGGGCATGCTCTTTGACAGCATGCGTCGCAGCTTGTGCCTGGAGACCCGCTACCTCGACCCCGTGGAGCAAGACAAAGCCAGGGCCACAGCCCACCAGTACCTGAACGAGCGCTGGGCTTTCGCTCCCGATGAAAACCTGGAGACGGCCAAGTACCTCATCCTGACCAAGCGCCCCGAATACAAGGGGAAACCTCGCACCGACCTGGTGCCCGGTGGATCTCGCTCGCGCTTGCTCAAGGACATCAAAGCCGCCAAATTCTGGAAGGGCAGCGCTGCGGCAGCCCAAGTGGCGACCTGGAAAGACCCCCAATGGGTTGAACTCATAGAGCAACTGCTTCAGGCCGCGTCACATTACGGATATGTGCACAAACTGGATGTGGAAGGGGCTGTTGTGGGTTGGCGCCTCAACGCCTCCAGCATGGACTGGCGGTTGGTGGATGAAACGGAGGCTCTTGAGAACGGCAAGCACAACCAATTCTTCCGCCGCCTCTACCTGGCTGTTGCCGAGACTCTGCGCCAGCAGGGACACCCATTGTTTGACTTTGAGGCCCAGGAGCACACCGCGCAGGTGGACGCCAGCCGCCGCCAATTGCTGGAGCAGCGCTTTCGCTACACCGAAAAAGACCGCAAAGACTGGCTCGCCAACCCGGCGCACGAGGCGCCACTGGAGCGCCTGCCCGTCATGTTCTGCTCGCCCACCATGGAGCTGGGTGTCGATATTTCGGCGCTGAACACGGTGTACCTGCGCAACGTGCCGCCCACTCCCGCCAACTACGCCCAGCGCAGCGGCCGGGCAGGGCGATCGGGCCAGCAGGCACTGGTCATCACCTACTGTGCGGCACTTAGCCCGCACGACCAATGGTTCTTCCACCATGCCACTGAGATGGTGCATGGCATCGTCAAACCGCCCACGCTGGACCTGGCCAACCGCGACCTGGTCGAGAGCCATCTGCACGCCGTCTGGTTGGCTGCCGCGCAGGTGCAACTGGACACCAGCATTGCACCGCTGCTGGACCTTGAAAAGCCCGAAAAACCTCTGCAACCGGCGCTGCAAGAAAAGCTCATGGCCCCCGAGGTCACGGCGCGCGCGCTGCAAAGCACCCAGGGCTTCATGGCCCAGCTCGCGCCCGTGCTGACGGGCAGCAGCTGGTTTTCGCCGGACCAGATCGAGGCCACCGTGCGGCGCGCCGCAGCCGACTTCAGCGCCGCGTTCGAGCGCTGGCGTGTGCTGGTGGACGCTACCCGTAAGCAGATGGACATGGCCGACCAGGTGGTCAAGAGCTACACCACCACCCATGCCGAGAAGCAGAATGCCCAGCGCCGCTACGGTGATGCCGCCCGGCAATACGCGGTGCTGCTCAAGTCGGGCAACGGGCAGAACTCCGACTTCTACACCTACCGCTACCTGGCCAGCCAGGGCTTCCTGCCAGGCTACAACTTCCCGCGCCTGCCTCTCATGGCCTGGATTCCCGCCAAGGGCGGTATGTCCGGCAAAGGCAAAGACGACGAAGGCAGCATGGTCAGCCGCCCGCGCTTTCTGGCGCTGTCTGAATTCGGGCCGCGTAGCCTCATCTACCACCAGGGCCGCATGTACCGCGTGGTCCGTGCCAAGCTCAACGTGGGTTCTGCAGACCACATCTCGGGCAACAGCCAGCTCGCCACCGTGGCTAGCCGTGTTTGCAGCCAATGTGGTTACGCCCACATGGGAGGCGAAGACGGCACCGAACCGCACCACAACCTGTGCGAAAACTGTGGTGCCTTGCTCACCGACCTTGACTGGGTACGCAGCCTCTATCGCATTGAGACGGTGGAAACCGTGCCTGTAGAGCGTATCTCCATCAACGATGAAGACCGCCAACGCCAAGGCTTTGACTTGCAAACCACCTACCGCTTCTTGCCGGGGCCCGATGGCAAGATAGCCCAGCACAAATCGCTGGTAACCGGCACGGATGGCACCGCTGAAGAGGCCATGGCCGCGCTCACCTACGCCCCCGCCGCACAAATCTGGCGCATCAACCGGGGCTGGCGCAGGCGCAAGAACAAGGAGCAACTGGGCTTTTACATCAACCCCATCACTGGGCAATGGAGCAAAAAAGACGAACCCGGTGCCACCGAAGACTCGGACGCCACCGATTCCGAACTGCTCGACAAGGTGCCCAACCAGCAGATCGTTCCGTTCGTCGAGGACCACCGCAACATTCTGATCCTGGCGCCTGCCAAGCCGCTGGATCTGGAAGCCATGGCCACTTTGCAAGCGGCCCTCAAGCGCGGCATTGAAATGACCTTCCAGATCGAAGAATCCGAGCTGGTGGCCGAGCCCCTGCCCAAGCAAGACGACCGCAAGGCGCTGCTGTTTTACGAGGCTGCAGAGGGCGGCGCGGGCGTTCTCACTCGCCTGGCCACCGAGCCTGGGGCAATGGCGCAAGTGGCGGCGGCAGCCCTGCGCCTGATGCACCACCACCAACCTGCGGGCCCCTGGACGGTCGATGGCCTGGACGCGCTGGAGCAAAAAACCGCCACAGGCCAAAGCATTTGCGAAGCCGGTTGCTACCAGTGCCTGCTGTCGTACTTCAACCAGCCCGATCACGATCACATCAACCGCCGCAATGCCCAGGCCATCGAAATGCTGGTCGCCCTGGCCAACGCCCAGGTGACCGCTGCACCTGACGATGCTGCGCCCGCACCCCCAGCCAGCGCAAAAGCTGCGGGGGATGCCGACAGTGCAGGCGACCTGTTCGCCCAGTGGCAGCAAGCCCTGCAAGCGGGTGGGCACCGGGAGCCCGACCAGTACCAGGTGCCAGCGCTGGGTGGTCAACTCACCGTGGCAGGCCAGTACAAGGCCGCGCGCACGGTCGTGGTGCTCGCGCCGCCGCTGGCCGAACATGTGGCTGCGCTGGTGGACAAGGGGCAGACCGTGCTCGACATGTCCAACCCCGCACAATGGCCTGCGCAATTTGCCAGCCACCCCCATGTTTTTAGCTAACCGCCCCCACTTTTCTGCATGACCACCGACACCCTTGACTACCTGCCCGGCAACCTGGTGCGCGCCCGTGGGCGTGAATGGGTCGTGCAGTCCGACACCCACCAGGGCGAAGTGGGCAGCCTGCTGCGCCTGCGCCCCTTGGGCGGTGCGGATGAAGACATCATCACCCTCATCCCCGAACTCGAATTCGAGCCCGTCACCCCCGCTACCTTCGCCTGGCCCGATCCCGAGCATGCCGGTAACCACGCCGCAGCCCTCCTGCTGCGCGATGCGCTGCGCCTCAAGCTGCGCGCAGGTGGTGGGCCTTTCCGTTCGTTCGGCAACATCGCCGTCGAGCCGCGTGCCTACCAGCTCGTGCCGCTGCTCATGGCCCTGCGCCTGACCACCGTGCGCCTCTTGATTGCCGACGACGTGGGTATCGGCAAAACCATCGAGGCCGGGCTGATTGCCCGCGAATTGATGGACCGTGGCGAGATCACCCGTCTGGCCGTGCTGTGCCCACCCCACTTGGTGGAGCAATGGCAGGGCGAACTGCAAAACCGCTTCAACCTGCAGGCCGTGGCCCTCACATCGGCCAGCGCCAGCCGCATCGAACGCGACCTGCCCCATGGCGTGGGCCTGTTCGACCAGCACCCTGTGGTGGTGGTCAGCCTTGACTACATCAAGAGCGAGCGCCACCGCGAGCACTTCTTGAGCATCGCTCCCGAATGCATCATCGTGGACGAAGCCCACACCTGCGCCAGCAGCGGGGCGGGCAAGCAACTGCGGTTCGAGCTATTGCAGCGCCTTGCCAAAGACGCCGAGCGCCATTTGCTGCTGCTCACCGCCACGCCACATTCAGGCGACGAGGCCGCGTTTTACAACCTGCTGTCTTTGCTCGATCCTGCATTCTTGGGGCTGCAAAGCCGGGCTTCGGCCGACGATCCACTGCGCCAGCAACTGGCCCGCCACTTCGTGCAGCGCCGCCGCAAAGACATCGTGGAATGGCAGGCTGAAACCGACGACGGCCGGGGCTTTGCCCGCCGCATGAAAACCGAGCTCACGTACAAGCTCACCGGCGACTGGGGAGCCTTTTTTGACGCCGTGCAAGCCTACTGCCGCGAAATGGCCGAATCGGTCGAACAAAGCCAGCAAGGCAGTGCCCGCCTGATCTGGTACGCCACACTGGCCCTGCTGCGCTGCGTGGCATCGTCCCCTGCAGCCGCCGTCAAGGCACTCACCACCCGGCTGGAAGGCAAAACGGCTGACCTGGGCAGCACCGACGAAGACGACCTGCTAGGCGATGACCGCCTGCATGACGGCCAGGCCGACGACCTGCACGGCAACGACCTGGAGCCCGCCGGCCAGCTTGATGAAACCCACGCCGCCCTGCAAGACCGCACCCGCCTGACCGCCCTCATCACCGAGGCCCAGCGCCTCTCCGGCAAGGCAGGCGACCCCAAATTGGCCGCCCTCATCGCCCACATGGAGGGTTTGTTGAAGGACGGCTTTGCGCCCGTGGTGTTCTGCCGCTACGTCGCCACCGCGCACTACGTCGCCGCCGAGCTCAAAAAGCACTTTTCGCAAGTCCTGGTGGATGTGGTCACCGGGGAACTCAGCCCCGAAGAGCGCCGCGCCAAGGTCGAAGGCATGGAGGAGGGCGACGCCGCCACCCAGGGCCGCATCCTCGTCGCTACCGATTGCCTCTCCGAGGGCATCAACCTGCAGCACCTGTTCACCGCCGTCGTCCACTACGACCTGGCCTGGAACCCCACCCGCCACGAGCAGCGCGAAGGCCGCGTGGACCGCTTTGGCCAGCAAGCCCCTGTGGTGCGTTGCACCATGCTGTATGGGCAAGACAACCCGGTCGATGGTTTTGTGCTCAACGTCATCCTGCGCAAGGGCGAGGCCATCCAGAAAGAGCTGGGCGTGCTCGTGCCCATGCCCGAAGACAAGCAGCGCATCAACCAGGCCCTCATCAAAGCCGCGCTGATGAAGCGCGAGGGCAAGGCCTCCAACCTGCAGCTGGGCTTTGACTTCGCTGAAGCCGAAGAGCTGATTGCACCGCTGCAAACCCAGTGGACCGATGCGCTCGAAAAAGCCAAGGCCAACCGCACCGTCTTTGCCCAGCGCCGCATCCGCCCAGACGAAGTGCTGCCCGAATGGCAAAAGCAGCAGGCCGCCCTGGGCAGCCATGCCGACGTGCAGCGCTTCGTGCAAAGCGCCTGCGCCCGCCTGGGCGCACCGCTGGAGGCCGCCCGGCGCAGCTCCCACCGCCTGCACACCCAGCACCTGCCCGAAGCCCTGCGCCAGCGCCTGGCCGACGAAGGCCTGGTGCCCGAAGGCGCCACCCGCGCAGCCCACACCACCCTGGTGCTCGACTTTGCCGAGCTGCACCGCAGCCATCCCCTGGTGAGCGTGCTGGCCGACCACCTGCTCGAAAACGCCTTGCAGGGCGATGGCGCAACAGGCCAGGCCTCCGCCATCACCGCCCGCTGCGCAGCCACCATCACCGATGGGGTGGACGTGGTCACCACCGTCGTGCTGCTGCGCCTGCGCCACCAGTTCAGCTACGTGCGCCGCCGCCAGCCCTACCAGATGATGGCCGAGGAAACCGTGGCCCTGGCCGTCAAAGGCCGCAGCAACCCCGAGTGGCTGAGCGACGAAGGCACCGCCCGCCTGCTGGAATGCACGCCCACCGGCAACCTGCCGCGCGAGGCCATGGCCCGCGAAGTGGCCCAGGCCCTGCAGTTCCTGGCCCAGCACCCCGAACGCCTGCAAGCCCTGGCCCAGGAGCGCGCCCAAACCCTGCTGGCCGACCACCGCCGCGTGCGCGAAGCCGCCCGCGACGTGGGCCAATACAGCGTGGCGCCCTGCCTGCCCGTGGACGTGATGGGCGTGTACGTGCTGCTGCCCGATTCTTTATGACCAAATTGGCCTCTAGCGCTTTACTGGTAAGCGCGAGCAGCTATAAAAATAGTAGCTTCTCTGGGCAGACGCTACCCCAGCCACGGGTTCACCAGCCGCACGCCCATGCCATCAAAGTCGGCCGTGTTGCGCGTAACCAGCGTCAGGTCGTGCTTCAGCGCCGTGGCGGCCAGCAGGCTGTCGATGGCAGGCAGCGGCCGGCCAGCGCTGCCTTGCAGGCGGCCCCAGCGGTCGGCGGTGTGCGCGTCCACCGCCAGCACGCGGCCCCAAAAAAACCGGGGCAGCTCCACCTCCAGCCAGTCCAGCAGCGCCGCCTGGCGGGCATCGCCCTGCAGCCGCTCAATGCCCTTGCGGATCTCACCCAGCGTCAGCACGCTCAGGTACAGCGACTGGGCGGGGCGCTGCTCCATCCAGGCCACCACGCGCGCATCGGGCTGCTTGCGCCGCAATTCCGAGAGCACATTGGTATCCACCAAATAACTCACAGCTCCACCTCGCGCGTGGGGCTGCGGTCGCGCTCCAGCTCCAGTTCATCCAGCCCATGCAGGGGCGAGCGGCGCATGAACTCCACCAGCGACGGCGCTCCGCCGCCGCTCAGCCGCTCAAACGCCTCGCGCGACAGCACCACGGCCACCGGCTTGCCATGCAGCGTGATCTCTTGCGGCCCATCCTCGGCCGCCTGCTTCACCAGCTCTGAAAACCGCGCCTTGGCGGTCTGCATCTGCCATGTTTGCATTGTTCGCCTCCATCTCTCCAGTATTCTGACCAGACAGGTCAGAATGGTTTCACTGTACCCGAACCGGTTCACCGTGTCTGCCCACCGGGCCCGCACCAACGCTTCCTGCCCATGAAAACCGTCCGCCGCCACACCGCCACCCTCAACCTGCCCACCCTGCGGCTCGAAGGCGGCCTGTTCCTGCCCGACGTGCTGGCCAAAGCCGCCCACGGCAGCGCTCGCCTGCAGACCGAGGCCGACTACCGCCTGCCCAAGGGCCTGCAGTTCAAGGATGAAATCGGCCGTGCCTTCCAGATCGCCAGCGCCCAGTGGCGCAGCTTTGCCCCGCTGCTGGAGCGTGCTGACTACGACCCTCAGCACGCTGCCGCCACCTTTATCACCGAGCTGCTGCGCGACGCCCTGGGCTACCCCGCCGTGGGCGCGAGTACCGGCATCACCGTGGGCGAGGGCACCGAGGCACGCCACTACCCCATCACCCACCTGGCCTGCGCCCCTGCAGGTGCTGACGGCCAGTCCGCCCGCAGCCTGCCCATTGTGGTGGCCCCGCACACCCAGGGGCTGGATGAAGCCGACACCCGCTTTGCCATCACCGGCAGCGGCAGCCGCAAGAAAACGCCGTTCCAGCTGGCGCAAGAGCTGCTCAACGCCAGCCCCGCGCACCAGTGGGCGCTGGTCACCAACGGCAAAACCCTGCGCCTGCTGCGCGACGCCTCCACACTCACCCGCCCCAGCTACCTGGAAGTGGACCTGCAAGACCTGCTGGCAGGCCAGCGCCTGGCCGAATTTGCTTTTGCCTGGCGCCTGCTGCACGCCAGCCGTGCGGGCCTGCTGGCAGGGCAGGGCGCGCAGGCGGATGTCCCCGCGCCCGTGGTGTGGGAGGCCTGGCGCGAAGCCGGGCAAGAAGAGGGCACCCGTGTGCGCAACGGCCTGCGCAACGGCGTGACCCAGGCCCTCATCACCCTGGGCCAGGGCTTTGTGGCCCACCCGGCCAACCACGCCCTGCGCCAGGCCCTGCAAGACGGCAGCCTGAGCAAAGAGGCCTACTTTGCCCAGCTGCTGCGCCTGATTTACCGCTGCATCTTCACCTTCAGCGTGGAAGAGCGCGGCCTCATCCCCGCCCAGCCCACCGCCGAAGAAGCCCTGGCCAACCCCGCCGCCGCCCGTGCCAAGGTGGCCGCCGCCCAGGCCTATGCCCAAGGCTACGCCCTGGCCCGCCTGCGCGACATGGCCTTGCGCCGCCGCGCCCGCACCCGGTTCGATGACCTGTGGCAGGCCGTCAAAATCGTGTTCCAGGGCCTGGGCCAAGGCCAGCCACGCCTGGGCCTGCCCGCACTGGGCGGCCTGTTTGCAGCCCAGCAATGCCCTGATCTGGACAAGGCCCAGCTCACCAATGCCGACCTGCTGGCCGCCACGCACAGCCTGCGCTGGGCGCCTACGCCCGGTGGCGGCCCACTGGCGCCCATCGACTACCGCAACATGGGCACCGAAGAGCTCGGCAGCGTGTACGAAAGCCTGCTCGAACTCGTGCCCGAGGTCGATGTGCACGCCCGCCGCTTCGGCTTTGTCGGCCTGACCAGCGACGGCGCATCGGTGGAGGCCGTGGCGGGCAACGACCGCAAGCTCACCGGCAGCTACTACACGCCCGACAGCCTGGTGCAAGAACTCATCCGCAGCGCGCTCGACCCCGTCATCGAACAGCGCATCGCCGCCAACTCTGCCCAGCCGGTAGAGGCCCTGCTGGCCATCCGCGTGATCGACCCCGCTTGCGGCAGCGGCCACTTTTTGCTGGCCGCTGCGCGCCGCTTGGCAGAAAAGCTGGCGCAACTGCGCGCGCCCGATGGCGCCGTCACGCCCCCGGCCTACCGCCACGCGCTGCGCGAAGTCATTGGCCGCTGCATCTTTGGCGTGGATCGCAACCCCATGGCCGTGGAGCTGGCCCGCACCGCCCTGTGGCTGGAAGGCTTTGAAGAAGGCCGCCCTCTGGGCTTTCTGGACCACCACCTGCAATGCGGCGACGCCCTGCTGGGCCTGACCGACCTGCACGCGCTGGAGCGCGGCATTGCCAAAGACGCCTTCAAACCCCTGAGTGGCGACGACAAGGATGTGTGCAAGCAGCTAGCCAAGCAAAACGCCGCCGGCCTCAAGCAACTGGCCAAAGACCTGCAGGGCGGCCAGCAACTGCTGGCCTTTGCCAGCGACACCGGCCTGCACACCCTGCGCACGCTGGAAGCCCTGGGCGCCGACACCCCCGACGACGTGGCCGCCAAAGCGCAGGCCTACCGTCAATTTTGTGAGCAGCTCACGCACAGCCCGCTTGCGCTGGCGGCCGATTTGGCTGTAGGTGCCTACCTGCTGCCCAAAACGCCCGACACCGCTACCCAGGTGCCCACCAGCGAAACCCTGCACACCGCGCTGACGGCGCCGGACCGCCTGGCGGACCCCGCCCACGAGGGCAGCGCCGCCGTGGCCGCCGCCCGCGCCGCCTGCCGGCAGGCCCGTGTGCTGCACTGGCCGCTGGCCTTTCCACTGGTCTATGCCGCAGGCGGGTTTGACTGCGTGCTGGGTAACCCGCCGTGGGAGCGCATCAAGCTGCAGGAAGAAGAATTCTTTGCCACCCGCCACCCCGCCGTGGCCACAGCCAAAAACAAGGCCGAGCGCACCCGCTACATCGGTTGGCTGCGCGAGGGTGCGCTGGCGCAGCAACTGGCCAGCAGCGCAGGCCACCCGCCGCTTGGCGGCGAAAGCGAGGCCGAACAGCGCTTGTATGCCGAATTCATCAGCGCCCGCCGCACGGCAGAAGCCACCAGCGTGTTCATGCATGTGGACGGCAGCGACGGTGGCCGCTACCCCCTCACCGGTGTGGGCGACGTGAACACCTACGCGCTGTTTGCCGAAACCATTCTGCAAATTACTGCACCCACGGGCCGCGCCGGTTTTATCGTGCCCACCGGCATTGCCACCGACGACAGCACCAAGGCCTACTTTGGCCACATCAGCCAAACCGGGCGCCTCGTCAGCCTGTTCGACATTGAAAACCGCGATGCGCTGTTTGCCTCGGTGCACCGCAGCTTCAAGTTCTGCCTGCTCACGCTGGGCCAGGCAGAGGCGGCCGAATTTGTTTGCTACGCCGGTCAAGTCGCCCAACTGGCCGACCCACGCCGCCGCTTCACCCTCACGCCCGACGAGTTCCGCCTCATCAACCCCAACACGCTTACCTGTCCGGTGTTCCGCAGCAGCCGCGATGCCGAGCTGACCAAAAAGCTCTACCGTGCCGCCCCTGTACTCATTCGCGAAGCCGTGTGGGCCGGGGAGGGCAAGCAAGCCAAATGCGTGTCGCCCGAGGTCAACCCCTGGGGCATTTCGTTCATGCGCTTGCTGGATATGGCCAATGACAGCGGCCTATTCAAAAGCACTCCTGCCCCCGACCGCCTCCCCCTGTACGAAGCCAAGCTCATCCACCAGTTTGACCATCGCTGGGCCACCTACACGCCAGACGGCGACAGCCGCGACCTGACGCTGGCGGAAAAACAAGACCCCGCTACTACCGTCACTCCGCGCTACTGGGTGGAGGCGCGCGATGTGTGGCTGCGCGTCTCCACCCTGCCCGAAGGCCTGCGCAAGGCCCTGCGCGACGGTGTGCCCGATGCAACGGTGCTGTGCGCCACGCAACTGCTGTTTGGCTGGTGGCTGGCCGACCAGCGCCAAAGCCATCCCGGCATCGGCACCTACACCGCCTGGCAGGCCTTTGTGCACCGGCACCCCTATGCGCAAGACGTCGCACCTGTGGGTCTGGGCCTGTGCGGCGACAACTCTGCCGTCTTGCAGCCGCTGAATGACAACTACCTGCCAGGGCAAGGGCTGGTGCAAGTGTTCATGTCCAACGAGTTCAAGCAGTCCGGCTGGTTTGCGGTGGATGCGCAGGCCGAGCAAACCATGCTCGCCTTCACCGCCCGCCACCGCCAACTACCCGCCCCGGCAGCCGCCCTGCACACCGAGGACGAGGTGCTGGCCTTGGCCGAGCAATGGCTGCAGGCGTCGTGCCCGGCGTGGTTGATGGGGTGGCGAGACATTACCAACGCGACCAATGAACGCACGGTGATTGCGTCGGTGGTGCCGTTGGCGGGGGTGGGGAATCAGATGCCTTTGATGTTGTTCCCCGATGTGGCGAACAAGGCCATCTTTGCGCTGCTGCTGGCCAATTTGTCGAGTTTGGTTTTCGATTTCGTGGCGCGGCACAAGACGGGTGGCACGCACATGAACTATTTCATTTACAAGCAGCTTCCCGTCCTTCCCCCTGACCGCTACACCGAAGCCGACCTGGCCTTCATCGTCCCGCGCGTGCTCGAACTCACCTACACCGCGCACGACCTGGCCGGCTGGGCCCAGGCCCTGGGCCACAGTGGCCCGCCCTTCGCCTTTGACCCCGAGCGCCGCGCCCAGCTGCGCGCCGAACTCGACGCCTACTACGCCCGCCTCTATGGCCTGACCCGCGACGAGCTGCGCTACATCCTTGGAGTTGACCCACTTCCGTGGACGGGTACTGGTTTGATTCTCAAACCGTTTCGGGCATTGTCTGGGCATGCTCATGGGCATCTTCGACAACATCAAACAGGGCCTCGTGACTCCTTTCAAAGTTCAGGGGTGAGAGGTAGCCCAGGCCGCTATGACGACGCCTGGGGTTGTACCAGCCCTCAATCCAGGTGAAGACCGCCATGCGCGCCTGAGCTTTGCTCTGGAAGGAGTTGCGCTCGATGAGTTCGCCTTCCAGGCTGGCAAAGAAGCTCTCGGCCATCGCGTTGTCGTAGGCATCGCCCACCGTTCCCATCGAGGGGCGTACCTGCATCTGCCGGCAACGCTCGCCAAAGGCCAGGCTGGTGTACTGGCTGCCCTGGTCCGAGTGGTGAATGACGCCCTTGGGTTTGCGCTGCTCCAGCGCCATGTTCAACGCCGCGAGCACTAGGTCTGCGGTCATGCGCTCGCCCATGGCCCAGCCCACCACGCGTCGGCTCCAGACATCGATGACCACGGCCAGGTAGAGGAACCCCATCCACGTTGGCACGTAGGTCATGTCCGCCACCCACAGCTGGTTCGGCCCAGTGGCGTGGAAACGCCGCTTGACCAGGTCATGGGCCGGGCTCTGATGTTTGTCTCTGCGGGTGGTCACCGTGAAGCCTCGTCGCTTGCTGATGCCGTGGATACCGGCTTCTCGCATGAGGCGCGCCACACGCTGGCGGCTGATGCGCACACCTTGCTCAATGAGCTCGGCCCGCACTCGGGGCATGCCATAGGACTCGTAGGAGTCCTGGTGAATCTGGCGGATGCGCTCGGTCATCACCGCGTTGGCGATGCTGCGTTGCGACGGGGCACGTTCGCGCCAGGCATAGAACCCGCTGGCCGAGATACCGAGGACGCGGCACATGGTACGCACAGGAAGTTCGGCCTGGTTCGCCATCACGAGTCCGAAGACTTCGTTGAAGTCGCATCGCTGCGACCGGCAAACCAGGCCGTAGCCTTTGCCAGGATGTCGCGCTCCATCTGGACCTGGCGTAACTGCCGACGCAGGCGAACGAGTTCTTCCCGCTCGGCTGTGGTCAGACCTTCCTTGCCAGGCAAAGGCTTGCCATCGTCGATGGCGGCCTGGCCGACCCAGTTGGTGATGGACTGGGCAGTGACGCCGAACTCACGCGAGAGCTGCGCGGGTGAGCGGCCGGCTCGAACCAGCTCGACCATCTGCTGGCGAAATTCCGCCGGGTACGGCGGTCGTACTTTGGACATTTGCGACTCCTTGAACACAAAGAATGATGTGTCCACGGAATCGGGTCAACTCCAACTCCAACTCCATTTTGACGAGCAAGGCCGTGTACTCTTTGCGCCGGAGCTGAACACGGCCTCGTGCGCCGTGCTGGGCCTGAGCCCGGCGATGCGGCTGCGCTGGATGGCGCCGGAACATCAGCCCTACCTGAGTTATCACCGGCAGCGGTTTATGGCGGGCCACTGAGCAACGGCAAATAAGCGAAGGCTGCTTTCATCGCTGAGGCGGCCTGTGAGCCTGCAAGCCACGATGACCAGAGCTTTTTGTGCTGACACGGCTGCTCTGCGCCGATAAGCTGTTGGATCCTTGGGTTGATCCACAACAGTATGAATCACCGGCTCCCTTCTCCATCGGTCAATCAACAGGCTTCGGTCCTCCAGTCGCGGGATCTGGTGGCTGGGCTGGGGGTGGCGCCGCGCCATTTGCTGGCCACTTGCCTGGCCTTGTTTGAAGACGGAACCCTGCAGCAGCGCTTGTCAGAGCGCATGGATGCTTTGGGGAAGAGGTGGGCATCCAGAACCCATGGGCAGCAGGAGGGCGATACAGACGCAATCCCGTCGTCCGTTGCAGCATTGCAGCAGGGCGTCATTGGGTGGCTGCAGGCGCCCGTGCCGGACGAAGACTTGCGCCTGTTGCTATGGATGCGTCTGCGAGAAGCATTTGGGCTCAAGGCCTTGACGTTTGGCAGCCTTCGCTCGGCCGGCACTGCTGCCGATGATTTGGTGGCGACCTTGCTGGCTTCCTTGCAGCCTGGCATGTTCGATAAGGCCAAAGCTGGCTTGGGGCTGGAAACCCGCACGGCCCCAGACAGCCTGGACACTCTGGCTCGCCAGACGTTGAATGAGATGCTGGCCCAGGTCATGCAAAGTGATGATGCCGCGCATGCCACGGCACGCCAGGCTTTGGTTGCCGATGTTCGGCAGCGGGTATCGCAGTTGGACCCGGCTGCGCGGAATCAATTGCTGGAGGCCATTGGTGCGCGTGAACTGAATGACGAAGCCATACGAACCATCTTGCTTACTGGGGGCGGGCTGGCGTCTCTGGGAACAGCGGTGAGTGTGGCCGGGTTTTCTGCGTACATCCTGGCAGCCCAGGCGTCGGCATTTATTCCGCTGGTGAGTGGCCCGGCGCTGGTGTCTTTTGTGGCGGTGCTTTCCAATCCGGTCACCATTGTGCTGGCCACGCTGGGCACAGGATGGTTGGCTGCACGCTCCGCCAATCAGAAGATCCAGGCGGCCATTGCCATGCGCGTGATTGCGTTGCTGGCGCTCAACGGCTTGAATGCGGGTAACGCGGGCTTGCGGGGGATGGCGCGGGCTTTTGCTCGCGTGTCTGAGCTGGACCGCCTGGGGACATTGCCGCGTGAGGTGCAGCAGCGCTACAGCAACGACTGGGCGTTGATAGGCCCTGCCCACCGCTCCGCAGTGGCCTTGCGCCCGGAAGTGGCCCAGATCATGGAGCGCGGCTTGCCCGGTTCGCCGAAGGCCGACGGCTGGATTCGTGTCATGCGCGTGGGCAACGATGCGCCATCTGACATGGCTGCCATGTCTGCATTGACGCTGGGTGAACTGCTGTACCACCTGCATGTGCTTCACCCGCAAGTGTTGCAGGCGGCCGATTTTTCGCGTGTGCCCGACCTTTCCGATCCCTTGGAGTTCGCCGCGTTTGCCCATGCGGTCACTTCGCTGAGTGCCGATGCCCAGTTGGGTGCCATCAGCAACCTGAAGGGCTATGTGGCGGAACAGGTGGTAGCCAGCCAGTTGGTTCAGCAAGGGCACATTGTGGAGTTTCCAGCCACTTCCAATGAACCAGGCTGGGACCTGATGGTGGATGGTGTGAAGTTCCAGGTGAAAAACGCGGCAGACCTGTCCTTGCTGCAGCACCATTTTGAGCGCTACGACTATCCGGTACTGGCCAATGCCGAGGTGGCGGATATGCTGGCCGAAGCCCAAGAAAAGGGGCAGTTGCCGGACTGGGCCAATCAGGTCCATTTTGTCGAAGGCTACAGCCAAGAAGGGGTGCACCAGGTCACGGAGAACACACTGGATGCGGGGGATGCTTTGTTGCACCCCCAGGTACCCACTTTTGCCGTGGTGCTGAGTGCCCTGCACGAATGGCAGCGCTACAGCGCCGGGCAAACGACGGCTTCCCAGGCGTTGCAGGAAGTGATCGTCAATGGAACGGTACGAGCAGGGCTGGCGGTGGCAGGCAATTTTGCTGGTGTGACCATCGGCTTGCTGGTGTTTGGCCCTGCGGGTGGCTTGGTGTTGGGTTCGGTCTTGCCCATTTTGAGCCGCACACAATCGGAACGCGCGAAGGCCTTGGCCGACAAGGTGGTGCGTGGCAAGGGTTACATGGTTTGGCAGGAACAAGCGTGCCAGGCGTATCGAGCCCTGGTCGAGCGGCTGGAGTCAGGCCTGAAAGACAAGGCTGAACGGCTCAAAGCACGCACAGCCACAGGCACTGATTTTGCGAAGGACTATGTGGCTTGGCGACTGAACGATGAGCTGCGCTTTCTGCGCGAGGCTTGGCTGCGTCTGCAGACCATTTCTCACGGTGCCGAGTCAGATATTGAAGCTGCTGCCGAAAAGTTGCTGCTGTGGCTTGGTACTTGCACACTGCATCCGGCGGTGTATCAGGTTGAGCTGCTGGAGTGGTTGCGAATCATGGCTCAGCGCCCAACCCTGGGGGACAACGTGCGTGAAAGAACTCGACCTGTCTCAGATTTCTGGCGCGACTTCACGGCAGGGGTCAAAGAAGGCTGGGAAGAGGGACAAAGCAAAACCAGGCGATAGCTGAGGGCAAGCCGCCATCAGCCGAAGATGACCGCACTTACGGTGCTTGCATGTGGAAAATCGTCTTACATCCGCCCTTACATCGGACGAAAAAAGAAAAACCCCGCTATCTTTTGGATAGCAGGGTTTCCTTTGTTTACTTGGGGTGGCTGATGGGACTCGAACCCACGACGACAGGAATCACAATCCTGGACTCTACCAACTGAGCTACAGCCACCGTAGAGCCTTGCATTATAGCCTGAAATTTGCCGATATCAGCTTCCACTGTCCAAAGTTGCTTCAACACCCGGACGCTGAACCTTGAACTGCACCTTGAAGCGTTTTTTGAGCGTTTCGTAGTACGCCAGGCCTTCGGCGTTGGCCCACCACTGGGTGTACTGCTGCTGCATTTGCGCCAACAGCGTGGGGTCGATGTTGTCGCGCGGCTTGATGCCAATCACCTTGACCACGGCGTAGCCCACCGGCCCCAGGTCCACGCCCAGCCACTGGGGCAGAGCATCGGGCTTGGCGGACATCACGGCATCGACGATGGCACGCGACTGGCCCTGGGATTGGTCGCGCGACAGAACCATGGCCGCAGGCAGGCCCGTGGCCAGCTCGGGCTTGTCGGCCCAGGCCGTGCGTTTGGCCTCGCCTTCCTTGCGTGCCAGCTCGGCGGCTTGGTCGGCGATGAAGTTCTGGCGCACCTGGTCCTTGACCTCCTCGTAGGCCAGGGTGCGCGCTGCCTGGTGCTCGGTGACGCGGCCCGCGGCCATCTGGTTGGCGCCGAGTTCGATGGCTTCGGTATTGCGCTTGCTCTCGAGCGTGTCGCTGGCAAACAGGGCTTGCAGGAACCTCGGGTTGGCCAGTGCGCCCTTGGCGCCCAGGGCGGGGCTGCGGGTGACTGCCTTGGCGGTCTGAACCGTGAGCTTGAGCTTGTCCGCCACCGGCTTCAGGCTGTCGGACTGTTCGTAGACCGTGTTGGCAAAAGTTTCAGCCATTTCAGCGTATTTGCGCTGGGCCTGCTGCTGCTTGAGCTCGGCCTCGAGTTGGGGTCGCAGTTCCTCGAAGCTGGGCTGGTGCGGCGTCTTGACGTCGGTGAGCTGGATGATGTGGTAGCCGAAGTCGGACTCCACCACGTCGCTGATGGCTCCCTTGGTCAGTGCGAAGGCGGCGTCCTCGAAGGGCTTGACCATGGCGCCGCGGGCGAAGAAGCCGAGGTCGCCGCCGTTGGGCGCCGAGCCGGGGTCCTGCGAGTTCTTCTTGGCCAGTGCGGCAAATTCTGCCGGGTTCTTGCGCAGTTGCGCGAGCAGTTCCTGCGCGCGCGCCTGGGCCTTTTCGCGCTCGGCCGCAGGGGCATCCTTGGCGGCGGCAATCAGGATGTGGCTGGCGCGGCGCTCTTCCTTGCCGGCGTAGCGGGACTGGTTTTCCTTGTAGTAGGTCCGCAGGTCGTCTTCGTTGAGGGTGATGGCGGCGCGCACGCTGTCGATGTCGAAGACCACGTATTCGACCGTCACCTGCTCGGGCTGCTGGTAGCGGGCGCTGTGCTCCTTGTACCAGGCCTGGAGCTCGTCCTCGGACGGGTGCACCTTGGCGGCCTGGTCTGCGGCCTTGAACAGCATGACCTGGACTTCGCGTTGCTGGAACATCGGGCCGATGGCTGCCATGCCCTGGGACGATGGGGCAAAGCTGCTGCCCAGCACGGCCCCGATGACCTGGTTGAGCGACAGGTCCCGGCGCATGCTGGCTTCAAAGCCCTCCGGGGTCATGCCCTGCGTGGCAACCAGTGCGCGGTAGCCTTCGGCGTCCAGCGTGCCGTCGGGCTTGCGCAGCGCGGCAATCTGCGGGATCTCCTGCAGGCTGCGGGCCAGGCGAGCGTCGGTGGTCACCAGGTGCATCTTCTGGGCTGCGGCCTCCAGCACGCGATCGCGCACGAGGCGCTCCAGCGTCGCGTAACGGGCCTGAGGCGTGTCGAAGAGCTTGGCGTCGGTGTTGGGTTGTTCGCGGCGCAGGCGGTCGGACTCCATGCGGTGCGCGTTGTCCCAGTCGGTCTGCGTGATGTCGTGGCCATCCACCCGTGCCACCACGGTGCTGCTGCCGGAAAAATAGCTCCTGTCGATACCGACAAGCACGAACGACGGGATGATCAGCAAGAACAGCAAGACCATCGCGATCTTGGTGTGCTTGCGGATGGATTCGAACATGGTCAACCCTTCTGCAACATAAAACAAAAGGCGAACTTGCGTTCGCCTTTGCAGCAGTGGTGGGTGCTGGCGGGTCCAGGCCGCCGACCAGTCAATCCCACCGCCACGCGCGCGCTCTCATGATGAGGCTGCGCGGATTCTACCGAAAGCATGGCGCCGCAGAGGCCCGCGCCGGATGTTTCAGCGCGCACCCAGGCTGAGCATGCGCTCGCAGTAGCGGGCGATCAGGTCGATCTCCAGGTTCACCGTCGATCCTGCGCGCAGGTGCCCCAGCGCTGTGTTCTCTACCGTGTGCGGGATGAGATTGATGCTCACCTCGCAACCGTCTGCGGTGTCGGCGATGCGGTTGACTGTGAGGCTCACGCCATTGATGGTGATGGACCCCTTGGTCGCCAGGTAGCGTGCCAGAGCGCCTGGCGCCATCACGCGCAGTTCCCAGCTCTCGCCCACCTGCGCAAAATGCGTCACGGCACCAATCCCGTCCACATGGCCGGACACCAGGTGGCCCCCCAGGCGGTCGTTGGCGCGCAAGGCTTTCTCCAGGTTGATGGGGCCGGGGGCATCGAGTCCCGTGGTCTTGCTCAGCGATTCCGCGGAAATATCGACGCTGAACTCCGGCTTGGCCGCGTCCAATTGGGTGACCGTCATGCACGCGCCATTGAGCGCAATGCTGTCGCCCAGGCCCACGTCGTCCAGATAGCCCGCCGGCGGCTGGATGAACAGGCGCTTGCCATGCGCCGCCGAACCGCCCAGATCGTGCACGGCGGTGATGTGCCCCGTGCCGGTGATGATTCCAGTAAACATGGTTCCCATTGTGGCAGGCTTCAGAACCTGTCGCGCCCTTGCACGTGCGCCAGGATGCGCAAGTCCGGCCCCACGGGCTGCACCGCGTCGAACTCCAGCGCCAGCCCTTGCGATACCGCCGCCAAAGGCGGCCTGTCTGCCATGCCCCGGCCCGGGCCAAGCAGGGTAGGGGCCAGGTAGAGCAGCAGCTCGTCCACCAGGGCGGCATCGAGCAAGGCGCCATTGAGCGTATGCCCGGCTTCCACATGCAACTCGTTCACGCCACGCCGTGCCAGATCGCGCAGCATGGCAGGCAAATCCACCCGCCCCCCGGCGCCCGCCAGCAGCGAGACGGTGGCGCCGCGCGCCTCCAGCGCCAGCCTGCGCGCCGCGAATGCCGCGCTGTCTTGAGCATCAAAAGGGCCTGTAGCGTATATCCAGCAAGCGCGGCCAGCTATGAATATAGGAGCGTCTGGCGGTGTCCGCAAATGGCTGTCGAGCACCACCACATGCGGCTGGCGTGGCGTGGCCACGGCACGCACGTCCAGCCGGGGCCTGTCGGTCAGTACCGTACCGACGCCGGTCAGGATGGCGCAGGCGCGTGCGCGCCAGGCATGGCCATCGTCGCGCGCCTCGGGCGAGGTGATCCACTGGCTCGCCCCATTGTGCAGGGCGGTGGTCCCGTCGAGCGAAGCGGCCACCTTCATGCGCACCCAGGGTGTGCCCCGCAGCATGCGGCTGAAGAACCCGATATTGAGTGCCCGCGACTCGGCCGCGCCGGCGCCGACCTCCACGGCCACCCCGGCGGCGCGCAGCCGGGCAAAACCCTGACCACCGACCAGCGGATTGGGATCCTCGATGCTGGCCACCACCCGGGCAATGCCTGCGGCAATCAAGGCATCGCAGCACGGCCCGGTACGGCCTTGGTGGGCGCAGGGCTCCAGCGTGACCCATGCCGTGGCCCCGCGCACGCCGTAACCCCGTGCGGCGGCATCGCGCAGCGCCACCACCTCGGCATGCGGGCCGCCGGCCTGCTGGGTGAAGCCTTCGCCCAGCACCTGCCCATCGGGCGCAATGATCACGCAGCCCACACGCGGGTTGGGGTTGGAAAGAAAAAGCGCCTGGGCGGCCAGCCCAAGCGCTCGGGTCACGAGGGGCGCATCGGTTGTCATGGCGCCCGGGATGGTAGCGTATGCAAAAAGTCTATTTGTTCCAGCACTCTGCTATGACATTCGATACGGTGTAGTTGGCGGCGCCGCGTATGCCGGTGTTCGTAAGGGTGAAGTCGCCGCATTTGTCGTTCGCTTGGGGGGTTCCGGCTTTGCGCGTGGCCACCAGGGTGAAGGCAGCATTGGTGTTACCCGCCTGGAACCCGATGGTGTAACGCTTGGTTGGGTCAGCATTCCCGCCAGCATCCTTCCACTGCAATGTGTTAGGCAGCGTGGTCGGGTATACACCTGTCGCCGTGGCAGCCCTCTCCAGCCACTGCTGCGCCTGCAGCAGGCCTGCTCGGGCGTCAGCCCTGTGGCCGCGCCGGATGTACTCCGCATAGCTGGGATAGGCGATGGCCGTGAGGATGCCCACGACGGCCACCACGATCATCAGTTCGATCAGGGTGAAGCCCTGTTGCCGGAGGAGAGCGTTGCGGTTCATGGTGTGCATATTACCGTCCTGAATTATTGGATCTGGCGCCAGCTGGGGCGCAAGGTTTCTTCGGGCATGGCCGCAAGGTTTTCCTTGTTGTTCTTGGCGTCGATATCCGCGTTCTCGGACTTGTCCTTCTTGATGATGCTGTGCGGACCCTTGGACACTTTCGCGCGGGAGATGCTGACCAGGCTGTCACCACTGGCGTTACTGACGACGATGGCATCGGCACCGGGTGAAGCGAGGGTTCCCATGGTGTACTTTCCATCCTTGTTCTTGTCCACGATGGCGACCGAGGGAGCCTTGCCGTCCATGACGTTGACAAAGGTGCGGTACTGGCGCTCCGCGTCGACCGAGGTCGATTCACAGCTCTCCACATTCGGGTCTACGTCCGACCCCTTGGCAGGTACCTGCGACCATACGGTGAGCAGATTGCTGGCGTCATAGAAGTCAAAGGGTTTGAGCAGGCGTTCGCCAACCGCAGGCAGATCCAGGTACCAGCCGTTCCAGTTGGCCCAGGTGTTTTTGTTCAGGACATCGACTTCCTTGATGGCGCCATAAGCCCCCGCATCTAGTTCGACGAATTCGCGCTTTGCGAGTTTGGCTGTGGCCACTCCCTTGCCCAGTGCTGTGGGCGCCGGTATACAGGTTGCGCTGGGGCAGGAGCCAGATCCCGGGTGCACTTCCAGGCGCTTGCCGAGGGGGGTGGTGACAACACGGTAGCGCGTGCTGTCCAGCACGGAATACAAGGTTTGTACGTCCACGCTGGAGGGATCGTCCTTGGTCACGTTGCGACCGGTGCCGAAGGCCACCATCATGCCACCCACGTTCAGCGTTTTTGCCGAAGGGCCGCTGCCAATCACCATTTGGCGGTCGTTGGCGCGCACTGTGGGGGCGGCAAAAATCGGTTGTATCTTGGTGCGCGGTCCGTTGAGCGCTGCTGGGCCCAGGGCCGTGAACAGTGGATTGCCGCCAAAAGCCACTTTCCAGTCGCTGGGGTTGTGGCTCGTGAGATCGAACTTCCACAGATTGCCCAAGTTGTCGCCGGCATACACCACATCGGCAAGGCCGTCGCCGTTGATGTCCACCAGACGCGGGGAGGCCAGACCATTGTCATTGGCAATACCCGTACCAGGGGCGTCGTTCGTGGTGGGGATGCGCAGCAGCTCTTTTGCACCGTCGAGGTATTGCACCAGCAATACCGGGCGCTGGTTGGTGCTGTTGTAACCGTTGCCAAGGACCACAGCCCAGCGGTTGTTGTTCATGCGCGTGATCTGTGCGCTGCGCATGCTGTCGTTGTCATCGCGCACGGGGCGGGCGGTGATGTGGCCTATGTCCTTGTCCTCATCGACGATTTTCAGGCAGGCGGTTTTCTCAGCGCCAGAGAGGGCTCCACAGTTGGGCGCGGTCTCGGCAAAGCCGCGGGTGCGATCGAGCTGAACCAATTGTGCTGCGTTGGCTTCCAGAAACCCGGGCGTGCCGTTGGCCAGGTTGGCGGCGGTGGGGTTGGTCACGTCAAGCACGAAATAACCCTTGCCGCCCAGACCCAGGGTACCCACGAGCATGGTGCGCCAGTTGGGGGCGTAAGTGCCGTAGTTGGGGTCGCTGGGGTCTTGTATGCCGCCATTCATGTCGATGTCACCGGTCATGGGTGAGCCATCGACATAGTATTTGTGCTTGTTGTTGTACTGTGGGTCGGTCAGCAGTGTCAGGGCGGGGATGACCCCGCGCGGAACGTAGGCGAGTTTTTCCTGACCGTCGAGCGACGCAAAGCCGTGCAGGATGCCATCATTGCCGCCCACGTACAGCATTCCGGGGCGCGATTTGTTGCTGCGCACAAAGGCGCTATAGCCTTTGAGGAGGTAGTCCGCGGCCGGCGCACCCGTGTACCACACGTCGGAGTTGATGATGTCCCCCTGGATGCTTTGGCGCTGGCGGAAGGGTTTGGTGGTGGTATAGCCTGAAGGATCCGTGCCTTCCAGAGATCTGTCACCCCGTATGTAGTCGAGCCGTTGTTGACCTTTGGTGGCTCCCTCGTCAGTGCCACTCATGTTTTTCTGCAGCCAGAGCTTCTGGTTGGCGCTGAGTCGGCTTTCGTCTGTTGCCCAGCGGAAGGGGACACCGCCCTGGAAGGCCGAGCCGGTCCATTTGTCGCTCCAGGTCAATACAAAGCGGCTGCTGACGGTGGCGGCGTCGAGCCGGTCGGCGGTATTTTTGCCACCCCAGTTGGGGTCAGGGTAGGTCGTGCCGTCACTGCGTACCTTGTCGGCGGTGACAAAGCCTTTCCAGAACTTGTCGGGCTCGTAGGCCGCCGTATATTTGCCGACCTCACTGCGCGAGACGTTGGAGCCGCTGGTGGAGCTGGAGCTCAGGTCGGGGTCGGTGGCGGTGTTGATTTGTCCGAAGATCTCACGAAAGGCTCTTTCGAGGTCATCGCCTTTCATTACTGCGTAAAAACGTCCGCGGCTGTTGAGGGCGGCGTGCCACAGGTCTAGGGCGCGAACGTTTTCGCCGTCTCCCATGTTGGGCCATTTTTTATTCCCGGTCACGAGATCTGGGAAACTGCCTTTGTAGCTGAATGGAACGCGCTCGTTGACGGGCGGCGCAATGATGCTGGGCGCTCCTGGCCAAGTCGTGGCATCGGTACTGAAGCCAATGGTGTAGGTGACCATGTGCGGCCAGGTAGCGGGGTTGTAGCGCGGGTTCCAATAGCGTTCCAGGATGGCGGGATTGCCCGCCAGATCGTTGCCGAAATTCTCCGTAGCCGGCGCGGAACGGTAGTCTGCGGCGGCTTGCATGGTGCCGGTCATGCCACTGGTTTGCAGTGGATCGGCCCAGCTTTTGAACGCCCAGTCAGCCAGGGTGTTGCTGTAGGTATCGCGATAAAGGGCCGTTTTTTTCTGGTCGGCGACACTGCCCCCGTACACCATGCCATCCGGCAAAGTCTTATTGGTGGCATTGTCTTGTGCACCGCCAGACACACCGCCATTCCAGCGGCCATCTGACATGAAGATATGGTAGCTGCGCCTGCAACCCAGATAGGGGGCACCCTGATTTCCGGGATCGCTGGCCCAGGGGCTGTTGATCCCCAGAGGCCGGCGCAAGTAGGCGTCGGCCTGACTGAACATCAGGTGGGAGGGTGTACCGTTATTTGCGGTTAGGCTATTGACGAAACTCAAGAAGTTGGTGCGATGGCTGCCTTGCAGAATGCGCATCGAGTTC
>JAIXLP010000029.1:0-4677 GCA_026954015.1 Burkholderiales bacterium | reverse complement strand
GACGAAACTCAAGAAGTTGGTGCGATGGCTGCCTTGCAGAATGCGCATCGAGTTCCGGTTCATGCTGGAGCTATCGACACTCTTGGCATCGGGTGAGTTGCCGTTGTTCCACATTGTTTGCCAAGCCAGGCGGATTTTCTTATCCGGCATAAGACTGGAGTCGTATTTGGGATGGGTTGGATCAAAAATCGACTTCAGTGCGTACTTCAATATGTTGATACGCTTGGCGTTGGTGGGCCAGGAACCATCGGCATTCGGGGCGGTGATGGACGAACTGCCCGTGTTCGTGTTGGTGACCTGCCAATCCATGCTGCCCGAGTCGTCCACGGAGATGATGACGTTGGGGCGCACATAAGGCTCTACCGTGCCCGGGGGCGCCTCGGCCAGATCCAGTGCCCAGGCGCTGCAAGGGGCCAGTGCCGCGCAGGCGGCCAGGGAGAGCAGGTTTCTGCGGAAATGGGGGGCAGCGGTGCGGGGCATGGCGTGCTCCTTGGATGGTATGAATGGAAGAAAGTGGCTTTGGTGCGTTTGAATAGAGCGCCAAATGCTATTGATTGAACAGTTTCTAGTCCTTGCGCATTTGCCGGACGTAGGTTTGCTGCAGCACGGCCAGGGTGCCGGGTTTGAGACCATAGGCCAGGGCGGTGATGCGGTAGGCCACGTTAGGTACGAGGTTCAGGCGCAGCAGGTTGTCGGTAGCGGGGCCGCCCACGATAAGGCTGGAGGTCTCGCTGCTTTTATCGTAGGGCAGCACCTCGATCCAGTACCAGCCGCCGCGGTTATTGGCACTACGGTCGGCGAGGATGGGGCTGGCAGGCGCGCTGGTGGAGCCTGCGGCCGCTCCCGAATACTGGCCGTAGCGCGCGCCTACTGCCGGCTGGGTCATATCGGCGAGCCTGGTTTCACCCGGTGCGAGAGTGGTGCTGCTGGTGGTGTTCCAGAAGTCTTGCCGGCCGGCACGCTTGGTGCACAAGCCGCTCAGGCATTTGGAGGCCTGCTGGTCCAGGTCGGCGAGCAGCGGAGTCACCTCTTGCGTTTCCAGGGGGATTTTGTAGGCGCTGCCGATGGTGTCGCGACAGTTGGCTCCAGTGCAGGGGTTTCCGTCTGGATTTTCGCCGCGGATGTCGAGCTCGGCGTCTTGCAGCAGTGCCTGGGCCGCCTCGAAGGCGCGCTGGTAGTCGGCGTCGTTGCCCACGATGATCTCGTTGAACAGCGAAGTGCGCGAGGCCCACAATGCCAGCAACATGGACAGCATGACGAACACGATGACGACGAACAGCGCCACCCCTTGTTGCCGGGGGCGGCGGCGAATGGAAAAGTGCTTGCTTTGCATGGTGGGTCTTACATAGCGGGTTGAAGCACCGAGCCAATCAGTCCCTGGCTGCGCAATTGGAAGACGCTGCGAAATGCCATGTGCATACGTCGGGCCCGTGCACCGGTAAGGGTGCTCATGTCGACAGCGGTGCCGTCGCAGTCGACGTAATTGCTGCCAGCGGGCAGGTCGATGGCCTCGCTGCCATAGAGCACCAGGCAGACTTCGACGGCCTGTACCTGTGCCCAGTTGGCTACACCTGCTGCAGTGACGGAGCTGATTTTGGGTATGCCGGGTGTCGAAGTGGTGTCTTGCAGTAGGTAGCGCACCTGGAAGTTGGCGACGTTTTGCAGGATGGATTGCCCATCGGTATCCCTAGGAGGGAAGGGGAGTGCCGGACTTGGAGTATCAATGTCAGCGCAGCGCAGCTCATTTTTACTGTTAAGCCAGAACGTACTCACCACGCGTTGGTCGTCGCGGGTGCCGTCATCCGCGGGGCCGCCCAGGCAGTTGCGCGCCAGTGTTTGTTCGGTGGCGCTGGTGAACACAGGTTCGGTGTAGCGGCGAAAACCAATGGTGAGCGTGACGGGAGAGGCCGTACCCGTGATGGCTTGGGCGGGTATGTCGGCGCTGTAGCTATACAAGGGGTTCGATGCGGCCTCGGCCTTGGTTTCAAATGCCACGGGCGCCAAGTAAGGGCTTTCCGTGATTGCAGCCCCGGGATTGAGGTTCAGGCGCATGGAGCCAGCCTGGCGCAGTTGCTGGCCAAAGAGGCGCATGGCATAGCCAGCCTGCTGCTGGATGCCGCTGGCATCGCTGACCGTGCCCGAGATGCCGCGTGAAACCATGAGCGCGCCCATGGCGACAGCGACGACGAGCAGGCCAATGGCAATGCCCACCATGAGCTCGATCAGCGTGACACCGTGTTGGTTGGCTGGACGTGCCATCCGCGGCCTATGCATGTTCATGCCATGCGGGCCTGCTGCATATGCGCGTGCAGCGATGGTGTTTGAGAACATATCAGGCTCCGGGACAGAAATAGGTGGGAGAGTTTCCTCCCGGGGCATAAGGAGCGCAGCGAGCGGCGACGGGGATGTATTGCAGGTGGCAGGTAAAACCTGCAGGACAAGCCAGCGCGGCACCATCGGTCAGGTTGCCGCTGCTGTCACGGACTTTGGTGGCATCGATGTCGTCTTTGTAGGTGGCGTTGGTGTCGCGCTCGTTCTCGCGCCAGGCCATCATGACGCCCAGTTGGCGCCTCTGCGCTGCAGGCACGCCGGCTTCCGCTGGCGGTATGAATATTTCAGCCTGGCCGAGAGGCAGGGTATCGCGCACGGCCCTTTTCCAGACTGCCAGATCGTAAGCGGCCAATTGCGCATGGTCGCAACCTGTGGAGCAACTGCCCACAGAGGGTGTAGAGGCAAAGCTGCTGACATAGGTATTCAGGTCGGTCAATGCGTTGGGATTGACCTTCATGCGCTCGCCCAGGTCTTCAATGAGTCGTATGGCCTGGGCTCGGCGCACACTGGTGGATGTGTCGGTCAGCGTACGCATTTGCACGCCTACGATACCCAGGATGCCCAAAGCCATGACGACGATGGCAATCAGGGATTCGATGAGTGCAAAACCACGCAGTCGCTTTGGTAAGTGCGGAGTTCTTGAATAAGCCATGGTAGTCATCCAGTGCATGGAATTTCTGCTGGTGGAATCACGCGAATGCGGCCGCCGGAGCTCATGCAGACGCCGCGTGCGCCAGGGTGGTTGGTGGATTTGTCGAGTGGCACCAGGCTGAAGCCCAGCCAGGTGCCATCGACCAGGCCCCAGCGGTTGAGCTTGATGCCTGCTCCGCCACCGGTGCGGGTCACTTGCACCCGAGCGGGGGTGTCGATGCGCTGGAGCACGGCTTCGTTGGCGTTGCAGGTGCCGTTGTTGTTGGTGTCGTGACAGACGAACCAGCCGCAATCCCAGTCCCGGTTGCCGGTGGCGCTGTTGCAGCCGTTGGTGTTGTTGGGGATTTTCTGTATGACCACCTGCCCGCCGCGTTTGATGGCTTCGGAGCGTGCGAGGTACAAGGTGGATTGCAGTTGTTCCGTCGCCTGGCGCACGCGCCAGCCTTCGATTAGCGGAGCGAAACTGGGTGCGGCCAGGCCTGCTAGGACAGCAACGATGGACACCACCACCATCAGTTCGATGGCCGAAAACCCGGTCACGCGCCGGAATGCGGGCAGGGAGAGCGGGTGACGGAGGTGCATGGTTTCTCTTCCGTGCGGGTTTAAGCGGGGCAGGCGGCCCCTTGTTTCATTTGCACAATGCGCCCGCCGCCCGCAATGCACAGGCGGATGGCGCTGATGTCCGTATCGCTCTTGCCTGTGGGGCTGAGCAGGACATTCATCGTCGCCGGAGCACCGCCGTTGGCTTCCGAGAGCATGCCCCAGCGGTCCACGTAGAGCAGCAGCTTGCCGTTGCTCTGGGCCAGGGTGACGCGGTTGGGGGCGGCGTTGACTTGCAGGTCCGTAGTGACGCCGTTCTGGGTGTGCGTGACCTTCCAACCCTGACCCCATCCTCCGGTGGCATCGATGGTGATGCCGCCCCCGCGCTTGATGGCTTCGGAACGCGCGTAGTACAGGGTGGACGTGAGGTTTTCTGCTGCCTCGCGCACGCGCCAGCGCTCGATCAGGGGCTGGAAACTCGGTGCCGCCAACGCGGCCAGTATGGCGACGATGGACACCACCACCATCAGCTCGATGGCGGTGAATCCAGCGTGGCGTGCCAGCCCCTCGGGTGCGGATGCGCGAAGGGCAGGGCGGGGGAATGCGGAGAATGGCATGGGAACATGCTATGGGCGCGGGATTGGCGCAGCGGCCGGGCGCGGACGAATGGCGCCTTGGCGCAGACGAGCGGTCAGCCGCCCGCAGATGGTGAACTCACCGGGTGTAGCCCAGGCAGGCGCCGGCGTTGTGCATGCCTTTGCACTCGCGCTTGAGCCGGCGGTCGCGCTGGGCGGGCGATTCTTCCGAGGGGCTGCGCTGGTAGGTGATTTTGCTCACGCCTTTCTTGCGGGGCGCTTCGGCCGCGGCGCTGCTGCCCTGGGCGCGCTTGGCCAGGGCGGTGCCCGGTAGGCCCAGCAGGCCCAGTGCCAGTATGGCAGCGAGCAGCCGTCCCGCCATGGGGGCGCAGGTGCGCAGGACCGTGCGGGAGGGCGGGAGTGGGTGTTGGGGTGTCATGCGGGGGCTTTCGGTGGTTGTGGGGCCGCAGGGTGGGGGATGCCGTAGGATGCCGCGGCTTGTTCCTTCGGTTTTTCCATGCTGCCATGCGCCAGACCATTCTTGACCTCGAAGAATCCCGTATCCGTGAAGTCGCCAACG
>JAIXLP010000026.1:4616-5264 GCA_026954015.1 Burkholderiales bacterium | reverse complement strand
GCTTTGCGCTGCGGCGTTCACGCTTGCGGCGCCTCAGGTGTCCGCCGAGACTGTCACGCTGGACCAAGCAAATATTGGATACCCTGGAGTACACGTGCTTTACGACGGCACTCATGACAAATGGGTCGGAAGCCAAGGGAAAAAGGTGAGCGGCACAGATACACCAACTGGCGGTATATTTGCTGAAGGCGACAAGTTCATTGCGTGGTGTTTGGAGATGGCGTTTAGCGCTGGTCCTTATCCTGGGTCTTTTGTAGTAACAGGAGAGCCGGCCTCGATCGACGCGATTTCCGGGGCTGAGGCGTTGAAGCTCTTGTTCACCAAATATGCAAGTGCAGTGAACAATGCGGTGACATCAGCAGCTATGCAGTTGGCTATTTGGGAAATCGTAGAGGATGGCTCAGACTACAATCTGGACACCGGCAGCTTCAATGTGATTTCTGCGGGAACTCCTGGGAGTCAGGAGGCGATAGATCAAGCCCAGACTTGGCTAGACTATGTGAAACTCAACCCTACTGCTTGGAACGAGGGTTACAAAATTGTCAAGTTGACGAACACTGCCGAGGGTAGGTATCAAGACTTGGTCACCTTCATCCCCACCCCGCTGCCCGGCGCTGCGTTGCTGTTCCTCTCGGCCTTGGGTCTGGG
>JAIXLP010000026.1:0-4606 GCA_026954015.1 Burkholderiales bacterium | reverse complement strand
TCCCCACCCCGCTGCCCGGCGCTGCGTTGCTGTTCCTCTCGGCCTTGGGTCTGGGTGGTCTGGCGCGCCGCAAGCAGTCGGTGCAAGGACCGGTGGCTGCCTGAGTTGCCGCTTGTTACGGGAGCTTGGTCTCCCGGCTGCGAAAAACCCGCCAATCGGCGGGTTTTTCATTTGGTGGGTTGTGCGTGGCGGTAGGTATCGACCTTGGCGACGGCCTGGGCCCGGTTGAGCACGTCGAGCTTCTTGAAGATGCGCTGCATGTGGTTCTTCACGGTGAACGCGCTGATGTCGAGGATCATCCCGATCTCCAGATTGGTCTTGCCCAGGCGCACCCAGTCCATGATCTCCTTCTCGCGCGTGCTCAGCCCGCTGACGGTCATGGCACCTGCTGCATCGCCAGCCTGGTCTTCCGGCGGTGCGGCGGCATGGCGTGGTTTTTCGTAGTACTGCCCGGGCAGGTGTGCGATTTGCCGAAAGGCGGCGTCGATGTAGGGCAGCAGGAAGCGCAGCGCCTGCAGTGCCTTGTCGCTGCTGGCGATCGGGCCGTCGCACAGGAGCACGTAGAGGCAGTCGTGGCGACCGCGCTGGTCCTTGATGCCGTGCACGAGCCCGGTCTGCATCTCGTGCAGCGTATCGCTGGACCCGGTGTCGTCCAGTCCCTGGAAGGCGGAGTCGTTGAAGGCCTCGTTGACGAAGGGCTGGTAGTCGTGTTCCTTCCAGCGGCGAAACAGCCAGCTCGTGTACGGTTGCAGGCGCTGGTCACCGAAGCTCGCGGTGCGCATGTCCTGCAGCGGGGAGACCACGTCGTGGCACACCAGGCCCAGCGAAAAATCGCCCCATGCGGCGATCACCGCGTCGTGTGGAATCAGGCGTTTGACGTCCTTGCGCAGCCAGTTGAGCAGCGCATAGTGGCTGTCCACCAGCAGCGAGCGCTGCATGGTCTGGACCATGTGGCCGATTTCGTCCGCTGACAAATGGCCTGAAAGTGGCATCCCCTACGTCCTTGTCGTCCTGAAACCAGCAAGTTGCAGCGCAGCATAACGCAACGCCAGAGCGGTAGGTACAGCAGGCTCATCCGTGGCCGGGTACCGGTTTGGGGTGCTGCCATCACGACACGGGGCGCGAGTCGCTGCCTTCCATGGCATTGGTATTCGGCACCAGGCACCAGAAATTGAGCGATGGGCCTGGCGGAGAGGGCGGGATTCGAACCCGCGGTGGGCTATTAACCCACACACGCTTTCCAGGCGTGCGACTTAAACCGCTCATCCACCTCTCCGCGAACCGAGCGATTGTAGTGGCTCAGGCGTGGCCATCCTGGGCGCTGGCCGGGCGCGTGTGCGCACGCAGTGCGGCGCGCAGCAGCGCCGCGAAGAGCAGGGCCGTGAGCCCGAGCGCGGTGGCGCTTGCGACCCAGAACGGCGCGGGCGAGCGCCAGGGTGCCCAGGGGCCGATGCCGTGGTAGGCGAGCGTGTAGCCACCCACGAGCCCCACGCCCCAGAGCAGCACGCCGTAGATCAGCAGTGGCGCGAGCGTGATGCGGTAGCTGCGCAGCACGAAGATGCACAGCGTTTGCAGCGCGTCGGCAACGTGGTAGGCCGCCACCCAGACGAGCAGGCCGCTGGCGAGCCGGGCGACTTCGTGGCTCGTGGTGTAAAGCGTCGCCAGCGGTTGCCGTACTATCAATAGCAGAGCTGCCAGCGCGCACCCCATCAGCGCTGCAACGATAAAACCTGTGCGGGCGATGCGCGCCGCACCCACCTCGTCTCCCGCGCCGCGGGAAAAGCTCACGTGCGCGCTCACGGCGATCGCGAGCGACAGCGGCGCCATGTAGAGCACGGCGGCGAGGTTGGCGGCGATCTGGTGCGCGCCGGCCGCGAGCGCGCCCTGGCGCGCGATGAAGAGCGCCATGAGCGTGAACGAGGTCACCTCCACGAGGATGGAGAGCGCCGCGGGCACGCCCAGGCGCAGGAAGTGGCGGTGCTGCGACCAGTCGGGCGGCTCGACGCGCTGCCACAGCCGCAGCGGCCGGAACATGGGGTGGCGGCGCAGCATCAGCAGGGCTACCGCGAGCAGCGCGACGTTGACGATCAGCGTGGCCCAGGCACAGCCCGGCGCGCCCTGGGGCGCCAGGCCCGCGCCGCCGAACGTGAACCAGATCGACAGCGGGATCTTGAGCGCCAGCGAGCCCGTCTGCAGCCAGGTGACAAACTGCGGGCGGTCCACCGCCTGGCTCAGGGTGCTGTAGATGCGAAACAGCAGCGCGGGCGGCAGCCCGAACGCGAGGATCGCGAGGTAGCGGCGCACTTCGTCGCGCAGCGGCGGCGGCACGTCGGTGGCGCGCAGGATGGCGTCGGGCGAGAGCAACACCGCCATGCCGAGCACCGACGCGACGAGCCACAGGTACAGCGACTGGCGCACGCTGGCGCCGATGGCCGCGCTCTGGTGCGCGCCGTGGTGCTCGGCCCAGATGGGCAGCAGCGCCTGGAAGATGCCCATCACGGCCACGTACACGCTCACGAATACGGCGGAGCCGATGGAAAGCGCGGCGAGCGAGGCTTCGGCGTAGCGACCGGTGACGATGGTGTCGGTGACGCCGAAGGCCATCACCGCCATCTGCCCCACGAACACGGTGAGTGCGTGGTGCGCGATGCCGGAGCGTTCACGCATGGCGCTGGGCGGGGTTTTCAGCGCGCATGCCGCCGGTGCAGCACCACGAGCTGGTCGCGCCGGTCGGTGGGCCGTGTCACGATGGCGACCTGGTGCCACACCCTGGCGGGCAGCACGGCGGAGACGTCCGTGGTGTCGGGGTCAACGACCGCCCAGTCGCACTGCGGTGCCATGGCGGGCGTGGCCATGCGCAGCCCGCCGTGGTAGATCAGCGCGGCGACCAGGGGCTGGTCCAGCCCGTAACCCGCGACGCAGTCGTCCGCGCTGGCGGGGGCGCCGTCACGCGCGTTGTCGATGGCCTGGCGCAGCAGTGCCACCTGCGGCGCGTAGCTGCGCCCGTAGTCGAGCAGCGGCAGCCACAGTGTCATGAGGAGCACCCAGCCGAGCGTGGCGCCGCTGGCGGGCAGCACCATGCTCTTCCAGATGGCGGCGCGGTGGCGTGCGGTGCGCCAGCGCACCAGCGCGCACCAGGCAAGCGTGGCGGCCAGCGCGATGAAGAGCGGCAGCGCGGCGAAGTGGCTCTCGAAGCCCGGCGCCAGGCGCGCGACGTTGGCCGCGGGCTTGGCGGGCACGCCGGTCTGCACCGCCAGCCAGACGACCCAGATCGCGATGGCCGAGACGCTGAAGAACAGCAGCGTGAACCAGTCGATGACGGCCGAGAAGCCGCGCTTGAGCGTCGGCAGCGCGAACGCGGCGAGCGCGGCGAACGCGGGCAGGCCTTGCAGCAGCGCGCGGTCGGCGGGCCGGGTTGCGAGCGTGGCCGCGAGCGCGACGAGCGCGAACCACAGCGGCAGCAGCAGGTGGCGCGGGCGTGGCCTGGCCAGGAACTGGTGGCGCCAGCGCCAGAGCGTCCAGAGCGCCAGCGCCCAGGTGGGCCAACTGAACCACAGCAGCAGGCGCGCAAGGCTGCCTGCGTCCTGCGTGCCGGGGAGCACGATGCGCCAGCGCCAGAGGTCAAGCCACCAGGCGACGAGCGCCGCGGCGAGCGTGAGCGCGAGCAGCAGCGCCGCGGCCGCGTGGCGCGCCGGGGTGGGCGTGCCGCTGGCGCCGCCGCGCCATGCCACGGCGCTGCTCCCCAGCCCGAGCAGCAACGCGGCGCTGGGCGCGCCGCTCAGCGTCAGGCCGAGCAGCCCGCCGGCGGCGGCGAGTGCCGGCAGCAGGCGGCGCGCGGGCAGCGCGGCGGCGGCGTACAGCAGCAGCGCGGTGCCCGTGAGCTGCGCGAGGTAGCCGGTGGTCTCGTGCGAAAACTGCGCGAGGCCGAGCGACGCCATGAGCGCGAGCAGCGCGCCGTCGGCGATCGCGCGTGCGTAGTCGCGTGGCTCGGCCTCGCCGCCGAACGCGAAGGCCACGGGCTGTGCCTGCGGGCTGCGCGCCAGGTGGTAGACCGCCCACCACGTGCACGTGAGCGTGAGCGCGAGCAGCGCGACGAAGGGCAGGCGGCTTGCCAGTTCCGCCGGGAGCCAGAGCCCGGCGATGCGCAGGCCCCAGGCGCCCAGCCAGTACGGCAGCAGGCCGTCGGTTTCGGGCGGCATGCCCGCGAGCAGCGGCGCGAGCCAGTCGGTGTGCCCGAGCGCCAGCGCGCGCATGAAGCCGAAGGCTGCCATGTCGTCGCCACGCCAGGGGGTGCGCCCGACGAAGCCCGGCACCACATAGGCCACGCACAGCAGCAGCAGGGCCCAGCGGGGCAGCGGGCGCACGGCGTTCTGGGCGACGATGGCGGGAGAAGTGCGGATCACGGCGGCGGCATCGACAAAAAAGGCAGCGCGGTCATGGCCGGGCTGCCTTGGTGCGCCCGGGGCATGGTGCCCACTGAACGCAGCGTGCGGGGGAGGTGCTTACCGTGCCGCGCCGCGCGCGAAGCGGTTGCGGAACTTCTCGACGCGCCCGCCCATGTTGTCCACCGATTTTTGCGTGCCGGTGTAGAAGGGGTGCGATTCGC
>JAIXLP010000099.1:3012-5401 GCA_026954015.1 Burkholderiales bacterium | reverse complement strand
CCACGCGCACCACGCCGGTTTCGGGGTCGATCTCGACCTCGCAGATATAGGTGCCCGCGGGATAGGTGAAATTGGTCGGGTCGTAGAACGCGGTTTCGTTCAGCCCCGGCTCCAGCTTGTCGAGGGGGTAGTTGTGCGGTACGTAGGCGGTGAGCGCCACCTGCGCGAACGGCACTTTCTTGTCGGTGCCCTTGACCTTGAATTCACCACCGGAAAACTCGATGTCGGCGTCGGAAGCCTCCATCAGGTGCGCGGCGATCTTCTTGGCCTTGGCTTCGATCTTGTCCAGAGCCCGCATGATGGCCGCGCCGCCCACCGACAGCGAGCGGCTGCCGTACGTGCCCATGCCGAACGGAATGCGGCCGGTATCGCCGTGCACGATCTCCACCTGGCTCGGGTCTATGCCCAGCCGCGCCGCGACCACTTGGGCAAACGTCGTCTCGTGCCCCTGGCCGTGGCTGTGCGAGCCCGTGAACACCGTCACGCTGCCGGTGGGATGCACACGCACTTCGCCCGCTTCGAACAGGCCGGCACGCGCACCCAGCGCCCCCGCGAGGTTGGACGGCGCCAGGCCGCAAGCCTCGATGTAGCTGCTGTAGCCGATGCCGCGCAGCAGCCCCTTGGCGCTGCTGGCCTTGCGGCGGGCCTCGAACCCCGCCACGTCGGCGAGCTCCTGGACCTTGTTCATCACCTGGTGGAAGTCGCCCGTGTCGTACTGCAGCGCCACCGGCGTCTGGTAGGGGAACTGCGTGATGAAGTTGCGCTTGCGGATTTCGTCCTGCGTGAGGCCCATCTCCCAGCCGCAGCGCGTGACCAGGCGCTCGACCAGGTAGGCCGCCTCGGGGCGGCCTGCGCCGCGGTAGGCATCGACCGGCGCCGTACTGGTGAACCAGGCATCGACCTCGACGTAGACCTGCGGCGTGGCGTACTGGCCGGCAAGCAGCGTGCCGTAGAGGTAGGTGGGAATGGCGCTGCCGAAGGTGGACAGGTAGGCGCCAAGGTTGGCGTTGGTGTGGACGCGCGTGGCCAGGAACTTGCCGTCCTTGTCCATCGCCATCTCGGCGTGGCTGATGTGGTCGCGCCCGTGCGCGTCGCTCACGAACGATTCGCTGCGCTCGGCCGTCCATTTGACCGCGCAGTTGAGCGCGCGCGCGGCGAACGTGAGCGCCACGTCTTCGGCGTAGAGGTAGATCTTGGAGCCGAAGCCGCCGCCCACGTCGGGCGCGATCACGCGCACCTTGTGCTCGGGCAGTTGCATCACGAAGGCGGTGAGCAGCAGGCGCTCCACGTGCGGGTTCTGGTTGGAGACGTACAGCTCCACCTCGTCGGTCGAGCGGTTGTAGGTGACGTTGACCGCGCGCGGCTCCATCGCGTTGGGAATCAGCCGGTTGTTGACGAGGTCGATCTTCGTGATGTGCGCGGCGTTCGCAAAGGCCGCGTCCACCGCCGCCTTGTCGCCCAGCGTCCACTTGTAGCACTGGTTGTCGGGCGCCTCATCGTGCAGCGCCGGGCCGTCCTTGGCCTTGAGCATGTCGATCACGGGCGCCAGCGGCTCGTAGTCCACCTCCACGGCCTCGGCGGCGTTCTTTGCCTGCTCCAGCGTGTCGGCGACGACGAGTGCGACGTGGTCACCGACGTAGCGCACCTTCTTGTTTGCGAGCGCGGGGTGCGCCGGCTCTTTCATCGGCGAGCCGTCGGGGTTGTGGATCTGCCAGCCGCAGGGGATGGAGCCCAGCTTGCCCTCGATATCGGCGCCCGTGAAGATGCGCACGACGCCGGGCATCGCCGACGCTGCGGCGGTATCCACTTTCTTGAGCAGCGCATGCGCGTGGGGCGAACGCACGAAGTAGCCGTACTTCTGGTGCGCGAGGTTGATGTCGTCGGTGTAGTTGCCCTGACCGGTCAGGAAACGCAGGTCTTCCTTGCGGCGCAGCGATTCGCCGATGTGCGGCAGCTTTGCAAATTCATTGGCACCCATGGTGTGTCTCCTCAATCTTGATCAGGCGGTGGCCATCGCCTTTTGGGCGGTTTGCACGGCCTTGACGATGTTCTGGTAGCCGGTGCAGCGGCACAGGTTGCCTTCGAGCAGGTGGCGGATCTGCGCCTCGTCGGCATCCGGGTGATGCTTGAGCAGGTCGATCGAGCTCATCACCATGCCGGGCGTACAGAAGCCGCACTGCAGACCGTGACACTCCTTGAACGCGGCCTGCATCGGGTGCAGCGTGCCGTCGGGCTGCGCGACGCCTTCGATCGTCGTGATGTCGGCGCCCTGCATCTGCGCGACGAGCACGTTGCACGACTTGATCGAGCGGCCATCGGCGATGACGGTGCAGGCACCGCACTGGGCGGTGTCGCAGCCCTGGTGCGTGCCGGTCAGACGCAGGTGTTC
>JAIXLP010000099.1:0-3002 GCA_026954015.1 Burkholderiales bacterium | reverse complement strand
CACCGCACTGGGCGGTGTCGCAGCCCTGGTGCGTGCCGGTCAGACGCAGGTGTTCGCGGATGTACTGCACCAGCAGGGTGTTGGGCGGCACGTCGGCAGTAACCGCCTTGCCGTTGATCTTGAGATCGACTTTCATCGTCGGCGTCTCCTAGGTGGTAAGGGTTGAGGATGGAGTGAGACTTGCATTCTTCAACTAGAACGCGGGGACCGGCCTAGGACAAACCCTTGTTTTGGCACGTCGGCCTAGAATATTCTCAGAATGAGACACGCCACGACGATGCCCGTCTGCCCTCTGCCGCGCCACGGTCTGCCGCCATGTCGGACGATCTCCGGCTGAAGCAAATTGCGCTGGCCCGACAGGCGCTGCTTTGCGACGGCGCAGACCTGACGGACATGCTGGCGAGCGCGTGGTACGACCGCACCTGGATCATCCAGAGCTGGCGGCGCTGCCTCGAACAGGGCGCGCTGCCGCAGGAGGAAGTGGTATTCGAGCAGGTCTCGCCCCACGCCCGCAGCCGGGCAATCGACGAGCACGCGAGCCTGCTCGTCGCCGCGCGCCCTGAGCTCGAACGCCTGGCGGCGACGATCGCGCCCATCCGCTATTTCGCGCTGCTCACCGACGCCCGCGGCATGGTGATCGACACCGCGGGCGCGATCGACCGGCGCAACCGTCCGACGCAGGCGATCGCGCGCGTGGGGGTCGATCTGTCCGAACGCAGCATAGGCACGAGCGCGATCGGCGCGGCACTGACCGAACTCGCTCCAGTCTGGCTGCACCGCGGGGAGCACTTCTTCCAGAACAACAGCGTCTATAGCTGCGCCGGCGCGCCGCTGTTCGGCCCGGACGGCGCGTGCGTCGGCATGCTCGACGTTACCGGCGTGGAAGTGCCCGAGCGGCCCGAACTGAGGCACCTCGTGGCGCAGTCGGCGCGGGCGATCGAGGATGCGCTCGTGCTGTCGCTGCCCCATAGTCTGCGCCTGTACCTGAGCTGGCCCGCCACGTGGCGCACGAGTGGCGGGGCGGTCGAG
The DNA here is from genome assembly GCA_026954015.1 of Burkholderiales bacterium. Classification (GTDB taxonomy): domain Bacteria; phylum Pseudomonadota; class Gammaproteobacteria; order Burkholderiales; family Burkholderiaceae_C; genus Comamonas_C. Next base: position 1,973 of record JAIXLP010000099.1, on the reverse strand, counting down.
GGCGCGCTCGTGTGCCTCGATGAGGACGGCAGCGTGGTGGGCGCCAACCACGCGGCGCGCGAGATGCTGCCGGGATTGCGCGCGGCCCCCCGGGGCCTGCCGCACGCGAGCGAGCTGTTCGCGCTGCCGTGGGCGACCTTGTTCGATCTGGCGCACGAGGGGCGCGCGTGCACGGTGCCGCTGTGGTCCGGGCTGCGGCTGTGCGCCTCGGCCCAGTTCAACGCCGAAGGCCCGCATGCCGCGTCGCCCGCCACGGGCCAGGGCGCGATGCGGCCGTTGCGGGAGGTCGAGACCGACCTGATCCGCCAGGCGGTGCGCGACGCCGGCGGCCGGGTGGCCGAGGCCGCCAAGGCGCTCGGGCTGAGCCGGGCGACCGTGTACCGGCACCTCGCGGCGGTGCGGCACGGCGAGCGCTGAGCGCCTACTTCTCGACGAAGGCGCGCTCGATCACGAAGTCACCGGGGCGCGTGGTGCTGCCCTCGGCGAAGTCGCGCTTGCCCAGCAGGGTCTTGAGCGTCGCGAGCATTTCGGGGCTGCCGCAGAGCATCACGCGGTCGGTCGCCGGATCGAGCGGCGGCAGCTGCAGGTCGGCCGCAAGCTGCCCGCTGTCGATCAGCGTGTTGATGCGCCCCTGGTTCCGGAAGGGCTCGCGCGTCACCGTGGGGTAGTAGAGGAACTGCTCCCGCACCATGTCGCCGAGGATCTCGTGCTGCGGCAGCTCGTGCGTGAGGTAGTCGTGGTAGGCCAGTTCGGCTGCCTGGCGCACGCCGTGCACCAGGATCACCTGTTCGAAGCGTTCATATGTGTCAGGGTCACGCGCCACCGCCATGAAGGGCGCGATGCCGGTGCCGGTGCACAGCAGGTACAGGCGCTTGGCGGGCAGCAGGTAGTCGATGACCAGCGTGCCGGTGGGCTTCTTCGCCACCAGAATGGTGTCGCCCACCGCGATGTGTTGCAGCCGCGAGGTGAGCGGCCCGTGCGGCACCTTGATCGAGAGGAACTCCAGGCACTCTTCCCAATTGGGGCTGACCACGCTGTAGGCGCGCAGCAGCGGCTTGCCGTCCACCTTCAGCCCGATGAGCGTGAAATGGCCGTTGAAAAAGCGCAGCGCCGGATTGCGCGTGGTGGTGAAGGAAAAAAGCCGCTCGGTCCAGTGGTGCACCGAGAGTACGCGTTCTTCGAAAAACATCGTGTGGGGGGCGTGGATGACAGAGGAGCGCCTGCGGGTCGCCCACCTGACGGAATCGGGAAACCCCGAATTGTCGTGCATGCCGCGTTGATGCCTACCGGGGCGGTACATTACCCGTCCCGCAACTTTCGCAACCTGGGGAGAGACGACATGGGCAAGTGGACGGCGCTGGTGCTGGCATCCTTGGCGGCGATGGTCGGCGTGGCACACGCCGAAGGCCGCTACGTCATCGGCGAAATCAACAGCTACAAGGCGCAGCCGGCCTTCCTGGAGCCCTACAAGCAGGGCATGGAGCTGGCCGTTGAGCAGGTGAACGCCGCGGGCGGCATCGACGGCAGGAAGCTCGTGCTCGTCACGCGCGACGACAACGCCAACCCGGGCGAGACGGTGCGTGCGGCCGAGGAACTCATCGCGCGCGAGAAGGTGGACGTGCTCACGGGCGGCTTCCTCTCGCACCTGGGCCTGGCGCTGGCGGACTTCGCCCAGCAGAAGAAGCGCTTTTACCTGGCGAGCGAGCCGCTCACGGACAAGATCGTCTGGCAGCAGGGCAACCGCTACACCTTCCGCCTGCGCCCCTCCACCTGGATGCAGGTGGCCATGCTGGTGCCCGAGGCAGCCAAGCTGAACAAGAAGCGCTGGGCCATCGTCTATCCCAACTATGAATACGGGCAGTCGGCCGTCGCCACCTTCAAGCAGCTCCTGAAGGCCGCGCAGCCGGATGTGGAATTCGTCGCCGAGCAGGCCACGCCGCTGGGCAAGGTGGACGCGGGCAGCGTGGTGCAGG
>JAIXLP010000010.1:155851-176952 GCA_026954015.1 Burkholderiales bacterium | reverse complement strand
CCTCGAACATGTGGATGAAGCCGTGCAGCTCGCGCAGGATGTCGTTGGGCAGGTGGCGGCTGGTCTTGGTCTCGCCGTAGATGTAGATCGGCACGTCGGCGTTCTTGCGCCGCACCTCGCCGATGAAGGAGCGCAGGCTGTGCACGATGGGGTCCTGCCCCGCGCCGAGCGTGAATTCCTCGTCGTCGATCGAGAGGATGAAGGCGCTGGCGCGGCTTTGCTGCTGCGCGAACTGCGTGAGGTCGCCGTAGCTCGTGACGCCGAGCACCTCGAAGCCTTCCTCCTCGATGGCCTGCGCGAGCGCGCGGATGCCCAGGCCCGAGGTGTTGTCGGAACGGTAGTCCTCGTCGATGATGACGATGGGGAAACGGAATTTCATGCGCCACCTCCGGCGTGCTCAGGATGGGAAAACGGCGCGAAGTGTATGAAAAACGCCGGAGGCCACGCGAAACCGGCGTGGGATGGCACAGAATCGGGCTACGCTGCATGCAGCGCGTATCGAGCGAAAGGAGCCTCAAGATGGAATTGAATGCACCCACGCTCTGGTGGCTGGCCACCGGTGTGGTGGTCGTGACCGAACTGCTGAGCGGAACGTTCTACCTGCTGATGCTGGCCATAGGCCTGGCCGCGGGCGCGCTGGCGGCGCACCTGGGCCTGGGCACCATAGGCCAGATCGTCGTCTGTGCGGTCGTGGGCTCGGGGGCCGTGCTTGCGGCTTACCTGGTCAAGCGCCGGCGCCCCGGCGACCCTTCGGCGCGCGCCGACCGCAGCGTGAACCTGGACATCGGCGAGACCATCCAGGTCGACGCATGGGCGCCGGATGGCACGGCTGTGGTGAAATACCGCGGCGCGAGCTGGACGGCGATCCACCGGCCCGGCGTCAGCCCGGTCACGGGCGCGCACCGGGTGGTCGAACTGGTGGGCAGCCGCCTGCTGGTGGAGCCGCTGTAACCCGCGCGGTCCGCATGTCTCACGAAGGAGCCTGGTCATGGAAGTAGCCATTGCGATTTTTGTCATTGCAGTGATCTTCATCGTCCGCGCGGTCAAGATCGTGCCGCAGCAGCACGCCTGGGTGATCGAGCGGCTGGGGCGGTATTCGGGGACGCTCGCGCCGGGACCGAAGTTCATCATTCCGTTCATCGATCGCGTGGCCTACAAGCACAGCCTGAAGGAAATCCCGCTGGATGTGCCCAGTCAGGTCTGCATCACGCGCGACAACACGCAGTTGCAGGTCGATGGCGTGCTGTACTTTCAGGTGACCGACCCGATGCGCGCGAGCTACGGCTCGAGCAACTACGTGGTGGCGGTGACGCAACTGGCGCAGACCACGCTGCGCAGCGTGATTGGCAAGATGGAGCTCGACAAGACCTTCGAAGAGCGCGACATGATCAACGCGCAGGTCGTCGCGGCGATCGACGATGCGGCGCTCAACTGGGGCGTGAAGGTATTGCGCTACGAAATCAAGGATCTGACGCCGCCGGCCGAAATCCTGCGCGCGATGCAGGCGCAGATCACCGCCGAGCGTGAAAAGCGCGCAGTGATCGCCACCTCGGAGGGCAAACGGCAGGAAGAAATCAACCTGGCCGACGGACAGAAGCAGGCCGCGATCGCCAAGTCCGAGGGCGAGAAGCAGGCGCAAATCAACAACGCCGAGGGTGAGGCCGCCGCCATCACGGCCGTGGCCGTCGCAACTGCCGAGGCGATCGAGCGCGTCGCCAACGCGATACGCCAGCCCGCGGGGGACCAGGCGGTGCAGCTCAAGGTGGCGGAGAAGGCCGTCGATGCATACAGCCGCGTCGCGTCCGACGCAGCGACCACGCTGATCGTGCCGAGCAACATGACCGACGTATCCGCGCTGATCACCTCGGCGATGAAGATGATCCAGACCGGGCAACGCACCGTGGCGAACTGACGGCCGCCCTCCGGGCTGACCAGGGGTCAGACGCCCAGGCTTCCCGCCGAGCCGCATCCGACGATGTTCCTGACGATACCGACGATTCTCACGTGGGCCCGCATCGTTGCGATTCCGCTCATCGTCGGTCTGTTCTATCTGCCGCTGGAGCCCGCCGTGGCGAATCTCGTCGCCAGCGTGCTGTTCGTCGTGTTCGCGGCGACCGACTGGCTCGACGGGTTTCTCGCGCGCAAGCTCAACCAGACGTCGGCATTCGGCGCGTTCCTCGACCCGGTGGCCGACAAATTTCTGGTCTGCGCCTCGTTGCTGGTGCTCGTGCACCTGGGACGCGTGGACGTGTTCGTCGCGCTCATCATCATCGGTCGCGAGATCGCGATCAGTGCGCTGCGCGAATGGATGGCGCGCATAGGCGCGAGCAAAAGCGTGGCCGTGCACATGCTGGGCAAGCTCAAGACGACGGTGCAGATGCTGGCGATTCCCCTGCTGCTGTACGACGGCCGCCTGTTTGGGGTGGTCGATACCGCGCTGTGGGGAACCGCGCTGATCTGGCTCGCGGCGGTGCTGACGGTGTGGTCCATGGTGTACTACCTGCGGCGCGCGTTGCCCGAGATACGCGCACGCTCGCTGTGATGCCTGGGCGGGCTGGCAGCGCCGGGTGCGCAAAGAGGGCCGGAAATGCGACTAGAATTTGCCGGCACCGCCATCCGGTAGATGACCGATTGACACGCGTATTCGTGACGGCTTTAATGCAGGCGCCAGCCCGGCGAGGCCGCCCCAGCTCCGTTGGTTGTCACGCATCGCAAGCCCAGGCCACGGCGCGCGCGAAAACACGAGAGAACCGAGACATTTCATTCATCCATCCATGAGAGGCACCCTGTGAACAAAACAGAATTGATTGAGCACATTGCGAACCATGCCGATATCTCGAAGGCTGCCGCCACGCGCGCGCTCGAGTCGACGATCGACGCGGTCAAGAAGACGTTGAAGAAGGGCGGAACGGTGTCGCTCGTGGGTTTTGGCACGTTTGCCGTGGGCCGGCGTGCCGCGCGTACCGGTCGTAATCCGCGCACCGGCGCCACGATTAAAATCAAGGCTGCAAAAGTGCCGAAGTTCCGTCCGGGCAAGGCGTTGAAGGACGCCTTGAATTGACAGGTGATCGATAGAGGGGGTGCTTAGCTCAGTTGGTAGAGCGGCGCCCTTACAAGGCGTAGGTCGGCGGTTCGAGACCGTCAGCACCCACCACCGACGATGAAGGCGAACTCAACGTTCGCCTTTTCTTTTGTTGCCGTGTTGAGAGAAACGTATTCATGTTCGAGACCATCCGCAAGCATTCCAAGATCGTCATGGGGATCTTGTTTTTGCTGATCATCCCTTCGTTCGTTCTCTTCGGCATCGACGGCAACTATTTCACCGAGAAGAGCCCGACGGTTGCGACGGTGGACGGCAAGAACATCACGCAGATGGAGTGGGACAACGCGCACCGCGCCGAGAGCGACCGCATGCGTGCGCAGACGCCGGGGATCGACGGCAGCCTGCTGGATACCCCGCAGGCTCGTTACGCGACGCTGGAGCGCATGGTGCGCGATCGGGTGCTGCTCGCGGCGTCGCGGCATGCGCATCTGGTGGTGAGCGACGCGCGCCTTGCAAGTGAATTGCAGGCCATTCCGGCCGTAGCGGCGCTCAAGCGCGCCGATGGCAGCCTGGATACGCAGGCGTACCGCACCCTCGTGGGCGCGCAGGGGCTCACGCCGGAGGGGTTCGAGGCGCAGGTGCGCAGCGATATCTCGGTCGGGCAGGTGCTGGGCAGCGTGGTATCGACCGCGTTTGCCGGCCCGGTCGAGAGCGGACTCGGCATGGATGCGCTGCTGCAACGCCGTGAGATCCAGGTCGCGCGCTTCGACGCGGCTCGCTACGCAGGGAAGGTGACGGCGACGGATCAGGACCTCAAGGCGTATTACGAGGCCCATACCGCGGACTTTCGTCAGACCGAGGAAGCGACCGTCGAATACGTGGTGCTGGACGTGGACGCGATCAAGTCCACGATCACGGTCAACGAGGACGACCTGCGCACCTATTACAAGGAGAACATGGACAGGCTCGTGGGCAAGGAGGAGCGGCGCGCGAGCCATATCCTGATCAACGCCCCCAAAAGCGAATCCGCGGCCGAGCGCGAAAAGGCCAAACACCAGGCGGAAGACATCCTGGCGCAGGTCCGCAAGAACCCGGCGGCGTTCGCCGAACTGGCCAAGAAATACTCGCAGGATCCCGGATCGGCCCCCCAGGGAGGCGACCTCGGGTTTTTCACGCGCGATGCGATGGTCAAGCCGTTCGAGGAAGCGGTGTTTTCGATGAACAAGGGCGAGATCAGCGACGTGGTGGAGACCGATTTTGGCTACCACATCATCATGCTGACCGACATCAAGGCGCCGCACACACCCAGCTTCGACGAGATTCGCCCCAAGCTCGAAGCCGAACTGCGCCAGCAGCAGGCACAGCGCAAGTTCGCGGAGGTGGCGGAATCGTTTTCCAACATCGTCTATGAGCAGCCCGACACGCTGCAACCCGTGGCGGACAAGTTGCATTTGAAGATTCAGACGGCGTCGGGGGTGATGCGCACGCCCAGGGCGGGTGCGACGGGCGTGCTGGGCAATCCGCGGTTTTTGCAGGCGCTGTTCGCGCCGGAATCGTTGCAGACCAAGCGCAACACCGAGGCGGTCGAGGTCGAGAGCAACGTGCTGGCGGCCGGGCGTGTGACTGCCTACCAGCCTGCGACGACGCTGCCTTTCGAGAAGGCGCTCGAGCGCGTGCGTACGGCGTACGTTCAGCGCAAGTCCGCTGAGCTGGCGCAGGCGGACGGCGCGGCCAAGGTGCAGGCCTGGAAGGCAGCGCCCGCCAGCGCCACGGGGCTGGAGCCCAAGATCACCGTGGCGCGCGACCAGATGCAAGGGCAGCCCGCCGCTCTCGTGGATGCCGTGCTGCGCGCCCCCGCCGACCAGTTGCCAGCCTGGGTGGGCGTGGACCTCGGGGTGGCCGGGTATGCGGTCGTGAAGATCGAACGCATCGTCCCGCGCGATGCCGCCGATGCGACCGATCGCCCGGCGCTCCAGCGGCAGTACGTTCAGGCGTGGGCCCAGGCCGAGGCGCTGGCGTACTACGACGTGCTCAAGCAACGCTTCAAGGCGCAGATCAAGGTCCCGCGCCCGACGGCGCAAACCGTCGCGCAGGATTGATGGAGGCGGCGCCGGCGCGGTTTTGCCCCCTATAATCGCTGGCTACGGTGGCTGTAGCTCAGTTGGTAGAGTCCAGGATTGTGATTCCTGTTGTCGTGGGTTCGAGCCCCATCAGCCACCCCAAACACCACAAGGAAACCCCGCTACATAAACACTAGCGGGTTTTTTCTTTTTCCAGGCCGCGTAGCCACAGCGTAGCCACCAGAACAGGGTTTTTGCACCAGTGCCTGGGCGGCGGGCGGTGGTGTTCCGGGCGGTGCCAGCCACAAAAAAGCCCGCACAGCGGCGGGCATGGGTTGCGCTTCGCGTCGTCTAGTCGGCAGGGTGGCTGTAATCCAGAACCACCACCTGCACCTTGCCGGGTTCGCCGTCTGCATCAATCCTTTCTTTGAATTCCTGCATCGTCTCGCCCGGCCTGCGCTTCCATGTGCGCTCGCCGTCCTTGGCGCGGGCACAGTCCCGCTCTGGCGAGTCCTCACGATGCAGCATCGGCACGATGAACACGGTGGATACCTTGTCCTCGCTCGGGGTTGCCTGTTCCAGCGCCTCGATACGCTTTTCAAGGGTTGGCATCGCGTTTTCCTTCCAGCGCAGCCACGCGGGCGGCCAGTTCGTCAGTCTCAACGACTCGCGCCACTTGCGCGAGCGCGGCCAGTAGTTGCGAGCCCTGCGCGGGTGCAATCTCACCAGCGGCCAGCAGTTCCACCACGGCGCGCGCTTGCTCGCTCAGCGTCCCATTAGGTAGCGCGAGCACCTGGGGCAGTTCCTGGGGCTTGATGGCGGGCAATGTGCGTTCCAGCAGCAGGCGGGCGGCCTGCACGTCGCCCCCTTTGGCTTGTGCGACAAGCGCGGCCAGAATTTCGGGAATGTCCGATTCAATGCTCGCGCGCAGTTTGCCGATTGCCCCGCTGCCGGGCGGGCGGCCTTTGGGGTTGCCCGATTGCCCTTTGCGCCAGGCGGTAGATGGTGGCCTCTTCGTCGTCATGTGCTTTGGATGTGTTGAAACACGGGTTTTGCGTCGCTGGCCTCGCGCTTGCGGCTTACCGCGTAGGCGCTTAGCGCTTGGTGCACCAGCAAATCAGCAGCGGGCCGGGCGGTGCCATCCTTTCCCGTCCAAATCTTCAGGGTTAGCTCGCCAGCCAACGCCACGGCGTCGCCTTCAGTCAGCGCCAGCAGGGCAGATTGCGCAGCCGGTGCGAAGGCGATGCAGCCCATAAAAACCGCCTCGCCATCGCGTGCGCTGGTGCGTACCTTTGCCACGGTGTACGGCTTGCCAGATTGGCCGGTGCGCTGTTCGGGCTTGCCGTGTATGCGGCCTTGAATGAGTGCATCAATCATGCGTTTCCCCTTCTTGGTTTGCCGTCCCAGCAGGCGGGCAATGCGCCATCTTGTGCGCGCGCGCCCCCCCTATAACCCCCCGCGCAGTTGGCGCAGTTGGCGCAACTGGTGCGGCGTCTGCGCCATCTTCAGTAGTTCGCGCAGTTGGCGCAGTTGGCGCAAGCCCCGCAAATTGCCTGCCCTTGCTGGTGACGTCCCAGCGTTCGCGCGTCTTGCGTTGGGCGTCCCTGTAGCTGGTGCGCTCGATATGCCCGGCACGTTCAGCACGGCGCAGCAAATCGAACACTTCGCGCGGCTTGCGCTTGGGGTACGTCGATTCATGCGCTAGCAGGCGGGCGGCGTTGCTGGGTGATGTGGTGCCCGGCGCGATGTACTCGCCTCGCTCGGAAAATTCCGCAATCAACTTCAGCAGCGCCGTTGTGTCCCCGCGCTCGGCAATGTGCGCAACAACCCCGGCTGCAGGCGTGTCCAGTTCTGGCAGGCCACCATGCGGCCAGTGCAGCGCAAGCGGCGCAGCCAGCGGGCCCAGGTTGCTTTTCTGGTGTTCCAGGCTCAGCGTGCCATCCTCAGCGCGGCTCATGAACAGACGGCTTCGCACGCTGTTATTCCATGCCGTGCTGCCTGAGTAGCCCTCGCCCCCATCGGCTTTGCGTGCGCGGCTTGTGACTTTGTCCACGTGCGCCAGCAGCAGCACCGCGCAATCGTCTGCGCGTGCGATTTCAGCCAGGCAGCGGATGAATGCGCGCACCTGCTGGCGCTGGATTTCGTCGCCCGCGTAGGCGTCGCTTGCGTTGTCGATTACCAGCAGCGCGGCCCCCTTCGCAAGCTCGCGCAGCTCGGCATAGCTCGCGGTGGTTTGCCCGTGTTCGCGGCGCTCAGCGGTGAACAGTTCCGGGTGGCTTGTGCCGTCAACGATGGCGACGTGCTGCGCCAATGTGTGCGGCTCGATTCCCCATTGCTGGCAAATGAATGCCAGGCGGTGGCGCACCACGTCCGCGCCATCTTCCAGCGAAGCAAACACCACGCGGCCCTGTTCGGTTGTGTGCCCGAAAAGCTCGCGCCCCGATGCGACGCAAACAGCAAGCATCAATGCAATCGTGCTTTTGCCGGTGCCCCCGTGCGCGGCCAGCATCGCCACTTGCTGGCGTGGCAGGTACGGCCCCCACACAAAGCGCGGCGGCGGGCTCGGGTGGCTTATCACCCCGGCAACGTCAACAGGCAGCAGCAGCAGCGGCGCGGGCCTGGGCGGCTCGCTGGCACGTTCCAGCAAATCGGCCAGCACGTCGTGCCCCTCGCGTGCTGCAAAGTCGTTGCAATCGAAGTTTTGCGGCTCGCCATCAGGAAGCGTCGCAACGGCGCAGCCTATCTCGCTGGCGATTCTTGCCGCGCTCGATTCCTTGCCCGCGTCAGGCACCAGTACCAGCCGGGCGGCGCTGTCCCTTTCATGAATGGCGCGCGCCACGGTGGCGACGTTGCCCCAGCCAAAGCAGCAGATTGCGGCGTGTCCGGTGGCCTGCCAGCAGGCCCATGCTTGCCCGATGCCTTCGCACACGTACAACGGCGCGTCAGTCTCGTGCGCGCCCACGGTGAACGATGCACCGGCCATGCTCGCGCCGGGCAGGTTCAGCTTCTTTCCGATGCCGGGCGGCGGTATGAATTGCAGGCTTTGCAGCTCACCAGCCGGGCCATGCGCAGGCACCACAAGCCAGCCCGCTACAGACTTCCCGGCAATGCTCAGCGCGTCGCCTTCAGGCACCACACGCAGGCCAGCAATCGGCGCGCCATCGATGCCTTTGCGCTGGCAGTACGGGTGCTGCGTGGTGGCAGGCTCACAGCGTGCCCAGACCTCAGCACCGCCCATGCCCTTGCGCGGCGGGCGCGGCGGCTCAGGCGCGCGAATAGGGGCCTTGCTGGGGCTTGCTTGCTGGGGCTTTCCATCATCGCGCCAGCCGTTCGCGCGGGCTTCATAAAACAGGGTTGCGGCGCCAATCCCCCCGTCTGCTTTGATACTGCGCCACGTGTCGCGCGCGTCTGCTGCGCTGTACGTGCCGCCCTGCTGGCACCAGGTGTCCCAGTCGGCAAAATCCATCCCTGCGGCCTTGCAGGCCATGCCCACACGTGCCCATTGTTCGCGGCCCAAGTCGGGCGATATGCATTGCAGCGCGGCGCGGGCTCGCTCGATTTCCGTCGTGCTCACTGCGCACCCCCTGCAAACAAATCGGCTTGCATTGCTCGCGCTTGGTTCAGCAGCGCGGCGCGGTGGGCAGCTTGTGCGGCTTGCGTGCGGCGCTTGGCTCGTGCTTCGCGTACTTGGCGGCACCACTGAGACACGTCCGGGCATTGCACGGCGGCGGCTCGCTGTAGTGGGCTCAGGCGGTACTCGGCAATCCACGCAATGCGGCCATCCTTGCACCCGGCAGCTTTATCTTGTTTCTCGCATTGCCAGCCGTGGCACTTGCGCAAGGAAAACACCACGGCCCCTAGTCGCGTCGTGCTGGCCTCGAATACGCCGGTGATTGATGTCACGTGCTCGCCATCCAACAGGCGGCGCAGGATTTCAGCGATAACGGTGTTTTGCCGTTTCGGCAGTCTTCCGATAAAATGTGCGTTGTTCGGGGCGCTCGTCGTGACTTTAGTTGCGGCGGGCGTTTTCATTACTGCACCCCCAGCAAACGGCGGATTTCGTCAACCGGCCAGCCCAGCCGATTACCAATCCGCACAGGGCGAATCGGCCCATTTTCAAAACAAGCCCAGCCCCTCAGCGTTTGGCACTGGCGCAAAAGGTAATGCGCGGCCTGTCCGGTAGGTATTAGCGGGCGGGTTACGTGTTCCAGCGGCGGGAACTGCGTCGATTCAATGGTAGCGCGGCGCGTTTCGCTGCTGTGTAATGTCGTTGGCATGTCGGCATATCCGTTTGCGTTGAACATGCCTCAATTTGAATTGCGCAACCCCCATTGCGCGCAACCCGCAACCCCTATTGCGGCCCGCAAAGCCTTATTTCATGCGGGTTTCGGTGATAAGGCGCAACCCCTTGCGCAACCCCTTGCGCTACTTGATGAGGTGTGTGAAAGCAGAATACGGCACCGCTTTCTTGGGTTTCTTGGCTTCCTTTGGCTCTTTCGGAAGCAGCTCACGAATTCGCGCCCCAGATATGCCGTAGTGCTCTGCTGCTGCCTTGGTGCCGTGCTTCTTGCGGTAGCTGGCAAGTTTTTGCCGTCGTTCGGGTGTCCACTTCTTGCCGGTTGATGCTGTGTCGTTTGCGCCTCGCTGGGTGTCAGCTTGGATAATCCGAATACGCACTTCGTCCCGATTACTTTCCAAGAATTGCGCAAGCTCTTCCACATCAATACAGCATCCGCTTGTCGCAAATGGCAGTGGCCTGTTAGTTCCAGGCTCGCGCGGTATCAGCGACCCCAAGTGCACGGCGTCATTAATCAGGCTCTCATATTTCATCACTTCCAAGTGATACCGAGTAAGCACGTCTTCATCTTCGCTGCTCGCGTCGTAAATAGCGCCAGCTAAGCGTCCCGGTATATCGGCTTTTGGCAGCCGCATTACGTCGCTTGGTATATCTACAAAAAAGAGCATGGCACCCCTTCAAGTGCACCCCTTCAAAAGTTGCCCCAGCAGGCCGGTGAAGGTGTCCGGCTTTTCGGCAGGATTGCAGCCCTGCCTAGCTGGGGTGAAAGCGGCGTCAGTCCACGTAAATGATTGCGTTGCGGTTTATGGCTGCACCCCCCCGGCATCTTTGAAGTTCAGGCCCCGCCTCATCTCGTCCAAGGCGGCGCGGGGCTTGCCGGTTTTTCGGTGTAGCTGGTGTCTCGTGCGTTCATGGTTGCCATGCGATGCCCGTCAGGCGTGTTCAAGTCGCACCACAGCGCGACGGCCTACAGCTTGGGCGTAGCGTTGCACGCTGCGTAGCGATGGGGTGCCCGTGCCGCTTTCCAGCCGTGCAACAGTGCTTTGCCCGGTGCCCATGCGCTCGGCTACATCGGCTTGCGTCAGGCCCGCGCTGGTGCGTGCTGCAATCAGCTCACGCGCCAAGGCAAATTCATCGGCCAGCGCTTCATATTCGGCCCGCGTGTCCGGGTGCTTCAGCAGCTCGGCTTTCAATGTCTTCAGCGTCTTCATGGCGTGTCTTTCAGGCGCAGCAGCGCGGTGTCGATTGCCTTGCGTGGTGTGGTTGGCGTCTTCTTCAGGAAAACATGCAGCACCAGCAGGCGGCGGCCTTGGATGGCGGCGTACACGGCGCGGGCAATACCGTCACGGCCTTTCATGCGCATTTCCCACAGCTTGCTTTCCAGCGGGCGCACATGGGGTAGGCCCACACGTTGCGGCCCGTAGTCTTCCAGCAGCTCGGCAATGCGCAGGAAATGGGCTTGCATATCGGCAGGCAAGGCCATCAGTTCAGGCTCTGCCAGCGGGTGTAGCGTTACCGTCCAAGTGTGCATATTATGCCAATTTTGAGATATTCAAGATTTCACTGCGTGCAGCTTGCCCGGTTCCTTGCTGGCGTCAAACTGCACCCCGGCCTGTTCCAGAATCCACGCTTCCAGCTTTTCGTGGTGCACGCGCAGCAAGTCCAACGGCCGCACCCTGTAATGCTTTTCAGCGGTGGCGCTGGGCTTGTGCCCTTGTATCTGCGCCACTACCCCGGCGGGCAGTTCCAGCCACTCGGACAGACTGCCGAAACTGCGGCGCAGGCCGTGCAGCGTTAGCCCCTCGATTCCAGCCACTGCGCAGACATCGGCCAGGCGGCGGTGCGGGCGGCTTATCGGCTGCGGCTTGGTGTCGCTGGAAAACACCCATTCACTGCGGCGCGGCAGGCTTGCCAGCAGGTGGTGCACGTAGGGCGTGAGCGGTATCACGCGCTGCCCGTCGCGCCCGCCTTTGCTTTCGTCCTTGTCGCGCAGCGTGAGCCCTCGCCATTGCGTGTTCACGTCGTCCCAGCGCAGCGCCACCAGCTCGCCAGGGCGCGCGCCAGTCAGCAGCAGGCATTGCAGGTAGGCCGATGCGGCGGCGCTGCGCAGCGTCTGCACAGCACCAAACCACGCGGCCAGTTGTTCCTTCATCAGCGCATCATGTTTCGCTTGGGGCTTGCCCAGCGCTTCGCGGGCGCGGCGGCTGCGGGCCGGGTTCTTTTCCGGCACTGCGGCGGCGTAGTCGGGTTGCTCGCTGCACCAGTTCACAAACGCATGGAACAGGTGCAGCCCCAGCCGGGCGCGGGTAGGGCGGCGCTGGGCTTCGGTATCGGCCCATGCCTGCACGGCCTCGGGCGTGACGTCAGCCAGACGCATAGACGCAAACTGCGCCAGCGGGCCGGGTTCGGTGGTGCCCTTGCCCCGCTTTTTGGGTTCGCCCCCTGGGGCCATCATGCCCACGTTATCGCGCAGGTGCAGCGCGCCCCAATGCGGGCGGCGGGCTTCGATATACGCGGCCCATGCATCGCCTACTGTCACGGCCTGGGCTTCCTGTTGCTGGCGCTGGGCTTCGTGCTGCGCCTGTTGCTCGCGCTCTAGCTCGCTGGGGTTCACCCCTTCGTCAATCAGCACGGCCAAGCGGCGCGCTTCGGTGCGGGCTTGCTCGATAGTCCAGGCGCGCACGTCGCCAATGGTGCGGCGGATGGTTTGCCGGTTCAGCTTGGCCTCGAAAACAAACGACTTGTGCCCGGTGTTGCTCGCCCTGACGCGCAGGCCGGGCGCTTTGGTGTCGCGTAGAAACACCTGGGCTTTGGTGTCGGTGCGGCACGTCAGGCGCTCGATTGCCCCGGCTGTCAGCTCGATTGCCTGGGTGGTGTCCGGTGCGGCTGTCTTGCTGGGGCGTGCCATTTAGGGTGTTTCCTGTTGTCGCTGCGTAGCCACTGCGTAGCCAAAAACGCCATATTTTGGCGCACATCAATCAACAGTGATTTGCCTAAAAGTCCGCTAACATGTTGATTTGAATGGATTTTATAGGCGCCAATCAACGCATGCAAATGTTGTCAGGGTAGGATTGTGATTCCTGTTGTCGTGGGTTCGAGCCCCATCAGCCACCCCAAGCTGCATAAGGAAATCCTGCTAGATAAACGCTAGCGGGGTTTTCTTTTTCCGGTCACCCGGCTGCGGTACGGCGGCGTGGAAAGTGCCGCCTGTGCTCACGCGCTCGTGATCGACTGCAGGTTGAGCAACGCCGCTTCGATGGCCGCGGCGGTGGCGCGCGGTTGCTCCATCGGGAAGAGGTGGGTGCCGTCGAGCATCATCGTGCGGCCTTGGGTGACGCGCTGGGTCAGGTGCATGCCGACCTGGTGGGCCTCGTGCGACGAGCGGCCGCCAATGAATGCGGCCGGGCACTGCAAGGGGTGGCTGCGCAGCAGGTGGCCGAGGTTGTGCGGCAGGGTGTTGTAGATCTGGGTTTCGATCGCACGATCAAACGCGAGCGTGTAGCGTCCGCCTTGCTCGACCAGGCCGCATTGCACATAGTCGCGCAGGATTTCAGGGTCCCAGCGTGCGAATACCGGCTTGTGCCGGAAGTAGCCGAACGCCTGTTCCCTGCTGTCCCAGGTATTGCGGCGCGCCCGGCTGACGCGTCCTGGGGTGAGCGAGCCGATCACCTGCACCTGTTTCGCAACATTGACCGCGCCGGCCTTCCAGCCACCGACCAGCGGCGAGTCCAGGAGCAGTACCCCTTGCGCGAGGTCGGGGTGGCGCGCCGCGGCCATGACGCTCAGGTAGCCGCCGAGAGAATGCCCGACGAGAAAGGCCCGCCGGCCGGTGCGCTGTTGCAGCGCGCGTGCGTGGTCCGCCAGCTGCTGGACGAGCTGGGGCCAGTTGTTCGTGACGGGGTAGCGGGGGTCGTGCCCGTAGCGTTCGACGGCGCTCACGTCGAAGCCGCGTGTCTGCAGTGACTTGAACAGCACGCGGTAGGTCCCAGCGGGGAAACTGTTGGCGTGCGAGAAGACGATGGTGCTCATGGCGGAAGGCGTGTCTGGGCTGTGGTGGCGCGACCACCTCAACGCTTTTTGCTCTTGGCGGCAGGAGCAGGCTTTTTCGCCGTGGCCGTCGGCTTGGCGGCTTTGGTCTTCGGCTTGTTTGCCGTGGCTGCCGACTTTTTCGGCGCGGCCGCGTTTTTGGTGCCGCCTGCGTGCTTGGCGGGCGCAGCGCTGTGCGCGGATGTCGTTCGCGCGGAGGTGCTCTTGGCGGATGCGGCGCTGGCGCGCACGGGCAGGTAGAGCACGATGGTTTCGCCGCGCTTGAAGCTGCTGGTCGTCTTCAAGTCGTTCCAGTCCGCCACGTCGGACACCTTGACCTTGTAGCGCCGGGCCACGCTTGCCACCGTGTCGTGCTTGCCGGCGCGCCGGGTGCTGCGCTGGATGACGATTTCCGGTGTGAACGCGATCTGACCGTTGTCGGCCACGTGGCCGGGCACGTCCTTGCGCGTGTCGGCGCTGCGCGGAACCATGAGCGCCGAGCCGGCCTTGATCATCATGCGCGGCGGGATCGCATTGACGCTGCGCAGGTCGCTTTCACTGATGCCCACGCGCTGCGCCGCCGCAGCGACGCTCATCGTGGTGGGGACGGTCCAGACCGTCCAGCTGGCGAGCTGCCCTTCGGTGTAGGCCTCGAAATTGCGTCGGAAGGTTTGCGCGCTGTCCCAGGGCAGCAGGATCTGCGGCATGCCCGCGGCCAGGATGACGGGGCGGTGCAGCGAGGGGTTGAGTACGCGAAAGTCATTCTCGCTCACGCCCGCCATGCGCGCGACGAGTGCCACGTCGATGTCGCGCGTGATGTCCACGGTATCGAAATAAGGGTGGTTGCCGATGAGCGGCAATTCCGTGTGGAAGCGCTCGGGGTGCGCAACGATGTTCTTTACCGCCTGCAGCTTGGGCACGTACAGCCGCGTTTCGGCCGGCATCGTGAGATCGGTGTAGCCAGTGGGCAGCCCGGCCTTTTCGTTGCGCGCGATCGCGCGGGCGACGTTGCCCTCGCCCCAGTTGTAGGCGGCCAGCGCCAGATGCCAGTCGCCGAACATGCCGTGCAGCTTCTGCAGGTAGTCGAGCGCCGCGCGCGTGGAGGCGAGCACGTCGCGCCGGTCGTCGCGGAAGGCGTTCTGCTTCAGGTCGAAATAGCTGCCTGTTGCGGGCATGAATTGCCACATGCCGGCGGCCTTGGCGCTGGAGACTGCCTGCGGGTTGAACGCGCTTTCGATGTAGGGCAGCAGCGCGAGTTCGGTCGGCATGTTGCGCCGCTCAAGCTCCTCAACGATGTGGAAGAGGTATTTGCTCGAGCGCTCCGTCATGCGCTGCATGTATTCGGGTCGCGTGGCGTACCACTGCTCGCGATCGAGCACGAGGTCGCTTTGCAGATCGGGCATGCCGAAGCCGTTGCGGATGCGCTCCCAGAGGTCCGAGGGGGCGTCGATACCGATCACCGCCGCGCGCGCGGCGGTGCCCGCAGTGATCGAGCTCAGGGGCTGGGAGGGGTACTCGGGAGTGTGCGCTGCCGTGTCGCCCGACGGTGCGGTGGAGCCAGGGGCGGTCGCGGTGTTGGTGCTGGCGCAGCCTGTGAGCCACAGCAGGCACGCGAGGCCGAGCAGGCGCAGCACGTGCATCAGAATTCGTTTTTCCATAGGCGCAGTGCAGCCAGGACGGCAATCGGGTTGTTCGCGTCCGTGCCCGGGTCGTGTGCATGGGCCGCCTGCGCCACAGCGGCAATCTGCGTGCGCAGGAAGGGGTTGACGGCCAGCTCGGTGGCAATCGTGGAGGGCAGTGTGGGCTGGTTGGCGGCACGCAGTTCGCGGCATGCGCGGCTGTAGCGGTCGAGCTCAGCGTTGGCGGGTTCCACCGCGTGGGCGAATGCCAGGTTGGAGAGCGTGTATTCGTGCGCGCAGCAGACCCGGGTTGCGGGCGGCAGGGCTGCCAGCTTTGCGAGCGAGTGGTGCATCTGCGCGGGCGTACCCTCGAACAGCCGTCCGCAGCCGCCCGAAAACAGTGTGTCGCCGCAGAACAGCAGTGGCGTGATGCCCGTGTCGGCGCAGTAGTAGGCGATGTGGCCGGCCGTGTGGCCCGGTACGTCGATCACCTGGAAGGTCAGCCCCAATGCGTTGATGCGGGCGCCGTCCTCGAGCGCGGTGTACGGCGCGGGGATGGTCTCGCGTGCGGGGCCGTAGACCACCGCGCCCGTGGCGTCCTGCAGCGCGGCGACGCCGCCGACGTGATCGCCGTGGTGGTGCGTGACTAGAATCGAGCGCAGTGACAGTCGCAGACTGCGCAGCGCCTGGTGCACTGGCGCTGCATCGCCCGGATCGACGACGAGGGCATCATGCCCATCGTGCACCAGCCAGATGTAGTTGTCGGAGAAGGCAGGCAGTGGCAGCAGTTCCATGAGCGACAAAATTATAAGTTTCGAGCAGTGGCTGCAGTCGCCACCGGGGCAGTATTTCCTCGCCTGGGAGCAGGAGCGCTACGACGAGCTCGTGGGGGACATCTTCGGCTACAACGCGCTGCAACTGGGGATACCGCAGCTGGCCGGGCTGCGCGCCAACCGCATGCCGCACCGCTGGCTGGCGGTGAGCGAAGCCGCAGAGCTGCCTGGGGGCGCGGGTCATGCAGGGGGCGCCGCCGCGCTGTGGGCCGACGCGGTGCAACTGCCGTTTGCGGCCACCAGCATCGATCTCGTGCTCATGCCGCATACGCTGGAGCTCAGCGTGAGCCCGCATGCGGCGCTGCGCGAGGCGGCGCGCGTGCTCGTGCCCGAGGGGCGGTTGCTCATCAGCGGCGTGAACCCTTGGAGCCTCTGGGGCTTGCGCCAGAGCAGCATGCGCTGGTATCGGCGCCTGGGCGCGCGCGGTCCGCTGTTCGTGGCCGAGATTGAAGAATTCTTTTCGCCCTGGCGCTTGCGTGACTGGCTGCGGCTGCTCGACCTGGAGGTGGAGTCTGTGAGCTTCGGGTGCTTTCGGCCCGCGATGCGCAGCGCGCGCTGGCTCGATCGCACGGGCTGGATGGACCGCATCGGGCCGTACGGCTGGTCGGTGCTTGGTGCGGGGTATGTGGTCGTGGCCACGAAACGGGTGCTGGGCATGCGCCTGCTGGAGCCCGCGTGGCGTACGGCGCGCGCTCCGCGCGGGGCCGTGTCGGTGGCGCGACGCGAGCACGCGCAGATGGTTCGCGCGGTGCCGGACAAAGGGGGAGCGTGAGCTTGGAGCGTATCGAGATCTACACCGACGGTGCCTGCAAGGGCAATCCGGGGCCGGGCGGCTGGGGCGTGCTGCTGCGCCACGGGGCCAACGAAAAAGAGCTTTGCGGCGGCGAGCGCCAGACGACCAACAACCGCATGGAGCTGCTGGCGGTGATCGAGGGCCTGTCCGCGCTCAAGCGCGCCTGCGAGGTCGATCTGTACCTGGACAGCCAGTACGTGCGCCAGGGCATCACGCAGTGGATCCACGGCTGGAAGAAGAAGGGCTGGCGCACTGCGGCGGGCCAGCCCGTGAAGAACGTCGAGCTGTGGCAGCGGCTCGATGCGCTCGCGCACGGCGCGGGTCACACGATACGCTGGCACTGGGTCAAGGGCCACGCGGGCGACCCTGGCAACGAGCGCGCCGATGCGCTGGCCAATTGCGGTGTCGTGCAGGTACTGGAAGGTGCCGGGCGTCCTTGAAATTCAATTATCGAAAAGATAGCTGTTGGCGCTTGTGGGGTGGGCGCTAGAGGCCAATCTGGTTTGAATTTCCAAAAGAAGCGCCACCGTGGCCTGGGCCTTGGGCGACGGGACAGGCCCCGCGCGGGCCCGTTTATTTCAGGCTCAGCTCGACGCAATCGGAGCCGCAGGCGCCCGGTGCGGCGGGCTCGGGCGAGGGCGCGGGGCGGTGCAGCACCGCGCGCGTGGGCTGGATGCGGATCTGCCCGTCCTCCACGCTGGCCTTGCCATCGACGATGAGGGAGTATTCCTCGACCGTGGCCGGGGGCCAGACCAAACCGACCTCGGGCCGTGACTGCAGGTTCTTGCCGGTGCGCCGCCCCACGCCCTGGATCAGCAGGGCGCCGCCCTGCAGCACGGGCGAGACGGCCACCGCGTGCGGCGCGCCGTGGTCGGTGCCGGTGAGCAGGTAGGCGTAGCGGTAGCGCGTGATGGCCTGCGCGAGATCGGAGAGTTCGACGGGGATGCTCATGGTGTACCTCCTGCGGTGCAGTCGCGGTGTGTCTTACTTGGTGCCGAAGATGCGGTCGCCCGCGTCGCCCAGACCCGGCAGGATGTAGCCGTGCTCGTTGAGCTGGCGATCGACGGCCGCAGTGTAGATCGGCACCTCGGGGTGGGCCTCCTGCAGCCTGGCGATACCCTCGGGCGCGGCAAGGAGGCAGACGAACTTGATCGAACGCGGCTGCAGATGCTTGATACGCGTGAGCGCGGCACTCGCCGAGTTGCCGGTTGCGAGCATCGGATCGACAACGATCACGTCGCGCTCGTTCATGCCCGAGGGCATCTTGAAGTAGTACTCCACCGCCTGCAGCGTCTTCGGGTCGCGGTACAACCCGATGTGGCCGACGCGCGCGCCGGGCACCACGTCGAGCATGCCATCGAGAAAGCCGTTGCCGGCGCGCAGGATGGAGATGAGCACGAGTTTCTTGCCGTCGATCACGTGGCCGGTCATGGTCTCCAGCGGCGTTTCGATTTCGATGTCCTGCAGCGGCATGTCGCGTGTGACCTCGTAGGCCATGAGCGTTGCGAGCTCGCCCAGCAGGCGGCGAAAGCTGTTGGTGCTGGCGTCCTTGCGGCGCATCAGGGTGAGTTTGTGCTGCACCAGAGGGTGGTCGATGACGTGGATGGAGCTCATGGAAGGCGTGACAGGATTCAGTCGGAAATGAAACGGGCGTAGCGCGGCAGGTCGGCGTTGCCGCCGCTCACGATGATGCCCACGCGCTTGCCGTGCAGGTCAATGCCGCCCTCGCGCGCACCGGCGAAGGCGAGCGCGCCCGTCGGCTCCACCAGGAGCTTCATGCGCTGGGCGAAGAAGCGCAGCGCATCAAGCAGCTGCGGGTCCGACGCGCCGAGCATGCGCGGCGCCGCAGCGGCGCGGATGACTTCGAACGCGAGTGGCGCCAGGGCGCGGGCCTGCGCCGCATCGGCGATGGTGCGCGGTTGCCCGACGGTGATGATGCGCCCGGCCTGGAGCGACTGGCGCGCGTGCTCGCCCGCTTCGGGCTCGACGCCGAAGAGCTCGCAGGCGCTGCGCGCGGCCCGCACGGCCAGCAGGCTGCCGGCCAGCAGCGCGCCGCTGCCGACGGGCACGAACAGGTAGTCGAGCCTGGGCACCTCCTGCAGCAGCTCGAGCGTCGCGGTGCCGTGGCCTGCGATCATCTGGAGGTGGTCCGCCGCCGGGATGACGCGCATGCCGCGGTCGGCGGCCAGACGCTGCACCAGCCGCTCGGGGTCTTCGCTCGCGCGGTCATAGGTGACGACCTGCGCGCCATAGCCGCGCGCGGCCTCCAGCGTGGTGACGGCGGTGTCCTGCGGCATCACGAGCAGCGCCGGGATGTCGTGCTCGCGTGCGGCCAGTGCGACCGCCTGCGCGTGGTTGTCCCCTGCGGCAGCAAGCACACCCCGCTCACGCTGCGCTTCGTCGAACTGCGCGAGCGCGCAGTACGCGCCGCGGAACTTGAACGAGCCTGTGCGCTGCAGGTTTTCGCACTTGAAGTACAGCCGCGCGCCGAAGAGCCGGTCGATCGTAGTGGAGCGCAGGATGGGCGTGCGATGCGCCACGCCCGCCAGCAACCGTGCGGCGGCGATGACGTCGTCGGGCGTGGGCAGGGGTGGCGTGGGCAGGTTCATTGCGGAGATTGCATCGGTTCCTTCGAGAATACGGTGTTTGCGCACGACGGTAAAGCGCGATCAGCTATCAAAAGTGGGACTATTCGTGCGACGCTCCCGACCCGGTTGGCGCACGGGCATGCGCAGGGCACTGCTCAGCGGCGCTTGCCGCCGATCAGGCTGCCGAGCGCACCGCGCAGCAGCTCGCGGCCCATGCGGCGCGCTTCGCCCTTGACCACGTTCTGCACCAGGCCGTCGTACTGGCCGCCGCGTGGGCCGGTGCGGCCGAAGAGCGCCTCCTTCACCACCGTGCCGATGCCGTCGAACATGCTGCTGCCTTGACTTGCGGGTGCCGCGGCTGCGCCGGGCGCTGGCGCGCTGCCGGACGTGGCCTGTGCGCCGCGCTGGGCGAGCAGCTCGTAGGCGGATTCGCGGTCCACCGGCGTGTCGTAGGTGCCGGCCACGAGCGAGTTCTTGATGAGCAGCTGGCGCTGCTCGGCCGTGATGGGGCCGAGCTGGCTGCCGGGCAGCAGCACGTACACGCGCTCGGTCTCGCTCGGACGTCCCTTGGCGTCGAGCAGGCTCACGAGGGCCTCGCCCACGGCCAGCTCGGTGATGGCGGCTTCGATATCGAGCCCCGCCTTGGGCCGCATGGTGCTGGCCGTGGCCTTTACCGCCTTCTGGTCGCGCGGGGTAAACGCCCGCAGCGCGTGCTGCACGCGGTTGCCCAGCTGCGCGAGCACGGTGTCGGGAATGTCCAGCGGGTTCTGCGTGGCGAAGTACACGCCCACGCCCTTGGAGCGCACCAGGCGCACGACGAGTTCGATGCGCTCGATCAGCACCTTGGGCGCGTCGGCGAACAGCAGGTGCGCCTCGTCGAAGAAGAACACCAGCTTGGGTTTCTCGGGGTCGCCGATCTCGGGCAGGCGCTCGAACAGGTCCGAGAGCAGCCACAGCAGAAAGCTCGCGTACAGGCGCGGGGCGTTGAGCAGCTTGTCGGCCGCAAGGATGTTGATCACGCCCTGGCCGCCCACGGTCTGCATGAAGTCCTCGATGTCGAGCATGGGCTCGCCGAAGAACTGGTCGCCGCCCTGGCTCTCGATCTGCATCAGGCCGCGCTGGATCGCGCCGATGCTGGCCGACGAGATGTTGCCGTATTTGGTGGTGAAGTCCTTGGCGTTGTCGCCCACGTGCTGCAGCATGGCGCGCAGGTCCTTGAGGTCGAGCAGCAGCAGTCCGTTGTCGTCGGCGATCTTGAAGACGAGGTTGAGCACGCCCGATTGCGTGTCGTTCAGGTCCAGCATGCGCGCCAGCAGCAGCGGCCCCATGTCCGAGATGGTGGCGCGCACCGGGTGGCCCTGCTGGCCGAACACGTCCCACAGCGTGGTAGGGCAGGCGGCGGGCTCGGGCAGCGGCAGGCCGCGCTCCTTGAGCACACCGGCCAGCTTGTCGCCGATTTGCCCCTTCTGGCTGATGCCGGTCAGGTCCCCCTTCACGTCGGCCATGAAGACCGGCACGCCGATGCGCGAGAACTGCTCGGCCAGCGTCTGCAGCGTCACCGTCTTGCCGGTGCCGGTGGCCCCCGTGATCAGGCCGTGGCGGTTGGCCAGGCCGGGCAGGAGTTCGCAGCGGGTATCGCCTCTCTGGGCTATCAGGAGTGGGTCGGCCATGGTGTGCTCGAAAAGTAGAATCGCGGGTTGCAGATTATGGCGACGCTGAACAAGTCACCGCAATGCGGCGCGACCTGTTTGTCGTTGCCTGGAACCAAAGTCGATCAAAGGAACGTTTCGTGGCAGGACACAGCAAATGGGCCAACATCCAGCACCGCAAGGGGCGCCAGGA
>JAIXLP010000010.1:115214-155841 GCA_026954015.1 Burkholderiales bacterium | reverse complement strand
TCGTGGCAGGACACAGCAAATGGGCCAACATCCAGCACCGCAAGGGGCGCCAGGATGAAAAGCGCCAGCGCATCTGGACCCGGGTGGTGCGCGAGATCATGGTGGCCGCGCGTACCGGCGGGGGCGACCCCACGGCCAACCCGCGCCTGCGCCTGGCCATCGACAAGGCCAAGGCGGCCAACATGCCCGCCGACACCATCAAGCGCAACATCGACAAGGCCACGGGCAACCTGGATGGCGTCACCTACGAGGAAATCCGCTACGAGGGCTACGGCATCGCCGGGGCAGCGATCATCGTGGACACCATGACCGACAACCGCGTGCGCACCGTGGCCGACATGCGCCACGTCTTCAGCAAGTACGGCGGCAACCTGGGCACCGAAGGGTCGGTGGCGTTCCAGTTCAAGCACTGCGGGCAGCTCGTCTTCGCGCCCGGCGCGGACGAGGAGAAGGTGATGGAGGTGGCGCTGGAGGCCGGCGCCGATGACGTCATCGCCGACGAGGAGGGCGCGATCGAGGTGCTGACCGAGCCCGGCGCGTTCGAGGCCGTCAAGCAGGCGCTGGAAGCGGCGGGCTTCACCCCCGAGGTGGCCGAGGTGACGATGCGCGCCGAAAACACGATCGAGCTCGCGGGCGAGGACGCCGAGCGCATGCAGAAGCTCCTGGACATGATCGAAGACCTGGACGATGTGCAGGACGTCTACCACAACGCCGCGCTTTGATGCGCCCGCGCGCCACACCACGCTTGAAGGCCGGTATGAAAATCCTCGTGATAGGCGGCGGCGGGCGCGAGCACGCGCTGGCCTGGAAGCTGGTGCAGTCGCCCAAGGCAAGCAGGGTCTACGTCGCGCCCGGCAATGGCGGCACGGCGCTCTCGCCGCGCCTGGAAAACCTGCCCATCACCGACGTGCAGCAGCTTGCCGCGTGGGCGCAGGAAAACAGGATCGGCCTCACCGTGGTGGGCCCCGAGGCGCCGCTGGCCGCCGGCGTGGTCGATGCGTTTCGCGCGCTCGGGCTGCGCATCTTCGGCCCGACGCAGGCCGCCGCGCAGCTTGAAAGTTCCAAGGCGTTTTCCAAGGCCTTCATGCGCCGCCACGGCATACCGACGGCCGACTACGACACCTTCACCGACCCGTTGGCGGCGCACGCGTTCATCGACCGCCTGGGCGCACCCATCGTCGTCAAGGCCGATGGCCTGGCGGCGGGCAAGGGCGTGGTCGTGGCGCAGACCGTGCAGGAGGCGCACGCCGCGGTCGATGCGATGCTCGTGGACAACGTCTACGGCGGCGCCGACGAAGGCGTCGCGCGCGTGGTGATCGAGCAGTTCCTCGACGGCGAGGAGGCGAGCTTCATCGTGCTCTCGGACGGGCGCCACGTCGCCGCGCTGGCCACGAGCCAGGACCACAAGCGACTGAAGGATGGCGACACCGGCCCCAATACCGGTGGCATGGGCGCGTACTCGCCCGCGCCCGTGGTCACGGCCGACGTGCATGCGCGCGCCATGCGCGAAGTCATCCTGCCCGCGGTGCGCGGCATGGAAAAGGACGGCATTCCCTATGTCGGGTTCCTCTACGCCGGGCTGATGATCGACGCCAGGGGGCAGATCAAGGTGCTCGAATTCAACTGCCGCATGGGCGACCCCGAGACGCAGCCCATCCTCATGCGCCTGAAGAGCGACCTCGTGGACCTCATCAACGCGGCCGTGGACGGCAAGCTCGACGGCGTGGAGCCGCAGTGGGACCGGCGCACGGCCCTGGGCGTGGTGATGGCCGCGCACGGCTACCCCGAGAGCCCGCGCAAGGGCGACGCGATCACCGGCGTCGCCCCCGAGCAGGACGACGCCATGGTCTTTCACGCGGGCACGCGGCTTGAAGACGGCACACTGCGGGTCACGGGTGGGCGCGTGCTGTGCGTGACGGCCTTGGCCGACAGCGTGCGCCTGGCGCAGCAGCGCGCCTACGAGGTGGTGCACGGCATCCACTTCGACGGCGCGCAATACCGCAACGACATCGGATACAGGGCGATCAAATGAGTCCATTGAACCCGGCGGGCACCGTGCAGCCGGTGCGCAGCTACCTCGTGGGGCTGCAGGCGCGCATCATGAATGCGCTCCAGGAAGTGGAGGGCGTGGGCGGCGCGCGCGCGCTCAGCGACGCGTGGGAGAAGGCCCCCGGCGAGCCGCTGCAGGGCAACGGCATCACGCGCATCATCGAAGGTGGCCTGGTGTTCGAGCGCGCGGGCTGCGGTTTTTCCGACGTGAGCGGCGGCAAGCTCCCGCCCTCGGCCACGCAGCACCGCCCCGAGCTGGCCGGCGCGCCGTTCGAGGCCATGGGCGTCTCGCTCGTCTTTCACCCGCGCAATCCCTATGTGCCCACGGTGCACATGAACGTGCGCATGATCGCCGCGGGCCAGCCGGGGCAGACGCCGGTGTGCTGGTTCGGCGGCGGCATGGATTTGACGCCGTACTATGGTTTCGACGAAGACGCGGTGCACTTTCACCGCGTCTGCCGCGACGCGCTCGCGCCGTTCGGCGAGCAGCTCTACCCGCGCTTCAAGACCTGGTGCGACGAGTACTTCTGCAACAAGCACCGCAATGAGCAGCGCGGCATCGGCGGCATCTTCTTCGACGACTTCGCCGAACTCGGTTTCGAACAGGGCTTTGCGATGCTGCAGAGCGTGGGTGACGCCTTCCTCACGGCCTACCTGCCCATCGTGGAGCGGCGCAAGAACATGCCCTGGGACGAGCGCGAGCGGGCCTTTCAGCTTTACCGGCGCGGGCGCTACGTGGAGTTCAACCTCGTCTGGGACCGCGGCACGCACTTTGGCCTGCAGTCGGGTGGGCGCACCGAATCGATTTTGCTGTCGATGCCACCGCTGGCGGCCTGGAGCTACCAGCGGCAGGTCGAGCCGGGTTCGCCCGAAGAGCGCCTGACCAGTTACTATCTCAAGCCGCGTTCATGGATTTGATAGCTGCCCGCGCTTGCCATACAAGCGCTAGGGCCTGATTTGAGTTCCAACACCAAATCCCCGACACTGCGCACATCCCTCCACCCATTCCTACCGCATCCGATGACCACTGCCCCCACCACCGACGCCGCCGCGAAAAAATCCCTCACCCAACTGCAGCGGGCCGTCGTGGACGGGCTGGAAGATGTGAAAGCGGTGGACATCCGCGTGTACGACACCGAGCACCTCTCGCCGCTGTTCGAGCGCGTGATCGTCGCCACCGGCAACTCCAACCGCCAGACCAAGGCGCTGGCCGCGAGCGTGCGCGACGCGGTGCGCGATGCGGGCTTTGCCAAGCCGCGCAGCGAGGGCGAGGACAACGGCGAGTGGATCGTCGTCGATTGCGGCGCGGCGGTGTGCCACATCATGCAGCCCGCGATCCGCCAGTACTACCGGCTCGAGGAGATCTGGGGCGAAAAGCCCGTGCGCATGAAGCTGGGCGCCGCCAAGCCGCGTTCGCTGACCGCGCCGCCTGACGAGGGCGCCGCGCCCGCGCGCAAGCCGGCGGCCAAAAAGACCGCCAGGAAAGCGGCCCCCAGGACCGCTGCCGGCAAGGCAGCGGCGAAGAAGGCGGTAGCCAGAAAGGCCCCTGCCGCGAAGCAGGCCGCCACCCCGCGCAAGGCGCCTGCCAGGAAGACCGCGCCCGTCAAGACCGTGCGCGTGAACGAGCCCACGACCAAGAAGGCGGCCGTGCGTCGCACGTCCGCCAAGCAGGCTCCGACCAGAAAAGCGTCCAGCCGCAAGGCCTAGAGACAGGCATATCGCTCATGCGGCTGAGCATCGTGGCCGTCGGCCAGCGCGTGCCCGACTGGGCGCGCACCGCGTGGGACGATTACGCCAAGCGCTTCCCGCCCGAGCTCAAGGTCGAGCTCAAGGCCGTCAAGACCGAGCCGCGTGGCTCCAAATCGCTGCAGACCCTGCATGCCGCCGAGCGCGAGCGCATCGAGGCGCAGCTCGCGCGCGGCACGCACCGCGTGGCGCTGGACGAGCATGGCACGCGCCTCACGACGCAGGCGCTCGCCGCGCGGCTCAAGGACTGGCAACTGGCGGGCGACGACGTGGCGCTCATCATCGGCGGGCCCGATGGACTCGACCCATCGTTGCTCGCAGACGCGCACGAGCGCATCCGTCTGTCGGACCTGACGCTGCCGCACGCCATGGTGCGCGTGCTGCTGATCGAGCAGCTCTACCGCGCCTGGTCGATCAACGTGGGGCACCCCTACCACAGGGAATAGGTGTCAGAGCTTTTCGGTCTCGCCCGCCTTGGGCTGCCAGACCATCAGGCGCTTTTCGATCGCGCCCACCATCTCGTCGAGCACGAGCGCGAACGCAGTGAGCACGAGGATGCCAGCCATCACGGTGTTGATGTCGAAGCTCCCCTCGGCCTGCAGGATGAGGTAGCCCACGCCTTGGCTCGACCCGAGGTATTCGCCGACGACCGCACCGACGAAGGCCAGGCCCACGCTGGTGTGCAGCGAGCTGAAGACCCAGCTCGTGGCGCTGGGCAGGTAGACGTGGCGCAGCAGCTGGCGGCTGCTGGCGCCCAGCATGCGGGCGCTGGCGAGCACCACGGGGCTCACTTCCTTGACGCCCTGGTAGACGTTGAAGAAGACGATGAAGAACACGAGCGTGACGCCCAGCGCCACCTTGGAGCCCATGCCCAGCCCGAACCACACCGCGAAGATGGGCGCGAGAATGATGCGCGGCATCGCATTCATCGCCTTGATGTAGGGGTCGAGGATGGCCGACGCCATCGGCGAGAGCGCGAGCCACAGCCCGCCCGCCAGCCCCCCGACGGCGCCGATCGCAAAGGCCATCACGGTCTCGGCCAGCGTCACCCACAGGTGCCGGTAAATGTCGGCATCGGTGAAGAACCAGTCGCGGATCACGCCGAAGATCCTGATCGGCTCGCCGAAGAAGAAGGCGGCCTGCCTGTCGTTGTCGAACATGAAGGGCGGGATCAGCCCCGGCCTGGTCATCACGTGCCAGAACACGAAGAGCAGCACCAAGAGGCCCAGTTGCCACAGGCGCAGCGTGGCGGGGCGCGGTTTGATCCAGTTCCACATGTGCGTTCAGGCCTTCTTCAGTTGCTGGGCGTAGCCCTTGAGCACTTCGCCCCGCAGCTCGCCCCAGATGGCGGCGTGCAGCTCCAGGAAGCGCGGCTGGGTCTTGACCTCGGCCACGTCGCGCGGGCGCGGCAGGTCGATGGTGAATTCGCCCATGGGGTGCGAGGCCGGGCCCGCGCTCATCACCACCACGCGGTCGCTCATGGCGATGGCTTCGTCCAGATCGTGCGTGATGAAGAGCACGGCCTTCTTCTTCGCGTGCCAGAGCGAGAGCACCTCGTTTTCCATGAGCTGGCGCGTCTGGATGTCGAGCGCGGAAAACGGCTCGTCCATGAGGATGATGTCGGGGTCGAGCACCAGTGTCTGCGCCAGGCTGGCGCGCTTTCTCATGCCGCCGCTCATCTGGTGCGGGTAGCGGTCGCCGAACTCGGCCAGGCCCACGCGCGCCAGCCATTCCTGCGCCCGCGCGCGCGCCTCGGCGTCGACCACGCCACGGAACTGCAACCCCGCCATCACGTTGGCCAGCGCCGTGCGCCAGGGCATCAGGCTTTCCGCCTGGAACATGTAGCCTGCGCGCCGGTTGGTGCCCGCCAGCGGCTCGCCGAAGATGCGCACGCTGCCTTCGCTGGGCTCCAGCAGCCCGGCCGCGACGTTCAGCAGCGTGCTCTTGCCGCAGCCCGTGGGGCCGACGACGCTGACGAACTCACCCGCGCCGACGGTGAGATCCACGCCCTGCACGGCGGTGTAGCGCTGCCCGGGGTGCTCCTTGCTCACGAAGGTGCAGGCCACGCCCTGCAAGGCGATCGCGGGTGCGTTCATGCGGCATCAACCCTTGGGGTATCTGGCGTCGGCCTTCTTCGCGAACTCGTTGGTGTAGAGCGCGTTCAGGTCCACCTGGGCCGCCGCGACCTTGGGGTCGATGCTGGCGAGTGCGCGGTAGGCCGTCTGCGGGCCCTTGGCGGGAAAGAGGCCGTCGTGCGAGAGCGCCTGCTGCGCCGCGAGGAAGCCGTCGATGTAGACCGCGCGGTCACCCAGCAGGTAGCTTTCCGGCACGATCTTGATCACGTCGCCACCGCCCGCGCGCTGGATCCATTTGTCGGCGCGCACGATGGCGTTGGCCAGCGCCTGCGCGGTGTGCGGGTTCCTGTCCAGGAAGGGCTGGGGCGCGTACAGGCAGGCGGCGGGCATGGGGCCGCCGAAGACCTTTTCCGCCTCGTCGGGCTTGCGCGTGTCCGAGATGATCTTCAGGTCGCCCGAGCGCACCAGCAGCGTGATCACCGGATCGAGGTTGGACATGGCGTCGATCTGGCCCGAGCGGATCGCTGCCACCGCGCCATTGCCCGCGCCCACGCCGACGAAGCTCACGTCGCTGGGCTTGAGCCCGCCCTTGGCGAGCACGTAGTTGGCCACGATGTTGGTGGAGCTGCCGGGCGCGGTCACGCCGATCTTCTTGCCCTTGAGGTCAGCAATGCTCTTGTAGTTGGGCAGGGTCTTGGGGTTGATGCCCAGCACGATCTGCGGCGCCGCGCCCTGCAGCACGAAGGCGCGCATGGGCTGGCCCTTGAGCTGCATCGCGATGGTGTGCTCGAACGCGCCCGAAACCACGTCAGCGCTGCCGCCCACCACCGCCTGCAGCGCCTTGGAACCGCCGGCGAAGTCGACGATGGTCACGTCCAGCCCTTCGTTCTTGAAGTAGCCCATCTGCTCGGCGATGGTGAGCGGCAGGTAATAGAACAGGTTCTTGCCGCCGACCGCGATCGTCACCTTGGTTTTTTCAAGTGCCTGCGCAAGGCCGAGCGAGGGCAGGGCGGCGGTGGCGAGACCGGCCGCGAGGAGTTGACGTCGTTGCATGAAAGTGTCTCCGAATAAGTGTCTGGGCCTGAAAATCATAGTGCGTTGGCGTAGCGGCGCGCGACTGCATGGGCCTGCCCGACAATGCGCCATGGCTGATTTTCTCTACCTTGCCTCCCAGAGCCCGCGTCGGCACGAGCTGCTCGCGCAGCTGGGGGTGCGCCACGAACTGCTGCTGCCCAACACTTCCGGCGACGTGCCGGAAGACGCCGAGGCCATCGAGGCGGTGCTGCCCGGCGAGGCGCCGAGCCGCTACGTGCAGCGCGTCACCGGCCTGAAGCTTGACCTGGCCGTGGCGCGCCGGGCGCGGCGCACGCTGCCGCCCGCGCCCATCCTCTGCGCCGACACCACGGTGGCGCTGGGCCGTGTCGTGCTTGGCAAACCGCTGGATGCGCAAGACGCGACGCGCATGCTCGCCGAGCTTGCGGGGCGCGAGCACCGCGTGCACACGGCGCTGGCGCTGCAGGTGGATGGCCAGCGCAGGCTGTGCGCGCTCAGCACCTCGCGCGTGCGCTTTGCGCCCATGACGGCGGCGCAGATCGCGGCCTATGTCGCAAGCGGCGAGCCCATGGGCAAGGCGGGGGCCTACGCGATCCAGGGCGCGGCCGCGCAGCACGTGCAGCGCATCAGCGGCAGCTACAGCGGCATCATGGGCCTGCCGCTCTATGAACTGGCGCAGTTGCTGCGCGCCGCAGGAATGTTTGCCGCTTGATGCATGATGGCCCACGCGAGACGGCAACGACATGCAAAACGACATCCTCATCAACTGGTCCCCGCAGGAGACGCGCGTCGCGGTGGTGGAAAACGGCGCGGTGCAGGAGCTGCACGTCGAGCGCACGCTGGAGCGCGGCCTGGTGGGCAACATCTATTTGGGCAAGGTCTCGCGCGTGCTGCCGGGCATGCAGTCGGCATTCGTGGACATCGGCCTGGAGCGCGCGGCCTTCCTGCATGTGGCAGACGTCTGGCAGCGCCACGACAACGGCGACGCGCCGCCGCGCAAGAACGAGCCGCAACTGCCGATCGAAAAGCAGATCTTCGAGGGCCAGCCGCTGATGGTGCAGGTCATCAAGGACCCGATCGGCACCAAGGGCGCGCGCCTGTCCACGCAGGTGAGCGTGGCCGGCCGCCTGCTGGTCTTTTTGCCGCAGGACGAGCATGTGGGCGTATCGCAGAAGATTGCGCAGGCGGAGCGCGATGCCCTGCGCGCGCGCCTGGTGGCGCTGGTGGGCGACAAGGCGAGCGGCGGTGGTGGCGGCTTCATCCTGCGCACCAACGGCGAAGACGCCAGCGATGCGGAGCTGGCCGACGACATTGCCTACCTGCGCAAGACCTGGGCGAGCATCCGCGCAGGGGCGCAGCGCCTGCCCGCGACGTCGCTGCTGCACCAGGACCTGAGCCTGCTGCAGCGCGTGCTGCGTGACCTCGTGGGCGAGCAGACGGGTTCGGTGCGCATCGATTCGCGCGAGCAGTTCGCGGCGCTGCAGGCCTATGGGCGCGAGTACATGCCCAAGGCAGTGGAACGGCTGCAGCTCTACAGGGGCGAGCGGCCGATCTTCGATCTGTTCGGCATCGACGAGGAGATCGCGCGGGCGCTCGGCCGCCGGGTGGAACTCAAATCGGGCGGCTACCTCATCGTCGACCAGACCGAGGCGCTCACCACCATCGACGTGAACACCGGCGGCTACGTGGGCGCGCGCAACTTCGACGAAACCATCTTCAAGACCAACCTCGAAGCCGCGGGCACGATCGCGCGCCAGCTGCGGCTGCGCAACCTGGGCGGCATCGTGGTGGTCGACTTCATCGACATGGCGCGCGCCGACCACCAGGAGGCGGTGCTTGCGGAATTCCGCAAGCAGCTCGCGCGCGACCGCGTGAAGACCGTCGTCGGCGGCTTTTCCGCGCTCGGTCTCGTCGAGATGACGCGCAAGCGCACGCGCGAATCGCTCGCGCACATGCTGTGCGAGCCGTGCCCCACCTGCCACGGCGTGGGCGAGGTCAAGACCGCGCGCAGCGTCTGCTACGACATCCTGCGCGAGGTGCTGCGCGAGGCGCGCCAGTTCAACCCCAAGGAGTTTCGCGTGATCGCTGCGCCCAAGGTAGTGGAGCTGTTTCTGGACGAAGAAAGCCAGCACCTGGCGGGCCTGTCGGACTTCATCGGCAAGCCGATCTCGCTGCAGGCGGAAAACGCGCTCGGGCCGGATCAATACGACATCGTGTTGCTGTGATGCCCCGCGTTCTGACATCCGCAGGCGTGCCGACACACGCAGTTGCGCCCCATGCTTGACGGTTCAGGTCGGCGGCTGCATGGCCGCATCCTGCGCCACGCGGATCTGGCCGAAGCGCTCGCTCTGGTGCCGCCCTGGCTTCCTCTGACGCCCGGGCAACGGGCCGCGCTGCCCAAGGTCTGGACCCGGTTGCTGGGCCACAGCGGCTTCAATGCCGATGTGATCGAGGACCTGGCCTGTCCTGCCGGACAGCGACTTGTGGGCCTGGGGGTTTCGATTGCGCTGGGCGATGCCTGGCGCGAGCGGCTGCAGCGTGAGCCGCCACCGTTTGCCCCCGCCCTGGTGTATGCCGACCTGCTGAACGGGAACTACCCGTTGCCCACGGACAGCGAACTGGCGCGCATGAGCGGCGAGGGCAAGGTGGCGTTTCTCGTGCTGCACTACCACCAGGTGCTGGATGACCTGGGCCATCCGGACACCCTGCAGATGCTGGATGTGGCGATGACGCTGTTTCGCCACACGCACGCCGGCTACCGGCTGGAGTGTCTGTACCAGGAAGGCTTGGAGCAGCAGGTGGCGTATCTGCAGAGCATGGGCTTTCGTGCGCGTACGGCGCGCGCGTGCAAGGGCGTGCCCGAGCTCTATGGCCTGACGCGGCAGGAGGCGGCAGGCTTGTTGCCCGGCGCCCCCGTGCGCAACGCGTTTCAGTTCACGCCGCCGCGTTTCGGCTTCACCGCGGCCGAGCGCCGGATGCTGCGCCTGGCGGTCACGCAGCTCAGCGACGCCGAGATGAGCGACGAGCTGGGCATCTCGCTGCACGGGCTCAAGAAGTTGTGGCGCTCGGTACACCAGCGCGCGTTGGCGGCCATGCCCAGCCTGTTTGATGAAGCGGCTGCGGTGGGCGAAGAAAGTGCAACACGTGGCCCCGAGAAGCGCCGCAGCCTGCTGCTGTATCTGCGTCAGCACCCGGAAGAATTGCGGCCCTACCGGGCGCCTCGGCCCACGGCTTGCGGGGCGCCAGGCGCAGACCTGCGGGGTTCCTGACGCTTCCCCCCTAAAAGGGTACTACCCAAATAGGGGTCTGCCGCCAGCGCCGACTCGTCGCGAAGATCGCGGACTTGCCTTACTGCCGCATGTCCGTTTCATGTCTGTTGATCCTTCATTTTCTGCTGCCGCCCCCTCGGGTCACCACATGGTCAATGAAGGTGAGGGCGTCGAGCACATTGGTGTTTTTGACCCTGCGCCTGAGGTTGCCGCGCCCGCGACAGGGCAGCGGCGTGTTGTTTCTCTTGTCGGGTCGAGCAGATCGGCTCACAGTTCGGTTTTTGGAGATTGATGATGATGAGATCCTTGGGTGTTTCCGGTCGCGTCGCTCAGGCCATGGTTGTCGCGCTGGCGGTCGCGACGACGTCCGCCGGCGTGCAGGCGCAATCCACGTCCGCGGCAGGCAAGCAGCGCGCCGGCAGTTCGCAGGCGCTGGAGCGCGGGCGCTATCTGGTCATGATCGGCGGATGCAATGACTGCCATACGCCAGGGTTTGCCGTATCGGGTGGCAAGCTGCCGGAAAAGGACTGGCTGGTGGGCGACAGCGTGGGTTTCAGCGGCCCCTGGGGCATCACCTACGCGAGCAATTTGCGCCTGCTGGTGTCGAACATGACGCAGCAGGACTGGATCAAGCGGGCGCACTCCGAGATGCGTCCGCCCATGCCCGCACCCAGCCTGCACCACATGCACGAAGATGACCTCAAGGCGGTGTATCGTTTCATTGCCTCGCTCGGGCCCGCTGGCAAGCCGGCGCCGCAGTACCTCCCTCCGGGGAGCAAGCCCACCGGGCCGGTGGTGGTTTTTCCGACGCCGTGACGGCTTGGCGCTTGTCTGGCAAGCGCTGACAGCTATCTATTTCATAGCTTTTGCAGGCGTGCGAGCGCAGCGCGCAGCGTCTCCTCACGCTTGGCAAAACAAAAGCGCACCACGTGCTGGTCAAACCCGTCGGCGTAGAAGGCCGAAAGCGGGATGGCCGCGACGCCGATCTCGCGCGTGAGCCACTGGCAGAACGCGGCGTCGCCCAGCTCGCTCACGGCGGAGATGTCCACGCACTGAAAGAAGCTGCCTGACGACGGCAGGAGCTTGAGGCGCGAGCCCGCGAGCCCCTCGCGAAACAGGTCGCGCCTGGCCTGGTAGAAGGCGCTCAGGGTGTTGTAGCTTGCGGGGCTCGCCATGTACTCGGCAATGCCGTGCTGCATGGGCGTGTTCACGCTGAAGACGTTGAACTGGTGCACCTTGCGAAATTCCGCCGTGAGCGCGGCCGGGGCGCAGACCGAGCCGATCTTCCAGCCCGTGACGTGCAGCGTCTTGCCGAAGCTCGACACGACGAAGGCGCGCTCGGCCAGGCCGGGAAAGCGCGCGGCGCTCTGGTGTGGCGCCCCGTCGTACACCATGTGCTCATAGACCTCGTCTGAGAGCAGCAGCACGTTGGTGGGCGCGAGCAGCTCTTCGAGCGCGCGCATGTCCTGCGCCGTCCAGACGCTGGCGCTGGGGTTGTGCGGCGTGTTGACGATGACGAGGCGCGTGCGCGGCGTGATGGCGGCGGCAATTTTTGCCACGTCGGGCCGGAAGGTGTGCGGCGTGAGCGGCACGTGCACCGCCACGCCGCCCGCGAGCGCGATGTTGGGCAGGTAGCTGTCGTAGCAGGGGTCGAGCACGATGACTTCGTCGCCCGGGTGCACGCAGGCCAGGATCGCGGTGAGGATGGCCTGCGTGGCGCCCGCGGTGATCGTCACCTCGGCGTCCACGTCGTAGTGGTGGCCGTACAGCGCCTCGGTCTTGCGGCTCACCACCTCGCGCAGCGCGCGCACGCCGGCCATCGGCGGGTACTGGTTTTGCCCCGCCTGCATCGCGCGGTTCACCGCGGCGGTGAGCGCGCTGTCGCAGGCGAAGTCCGGGAAGCCCTGGCCGAGATTGACCGCGCGGTGTTCCACCGCCAGCGCGGACATGATGGTGAAGATCGTGGTGCCCACGCTGGGCAGCCGGCTCGGGAATGACGGAGTGGTCATGGCGTTCAGAGGTCCCAGTCCTCGGCGCGCCCGGCCATCGCGCGCTCGATCAGTTCGCGGTTGAGCCGGTCGCTCGTGAGTTCGGCCAGGCGGTAGACGAAATGGCGCAGCCACGCGCCGCGCTTGAAGGCCACGCGCGCCACGCTGTGGCCGAAGAGGTGGGCGACGGGGCGGCTGACGAGGTCCTGCGGCAGGCCCTCGCGCGTGGCCATTTCGGCCACGATGCCCACGCCCAGCCCCAGACGCACGTAGGTCTTGATGATGTCCGAATCCATCGCCTCAAGCACGATGCGCGGCTGCAGCCTGCGCGCGGCGAATGCGTGGTCGATGCGGCTGCGGCCGGTGAACGAGGGGTGGTAGGTGACGAGCGCCTCGTGCGCCAGATCGTCGATGTCGATGCGTTCCTTCTTCGCCAGCGGGTGCGTGGCGGGCAGCACCAGCACGTGCTGCCATTCGTAGCAGGGCAGGGTGACGAGCTCGGGGTAGTCGGCCAGCGACTCGGTGGCCATGCCGATCTCGGCGGTCTCGTCGAGCACCATGCGGGCCACTTCGTCGGGCTTGGCCTGGTGCAGGCTCACGTTCACCTTGGGGTATTGCTCGCGCAGCTTGGCCACGGCCGGCGGCAGCACGTAGCGCGCCTGCGTGTGCGTGGTGGCGATGGAGAGCGTGCCGCTGTCCTCGGCGCTGAACTGCTCGCCGATGCGTTTGAGGTTGCCGACCTCGCGCATGATGAGCTCGACGCTCTTGAGCACGTGCTGGCCCGGTTCGGTGATGCGCTTCAGGCGCTTGCCGTGGCGCGCGAAGATGTCCACGCCCAGTTCGTCTTCGAGCTCCAGGATGGCCTTGGACACCCCCGGCTGCGAGGTGTGCAGCGCCTTGGCTGCTTCGGTCAGATTGAGCTGGCGCCGCGCGGCTTCCTGGACGAAGCGGAATTGGTGCAGGTTCATAACCGAACGTGTCTAAAGAAAGCCTGCATTATGCTGCGGTTCGGCAGCGCCGCGCGTTTCAGTGCCGGAATACCAGCCAGCCCAGCGCGCCCAGCGAGAGCACGGAATAGATGAGGCCCGGCGCCGCCGCGCTGAGCCACGGCGACCAGTTCTGCAGGTTGCCCGCGAAGCCGAACACGTTGTTGAGCAGGAAGAAGCTGATCCCCGCCATGACACCGCCAAAGACGTAGCCCGCGATGCCGCCGCCGCGAAAGTGCAGGTAGGCGAACGGCAGCGAGAGCACCACCATCACGAGGCACGAGAGCGGGTAGAACACCTTGCGCCAGAGCTCGATTTCGTAGCGCTGCGCGGATTGCCCGTTGGCCTCCAGGTGGCGCACGTAGCGAAAAAGGTCGAGCGTGGCCATCTTGTCCGGGTTGAGCAGCGACGCCGAGACCATGCCCGACGTGATCTGCGTGGGCCAGTGCCACTCGGCTTCGGTGACGCGCTGCACGCGCGCCTGGTCGGTGTCGATGTCACTGAAGACGTTGCGCTGAACCTGCGTGAGGCGCCAGCCCTGCCCGTCCGCGTCGATCTCGCCTTGCTGCGCGTGCGTCGTGGACAGCACCTGGCCGGCGGCGTCGAACTCGAAGATGCGCACGCCGCGCATCACGCCGCCGGTTTCGAGCACGCGCACGTTGACGGCGTACGAGTGCCCGCCCTGCTGCTCCTTGAGCCAGGCGCCGGTGGCGCCCAGCGTGAGTGGGCCCACTTGGCGCACCTTGACGAACTGCGCGGCGCGTTCGCTCAGGGGCGCGACATAGTCCCCCACCGCGAAGGTGACGATGGCAAAGCCCACGCCCAGCAGCAGCACCGTGCCCAGCGCGCGCCCCGGCCCCAGGCCGCTGGTACGCAGGATGGTGAACTCGGAGTTCTGCGCCAGACGCGCCATCACGAAGATGGTGCCGATCAGCACCGTGATCGGCAGCAGCTCGTACACGTGCTGGGGCTGGCGCAGCAGCACGTACAGCAGCGCGCTGGACAGCGGGTAGTTGCCGCCCGCGCCGACGCCGCGCAACTCGTCGACCATGTCGAAGAAGAACAGCAGCGCGACGAAGGCCAGCGTCGCGAACGCCACGCTGTAGAGAATTTCGCGGTAGAGGTAGCGGCGCAGGGTCTTCATGGCGAGGACCGGCGCGTGAGCAGCGGGCGCAGGCTCCAGTTGTTGTGGCGCGCGGTGAGCACGAGCAGGCCGAGCACGAGCATGCCGCCGTGCAGCGCGAGCATCATGGGCACGAGCCCCACGCGCCCCGCCGCGACCCAGCTCTGGCCCACGTTCATCAGGTTGTAGTAGGCCATGAAGGCCAGCAGCGCGAACATCAGGCTCGCGCTGTGCGCCGCCCGCGGCTGCACCACCGCAACCGCCAGCCCGAGCACGATGAGGTTGAGCACCGCGAACGCGAGCCCCAGGCGCCAGCCGAGCTCCGCGCGCAGCACCGGCGCGTCGCTTGCGAGCAGCGCCGGCGTGGTGATGGTCTTGATCGACGCGGCGTCGCGCTCGGCGACGCTTGCCGTGCCCACCCGCGTGCCGTATTCGGCAAATTCGCTGACGCGCAGTCCCTGGTCGTTCAAGAGGATCTCCAGCCGCTCGCCTTGGCTCAGCAGCGCCACCCGCTGACCATCCTGTGTCTCCAGGCGCGCGCTTTGCGCGGAGGTCACGGTCTCGCGGTCGGGCGCGGTGGTGGCAACGAAGACCTTGCTTGCCACGTTGGCGTCGGGCGTGTCCTTGTCGATGAAGAACACGCGCGAGCCGCCCGCGGTTTCCTGGAATTCGCCGGGCGCGATGCGGTCGATGTCGCTGCGCTGCTCGTAGCGCACCTTGAGCTCGTCGATCTGCTGGTTGGCCCAGGGCCAGACCACGAGCGAGAGCGCGCCGACGGCAAGCACCACCGGCCAGGCAAAGCGCAGCAGCGGCGCGAGCGCACTCATCAGGCCGCGCCCCGCGCCCAGCCAGATCACCATCTCGCTGTCGCGGTACATGCGCGAGAGCGTGCTCACCACCGCGACGAACAGGCTCAGGCTCAGGATCGTGGAAAGCTGCCCGAGCACGGTGTAGCCCATGACGAGCAGCACGTCCGACGGGTCGACGCTGCCGCGCGACGCCTGGCCCAGCGTGCGCACGAGCATGATGGTCATCACCACCGTCGCGAGCACGACAAGGGTGGCGCCGAAGCTGCGCGCGAGCTCCTTGCGGATGGATGAATCGAATAACATGGGTTGCAAGGGGGTACCTACCGTGGATTTTGAACTGAAAACGCTCACGCTCGCGGCTGCGCGCGCCGTGCGCTGCGATCTGCTCGTGCTGTGCGTGGGCGAGGACTTCGCACCGGGGCAGGACGCGCTCTCCGCGCTCGCGGCCATGGCGCTGCAGCGCGGGGACTGCAAGCGCACGCCCGGCGCGTCGCTGCAGTGCTATGCGCCGCCGGGCGTGACCGCGCGCCGCGTCGTGCTGCTGGGCGTGGGCGATGGCGGCGCGGCCTCGGTGCGCAAGGCGGTGCTCGCGCTCGCGCCGCTGCTCAAAAGCGCGGGCGTTGCGCAACTGGCGCTGGTCTTCGCCAGCGAGGCGCCGCCGCAGGCGGTGGGCGCCGCGGTGCAGGCGCTCTCCGAGGCCAGCTACGTCTACACCACGACCAAGAGCAAGCCCGAGCCGCGGTCGCTCAAGCGCGTGGTGCTCGGCGTGCCGCAGGCCAGGCCTGTGCGGGGCGCGTTCGATACCGCCGTGGCTGTGGTCGCGGGTGTCGAATTTGCGCGCGAATGGGCCAACCGCCCGGCCAACCACGCAACGCCGACGCTGCTGGGCGAGGCCGCGCGGTCGCTCGCACGCCTGCCGCGCGTGCGCTGCAAGGTACACGGCCCCGCGCAGGTGGCCAGGCTTGGCATGGGCGCGCTCATGGCGGTGGCGCAGGGCTCGAGCGAGCCGCTGCGGTTCATCGAGCTGCACTACGAAGGCGCCGCGCGCACGCAGGCGCCGGTGGTGCTCGTGGGCAAGGGCATCACGTTCGATGCGGGCGGCATTTCGCTCAAGCAGCCCGCGGGCATGGACGAGATGAAATACGACATGGGCGGCGCGGCGAGCGTGCTTGGCGCGTTTCGCGCGCTGGCGGCGCTGCAGCCGGCGATCAACGTCGTCGGGCTGATCCCGAGCTGCGAGAACCTGCCCGACGGCCGCGCCGTCAAGCCCGGCGACGTGGTGACGAGCCTGAGCGGGCAGACGATAGAAATCCTCAACACCGACGCGGAGGGGCGCCTCGTGCTGTGCGACGCGCTGGCCTACGCGGCGCGCTTCAAGCCCGCCGCCGTGGTGGACATGGCAACGCTCACGGGCGCCTGCGTCATCGCGCTCGGCGCGGTGCGCAGCGCGCTGTTTTCCACGGACGATGCACTGGCCGCGCAACTGCTTGCGGCTGGCGAGGCGGCGCTCGACCCATGCTGGCGCATGCCGCTCGATGATGCGTACGCGGAAGGGCTCAAGAGCGCCTACGCGGACGTGGCCAACGTGGCCGGTCGCCCGGCGGGCGCGGTGACGGCGGCCAAGTTCCTGCAGCGCTTTGCCGGCAAGGCGCCGTGGGCGCACCTGGACATCGCGGGCACCGCGTGGAAGACCGGCAGCGCCAAGGGCGCGACGGGCCGGCCGGTGCCGCTGCTGGTGCACTACCTGCTGGCGACGGCGGCGGGCGCCGGTGCCGCGCGGACATCCGGCGCACGCAAACGCACGCGGAGCGCGCCGTGACGGCGGGCGGAGAACGTGTTGCGCCCCGGTTCGTTCCGACGCTGACGGACGTCGTCGAGGCCGCGCCCGACACGCTGGCACCCAAGGTGGCGCCGCCACCGGTCGCAATCCCGCCGGCTGCCGCGACGGACCTGGAGGCGCTGCTCACCCTGCGCGTGCAGGCCGCGCTGCGCGAGCGGCTAGACCAGGCGCTGCGTGTGGCGCTGCGGGAGCTCGAACCGGCGGTGCGCGAGGCGGTTGCGCAGGCGCTTCTCGAGGCGGGTGCCGGGGCGCATGCCGCGCCCGGGCCGACGCAGCCGTGATCTGGGTTGTGCAGGCAAAAACGTGTTTGGAGTGGCACAGTGGCGCGCGGTGCGCTACGAATATTTAGTAATTTTCTAAGACACCACGGTATCGATCCAGAA
Source organism: Burkholderiales bacterium (assembly GCA_026954015.1). Classification (GTDB taxonomy): domain Bacteria; phylum Pseudomonadota; class Gammaproteobacteria; order Burkholderiales; family Burkholderiaceae_C; genus Comamonas_C. Next base: position 138,520 of record JAIXLP010000010.1, on the reverse strand, counting down.
GTCTAGAATGGGTTGCACAGGGTTACGAGTCAGCGATCGTCGTACCCGGCTCCAGCAGTTTGCGGCCCAGCCATGCACCAGACCGAGCGCCTGATGCCGCGTTGAATTTCCGTGTTCGCTGTCCGGTGGTGATGACCGTTTCGTGGACCTGCTTTCGGGTTTCACCATCATCTCAAGGAGAGAGCAATGTCGGATCGCAGAGGTTTCTTGAAGCGTAGCGGCCTGGCCCTGGCGGCAGGTGCCGCGGGAGCGGCGGCGGGTACGAGCGGATGCGCCACGGCGGCGGCACCCGTCGTGAGCACCGGGCGGCTCGCCGACGTGCCCAAGGCCAAGGGACCGCGGCTGGTGGTCGTGGGCGGCGGCACCTCGGGCCTGACCATCGCCAAGTACGCGAAGAAGGAATTTCCCAGGTTCGACGTCGTGCTCGTGGAAAAACGCGACATGTATTCCTCGTGCTTCACGAGCAACCTCTGGTACGCCGGGCTCATCACGCTGGAGAACCTGGCCAACCACAGCTTCCTCGACGCGGCGGTGAACAACCACTACACCTATTTCAACGCCACCGTGACGGGGCTGGACCGCGCGGGCAAGACCGTGGTGACGAGCGAGGGCGACATCAAGTACGACTACCTCGTGATCGCCCCCGGCATCTCGTACGACTACGACAAGATCGGCGTGACCGACGTCGAGACCCGCACGGCGCTGCGCGAGGTCTACCCGGGCGGCTTCATTTCGCCGACCGAGCACGTCACGCTGCACCGCAAGATCCGCGAGTTCGAGGGCGGCGTGTTCATCCAGACCGTGCCCAGCGGCAATTACCGGTGCCTGCCCGCGCCGTACGAGCGCGCCTGCCTGATTGCCTCGCTCATCAAGCACAACAAGATCAAGGGCAAGGTCATCATCCTGGACGCCAACCCCGAGGTGACGATCAAGGCCGAGGGCTTCCATGCCGCGTTCGACCAGCTCTACAAGGGCGTCCTCGAATACAGGCCGGGCGTGGCCGTGAAGGGCGTGGACGTGGCCAAGCGCACGATCGAAAGCGACTTCGACAGCTACCAGTTCGATGACGCGGCGATCTACCCGAACGTGCGCGCCTCCACGCTGATCGAGCAGCTCGGCCTGATGGCGCCTTCGACCAAGTCCAACCAGAAGGAAGCGAACATCGACACGCGCTTCTACAACATCATCGGCGACACCTCGGTGTACGTGACCGGCGACTCGCGCCCGCACCCGTACTCCAAGAGCGCAAACACCTCGAACACCGAGGCGCACTACGTCGCCAAGGTGCTCGCGGCGCGCGCGCAGGGCAAGGAAATCGCCTGGAGCACGCCCGAGACCATCTGCTATTCGGTGGTCAACGCCTTCCCGATGGAGGCGATCTCGGTGAAGGCGCACTACGTGTACGACGCGGGCAAGGACGCGATCACCGGCTTCTCACCCGATACCCAGGTGTTCAACAACCGCGACGCGGCCAAGGGCAAGGCGACCATAGAGTGGGCCAACGGCCTGTACCGCGACATGTTCAACGCCTGAGCGTCGGGCACCGGGCAAAGGCCACCTGCGGGTGGCTTTTGTGCGTATGGCGCCCTGCACGGCGACGCGCGCGGGTTCACAGCGAAAAGGAGACGACATGGATCGCAGATGCTTTGCCCAATGGTGCTCGGGTGCGTTGCTCGCCCCCGCTTTTGCCACCTGGGCCGGACCGATCGAGGACTACGCCCGCGTGTCGCTGGTGCATCCGGATGGCCAGCCGCTCAAGGCGGCCGAGGTGGGCACGCAGGAGGCGCTGGTGTTCGCCTATCCGCTCAGGGGCATCCCGTGCTACCTCATCAACCTGGGCGAGCGCAAGGCGGCGACGCAAAGCCGGCAATCGCCCGACGACGGCGAATACACCAACCCACCCGGCGTTGGTCCGCACGCGAGCCTGGTGGCCTTCGTCGCGATCTGCACGCACCAGCTCAGCTACCCCACGCCACAGGCCTCGTACCTGCGCTATGCGGCCGCGGGCAGCGAACTGGCCGGCGGGCCGGGGCGCATCGTGTGCTGCGCGCACGGCAGCGTCTACGATCCCGCGCAGGGCGGCGCGCGCGTGACGGGGCCGACCGAATACCCGCTGTTGCCCGTGCGGCTCGAATGGAACCAGGGTACGGATCAACTGGCGGCCACCGGCGCGGTGGGGCGGCAGTTCTTCGAGCGTTTTTTCAAGACCTACAAGGGCGAGCTGATCGAGCGCTACGGCCCCGGCGTGTACCGCCAGGAGGTGCAAGGCAACAGCGAGGTGGTGGCGCTGAGCGCGTATTCGCAGCAGGTACCGACATGCTGATCGCCGGCGCCCGGTGAGCGTGCCCTGCGCCCGCGGTGGATCGACGAGGATGTGCGCGCCGGCAGGTCGGCAGACGTGCCTATCGCTGCTCCTGATCGTGCCCGCGCCGGCCGAGGCGGGCGAAGGCGTAGCGCGCCATGAACGCCAGACCGAGCACGAGTGCGAACCAGCCGACCAGATACATCTGCCGCATGATGTCACGCACCCCTTCGGAGCGCGCCACCCACGGCGCGAGCAGGATCACCGCGCCGATGAGCGCGCAGATCACGCCCTTGGTGAGCAGGTCGCCTGCAGGCGTGTCGTTGCGTGTCACTGGCATGGGCCGATTATCCTCACGGGCTGAACCGGTACGAAAAACGAAGGCACCGCCCCATGGCCATCCAATGGTTTCCCGGCCACATGCACCTGACGCGTCAGGTGATCGCCGAGCGCGTCAAGAGCATCGATGTGGTGATCGAGCTGCTGGACGCGCGCCTGCCGGGCTCCAGCAGCAACCCGCTGCTGGCCGGGCTTGCCGGGCATCGGCCCACGCTCAAGGTGCTCAACAAGCAGGACCTGGCCGACCCGGATCGCACCACCGCGTGGCTCGCCTGGTACAACGCGCAGCCCGCGACGCGCGCCATCGCGCTCGACGCCTCAGACCGCGCACCGGCGCGCCGGCTCATCGATGCCTGCCGCCAGCTTGCGCCGCTGCGCCATGGCATGGCACGGCCCATGCGTGTGCTGATCGTCGGCGTGCCCAACGTTGGCAAGTCCACGCTCATCAACACCCTGAGCCGCAAGAGCCAGGCGAAGACCGGCGACGAGGCGGGCGTGACGAAGCAGGAGCAGCGCGTCGTGCTCGACGATGACTTTTATCTGTGGGACACGCCAGGCATGCTCTGGCCGCGCATCGTCGTGCCCGAAAGCGGCATGCGCCTGGCCGCCAGCGGCGCGGTAGGGCGCAACGCCTATGACGAGCAGGAGGTGGCGCTCGACCTGCTCGGGTATCTGAAGATTCATTATCCAGATCAGCTTGCAGCGCGCTACCAGCTTGCGCTGGAAGCTCCTGAATTGCAAGCGACGCACGACGACGAACTGCTGCAGGCCATCGCCCGGCGGCGCGGCGCGCTGATGCCGGGCGGGCGGCTCGACTGGCAGAAGGCCGCGGAGATCGTGCTTACCGATTTTCGCGGTGGCGCCATCGGCCGCCTGACGCTGGAGACACCCGGGGAGTACGGGCAGTGGCTGGCGGCGGGGCTGGCGAGCGATGCACAGCGCCAGGCCCGGCGCAAAGCCGAGCGCGAGCAACGGCGGTGCAGCGGCCGGGCGGCGCCGGAAGGCGGGCGCCCATGATGAGCCTGGCGACCGTCGTGATGATCGCGCTGTCGCCGTGCGCACCGCTGCTTGCGGTATGGCGCTGGCGCGGCGGGTGGCGCGTCGCGCCAGCGGTGCCCGTGGTCGGCATCGTCTGGCTCGTGGTTTCGATGATCGCCGCATTCTTCAGCCAGACCGACTCGCACACCCTGTGGAAGCTGACCATCCTGGCCGCGGGCCTCATGGGGCTGCTGTATGTGGGCGGGCTGTGGTTGCTGCGGTACATCTTCGGTGCGGGGTGAGCGGCGCGCCCCGAACCACAGCGTGCGCGATGAAGATGGGTGAGCTGGCTCGCGGTCACTGCCGCGGCGGCTGTGGCAGCAGCGCAAAGCCGATGGCCGAGAGCGCGAGCCATGCGGCGATGCCGCCCATCACCGCCACGTAGGGGTCGCCGCCGGCGGCCTTGGCCAGCGTGGCGATGATGCCGGTGGCCCATTGCATGAGGGCCACGCCCATGAACATCGCCATCGTGAACGCCGCCATCGCGCGGCCGGTGATGGCTGCCGGGTAGGCTGCGCGCACATCCGCGTACTGCAGCACGATGAAGCCCGAGATCAGGCCGATTGCGAGCATCAGCGCCACGTCCACCCAGGCGGCCCAGTGCAGCGCCAGCAGCACGAACAGCGCGGCCGTGGCCAGCGTCCAGCCCGTGAGCCAGCGCCTGCGCGTGGCCGGGCCGGGGTCAAGGCGCCCGAACAGCACCGGGCCGACGAGCGCCACAAGCGAGAGCAGCACCGCTGCGTTGCCGCTTTGCACCAGCGTGTAGCCGTGGCGCTCGATCAGCATCGGGCCCAGCCACAGGCCGCGCAGCGTGATGAGCGCGGCGTAGGTGGTGCTGCCCAGCGCCACGATGCCCCAGGTGTGCGGCAGCAAGAACAGCGCGCCGAAGCGCCGAAGCGCCTCCGGCAGCGATTCCCGCTGCGCGCCGCGCGCCGCCGTGTACTGCGCCGGTTCGAACACCGCGCGCCAGATCCACAGCCACGCCAGCACCGCGAGCACCGCCAGCACCCAGAAGCCCGCGCGCCAGCTCCACTGCTGCACCACCCACGCAAGCGGCGTGCCGGTGAACAGCATGCCCAGCGTCCCCACGGCCAGCGCCATGCCCGAGATCGCCGCGAAGCGCTGCGCCGGAAAGTGCCGCGCGATGAACACGGTGCACACGAGGAATGCGGGCGCGCACCCCAGCCCGATCAGCACCTGCGCCAGCGTGAGCGGCAGGTAGCCCGGCGCCAGCGCCGAAACCACCGCGCCTGCGATGGCCAGCGGAAACGCCGCGAGGATGGTGCGGCGCACGCCGTACAGGTCTATGCCTATGCCCATGAAGAGCTGCATCGCGCCGAACGCGAAGTGAAATGCCCCCGAGAACACGCCGAGCTCGTCGGGCGCAAGGTGGAAGTCGCGCGCCAGCGGCGGCGCCATGATCGCGCCGACGGTGCGAAACGCCTGACTCATGTTGAACGCGCCGATCAGCGCGAGCAGCATCCACAGCGCGGCGCGCGGGGGGAGGGTGGTGGGCGGCGCGGCGGTGGATGGCGTGGACATGGGGCCCGAGGCTAACGCGATTCACCATGTCGCGCGCACCGTGCCAGTCGCGCGCGCTACCGGCGGGCTCGGAAGCTACATCGCCTTGAACAGCGGCGCGTACAGGCGGCTCACCGCCAGCCGCTCGTCGCGTTCGCGCAGGCGCAGCCACACGCGCCCGGCTTCGTCGCGCTCGGCGGTGGCAACCGCACTGGCGCGCACCAGCGTGCCACGATGCACCTGCCAGAACTCGGCGGGGTCCAGCCGCGCGGCCAGTTCCTTGAGCGGCGTGCGGATCAGGTATTCGCGCTGCGCCGTCAGCACGCGCACGTATTTGTCCGCCGCCTCGAAGTACAGCACCTCGGTCACCGGCACGAGGTGGATCGCGCTGCCCAGGCCCGCCTGCAGCACCGTGAGGCGCGGCGCCTGGGCGTTGCCCGGGTGCAGGCCGGGCGCGGCAAGCAACTGGCGCAACTGGTGCAGCGCTGCTTCATCTTGCGTAGCTGCCCGCGCTTGTCCAGCAAGCGCCAGAGCCAGTTTTTGCACGGTTTTTTCGAGCCGCACGCGCTGGATGGGCTTGAGCAGATAGTCGATGGCCTGCGCCTCGAAGGCCTGCACCGCGTACTGGTCGTAGGCGGTGGTGAAGACCAGCAGCGGCAGCGGCTGATCAGCGGGCCAGGCGTCGAAGACTTCGGCGGCGGCCTCCAGCCCGTTCTGGCCGGGCATGCGGATGTCGAAGAACAGCACCTCGGGGCGCAGCGCCAGTGCCTCGCGCGCGGCGGCCAGGCCGTCGCCCACGGTGGCGGCGATCGCCAGTTCGGGCCAGGCGCGGGCCAGGCCCTGCTGCAGCGCACGCGCCAGCAGCGGCTCGTCTTCGGCGATCAGGGCGCGTGGGGCGGGTGCGGTCATGACAGGGGCAGGGTGATGTGGGCGCAGGTGTGGCCCGTGTCGTCGGTGGTCAATGCAAAGCTGGCATCGTCTCCGTAGAGCGTGCGCAGGCGCTCGCGGACCTGCACGAGGCCGAAGGAGCGGCCCGGCGCGCTGCCCGCGTGGGGCAGGGCGGTGGTGAGCGGCGCGCCGCTGTTGCGCACCCGCAGCACCAGTCGCGTGCTGTCCGCCGTGGCGCTCACCAGCACGTGGCCACCGGTCACCTGCGGCTCCAGGCCGTGGCGGATGGCGTTTTCCACCAGCGGCTGCAGCAGCAGCGTCGGCACCTGCGCGGTGCGCAGCGTGTCGGGCAGGTCGAGCTGGTAGGTGAGGCGCGGGCCCATGCGCACGGCGATGAGTTCAAGGTAATCCGCCAGGCGCGAGAACTCGTCGGCCAGCGGGTGCAGCGTGGCGCGCGAGCCGCCGAGGGTGGCGCGCAGATAGTCGCCCAGCCGGTCGAGCATCTGCTGCGCCGCGGCCGGGTCCACGCCGATCAGCGCGCGCAGGTTCGCGAGCGTGTTGAACAGCATGTGCGGCTCCAGCTGGCTTTGCAGCAGCATCAGCCGCGCTTGCGCGGCGTCGCGTTCGGCGCTAGCGGCCTGGGCCAGCAGCGCCGCCTGCCGGCCACGCGCGTGAAAGTAGAAGCTCGCCATCACGCCGGCCGCGATGGTGACCAGCAGGGCCAGCCGCAGGTCGTGCGCCGGCGTCCGGGCCGTGTCGCCCAGCAGCCAGGCCCCCAGGCGCGAGCCGCCGAAGAAGCCCACGGCGATGCCGATGGCCGTCAGCAGCAGGCCGCGCCAGCCCTGGGGCCAGCCGTGGCCGCCGCGCGTCGGGTCGCGGTGGCAGTGCTCGGGCGGCACCAGCAGGCGGCCGAACTCGATGGTCAGCCAGGTCAGGCCGCCGATGCATACCGAATACAGCAACTGGCGCAGGTAGCCGCCGCTGGGCCAGATCATGGTGGTGAACACCGCGACCACGCAGCAGAAAGCCAGCACCTGCAAGCCGTGGCGCAGGATGTCGTAGCCGTCGATTTTCATGGGATGCGCTATGCCGGAAATAGCTGCCCGCCCTTGTCCATCAAGCGCTGGAGCCGCATCGTGGGTAGAGCTCCTGCTCGCTCACGGCGGCCGGCGCGGCGCCGCCGCCCGGCTGCCCGGCGCGCCCGCGCGCGGAAAACATGGCGCCGCGCGCCGGCCGCTGTGGCGCGAAGCGCAGGAAGCCGACGTTCTCGCGCATGTCCACGTACACCGCCTCCATGCCGCCGCGCATCAGGTAGCTCTCGTGCCAGAAACCGGTGCCGCCCGAATCGCGCAGGAACTGGCGCCACCAGATGCGGTGCGGGTCGGAGCGCGCCCAGGCTTCGAGCGCGGCGAAGTCGCGCCAGTACTGGCGCATGCCGACGTGGGGCGGCACCAGCGAGAACACGAAGCTCTCGTGCAGCAGCAGGCCGTCGGGCTGGCCGGCGACCGAGCGGGCGATCCGGGGGCCAAAGCCCAGCAGAGTCTTCAGCCCGGCGAGGGCGTGGACCCGCATGCCCAGGACGATCACCACCAGGTCCGGGTAGGCGCCCAGGTCGACGGTGCGGCGGTCGGCGGGGGCGTTCATGGGGTGGCGCCGGGGTTTTCGCGCGCCAGCGCGCGCTGCCAGGCGGGCCGCGCGTGGATGCGCGTCAGCCAATCGGTCAGACGCGGGTGATCGGTGGCGTTCAGGCCGGCGCGCTGCTGCGCGGCCTCCAGGGGGTAGCTCAGCTGCACGTCGGCGGCGCTGAAGGTGTCGCCCGCGAACCAGTCGTGCGCCTTTAGCTCGCCCTCCATGTAGGCCAGGTGCAGCTTGAGCTGCGGGCCGACGAAGCCGGCCATGACCTGGCCCGCGATCTTGCGGGCGATGGGCCGGGCGAAGAAGGGCATGGGTGCGCTGGCGATGCGATCGAACACCAGCTTGAGCAGCAGCGGCGGCATGGCCGAGCCCTCGGCGTAGTGCAGCCAGTAGCGGTAGCGCGTGAAGGCGGGCGTGCCGGGCGGCGGCGCCAGCCGGCCGGCGCCGAAGCGCTCGACCAGCGTCTCGACGATGGCACCCGATTCGGCCAGCAGCTCGCCATCGACCTCCACCACCGGCGACTTGCCCAGCGGATGGACGCGCTTGAGCTCGGGCGGCGCCAGCAGCGTCCTGGGGTCGCGCTGGTAGCGCACGATCTCGTAGGGCAGGCCCAGCTCTTCGAGCAGCCAGAGGATGCGCAGCGAGCGCGAGGCGTTCAGGTGGTGGACGGTGATCATGCGTTCAGCTCCGGTGTGTGCGCGACAGCTTATCGCGTTCGGCCTGCAGCAGGTGTTCGTGCAGGCCGATGCCGCCGCTGGAGAGCCAGACGGCGAGCCCGTGGATCGCCAGCCCCAGGCCCCAGCCGGCCAGCGGGTACAGGTGCCACGTCCGGCCGGTCTGCCAGGCGATCAGTGCCAGGCCGGCGTTGACGCAGACGTAGACCAGCGCGTGGATGAGCCAGCCCATCTTGGCGCCGGCGCGGCGGCGCGCCAGGCGCTCGATGCGCTCGTCGTCGAAAGCGTGCAATGACCGCATGGGAGCTCCTTTCAGGCACGCTGGGCATGCAGGGCCGGAGCGGCGCCGCGCGCCAGCCGTAGCACGCACAGCGCGCGGGCGGCGAAGAAGCCCGACAGCAGGCCGTACAGCGCGGTCACGACGAGGGCGAAGCCCATGTCGTGCGCCAGCGGCGGCTCCATCGCCAATTGCACGCCGATGCCGTACTTCATCAGGAACACGGCCAGGATCAGCCCCATCGGCACCCAGCTGCCGGGCAGGTGGGCGCTGCGCGCGGCGGCGTGCCAGCGCGTGCCGGCGGGCGGTGCCAGGCGGCTGCCGACGGCCAGCGCGATGGCGGCGCAGACGGCCCACAGCGCCAGCAGCGCGGCCAGGTGGCCGGTGGCGGCGAAGGCCGACTGCACGCCCCACAGCGCGAGGCCGGTCATCGCCACGGGCAGCAGCACGAGGCGGTATGCCGGCACGTCGCGCCCCCGCGTGGCCGAAAAGCCGAGCCAGAGCAGCGCGGCGAAGAGCAGGCCGACCCAGGCGGGCGTCCCGCGCACGATGTCGATGATGGCTTCGGGGTGTTGGGAGAGCAGTTGGGTGAGCAGCATGGGGTCTTTCCTTGGGTTGAGGATGTATCGATGCCGTGATGCTGCCTGCCGCGACCGGTGCGCGCGAGCGACCTGCGACGAAATGCGCTCGCCACGGATGAAACGCGCCAGTGCCGCCGTGAAATGCACGCCGCCGCGCGGATAATCCGCGCTTTGCCCGCAGGGTAGGAGCGCAAGTGGAAACGGTGTTGTTGCTGAAGGCCGCCATCATGGGCGTGGTGGAGGGGCTGACCGAGTTCCTGCCGATCTCCTCCACCGGTCACCTGATCCTGGCCGGGAGCCTGCTCGGGTTCGACGGCGACAAGGCCAAGGTGTTCGACATCGCGATCCAGACCGGCGCGATCTTCGCGGTCATTCTGGTGTACTGGCAGCGCATCCGCGAGACGCTGGTGCAGTTGCCGAGCCAGCCGCAGGCGCAGCGCTTCGCGGTCAACGTGCTGATCGGCTTCTTCCCGGCGGTGGTCTTCGGCCTGCTGCTGGGCAAGATGATCCAGGCGCATCTGTTCACGCCGCAGGTGGTGGCAAGCACCTTCATCCTCGGCGCGTTCGTCATCCTGTGGGCCGAGCGGCGCCCGCAGGAGGAGGCGCGCATCCATTCCGTGGACGATATGGGGCCGTGGGATGCGCTCAAGGTCGGCCTCGTCCAGTGCCTGGCGCTGGTGCCGGGCACGAGCCGCAGCGGCGCGACCATCATCGGTGGCATGCTGCTGGGCCTCTCGCGCAAGGCCGCGACCGACTATTCCTTCTTCCTCGCGATCCCGACGCTGATCGGCGCAGGCGTCTACAGCCTGTACAAGGAGCGCGCGCTGCTCAGCTGGGCCGACGTGCCGCTGTTCGCCGTCGGGCTGGTGTTCTCGTTCATCAGCGCGTGGCTGTGCGTGCGCTGGCTGCTGCGCTACATCAGCGCGCACAGCTTCGTGCCGTTCGCCTGGTACCGGATCGCGTTCGGGCTGGTGGTGCTCGTGACGTGGAGCGCCGGCTGGGTGCGCTGGTCGGCCTGAAGCAGAGGTTATGCCTGGTAGGAACTCAGCACCACGTCGGCCGCCTGCGCGCGCACCGGCAGCAGGGCCTGGTAGGCGGCGCAGGTGTGCCAGCGATCCACGCTGGCCTGGTCGGGAAAGCGGATCACCACGATCTCGGGGGAGGGCTGCTCGCCCGCGTAGTGCGCGGCCTGCGTGCCGCGAAAGACCAGCTCCGCCCCCCAGGGCGCGAGCGTGGCCGGCACCTTGCTGCGGTACTCGGCCCATTTGTCGGCGTTCTTCACGGTGATGTGGCCGACGAGGTAGGCGTGGGGCATGGGGGGTCAACTCCTGCAGGTAACGCGCGCCGGGCGCGCGGGGATGCGCCCTTTCAGGCGCACAGGGTCAGTTCGAACGCGGCGTCCCGCGTGGACTGTGCGAGCTTGCCGGAGGCTTCCGCCTGCAGCAGGCGCACCGAGACCAGCAGCCGGTTGGCGCTGATCTCCGGGATGAGCTGCAGCGCCGGGTCGATGCGCAGACGCAGCAACTGGAAGGTGCGCCCCGCGGGCAGGTTCTGCTGGAACTGGCCGCGTTCGGCCGCCACCTTCTGCGCGGTGCCCGAATCACGCAGCAGGCGCATCAGGAGATAGACGGATTCCGCCAGTGGCGCGAGCGTCGCGGCCCAGGTCTGCAGGTCGTGCTGGCGTTGCTCTGGCGGCAGGTACTGCCATGCGTGGTAGGCGGGCAGGTCGAAACTGCAGGTGCCACCGGGAATCGCCACGCGGCTGCGCACACTCATGAGCCAGTCGTTTTCCAGCAGCGCCTGACCGGCCTTGCCGTTTTGCGCGTTGAGCATCGCAAAGCACTCGTTGAGCTTGTCGACGACGACGTTGAGCGCCTTTTCCGAGATCGACGGATTGCCACGGTAGCCGTCGAACAGCGACTTCTGCTTTTCCAGATCCTTGAGCAGGTCGGACTTGAGATCGGCGCGCGCGGCCACGTCCATCACCTCGAACAGCGTGGCCAGCGCGTAGTGGTGGTCCAGCGGGTGGCTGCGCGGCACCAGCTCGCCCAGCCGCCGCAGCAGATGCTCCAGCCGCAGGTAGGTTCTCAGCCGTTCGTTGAAGGGGTATTCATACAGGATCACGGCGCGCATCATAGATCGAACCGTGCCGCGATCCGGTGTACTTTTGTACGGAGTTCGTCGAGCGTGAGTCCGTCGTTGAACACCACGAGATCGGCAGCCGCAAGGCGGCGCGCACGGCTGCTCTGCGTGGCCATGATGGCCTGCGTGGCCTTGGCCGTGAGGCCGCTGCGCGCGCGCACGCGCGCGATCTGCGTGGTCTCGCTGCAGTCCACCACCAGCACCGCGTCGAGCTGCGCGGCCCAGTGGGCCGATTCGGTGAGCAGTGGAATGTCGTGGACGATGAGCCGGCGGCCGGCCTGCTCCGCCTGCTCGCGCGCCGCCGCGATGGCACGGCCCACGAGCGGGTGGACGATCTGCTCCAGGCGCGCGCGCGCACCTGTGTCTTCGAACGCCAGTGCGCGCATGCGGGCGCGGTCCAGCGCGCCGTGCGCATCAATGAAGGACGCGCCAAAGGCGGCGCGGATCGCATCGATGGCCGCACCGCCCGGCGCGGTGACCGCGCGCGCCAGTGCGTCGGCGTCGATCAGCGCTGCGCCGCGCGCCGAGAGCATGCCCGCCACCGTGCTCTTGCCGCTGCCGATGCCGCCCGTGACGCCCAGACGGATGCTGCGTGCTGCGGTGCGCGGCATGCGGGCCTCAGGCGGCCAGCCCCAGCAGGCCGAGCAGACCGTGCATCAGGCGATCGGGCCCCAAAAGCATCGCGGCGAAACCGGCGCCCGCGAGGAACGGCCCGAATGGCACGTATTTGCCCTCACGCAGCCCCCCATTGAGCTTGAGCACGATGCCCACGATGGCTCCGACCACCGCGGCGATCAGGATGATGGGCACGAGCGCCTGCCAGCCGAACCATGCGCCCAGCGCCGCGAACAGCTTGAAGTCGCCATAGCCCATGCCGTCCTTGCCGGTGGCGAGCTTGAAACCCCAATAGACGCACCACAGCGACAGGTAGCCCGCGACCGCGCCGAGCACCGCGTCGGCGAGCGGGACCGGCAGCCAGCGCAGCGCACTCGCGAGCAACCCGGCCCAGAGCAGCGTGAGCGTGATGTCGTCCGGCAGCAGCGTCGTGTCCCAGTCGATGCACGCCAGCGCCAGCAGCGCGGCCGAGTAGCCGCACCACAGCAGCGCCGTTGCGCCGATACCCCAGCGCCAGCCGCAGGCGAAGAACAACAGGCCGGTGGCCAGCTCGACGAGCGGATAGCGCAGGCTGATGCGCGTGCCGCAACCGGCGCAGCGCCCGCGCAGCGCGAGATAGCTCAGGATGGGAATGTTTTCGTACCAGCGGATCACGTGCTGGCACGCGGGGCAGTGCGACCGCGGTGTGCACAGGTTGTAGCGCGGCGCGGAGTCCACGGGCGGCGCGGCGGCCGCCAGGCCATGCTCGGCCGCATAGGCCGCGCATTCCTCGCCCCACTGGCGCTCCATCATCCGTGGCACGCGGTGGATCACCACGTTCAGGAAGCTGCCGACCAGCAGCCCCAGGACGCCGAGCATCACGGCGCCCGCCAGTGTGACCTCCTGCATGCGCTGCAGCGGCGCTCAGACGACCTGGCCGAGCTTGAAGATCGGCAGGTACATCGCGACCACGATGCCGCCGATGACCGTGCCCAGGAACACGATGATGATGGGCTCCATCAGGCTCGACAGGCCCTTGACCATCTCGTCCACCTCGTCCTCGTAGAAGTCGGCCGCCTTTCCGAGCATGTGGTCGATCGAGCCCGATTCCTCGCCGATCGCGCACATCTGCAGCACCATGGACGGAAACACATTGGCGTTGGTCATCGCCGCAGTGAGGCTGGTGCCGGTGGCCACTTCCTGCTGGATCTTGTCGGTGGCGATCGCGTAGACCGCGTTGCCGGCAGCGCCGCCCACCGAATCCAGCGCCTCGACGAGCGGCACGCCAGCGGCAAACATGGTCGAGAGCGTGCGCGTCCAGCGTGCGACGGCGGATTTGTTGATCAGATCGCCGAACACGGGGATCTTGAGCAGCAGCCGGTCCATCACCACCTGCATGCGTTCGCTGCGTTTCCACGCCTGCATGAAGAAGTAAAAACCCCCGCCGATCACGCCGAAGATGAGCCACCAGTATTTCACGAAGATGTCGCTCATGGCCATCACCACGAGCGTCGGGCCGGGCAGATCGGCGCCGAACGAGGTGAACACCTCCTTGAACGCGGGGATCACGAAGATCATGATCACCGTCACGACGACGAAGGCCACGATGATCACCGAGATCGGGTACATCAGCGCCGACTTGATCTTGGACTTGATCGCCTCGGTCTTTTCCATGTAGGTGGCCAGGCGGTCGAGCAGCGCTTCGAGGATACCGGCGGCCTCGCCGGCCTCGACGAGGTTGCAGTAGAGGCTGTCGAAGTACATCGGGTACTTGCGAAACGCCGCGTTGAGCGAAGTACCGGTTTCCACGTCGGTGCGGATGTCGTTGAGCAGCTTGGTCACGCTCGCGTTGGTGTTGCCGCGCCCCACGATGTCGAACGCCTGCAGCAGCGGCACGCCCGCCTTCATCATCGTCGCCATCTGGCGCGTGAAGAGGGCGATGTCCTTGGGCTTGATGCGCTTGCCCGAGCGCGTGCGCCGCTTCTTGATCTTGGATGGCAGCACGCCCTGGCGGCGCAGCGTCGCCTGCACCTGGTTCTCGCCACCGGCGCGCACTTCGCCGCGCACGATCTTGCCGTTGCGGTCCTTGCCTTCCCACTCGAAGACGAAATCCTTGATGCCCTTGGATGCGATGGTGGCCATCGGTGCCTCCCGGTAGTTATTCGTTGGTGACGGCGAGCACTTCCTCGAGCGAGGTCACGCCGAGTTTCGCCTTGTACAGCCCCGCCTGGCGCAGCGAGCGCACGCCTTCGGCGCGCGCCTGCTCCGCGATTTCGAGCGCGCTGCCGTCGCGCAGGATGATGCGCTGGAGTTCTTCGGTGATCGGCATCACCTGGTAGATGCCGACACGCCCCTTGTAGCCGTTGTTGCAGGCGGAGCATCCCACGGGCTTGTAGGTTACCCACGAACCATCGACCTCGCTCGCGTCATAACCCGCTTCGATCAGATTTTCAGGCGGAATGTCGGCCGGCTGTTTGCACTGCGGGCACAGGCGTCGCGCCAGCCGCTGGGCGGTGATCAGGATCACGCTGGAGGCGATGTTGAACGGCGCGATGCCCATGTTGCGCATGCGCGTGAGCGTCGTCGGCGCGTCGTTGGTGTGCAGCGTGGACAGCACCAGGTGGCCGGTCTGGGCGGCCTTGATGGCGATGTCGGCGGTTTCCAGGTCGCGGATTTCGCCGACCATGATGACGTCCGGGTCCTGGCGCAGGAAGGCGCGCAGCGCCACCGCGAAGGTCAGCCCCGCCTTTTCGTTGACGTTGACCTGGTTGACCCCAGGCATGTTGATTTCCGAGGGATCTTCCGCAGTAGAAATGTTCACGCCCGGCTTGTTCAGCAGGTTCAGGCAGGTGTAGAGCGAGACCGTCTTGCCTGAGCCCGTGGGGCCGGTCACGAGGATCATGCCGTAGGGTCGGCCCACGGCCGCGAGCAGCCGCTCCTTTTCCTCGGGCTCGTAGCCCAGCGCCTCGATGCCCAGGCGCGCGCTGCTCGGGTCAAGGATACGAATCACGATCTTCTCGCCGAACAGCGTGGGCAGCGTGCTCACGCGAAAGTCGATCACGCGATCGGGCCCGATCTTGAGCTTCATGCGGCCGTCCTGCGGCACGCGTTTTTCGGAAATGTCCAGGCGCGAGATCACCTTGATGCGCGAAGCGAGCTTGTCCTTGATCGCGATCGGTGGCGAGGTGATCTCCTGCAATTCGCCGTCGATGCGAAAGCGCACGCGGTAGTTGTGTTCATAGGGCTCGAAGTGCAGGTCGGAGGCCCGCATGCCGATCGCGTCCAGCAGCATCTTGTGCAGGAAGCGCACGACCGGTGCGTCCTCGACCTCGGCAGCCGCAGCCTCGTTGCTTTCGACAGCGTCGTCAACGGGCGTGTCCTCGAACTCGAAGTCACCGCCGGTGATGTTGTCCAGGCTTTCCGCCACCGTCTTCGTGGTGGCTTCGACGAGCTCGATGAGCTTGTCGTACTCGGCGATCACCCAGTCCACACCCAATTGCGTGGTGAACTTGATCTTTTCGGCCGCTTCCTGGTCGGTCGGATCGGCGGTCGCAAGGATCAGGCGATTGCTGCGTCGACCGAGCACGATGACCTTGTACGCCTGACAGAGTTTCGGGTCGAGCAGGTCCTTGGGCAGGTGGGTGGTGTCGATCGCGTTGACGTCCAGGAGCGGGGCGCCGAAGGTTGTCGAGAGCGTGTGCGCAAGTTCGGGCGCGGTGATGCTCTTGCCGTTGACGAGTTCGGCTATGAACGCGCTGCGGCTGCTCTGCGATTTGCGGTAGACCTCTTCGGCCGATTTCTGCGTGAGCTTGCCCGCGGTCATGAGTGCCCGGGCCAAACCTGGCAGGGCGATGGGAGCAACCCCTTTTTGTGCGGGAGCGGCAGTAGCCATGGAGAACGCTGCTATCCAGTGAAACGGGCGTGAATCATCCTATCATCGCCGAACCACCCTGGCGTGTATAGACGGCGCAGATGTGGAAATGGCGGGGCACGCACCGCCTGTTCGTTGTTTTGCGCGCGCCAAGTAAAAACCGCCAGGGGCCTGCGGCCCATGGCGGTATTTTCGGATGCCGGGCTCGGTTACTTGAGCTTGGTTTCCTTGTATTCGACGTGCTTGCGTGCCTTGGGGTCGAATTTCATGATCGACATCTTCTCGGGCATCGTCTTCTTGTTTTTCGTCGTGGTGTAGAAGTGGCCGGTACCGGCACTCGACTCCAGCTTGATCTTTTCGCGTCCGCCTTTGGCTGCCATGGTGCTTTCCTTTCAGTGGATCAGGCCTGACCGCGTGCGCGCATGTCCGCGAGCACGGCGTCGATGCCGTTCTTGTCGATCAGGCGCAGCGCGGCGCTGGACACGCGCAGACGCACCCAGCGGTTCTCGCTCTCGACCCAGAAACGGCGGTATTGCAGGTTCGGCAGGAACCGGCGCTTGGTCTTGATGTTGGAGTGGGAAACCTTGTGTCCCACCTGGGGCTTCTTGCCCGTGACTTCACATACGCGTGCCATGTGGACACTCCGTTCGTTGCAACGATGGCCGGGCTCGACGGTCCTGCGGGAGCAGGGCGGCCCGGCGCATCTCACCTCGCCAGGTCATTCGGGTGGCGGTGGCCCGTCGCCGCGTGTACCCAAGGCAGTGCCTTATGCGCGGCAAAGTCCGGCATTATAGCGAGACCGCGCCGGTTCAGCCTTGTTGTTCGAGATAGCGCTGCGCATCGAGCGCCGCCATGCAGCCGGTGCCCGCGCTCGTGATCGCCTGGCGGTAGACGTGGTCCTGCACGTCGCCTGCGGCGAACACCCCCGGCACGCTGGTCTGGGTTGCAAAGCCCTTGAGGCCGCCCTGGGTGACGATGTAGCCGTTGTCCAGCTCCAGTTGCCCCTGGAAGATGTCGGTATTGGGCGCGTGGCCGATCGCGATGAAGCAGCCGTGCAGGCGGATGTCCTCGGTGTGGCCGTCCTCCGTGCTCTTGATGCGGATGCCGGTCACGCCGCTTGCGTCGCCGAGCACTTCGTCGAGCGTGAAAAAGGTCTTGAGCTCGATCTTGCCCGCCGCGACCCGCTCCATGAGCTTGTCGATCAGGATGGGCTCGGCGCGGAACTTGTCGCGCCGGTGCACCAGCGTGACCTTGCGCGCGATGTTGGCCAGATACAACGCTTCCTCGACCGCGGTGTTGCCACCGCCAACGACGCACACGTCCTGCTCGCGGTAGAAGAACCCGTCGCACGTGGCGCAGGCCGAAACGCCCTTGCCCATGAACGCCTCTTCGGACGGCAGGCCCAGGTACTTGGCCGAGGCGCCCGTGGCGATGATGAGCGCGTCGCAGGTGTAGGTGCCGCTGTCGCCCGTGAGCGTGAATGGACGGCGGGACAGGTTCGCCTGGTGGATGTGGTCGAAGACGACCCGGGTGTTGAAACGTTCGGCGTGCGCGAGAAAGCGTTGCATCAGCTCCGGCCCCTGCACGCCGTTCACGTCGGCCGGCCAGTTGTCCACCTCGGTCGTGGTCGTGAGCTGCCCGCCCTGCGCCATGCCGGTGATGAGCAGCGGTTTGAGGTTGGCGCGTGCGGCGTAGATCGCGGCGGTGTAGCCGGCGGGGCCGGAGCCGAGGATCAGGACTTGGGCGTGTTGCGTGGTGGACATGGGTCAGCAGCGCGCGTTCGGGCGCGCGTAAGCCTTGCGAGCGCAGGCGATGAGGGATTGCGCGATTGTAAGGAGCGGCCCGCGGCGGCGCTGGCGGGTGCACGCATGCAGTAAGCTCGCCCCTCTTGGCCATGTCGTACTCGTTCAACAGTTTCAATGCCGGTGGCAAGGTCGGCACGCGCGGTGGTGTCGGTCGTTTCGGGCACGAGATCGCGCTGGTGCTGGCGCTGCTGGTCTGGGTGTTCTGGCTGCTCGCGCTCGCGAGCTATTCGGCGCAGGACGCCGCCTGGTCCACCTCGGGCACGGGTGGCAGCGGGCCACCCGGGAACTGGGTGGGGCGCCTCGGAGCGTGGGCGGCCGACGGCAGCTATTTCCTCCTGGGCTTTTCGATCTGGTGGGTGATGGCCGCGGGGGTGGTTGCGTGGGTGGCTTCGGTGCGGCGCTGGATGCATGGCGACGCCGATGGCGCGGCGCGGCGGCGCGCCGTCTTCTGGATCGGGCTCACGGTGCTGCTCGTCGCCAGTTGCGCGCTCGAGTGGTCGCGTCTGTACCGGTTCGAGGGGCGGCTGCCGGGGTCGTCCGGTGGCCTGCTGGGGTATTTCGTCGGGCCGCTGGCGGTGAGGTGGCTCGGGTTCACGGGCTCGGGGCTCGCGGGCGTGGTGCTCACGGTGCTGGGCATGGGCCTGGTGTTCGGTTTTTCCTGGGGGCGGCTCGCCGAGACGATAGGCCTGGCGATAGACCAGCTCGTGCAGCTGGGCCGTGCGCGGCGTGAGCGGGCACACGATGCGGCCGTGGGGCGGCGCGCGGCGCGCGAACGCCAGGAGGTGCTGCAGGAGGAACGCGGCGAAGATGAAGCCGTACATGGCGCGCCGGTGCACATCGTGGAGCCGGTGGTGGACCCGGCGCCGCAGAGCACACGCGTTGCGCGTGAACGCCAGAAACCGCTGTTCAGCGACCTGCCCGACAGCCGTCTGCCGCAGGTCGATCTGCTGGACGCCGCGCCCGCGCGCCAGGAAGGCGTACCCGCCGAGACGCTGGAGATGACGAGCCGGCTGATCGAGAAGAAGCTGCGCGACTTCGGTGTGGAGGTGAGCGTGGTGGCTGCCATGCCCGGCCCCGTGGTGACGCGCTATGAGATCGAGCCGGCCACGGGCGTCAAGGGCTCGCAGATCGTCAACCTCGCCAAGGATCTGGCGCGTTCGCTGAGCCTCGTATCGATCCGCGTGATCGAGACGATACCGGGCAAGAACTACATGGCGCTGGAGCTGCCCAACGCGCGGCGCCAGACCATCCATCTCTCCGAGGTGCTGGGCTCGCAGGTCTACCACGATGCCAGGAGTCTGCTGACGCTGGGCCTGGGCAAGGACATCGTGGGCGCGCCCGTGGTGGCGGACCTGGCCAAGATGCCGCACTGCCTCGTGGCCGGCACGACGGGCTCGGGCAAGTCGGTGGGCATCAACGCGATGATCCTGTCGCTGCTGTACAAGGCCGAGCCCAAGGACGTGCGGCTGATGATGATCGACCCCAAGATGCTCGAAATGAGCGTCTACGAGGGCATACCGCACCTGCTGTGTCCGGTGGTCACCGACATGAAGCAGGCGGCGCACGGCCTGAACTGGTGCGTGGGCGAGATGGAGCGGCGCTACAAGCTCATGAGCAAGCTGGGCGTGCGCAATCTCGCGGGCTACAACGCCAAGATCGCCGAGGCGAATGCGCGCGGCGAGAGCATCGGCAACCCGTTCAGCCTCACGCCCGAGGAGCCCGAACCGCTCGATCGGCTGCCGCACATCGTCGTCATCATTGACGAGCTCGCCGACCTGATGATGGTCGTGGGCAAGAAGATCGAGGAACTCATCGCGCGCCTGGCGCAGAAGGCGCGCGCCGCGGGCATCCACCTGATCCTGGCGACGCAGCGGCCCAGCGTGGACGTGATCACGGGCCTCATCAAGGCCAACATCCCCACGCGCATCGCCTTTCAGGTGAGCAGCAAGATCGACAGCCGCACCATCCTCGACCAGATGGGCGCCGAGGCGCTGCTGGGCATGGGCGACATGCTCTACATGCCCAGCGGCACGGGGCTGCCGATCCGCGTGCACGGCGCGTTCGTGAGCGATGACGAGGTGCACCGCGTGGTGAGCTACCTCAAGGAGCAGGGCGAGCCCGATTACGTGGAGGGCGTGCTCGAAGGCGGCAGCGGCGAGGGCGACGACAACGGCTTCGGTCTGGAGGACGGCGAGGGCGGCGGCGAGAAAGACCCGATGTACGACCAGGCGGTGGAGATCGTGCTCAAGGACCGCAAGGCCAGCATCTCCTACGTGCAGCGCAAGCTGCGCATAGGCTACAACCGCTCCGCGCGGCTGCTGGAGGACATGGAAAAGTCCGGCCTCGTGAGCGCGCTCACCTCGGCGGGCCAGCGCGAGGTGCTCGTGCCCCAGCGTGGCGGCGAGTAGGCATGCAATGAAACGTCTGTGGTGCTTCGTCGTGGTGGCCGCGTGCGCGCCCTGGGCCTGCGCCCAGGGCATGGATAGTCTGGAGCGCTTCATGCAGGTCGCCCACAGCGGCGAGGCGCAGTTCACGCAGACCGTCACCGCGCCGCCGCGCGACGGGCAGAACGTGCGCCCCAAGGTGTCGAGCGGCAGCTTCATGTTCGAGCGTCCTGGACGCTTTCGCTTCGACTACCGCAAACCGTTTGAGCAGACCATCGTCGCCGACGGCACGACGCTGTGGCTCTACGACGCCGACCTGAACCAGGTGACCGAGCGCGCGCAGGCCGCGGCGCTCGGCAGCACGCCCGCGGCGCTGCTCACGGCCTCGGCCGACCTGAATGCACTGAAGAAGGATTTCACGCTCGCCGATGCCCCCGACGCGGACGGCCTGCACTGGGTGCTTGCCACCCCCAAGGCCGCGGATGGGCAGCTGGCGAGCGTGCGCGTGGGCCTGGAGGGCGACCGGCTCGCGGTCCTGGATATCACCGACCACTTCGGCCAGCGCTCGGTGCTGCGTTTCAGCGATTTCAGGCTCAACGCGAGCCTGCCTGCCGAGCGCTTTCGCTTTCGCCCGCCTCCGGGCGCGGACGTACTCAGGCAATAGCGGGCCGTTTACAGCGCGAGCGCCTGCAGGTAGGCGCGGAAATGCTCTCCCACCTGCGGGTGCTGCAGCGCGAGCTCGACGGTCGCCTGCAAGAAGCCTTCCTTGCTGCCGCAATCATAGCGCTTGCCGCTGTACTGGTATGCGTAAACCGTCTCATGGAGCATGAGGCGCGCGATCGCGTCGGTGAGCTGGATCTCGCCGCCCACGCCGCGCGGCTGCTGGCGGATTTCCTCGAAGATGCGCGGCGTGAGCACGTAGCGCCCGGCCACGCCCATGCGTGACGGAGCCACCTCGGGCGCGGGCTTTTCCACGATCTCGTCGACGCGCAGCAGCGGCCCGCCCGCGGGCTCTCCCTTGACGATGCCGTAGCGGCGCGTTTCCTCGTGCGGCACTTCCTGCACCGCGAGCAGCGAGCGTCCCTGTTTTTCGAAGGCCGCGGCCATCTGCGCCATCACGCCGGGGCCGCCGCGCTCGCCCACCATGAGGTCGTCGGCCAGCAGTACGGCAAAGGGTTCGTTGCCCACGAGCGGTTCGGCGCACAGCACCGCGTGGCCCAGGCCGAGCGAGCGCGGCTGGCGCACGAACAGGCAGTTCATGTCGTGCGGCGTGACGCTGTGCACCAGCGCCAGCATTTCCTGCTTGCCCGCGTGTTCCAGTTCGCTTTCGAGCTCGTAGGCGGTGTCGAAGTGGTCCTCGATCGCGCGCTTGCTGCGACCGGTGACGAACACCATGTCGCGGATGCCGGCCTCGTAGGCTTCCTCGACGGCGTACTGGATCAGTGGCTTGTCCACCACCGGCAGCATTTCCTTGGGCGATGCCTTGGTGACCGGAAGGAAACGGGTGCCGAGCCCGGCGACGGGAAAGACGGCCTTGCGTACGCGCGTACTGGAGAGCATGGAAATCCTGAAATAAGAGCTGCTGGCGCTTGCTGGATAACGCCTTGCGCTGGTTTTACCTGAATTTTCTCTGCGTGAAGGCCCGAAATCACCCCCACTGGGCCAATTGTTCCTCGATACGCGCGAGCGTCGCGCCAAAATCGGCCAGGCGCTGGCGTTCCTGCTCGATCACCGCCGCGGGCGCCTTCGCGACGAAGGCCTCGTTGGCGAGCTTGCCGGTCGCCTTGGCGATCTCGCCGGACAGGCGCGCGGCTTCCTTCGCCAGGCGTGCCTTTTCCGCGGCCACGTCGATCTCGACGAAGAGCGCGAGCCGCGCCTTGCCGACCACGCTCACCGGCGCCTGCTGGGCGGCGCCGGCCCAGGCAGCAGCGTCGTCGAACACTTGTACCTCGCTGAGCTTGGCGAGGTTGCGCAGCAGTGCAGTGTGCTCGCGCAGGAAGCGCGCTTCGTTGGCATCGTCGGCCACGGCGAGCAGCGGCAGGCGCTGCGCCGGCGAGACGCCCATCTCGCCGCGCAACTGGCGGCAGGCGTCCACGAGCTGCTGCAGATGGTGTACCTGCGCGGTGGCAGCCTCGTCGATCTTCTCGGCGCGCGATTCGGGATAGCGGGCGATCGCCAGCGACGCCCCCGCGAGCCCCGCCACGGGCGCCACCACCTGCCACAGCGCCTCGGTGACGTAGGGGATGATGGGGTGCGCCAGGCGCAGGATGGCCTCCAGCGTGCGGATGAGCGTGCGCCGCGTGGCGCGCTGCGCCGCTTCATCGCCTTCTAGCAACTGCACCTTGGCGATTTCCAGGTACCAGTCGCAGAACGCATTCCAGACGAACTCGTAGATGGCGGTGGCGACGTTGTCCAGCCGGTATTCGGCAAAGCCCCGGGCCACTGCGGCCTCGGCCTTCTGCAGCTCGGAGACGATCCAGCGGTCGGGCGCGCTGAAACGCAGGCGGGCGTTGGCACAGGTGCTCGCGCCGTCGATGCCGCAGTCGTAGCCCTCGCAGTTCATGAGCACGAAGCGGCTCGCGTTCCACAGCTTGTTGCAGAAGTTGCGGTAGCCCTCGCAGCGCTTGCTGTCGAAGTTGATGGAGCGCCCCAGGGAGGCCAGCGCCGCGAAGGTGAAGCGCAGCGCGTCGGCGCCGTAGGCCGGAATGCCGTCGGGGAATTCCTTTTGGGTGTTCTTGCGCACCTGCGGCGCGGTCTCGGGGCGACGCAGGCCCAGTGTGCGCTTTTCGAGCAGCGGCGCGAGCGCGATGCCGTCGATCAGGTCGACCGGGTCGAGCACGTTGCCCTCGCTCTTGCTCATCTTCTTGCCCTGTGCGTCGCGCACCAGGCCGTGGATGTAGACGTGGCGAAACGGCACGCGGCCCGTGAAGTGCGTGGTCATCATGATCATCCGGGCGACCCAGAAGAAGATGATGTCGTAGCCCGTGACCAGCACGGTGGAGGGCAGGTAGAGGTTGTAGTCGTCGGTGGCGGCGTCGGTCTGCTTCGGCCAGCCCATGGTGGAGAAGGGCACGAGCGCGCTGGAGTACCAGGTGTCGAGCACGTCTTCGTCGCGCCTGAGCGTCTTGCCCGGCGCCTGCGCCTGCGCCTCGGCCTCGGAGCGCGCGACGTAGACCTTGCCGTCTTCGTCGTACCAGGCCGGGATCTGGTGGCCCCACCAGAGCTGGCGGCTGATGCACCAGTCCTGGATGTTGT
>JAIXLP010000010.1:110545-115074 GCA_026954015.1 Burkholderiales bacterium | reverse complement strand
TGGTCGGTCAGCATGGGCTCGATGATCTGGCCGGTGCGCGTGCAGATCGGCACCATGAGCTTGTGCTTTTTGGTCTCGACCAGCAGGCCCTGCGCCTGCAGATCGGCCACGATGGCCTTGCGCGCGGCAAAGCGGTCCATGCCGCGGTATTTCTCGGGCGCGTTGTCGTTGATCGTGGCCGTGAGCGTGAGCACGCCTATCATCGGCAGGCCGTGGCGCTGGCCCACGGCATAGTCGTTCTGGTCATGTGCGGGCGTGACCTTGACCACGCCGGTGCCGAAGGCGCGGTCCACGTACTCGTCGGCAATCACCGGCAGTTCGCGCCCGACGAGGGGCAGCGTCACCGCCCGGCCGATCAGGTGCTGGTAGCGCTCGTCCTCGGGGTGCACCATCACCGCCACGTCGCCCAGCATGGTCTCGGGCCGCGTGGTGGCCACGACGAGCTGGCCGCTGCCGTCGGAAAGCGGGTAGGCGATGTGCCAGAGCGAACCCTCCTTCTCCTCGTTTTCCACCTCCAGGTCGGAGACCGCGGACTGCAGCACCGGGTCCCAGTTCACGAGGCGCTTGCCGCGGTAGATCAGGCCCTGCTCGTACAGGCGCACGAAGGTCTCGGTGACGACGGCCGAGAGCTTGTCGTCCATCGTGAAGTATTCGCGGCTCCAGTCCACCGTGTCGCCCATGCGGCGCATCTGCGTGGTGATGGTGTTGCCGCTTCTCTCCTTCCACTCCCAGACCCTGGCGACGAAATTCTTGCGCCCCATCTCGCGCCGCTGGATGCCTTGCTCCTGCAGCTGGCGCTCGACCACGATCTGCGTGGCGATGCCCGCGTGGTCCGTGCCTGGCACCCACGCGGTGTTGTAGCCGCGCATGCGGTGATAGCGCGTGAGGCTGTCCATGATGGTCTGGTTGAACGCATGCCCCATATGCAGCGTGCCCGTCACGTTGGGCGGTGGCAGCTGGATGGCGAACGAGGGTGCGGCCGCATCGGGCCGGCCGCTGCCGCGCACGCCCGCGCGGCCGTAGCCGCGGCGCTCCCATTCCGGCCCCCAGTGTGCCTCCAGGGGCGCGGGTTCAAACGACTTGGACAGGCTCTGCAGGCCGGGCTGTGCTGACGTTTCGCTCATGGCAATGAAAACGGCATCCCGCAGGATGCCGCGCGAGGTAGATCAACGAGGTGCCAACGATTTTATGCGTAGCCCGGATACTCTTAAAACAGAAGCTGCTCGCGCTTGCCTGGCAAGCGCCAGAGGCGTATTTGACTTGAAATTTGCATCACCTCAGGCGCCCTTGCTTGTCAGGCCGTGCACGAGTGCGCCGAGCGCCAGGCCGACAAGCGCGTACAACAGCATCCAGTTGCCCGCGCCCAGCCCTGCGATGGCCGGGCCGGGGCACACGCCGCACAGCCCCCAGCCCACGCCGAAGAGCGCCGAACCGACGACGGTGTCGCGCCCCCAGTGGCTTGCGTGCCGGTGGAAGGTGCCGCCGAGCACCGGCGCGCGCATCAGGCGCGGGATCAGCGCATACGCCAGCGCGGTGACGACGAGCGCGCCGCAGAGCACCAGCGCCAGGCCGAAGTCCTGAAAGCGCAGGAAGCTCAGCACCACCTCGGGGCGGATCATGGTGGAGGCGGCGAGCCCGAAGCCGAAGAGCACGCCCGCGGCCAGCGTTGCCAGTGAATTCGCGTGTTTCATGATTGCAGCCTCAGCACGATGTTGGCGGTGATCATCGCGGTCACCATGAAGGTGATGACGGCGACCGCCGACGGCCATTGGAGCGACCCCAGCCCGCAGATGCCATGCCCCGAGGTACAGCCGTGGCCCAGGCGCGCGCCGAACCCTGCGATGAAGCCGCCGACGAGCAACTGCCAGGGCGCGACGCCGGTGGTCTCGGGCCCCGGCCCGCCTAGCCAGAGCCACCAGAGGAACGCGCCGATGATGAGGCCGAGCGCGTACTCCAGGCGCCACACGCGCGAGCCCGTGAGCCGCGCCTGCTGAAAGAACGGCCGCTGCACGATGAACGACCAGGTGGAGGAGAACACGGTGCTCATGCCGCCCACCAGCCCCGTCATCACGAACAGCAGCGTGACGCCGAGGCCGATGCACAGGCCCCCAAGCAGATAGTGTTCCCAGCCGAGCGGAAAGAGGGTATGCAGGAGTTCCATGGCCGCGATTATCGTGACGCGCCGCCGCATGTGCGCGCTGGCGCGGCGATGCAACTACTGCGGTGTACGGGAAGCCGGCGGCTCGGGCGCGGCGGGCGTGCCCGGTGTGCCCGCCATCGTCCGCGCGTCCGCCTCCCGGCGCACGATCCACCACATCACCTGCGCGATCCAGGCAACCGCGAGCGCCGCCGAAATGCCGGTGAGCCAGCGGCCCAGGCGCTCCTGGTCACCGAGCAAATAGGCATTGCACAGCCGCAGCGGCGAATTGGCGTAGAGCTGGCCGACGACCGCGCCCATGAGCAGCAGGTTGCCGAGGAAGAAACTCTGCACCACGAGCCCCGCGGCCTGCCACGACAGCCGCAGCGCCACGCCGGTGAGCAGCAGCGCGGCGCACTTGGTCGCTTCGATGCCGGGGTGCAGCAGCGCCAGGTCGAGCACGCGCGGAATCATCAGCACCGACAGCGCCGCCCCCGCGTAGAGCAGCCCGGTGATGCCCGAGGCATTCCAGCGCGCGATGGCGCCGCGCATCCGCGCGGGCAGCGCGCCGGCGAGCAGTGCGCCCGCGAGCATCCACAGCGGGTACTGCAGCACCATGTGGCGCCACATGCTGAGTTCGAGCGCGTGGCGCGAGGCGGGCAGCGCCAGCGCAATGGCAATCATGAGCCCGACGACCCCCTGGTGCGCGGGGAGCCATCCCCCTGCCAGAGCGGCCAGCGGGGCGCGCCAGCGCGCGGTCATGAGCGCCGGGATGCGAGGTGGCGGGCGTAGTTCAGCGCGAGTTCCTGCTCCGCGAGGTCGAAGACGCGCACCATGCGCCCCTGCGCATCGAACACCAGCAGCGCCGCGTTGTGCTCGAACTCGCCGAGCTCGTCCGGAACGACGACCACGCCCAGGCGGCGCAGCAGTTCGCGCTGCTGCGCGGCGTCGGGCACGCTCGCGAACTGCCACAGCGCAGGGTCGGCGCCGAGCTTGCGCGCGTAGGCCTGCAGCGCCTGCGGGTCGTCGTGCGCGCCGTCGAACGAGAGCGACAGCAGGCGCACGGGCGCTGCGTGGCCGTCCGCCGCAGCGTCCTGCAGCGCGGCCTGCAATTGCTGGAAGGTACTGCCCAGCGACAGGCAGACCGTCTGGCAGCGGGTGTAGAAGAAGTCGGCGATCGTGACGCCCGGCGCGGGGCGGCCCCCCGCGATGTACGCGGGCAGCGTCTGCGTGGGAATCTGCGGGCCGTGCAGCACGGCAGGCGGCAGCGGTACGGGGTTCAGCGCCACTTCCAGGCGGCGCGCGCCCTCATCGGTCCAGACCTGGAAGCCGTGCGTCAGCCAGGTGGCGGCCGCGTAGCCGCACAGCAGCACGAGCACGCTGAGCAAGGTGGTGCGCAGCGTGGTCATGGCGTCGTGCTCCTCGCCCCCGTCAGTTGTCCAGCGCCTTGAGCGCCGCTTCGCCGTCGAACGGCGTCTTCTGGTCGCGCTTGCGTTCCTGCGCGAACAGATCGGCCGTGACGGGCTCGCCCTGGTTCGACCAGGTGTTGCGGATGTGCGTCGCGATGCCCGCAAGCTCCGCGTCGCTCAGTTGCGCGAAGCTCGGCATCAGGCCCTTGTAGCTGTTGCCCTTGACGGTGATCTCGCCGTTGATGCCATGCAGCAGGATGTTGGCCAGCACCTTGGGGCTGCCATGCACCCACTCGGAGCCGTCAAGCGGCGGGAACACGCCGGGCAGGCCCAGGCCCGTCGCCTGGTGGCATGCGGCGCAGTTCGCCGCGAACAGCGCGTTGCCGTCCACGGCACCACCGGCGCCGCCCGCGCCTCCGGCGGGCTTGGCGCGCAGGTCCGCGAGCGTGCGCTGGTCGCCCAGCGCCGGGCGGCTGTAGGGGCCGGAGGTGAAGATGTAGATGAAGCCGAACGCCACCATGCCGATCGCGACGAGCGCGGGCAGGATGGGCATGGGGCGGATGCGCTCTTCCGGATCGACGCTTTCGCGCTCCTGCGCTTCGATGTGTTCTTCAGCCATGGCTTTGCCTTGCTTGGAATGGGTTGCCGGGAAAATCCGCCTGCGGCGGCGCCTATTGCGGCTCTTCCGGCAGCACGGGGTAATTGCGTTTGAGCGATTGCAGGTATTTCACCAGGTCGATCGCCTCGGGCTTGGCCACGACCACCTTGCCCTTGGGCTGCGCATCGGGCGGCAGGTGCACCTCGACCTCGTCCTTGTCCGCCTTGTCCTTGATCTCGAACAGGTAGGGGTACGACGGCATGATCGACTCCTTGACGTAGGCCCGTGGCTGGAACAGGTGCCCGTACTGCCAGTCGGCGCTCGGCTGGCGCACGCCGATGTTGAACAGGTCCGGCCCGGTGCGCATGCTGCCCAGCAGGTGCGG
>JAIXLP010000010.1:86221-110535 GCA_026954015.1 Burkholderiales bacterium | reverse complement strand
GCACGCCGATGTTGAACAGGTCCGGCCCGGTGCGCATGCTGCCCAGCAGGTGCGGTCGGTCGTACACGTAGTCCGCCGCGACCGAAGCGCGGCCCCAGCCGCGCTTGGCGTCGGGCGCAAAGCTGCTGTCGCGCGGCTGCTGGGTGTGGCAGTACACGCAGCCGTTGGCGATGTAGACCTCGCGTCCGCGTTGTTCTGCGCTCGTGTAGGGTTTGAGCCCGTCGGGCGCCGGCACGTCGCGGATCTGGAAGTACGGGATCAGCACCAGTGCAACGACGGCGAGGCTGAAGGTCACCATCGCGCCGGTGACGAGCTTGACTTCACTTTCCATGGCTGATCTCCAGGGCGGTGCCTTCGCCCGCGAACAGCGTGGCGCCGGCGCGTGTCGGGCCGAAGCGCAGCACCATGACAAAGACATGGAAGGCGAAGATGAGGTGGCTGAGCAGCATCAGACCGCCGCCTATGCTGCGCCAGTACAGGTAGGGAATCGTGAGCACGACCGAGTCGATGAACGGCTTGCTTTCGTCCAGCATGGCCTCGCCCTGCAGCCAGCCGCCGTAGGTGAGCGGCCCGAAATAGATCAGGATGCCGATGGCCGCGAGCCAGAAATGCCACGAAATCAGCTTGGGAAACGGCCATTCCCAGCGCAGCACGCGCGGCAGCATGTAGTAGATGGCGCCGAACAGCACCATGGTGACGAAGCCGTAGGCCCCCAGGTGCGCGTGCGCCACCGTGAAGTGCGTGAAGTGCGCGACGCGGTTGATGCCGCGCAGCGCCTCGAACGAGCCCTGCACCGACGAGAGGAAGTACATCACCCCGCCGAACATCATGAAACGCAGCGTGGGTGAATACAACGCCAGCCTCATGCGGCCCCAGAGCGTGCCGGCCATGTTGATCGAGAACGCGACCACGGGCACGATCATCATCATGCTCTGCACGATCGAGAGCGTGATCATCCACTCGGGCACGGGTGCGCCGACGAGGTGGTGGCCGCCGACCTGCGCGTAGAAGAACGCGAGCGTCCAGAAGCCGAGGATGGAGAGGTTGTACGAGCTCACGCGCCGCCCGATCACCTTGGGCAGGAAGTAGTAGATCGCGCCCAGCGCCGCGGGCGTGAACCACAGGCCGAGCACGTTGTGGCCGTACCACCAGTTCATCGTCGCCTGCTCCACGCCGAAGTGCGCGCCGGGAATCTTGGCCACGGTGAACAGCAGCGCGATCCACAGGATGGAGGCGATGTGGTACCAGGCGCTCACGTAGATTTCGTGCGACTTGCGGTGCGCGACGGTCGTGAGCACCGGAATGATGATGCAGACGAAGCCGGCCACCATGAAGATGCCGATCTGCCACGGGATTTCGAGGTATTCCATCCCGGCCGTCCAGCCCATGCCGAAGCCGCCGATGGCGCTCGCGATCGCGACGTTGATGAGCGCGCCGCCCATCATCACCCAGAGCGCACCGCGCAACTGCGTGCGCATCAGGCGCGGGATGAGCCAGATGATGATGCCCAGCTCGGCGTTGGTGATCCAGCCGTAGAGCACCGCCGTGAGGTGGTAGGTGCGCATGCGCCCGAACGTCTCCCAGGCTTCGGAGACGAGGAAGTCGGGCCAGTGCAGCTTGAGCGAGGCGGTGAGCCCCGCCACCGAGCCCACGACCAGCCACATCACCGAGAAGGCGATGAACATGAACACCGGGAAGGCGGTCGAGCGGTCGGCCGCGACGCGGTCGTCGAGCCCCTCGGGGTCTTCGGCCTGCTGCAGCTCGCGCCCCTTGTCGTGCGTCTCGTCGATCGCCTGCTGGAACCGCGCCTGGTCGCTGCTGGTGAGCGAGGGGTCGTCCGCCTTGCCGACCTCACCGGGCGCGAAGATGCTGCCCGCCGCCTTGGGGTTTTCGACGAACAGCCCCTTGCGCATCGACCACATGAAGGCGAACAGCCCTATGAGGGAGAGCACAAAGGCCGACAACAGGCTCACTACTGCGCTGTCCATGACGGTGTCCTTTTCTCAAGCATATTTTGGGGGCGTGGGTGTTGAAAAAACCAAATATCGGGTAAACCCGAGGATTTTAGGTGCCCGGTCGGCGCCTCGGCCACGATAGACCCAGCCGCGGCGGGGTCTTACCGGCGGCCGCGAAGCGTCTGCGCGGGCGCCGCGACGGCGCGCCCCTACACTGGGCGCCATGCATCGCCTGATCCTTGGCATCGAGTCTTCCTGCGACGAAACCGGCGTCGCGCTGGTGCGCCTGGACGCGCCCGGCGGCACGCCGGTGCTGCTCGCGCACGCGCTGCACAGCCAGATCCGCATGCACCAGGCGTATGGCGGCGTGGTGCCCGAGCTGGCGAGCCGTGATCACATCCGCCACGTGCTGCCGCTCGCGCGCGAGGTGCTGGCCACGGCCGCACTGGATCTGCAGGCGGTGGATGTCGTGGCCTTCACGCGCGGGCCGGGGCTGGCGGGTGCGCTGCTCGTGGGCGCGGGCGTCGCGTGCGCGCTGGGCGCGGCGCTGGGCGTGCCGGTGCTCGGCGTGCACCACCTCGAAGGACACCTGCTCTCGCCGTTTCTGAGCGCCGATCCGCCTGAATTTCCGTTCATCGCGCTGCTCGTCTCCGGCGGGCACACGCAGCTGATGGAAGTGACCGGCGTGGGGCGCTACCGCCTGCTCGGCGAAACCATCGACGACGCCGCGGGCGAGGCCTTCGACAAATCGGCCAAGCTGCTCGGCCTGCCATACCCCGGTGGCCCGGAGCTCGCGCGCCTCGCGCAGCAGGGTGACCCGGCGGCATTCAAGCTGCCGCGCCCGCTGCTGCACAGCGGCGATCTGGATTTTTCCTTCGCCGGCCTCAAGACCGCAGTGCTCACGCAGGCGCGCAGGCTGGCGCAGGCGCTGCCCGCGCGCGCGGCCGATCTGGCCGCGAGCACGCAGCAGGCCATCGTCGACGTGCTCGTCAGGAAATCGTTGCGCGCGCTGGAGCAGACCGGGCTGCGGCGCCTCGTGGTCGCCGGTGGCGTGGGGGCCAACCGCTGCCTGCGCGCGCAGCTCGACACGGCGTGCGGCGAACGCGGCGTGCGCGTGCACTACCCGGAGCTTGCGCTGTGCACCGACAACGGCGCGATGATCGCGCTGGCCGCGGCGATGCGCCTGCAGGCAGGGATCGCCGCAGCGGACCGCGGATATGCCTTCGACGTGCGGCCGCGCTGGCCGCTCGACGCGCTTGCGCACTGAGCGTGGGTGAAGGACGGCAGCCTGCAGTGCCGTGGCCGCTGCTGCACAATGCGCGCCCTATGGCTATCGAGTTGCGTTGGCGTGCATGTGCGTGTTGCGGCGCGCTCGCGCTGCTCGTGGCGGGGTGCGCCCGCATGCCTGAGGCGCTGCCTTCGATGGAGCGGACACAGGCGTTCACCCCCAATGATTTCGATGGCGCCGACGTGCATACGCGGCACCTGCGCGCGACGCAGCAGGACACCTGCGAGGCGGCGCGGCGGGCGCTGCTCAGCCAGGGCTACATCGTCGAGAGCGCCAGCGCGGACGCGGTGACCGGGCGCAAGTACTACCAGCCGTCTTCCGAGGTGCACTACGAGGTGCAGATGCGCGTGGTCTGCGCGGCCGAGATACCGGCGGGAGGCGGCGCGGCATCCACCAACGCGCCGCGCACGTCGGCGTTTGCGAGTGCGGTGCAGGATCGTTACGTCATCAAGAAGGTCAACAACTCCGCGTCCGTGGGCGTGGGTGGCCTGGGTTCGCTGTCGCTGCCCGTGAACGCCACCGACGACACGCTCGTGAAGGTCGGCAGCGAAACCATTTCCGACGCGCAGTTCTACGCGCGCTTCTTCGATCTGTTTGTGCGCTACCTGCCCGCGCCCGCGCCGCCGGCGGCGCAACCGGCGACCGTGCCGGTGCAGGTGCAGCCCGTGGCGCAACCGCAGGCGCAGGAGGAGGGCGTGGCTCCGCTGTCAGAGCCAGCGCCTGCCGCGGACCCAACCCCAGATTCCGATTGAGCGCAGGCTACGCTGCGCCGCGTTCGGGCCAGCGTAGCCGCCGCAGCGCCCGTCGTAGCTGTGCGGGCGTGTCGGCGGAGTGCGCGCCATAGCGTGCGCGCTCCAGTTGCAACAGCCACGCGGTGAGCGGCCCGGCCGATGCGTCGAAATGCGCGCCGATCTGCGCGGCCATCGCGCGTGGCGTGAGCTGGGGCGCGAGCGTGAGGCCTTCGCGCGCGACGCGCTTGCGTACTGCGGCGAGCAGGCGCTGCCAGGGGTCGGTGCGCAGGCGCTCCAGTCGCGCCCAGAGAACCCCGACCAACGCGGTCGCCGCCACCAGCAGCCCGAGCAGGCGCACGAGGTCTTCCTGGTCGGGCGCCTGCAGCCCCAGGCGCTGGAGCAGGTCGAGCTGGCGCTCCTGCGTGTAGTTGAGCACCCATTGCGTCCAGCGGTTGTCCATCGCCTCCCAGACGCTGCGCAGGCGCTGCAGCATCGAGGGGCTGAAAACGCTGTCCAGCGCCTCCCCCAGCGCGCCACGGGGCGCCGTGAGGCGCTGCAGCGTGCCGATGCGCCCGGGCGAGACCGCGCCCGTGGGGTCCACGCGCACCCAGCCGCGCTCGGGCATCCAGACCTCGGCCCAGGCGTGGGCGTCGCTCTGGCGCACCGTCCAGTAGCCGTCCACCCCGTTCATCTCGCCGCCCTGGTAGCCGGTGACGATGCGCGCGGGAATCTCTAGCGCGCGCATGAGCACCACGAAGGCGGAAGCGATGTGCTCGCAGAAACCCTGCTTGCGGTCGAACCAGAATTCGTCGGCGGTGTCCTCGCCGTACACGCCAGGCTCCAGCGTGTACGCGTAGCCGCCGGTGCGCAGGCGCTGGAGCGCCGCGTCTACGTAGGCCTGTGTGGGGCGGCCTGCAAGTGCAGCGTCGGCGCGCATGGCCTGCGCGAGCGCGACGGTGCGCGGGTTGGAACCCGGAGGTAACTGCAGGTAGGGGCGTAGCTGCGGCGTGGGCTGCTGCGGCCCGTGTCGGAACTGCAGATAACTCTCCGCCTCGTATCGCAGCACGCCCATGATGGGCCGGTTGGTGACCCACTGCAGCTCGGGCGTCATGTGCGCGCCCGTGCCTTGCGGCAGCACCGGGCGCTCGGACGGCACGTCGAGCGTGAGCAGCCAGGGGCGGCGGCTCGCTTCGAGCGTGGCTGCGTAGCGCACCGGCGCGCCCTGCACCTGCAGCTGGGCGGGCGACGGGGCGGCCCAGGTGACCGCGCGCGCCTCGGGCTGCGAGAGCGCGAACCACTCGCGGCCGTTGAAGGCGGTGAGCACCGGCCCGCGAAAGTACAGGCTCGCCTGCGGCGGCGGCTGACCACCGGGCGTCAGGAAGCGCACGCGCAGCGCCACGCTGTCGTCGAGCGCGAGCGCGGCGATCGCGCCCACGCTCATCTGCCCGGAGAGGCCGCTGCGCCCCGCCAGATCGTTGCTGGGCAGGCCCCACAGCGGCGCAAAGCGCGGGAAGAAGACGAACAGCGCCAGCATGATGGGCGTGCCCAGCAGCGCCATGCGCAGCGCCGTGCTGAGCGAGTCGCGCAGCGCCGGGCGCCCGGCCGGCTGGTGCGCGTTGATGAGCGCGGTGAGCAGCCCGAGCAGCGCGACGAGCATCACCAGTGCGACGCCGAGCGACTGCGAGAAGAAGAAGTTGGACAGCAGCGTGAAGAAGCCGAGGAAGAACACCACCATCGCGTCGCGGCGCGCGCGCAGCTCCAGCGTCTTGAGCGCGAGCAGCATCACGATGAGGGTGACGCCCGCATCCGGCCCGGCGATGGTGCGAAAGCTCGCGAACGTCGCCGCCGTGGCCAGCGCGAGCAGCGCGGCCGTGACCCAGCGCCGCGGCAGCGCCAGCGCGTGCCAGGCGAGCGCGCCGCGCCACAGCAGCAGCAGCGCGGTGAGTACCGAGGCCCACGGCGGCACGTGAGCCACAAGCGGCGCGACGCAGCAGGCGACCACCGCCAGCAGGAACAACGTGTCGCGCGTCTCGCGGGGCAGGGCGGCAAGGCGCTGGATCATGGCGTTGCCCGTGCGGAAGAACACGTTACGCTATTGCAGGCATAGCTGCTTGCGCTTGATGGATAAGGGCTGTAGCGGTATTTCATTGAAAATCAATGCAGCGCAAGCGCACGCAGGCAGCGCTCGCGCTGCGCCGCGCCGCTGCCCTGCGCGATGGTGGTGGCGCCCAGGCGCAGGCCATAGGCCAGTCCCAGCCCGTCGGCCTGCAGCACCCACGCGGCCAGGCGCGACAGGCGCGCCTCGTCGTCGCCGAGGCCGGTTGCCTGCAGGCTCAGCCACAGCTCGCTTTGCCGCAGCGCCTGCGTGTCGCGGCTCACGAGCGCATCACTGCCGCTGGCGAGCGCCTGCGCGGCCTTTTTCCAGACGATGAGCCGCTGCGGGTCGCCGCGCCGGTAGGGGCGCACGCCGTCGGGCTCACCGCTGTCGACGCGGGCAGCCGCTGCGCCCGTGCCGGTGCGCGGCTCGCCGGGCGGCAGCGGCGGCGCGCCGACCTCGGGGCGGGGATAGACGAGCACCTCGGCCTTGGGGCGCCACCCGGCCCAGACACGAAAGATGCCCATGGGGTAGAGCGTCTGCGCCGTGAGCGGCGGCAGCGCCTGCAGGCCGCGGCGCTGGGGCTCGAACCCCAGGTCGAGCTGCGCACTGCCCTGCGCGGGCACGTCCGCCCAGGCCCAGCGGCCCGAGCCGCGCAGCGCCAGCGCGATGCCATGGCGCGCGCTGCGCCGCTCGCTCAGCAGCTGCACCCTGAGCGCGACGCTCGCGCCGAGAAACTGCGGCTCGGGCGGCAGCAGGTGCAACTGCAGTCCGCGCAGCGTGGCGTGGCTGATCCAGGTGCTTGCCGCGGCGCAGCCGGCGAGCAGGAAGGTGAGCAGGTAGCCCAGGTTGAGCTGGAAATTGATCGACGCGACGAGCAGCACCAGCAGCGTGAGCGCCAGCATCCAGCCCGCGCCCGTGGGCAGGATGTAGACGTTGCGCTGCGTGAGCCGCAGGTGGTCGGTGGGCGGCACGCGCGCCATCCACCAGCGCTGCCAGCGCCGCGCAAGCCAGGCGCGCGCTGCGTTCACGGCAGGGCCACGGCGTCCAGCATCGCGTGCACCTGGGCCACCGCGCCGCGACCGCTGCTGGCCGCGGGCACGAGCCGGTGCGCGATGGTCTGCGCGAGGATGGCCTGCACGTCGTCCGGCGCCACGTAGTCGCGGCCCTCGATCAGCGCCTGGGCCTTGGCCGCGCGCAGCAGCGCGATCGCCGCGCGCGGCGACAACCCCTGCACGAACCACTGGCCCGAGCGCGTGGCCGCGACCAGCGCCTGCACGTAGTCCAGCAGCGGCGCGGCCGCGTGCACCGCAAGCACCTGCTGCTGCAGCGCCGCGAGCGCCTGGGCGCTGAGCAGCGCGGGCAGGTGCTCGAGCTGCGCGCGCCGGTCTTCGCCGGTGAGCAGCGCGCGCTCGGCCGCGCGGTCGGGGTAACCCAGCGAGATGCGCATCAGGAAGCGGTCGAGCTGGCTTTCGGGCAACTGGAAGGTGCCGATCTGCTCGTGCGGGTTCTGCGTGGCGATCACGAAGAACGGCTGCGGCAGCGCGCGGGTCGCGCCCTCCACCGACACCTGCTTTTCCTCCATCGCCTCCAGCAGCGCACTTTGCGTGCGGGGGCTGGCGCGGTTGATCTCGTCGGCGAGCAGCACCTGCGTGAACACCGGACCGGGATGGAAGATGAAATCCTCCTTGCCGCGGTCGTACACGGCCACGCCCGTGAGGTCGCTGGGCATGAGGTCCGAGGTGAACTGCACCCGCGCGAACGCCAGGCCGAAACTGCGTGCCAGCGCGTGCGCGAGCGTGGTCTTGCCCACGCCCGGTACGTCCTCGATCAGCAGGTGCCCGCCCGCGAGCAGGCAGGCGACGCTGTCCTGGATCTGCGCGGGCTTGCCGACAATCACCGTGTTAAGCTGATTCAACAGCGCCTGGATGGTTTCTGGTGCGTGCATGGATGGCGACGTTATCCGAATATTCGACGGAGACAAGGCGTGAACAGAACGGGCTTTTACACGCATCCCGACTGCCGCAAGCACGAAATGGGCGCCGGGCACCCCGAGTGTCCCGAGCGGCTCGACGCGATCTGCAACCGCATGATCGTGACGGGCCTGGCGGATGTGCTCGAACAGCGCGAGGCGCCGCTGGCACCGCTGGCCGACATCGAGCTCGCGCACGACCGGTGGTATGTGGCGTCGCTGCGCGGCATGGCCGACCGCATTGCGGAAGAACAGGACGCGGGCGGGCCGTGCCACGCACAGGTCGACCCCGACACCGCGATGAACCGCTGGACCTGGACGGCGGCGCTGCGCGCGGCCGGCGCGGCGCTGGCCGCAACCGATGCAGTGATCGCGGGCGAGCTCGAAAACGCGTTCTGCGCCGTGCGCCCGCCGGGCCACCACGCGACGCACGACAAGGCCATGGGCTTCTGCTTTCTCGGCAACGTCGCCATTGCCGCCAAATACGCCTTGCAACGCCACAACCTGCAGCGCGTGGCGGTGATCGACTTTGACGTGCACCATGGCAACGGCACCGAGGACATCCTCGCCGGTGACGCGCGCACGCTGATGTGCAGCTTCTTCCAGCACCCCTTCTACCCCTACTGCGGCGACTGCGACCCCGCAGCCAACATGTGCAACCTGCCCGTGCCCGCGTACACGCGCGGCATCGATATCCGCGAACTGATCGAGGCGATGTGGATTCCGCGCCTGGAGGCCTTCGAGCCCGAGATGATCTTCATCAGCGCGGGCTTCGACAGCCACCGCGACGACGAGATGGGGCAGCTCGGCCTGACCGAAAACGACTTTGCGTGGATCACGCTGCGGATCAAGGAGATCGCACGGCGTTTTTCGAAAGGGCGTATCGTTTCCTGCCTGGAAGGCGGCTACACGCTGGTGCCTCTGGCGCGCAGCGTCGAGGCGCACATCCGCGCACTCGCCGATTTGTGACCCCAGGAGAACCGGATGACCGAGCCCGCTGCATTGCTGAGCACGTCGCGCGACACGCGCGGCGTTCATACCCTGACGCTCAACGACCCCAAGCGCTTCAACGCGCTCAGTACCGAGATGCTGGCCGCGCTGCAGCAGGCGCTGGACGCCGTCGCCAGCGACGCCGGCGCGCGCGCCGTGGTGCTCGCGGGCACGGGCAAGGCGTTCTGCGCGGGCCACAACCTCAAGGACATGGCCGCGCACCCTGACCTGGACTACTACCGCGCGCTGTTCGGGCAGTGCAACAAGGTCATGCTCAGCATCAACCAGCTCCCGGTGCCGGTGATCGCGCGCGTGCACGGCATTGCGGCGGCGGCCGGCTGCCAGCTCGTCGCGCAGTGCGACCTGGCGGTGGCGAGCACCGAAGCGCGCTTTGCCACGAGCGGCATCCACTACGGGCTCTTCTGCTCCACGCCGAGCGTGCCGCTGGTGCGCAACGTCCCTGCCAAGCGTGCGATGGAAATGCTGCTCACCGGCGACTTCATCGATGCCGAAACCGCGCAGCGCGAAGGGCTGGTGAACCGCGTCGTCGCGCCCGAGCGGCTCGATGCCGAGGTGGCGGCGCTGGTCAGCTCCATCGTCGAAAAACCGGCGGTGGCCATCGCGATGGGCAAGAAGCTTGTGTACCAGCAGCGCGAGCTCGGGCTGCAGGCCGCCTACCAGCTCGCAGGCCAGACCATGGCTGCGAACATGATGGACGCCGACGCGCTCGAAGGCGCGCGCGCATTCGCGCAGAAGCGCGAACCGGCCTGGAAAGGGCACTGAGTGCTCGGCGCGCCGTGACGGCGGACATCGACGCAGACCTGATTCGCTGGCATAATCCACAAAAAAGCACGGTCGTTCTTTTATTTGCCTGCCCCATGCGCCCACGGTCGACGCTGCAGCGCAACATAGAATCTTCCACGTGACATCTCCCGCATTCCAACTCTCTGAGGAGCCGCAACAATGAAGGTCCTGGTCCCCGTCAAGCGCGTGGTCGACTACAACGTGAAGGTCCGCGTGAAATCGGACAACACGGGTGTGGACATCGCCAACGTCAAGATGAGCATGAACCCGTTTGACGAGATCGCCGTCGAAGAGGCGGTGCGCCTCAAGGAAAAGGGCGTGGTGAGCGAGATCGTCGCCGTCTCGTGCGGCGTCACGCAGTGCCAGGAGACGCTGCGCACCGCGATGGCCATCGGCGCCGACCGCGCCATCCTCGTGCACACCGACGAAGATCTGCAGCCACTGGCCGTGGCCAAGCTCCTGAAGGCGCTCGTGGACAAGGAACAGCCCGGCCTCGTGATCCTGGGCAAGCAGGCGATCGACGACGACGCCAACCAGACCGGCCAGATGCTCGCCGCGCTCGCCGACCTGCCGCAGGCCACGTTCGCGAGCAAGGTCGAGGTGGCCGACGGCAAGGCCGCGGTGACGCGCGAGGTCGATGGCGGTCTGGAGACGGTCTCCGTCACGCTGCCGGCCATCATCACCACCGACCTGCGCCTGAACGAGCCGCGCTACGTCACGCTGCCCAACATCATGAAGGCCAAGAAGAAGCAGCTCGACACCGTCACCCCGGCCGACCTGGGCGTGGACGTCGCGCCGCGCCTGAAGACGCTCAAGGTCAGCGAGCCGCCCAAGCGCGGCGCCGGCGTGAAGGTGCCCGACGTGGCCACGCTCGTCGAGAAGCTGCGCAACGAAGCCAAGGTGATCTGAGGGAAAGGAAAGAACCACATGACCGCACTCGTCATTGCCGAACACGACAACGCCAGCCTCAAGGCTGCCACCCTCAACACCGTCACCGCCGCCGCAGCCTGCGGGGGCGAGGTGCACGTGCTCGTCGCCGGGGAAAACGCCGGCGCCGCCGCGCAGGCTGCCGCGCAGATCGCAGGCGTCGCCAAGGTGCTGCACGCCGATGGCGCAAGCCTGAAGAACGGCCTGGCGGAAAATATCGCCGCGCAGGTGCTGGCCGTTGCCGCCAACTACAGCCACATCCTGTTTCCCGCCACGGCGGGCGGCAAGAACGTTGCGCCGCGCGTCGCGGCCAGGCTCGACGTGGCGCAGATCTCGGACATCACCAGGGTGGACAGCGCCGACACCTTCGAGCGCCCGATCTACGCGGGTAACGCCATCGCCACGGTGCAAAGCGCCGATGCGGTGAAGGTCATCACGGTGCGCACCACGGGCTTCGATGCGGCGACCGCCACCGGTGGTTCGGCGGCGGTCGAGACCGTCGCGGCGGTGGCCGATTCGGGCAAGAGCAGCTATGTGGGCAGCGAGCTGAGCAAGAGCGACCGCCCCGAGCTGACGGCAGCCAAGATCGTCGTCTCGGGCGGCCGCGCGCTGGGTAGCGCCGAGAAGTTCAACGAAGTCATGACCCCCCTGGCCGACAAGCTCGGCGCCGCGATCGGCGCGAGCCGCGCCGCGGTGGACGCGGGTTACGCGCCCAACGACCTGCAGGTCGGCCAGACCGGCAAGATCGTCGCGCCGCAGCTCTACATCGCCTGCGGCATCTCGGGCGCCATCCAGCACCTGGCCGGGATGAAGGATTCCAAGGTGATCGTCGCGATCAACAAGGACGAGGAAGCGCCGATCTTCTCGGTGGCCGACTACGGCCTGGTGGCCGACCTGTTCGTGGCCGTGCCCGAACTCGTGAAGGCGCTCTAAGCCGCACAACCTGGACAGGGCATCGCGCGCGATGCCCTTTTTTTCAGCCCCACAGGACACCCGCCATGAGCTACGTCGCCCCCGTCAAGGACATGCTGTTCGCCATCGAGCACCTCGCGCGCATCGACCAGATCGCGCAGCTGCCCGGCTTCGAGGATGCGGGCCTGGACACCGCAGCCGCCGTGCTCGAAGAGTGCGCGAAATTCAACGAAGGCGTGGTCGAGCCGCTCAATGTCGAGGGCGACCGGCACCCGTCCACCTGGAAGGCGGGTGAGGTCACGACCACCGCCGGTTTCAAGGACGCCTACCGCCAGTTCACCGAAGGCGGCTGGCAGGGCGTGCAGCACCCGCAGGACTTCGGCGGCCAGGGTCTGCCCAAGACCATAGGCTCGGCCTGCGTGGAAATGCTCAACGCCGCCAACCTGAGCTTTGCGCTGTGCCCGCTGCTCACCGATGGCGCGATCGAGGCGCTGCTCACCGCGGGCAGTGACGAGCTCAAGGCCACCTACCTCGAAAAGCTCGTGAGCGGCACCTGGACCGGAACGATGAACCTCACCGAGCCGCAGGCGGGCTCCGACCTGGCGCTGGTGCGCTCGCGCGCCGAGCCGCAGGAGGGCGGCACCTACAAGATCTTCGGCACCAAGATCTTCATCACCTACGGCGAGCACGACATGACCGAGAACATCGTGCACCTGGTGCTCGCGCGCGTCACCGGCGCGCCCGAGGGCGTCAAGGGCATCAGCCTGTTCGTCGTGCCCAAGTTCCTCGTGAACGCCGACGGCAGCCTGGGCGCGAGGAACGACGTGCACTGCGTCTCCATCGAGCACAAGATGGGCATCAAGGCCAGCCCCACCGCGGTGCTGCAGTACGGCGATGGCACGGCGGCGAGCATTGCGGACAGCGCCGGGCCCGGCGCTGTGGGCTACCTCGTGGGCGAGGAAAACCGCGGCCTCGAATACATGTTCATCATGATGAACGCGGCGCGCTACGCCGTGGGCATGCAGGGCATTGCGGTTGCCGAGCGTGCCTACCAGCGCGCCGTGGCGTATGCGCGCGAGCGCGTGCAAAGCCGCCCGGTCGATGGCAGCCTGCCGGGCAGCGGCCCCATCATCCACCACCCGGACGTGCGCCGCATGCTCATGACCATGCGCGCGCTCACCGAGGGCTGCCGCGCGATGGCGAGCGTCGCCGCCGCCGCCTACGACGGCGCGCACCACCACCCGGACGCGCAGACGCGCAAGGAACACCAGGCCTTCTACGAATTTCTCGTGCCGCTCGTCAAGGGTTACTCCACCGAGATGAGCCAGGAAGTGACTTCGCTGGGCGTGCAGGTGCACGGCGGCATGGGCTTCATCGAGGAGACCGGCGCGGCGCAGCACATGCGCGACGCACGCATCCTCACGATCTACGAAGGCACGACCGCCATCCAGGCCAACGACCTCGTGGGCCGCAAGACCGCGCGCGACGGCGGCGCGACGGCCAGGGCGGTGGCGGCGCAGATCGAGCAGACTGAGGCCGAGCTGCTGGCGAGCGGCACCGCCGAGGCCAAGGCGGTGGCGGGCCGCCTGGGCCAGGCGCGCGCGGCCTTCCTGGAAGTGGTGGACTTCGTCGCGGCCCGCACCAAGAGCCAGCCCAACGCGGTCTTCGCGGGCAGCGTGCCCTACCTGCTGCTGGCGGGCAACCTGGTCGCGGGCTGGCAGATGGGCCGTGCGCTGCTGGTGGCGCAGGCGCTGTCCGCCAAGGGACAGGATGCGGCCTTCATGCAGGCCAAGATCGCCACCGCGTGGTTCTATGCCGAGCACATCCTGACGCGCACGGGCGGCCAGCGCGACGCCATCCTGCACGGCGGCGAAAGTTGCTGCGCGCTGGCGCTCGACGCGTTCTGATGTACTCCTGAAAAAAGAGCGTCCAGCGCTTGCCAGTCAAGCGCTGGAGGCGTTTTTGATTGTGATTTTTTGGAAGGTGGTTCCATGGCCTTGCCCCCGGTATTTCAGAAGCTGCGCCTGCCGGTGATCGCCTCGCCGATGTTCATCATCAGCACCCCCCGGCTCGTCATCGCCCAGTGCACGGCGGGCGTCGTCGGCTCCATGCCGGCGCTCAATGCGCGCCCGGCGTCGCAGCTCGACGAATGGCTGGCCGAGATCACCGAGGCCCTGGCCGCGTGGGACCAGGCGCACCCGGACCAGCCCGCCGCGCCGTTCGCCATCAACCAGATCGTGCACAAGAGCAACGACCGGCTGGAGCACGACATGCAGGTCTGCGCCAAGTACAAGGTCCCCATCGTCATCACGTCCCTGGGCGCGCGCGAGGACGTGAACCAGGGGGTGCATGCCTGGGGTGGCGTGGTGATGCACGACGTGATCAACAACGTCTTCGCGCACAAGGCCATCGACAAGGGGGCCGACGGCCTGATCCCGGTGGCGGCCGGCGCGGGCGGGCACGCCAGCGTCAAGAGCCCGTTCGCCATGGTGCAGGAGATCCGCCAGTGGTTCGACGGCCCGCTCGCGCTCTCGGGCGCGATCGCCTCGGGCGGCGCGATCCTGGCGGCGCAGGCCATGGGCGCGGACCTGGCCTACATCGGCTCGGCCTTCATCGCCACGCACGAGGCGCGCGCGGTCGAGGGCTACAAGCAGATGATCGTGGACAGCGACTCCGACGGCATCGTCTACAGTAACTTCTACACCGGCATCCACGGCAACTACCTCAAGGGCAGCATCCGCAACGCCGGCATGGACCCGGACCATCTGCCCGAGAGCGACCCGAGCAAGATGAATTTCGCCACCGGCGAGGGCAGCAACAGCGCCAAGGCCTGGCGCGACATCTGGGGCTGCGGGCAGGGCATAGGCGCGATCACCGAGGTGGTGGGCGCGGGCGAGCTGGTCGAGCGCCTGCGCCGCGAGTACCAGGCGGCGCGCAAGCGCCTGCTGGCGCTCGCCTGAGACCCACCGGATGGCGCGCGTCAGCGCCTGAACCGCCCCGCGCGTTTTTCTCTTCGATGGCCTGCCACCTGGCGGGCCGCTTCGTCCGCGCCATGCACCCGATGTCCGATTCCTCCCGCAGCGCCGTCATCGACGGCGTCAAGGCCCTCGCGTGCACCGCCATCGTCTGGCACCACCTCGCGTTCTACGGGCCGATGTCGGATGTGGTGAATGCGGCGGCGCCCGGCTTCATCGACTGGCTGGTGCACTACGCCCGCATGGCGGTGCAGGTGTTCCTGGTGATCGGCGGCTACCTGGCGGCGGCGAGCCTCGCGCCGCGCGGCAACGCGCGCGGACAGCAGCCCTGGACGCGCATCGGCGCGCGCTTCGAGCGCCTCGTCATCCCCTACGCGGCGGCGCTCGTCGTCGTGATCGCGGTCAATGCGCTGGTGCGGCCATGGCTCGACGACCCGGCGGTTTCCGCCGACCCCGATCTGTTCCAGCTCGTTGCGCACGCGCTCCTGCTGCACGGCGTGCTCGGGCAGGAATCGCTCTCGGCCGGGGTCTGGTACGTGGCGATCGATTTCCAGCTGTTCGCGTTGGCCACGCTGCTGCTGGCCATGGTGCACTGGCTCAGCCTGCACGCGCGCGGGCGCATGGGCTG
The DNA here is from genome assembly GCA_026954015.1 of Burkholderiales bacterium. Taxonomy (GTDB): domain Bacteria; phylum Pseudomonadota; class Gammaproteobacteria; order Burkholderiales; family Burkholderiaceae_C; genus Comamonas_C. The sequence goes on along the minus strand of JAIXLP010000010.1, from coordinate 95,258 downwards.
GCGCTGGCACGGGCCGGTCACGCTGGCGCAGTTGCTCACCATGGCGCTGGTCGCGCTGTCGCTGTTCGGCTTCAACCGCGACAGCGCGTGGGACGTCTGGGCGGTGTACTTCTTCGGCGCCTACGGCATGGGCATGCTCGCCCATTGGGGCGTGCATGCGGCGAGCCCCGGCCGGGCCGCCGGCTGGGCGGGGCTGATCGCCGCGTTCACGCTGTTGGCCCTGCTGCTCGATTGGCGCGACCGGGTGCTGCTCGCGGGCGCCACGGCGCTGTTCCTGATCGCCGCGCTGCGCACCAGCGCGGCGGCGCGCTGCCTGGACTGGGCGCCGCTGCGGCGGCTGGGGCGCATCTCGTACTCGGTCTTCCTGGTGCACTTCGGGGTGTGCCTGCTGGTCAACGCGGCGGTCGCCACCTGGTGGCCGCAGTCGCTGCCCGCGGCCGCGGCCGGCATGGTGCTGGCGTACGGCCTGTCGCTGCTCGCCGGGCGCGTGCTCTACGAGGCGGTGGAGCGCCGCACCCACACCTGGCGCACCTCGCTGCGCTGGCAGGCCGGGCTGGTCGGCGCGGGGCTGGCGACGGCGCTGCTGTCCTGAACCAGCCGCCCCGCAGCCTCAACGATGCAGCTCGCCCGCGCTCTCGGGCTGCCAGGCGATCGCGTCCACGCGCACCGTGACCTGCCCGGTCGGGCTGGGCATCTGCAGCTCGTCGCCCACGCTCAGGCCGAGCAGGGCGATGCCCACGGGCGCGAACACCGAGACCTTCTCGCTCGAACCGTCCATGTCCCTGGGGTAGACCAGCTGCAGCGTGCTCTCCTTGCCGGTTTCGAGCAGGGTGAAGCGCACCGTCGAGTTCATCGTCACGACGTTGGGCGGCATGTCCTTGGGTTCGAGCACGTCGGCGCGGTCGAGCTCCGCCTCCAGCGCCTCGCGGCCGGCAAACGCGCTCCCGTCTTTCTCCAGCAGCGTCTGCAGGCGCTCGAAGTCGAGGGAGGAAACGGTGATCTTGGGTTTGCGTGCCATGGCGGGATATTCCTGTCAAAAATTTCTTGTCGGCACGTGGGGGAGCGTACAGACGGACAAAGGCCCGGGCAACAGGGTTGTCCGGGCCGATGCGTCGCGGGGCGGCTCGAGCCGACGTGCAAGGCTGCCATTGTGCCGGCGAACCGGCGCCGTGCCAAGCGATACCGCAGCGCGGCGCAGTGGCTTGCCTTTGGCGTGGCATGCATGAATACTGTATATTAAAACAGTATTAAAAATGGCCGCCGTACATGCCTTCCCCCACTGCGCCTCGTGCTTGCCTGCAGCCGATCAAGGGGCGCGGCAGCGCCTCGCGCATCGCGCACCGGTTCGAGGCCGATGCGCGCGAGGCCTTCGACGACGGCTGGCCCGGGCCGGACGATGCACAGGCACCGCCGGCGCCGCGCACCGAGTGGCGCTGGGAAGACGCGCGCAGCGCGCTCACCCGCAATGACTCGCCCGATATTTTCTTCGAGCGGGCCGTCAACCCCTATCGCGGCTGCGAGCATGGCTGCGTCTATTGCTACGCGCGCGTCACGCACAGCTACCTGGGGCTTTCGCCGGGGCTGGACTTCGAGACCCGCATCGTCGCCAAGCGCAACATCGCGGCGCTGCTGCGCCGGGAGCTCGCGCGGCCCGGCTACGTCCCGTCGGTGGTCAACATCGGCTCGGCCACCGATTGCTACCAGCCGCTGGAGCGCGAGCTGCGCCTGACGCGCTCGCTGATCGAGGTGTTGCGCGACGCGCGCCATCCGTTCGCGCTGATCACCAAGAGCAGCGGCGTGGAGCGCGACATCGACCTGCTCGCGCCCCTGGCCGGGCAGCGCCTGGCGGTGGTCTGCCTCACGGTGACGACGCTCGACGCGCGGCTGGCGCGCCGGCTGGAGCCGCGCGCCGCCGCGCCCTGGCGGCGCCTGCGCACCATCCGCACGCTGGTGGACGCGGGCATTCCCGTGGGCGTGAGCGTGGCGCCGCAGATCCCTTTCCTCATCGTCGACATGGAGCAGGTCCTGGCCGCGGCCGCCGATGCCGGGGCGACGTCGGCCTTCTACAGCGTGCTGCGCCTGCCGTGGGAACTCGATCCGCTGATGCGCGAGTGGCTGGCGCTGCACTACCCCGAGCGCGCCGCACGGGTGCTCGCGCGCACCCGGGAGCTGCATGGCATCACCGGGCCGGGCGACGGACGGTTGTACCGCAGCGACTTCGCCACGCGCATGAAAGGCACGGGGCCGTGGGCCGATCTGCTGCGCCAGCGCTTCGCCAACGCGTGCGCGCGGCTCGGGCTCAACCGCGAACGGCTGGTGCTCGATACCTCGCGGTTCCGCCCGCCTGCACCCGCGGGACAGGGCGTGCTGTTCTGAACCCGCGGTTCGGCCGGCGGCCGGTAGGCATATGGTTCATGCTGCCAACGCCACGGCCTCCTTGTCGTGCATCGTCTGCACAAGGCAATCGCCGAAGTCCATGAGCAGTTGTGTGCGCGGCGCGCCGGACCGCGTGATCTCGTAGAAACCCATCCGGACCCTGGGATGTGTCAGCGGCCGCAGATTCACGCGATAGCGGTGCGCGACCGCGCTCACGAACGACGGCAGCACGGCACAGCTCGGACCCAGTTCCACTATCGATAGCGCTGTGTGCAGTTGCAAGAACACCTGAGGTAGCGACTGTTCCACGCCGACCTCGCGCAAGCGCGCATCCACTAATTTCTGGATGGGGTTGTTCGGCGGCAGGCTCAGCAGAGCAATACCTTTGAGTTCGTTCCAACCGGCCGCAGTTCGCTGCCCGTCCGCACTGCTTGCGAGGATCAGCGAAGTGTGCAGCAGCAGTGTGCGCCGCAATTCTCTGGATGCGTCCATGAAAACGCCAAAACCGGCGTCGAGCTCTCCAGCCCGGACGCCAGCGTGGATATTGGCACGGTCCAGGTCGCGTACGGTGACCTGGACGCCGGGGTGGCTGCGCGCGAATATTTGGCAGACCTCGGGCAATACCGAGGAGGCGATGAAGGGCGTGGCGCCTATGACCAGGCGGTGGCTCTCGGCAGAGTTGAGTTCGCCGAGCGAGACAGCGGCGGTATCCAGATCAGCCAGCACGCGGGCGGCTACCGGCAGGAAGACCTGGCCGTGCGGCGTGAGTGTCACCGAGCGGGTCGTGCGCTCGAACATGCGGCAGTCGAGCTGCTGCTCCATGTCGCGAACCATGCCGCTCAGGCCTGGCTGGCTCATGTGCAGTTCTTCGGCAGCGCGCGTGAAGCTGCCGGTACGGGCGATGGTTGCGAACGCACGCAACTGCCGCATGGACAGGCTGAGCGGCGACGGTGAGCGAATCATTGATGGCAAATGGAAATGAATTCATCGGATTTTGCAACTTTACTAATCGATCTGGTTGACGTGCAATACCGCTTGGCCACTGTGGCGGGCTGCACGTTGCGCGCCGCGGGCCCTTCTTATTTCAGCGAGATGTCTTTCATGCCTTTGAAATCTTCCACCATCCTGCGGCGGCGCCTGCTGCTTGGCGCTGCCTTGACTGCCTGTGTACCGTTGCCGGCCTTTGCCCAGGCCGATTACCCGAACCGGCCGATAACGATCGTGGTGCCGTTCCCCGCCGGCGGGCCTACGGATGCCAGCGCCCGCCTGTATGCCAAGGTGATGAGCGAAGCCATCGGCCAGCCGGTTGTCATCGACAACCGGGCTGGCGCTGCCGGAACCGTAGGCAGTGCCTACGTGGCGCGTGCGGCTGCCGACGGATACACCTTGCTGTGGGGAGGCACGAGCACGCTGGCTGTGGCGCCGGGGCTCTACAAGAAGCTGACATACGATCCCGCTTCGTTCGTGCCCGTGGGCATGGCTTTGCGCGGGCCGCTGATGATTGCGGCTTACCCTGGCAGCGGGGTTGCCTCGCTCAAGGAGTTGGTGGCGACAGCGATGCAGCGCAACCTGACCGTGGCGACCGCGGGCTCGGGCTCCATTGGCCACCTTGCGACCAAACTGCTGGAAGAGGTTGCCGGGATTCCTCTGACGCACGTGCCCTACCGTGGCGGCGGTCCCGCGTTGAACGACGCCTTGGGTGGCCAGGTCAACCTCATCTTCGACACGGCTGCGGCGCTTGCGCCGCACGTGAAGTCGGGCAAACTGCTGGCACTGGCGGTCACCGGTACGCATGCGTATGCGCCGATACCGGAAGTGCCGACCGTGAAGCAGGTGCTGGGCAAGGACTATGAAGCCTATTCGTGGTTTGGCCTGGTGGCGATCAAGGGCACGCCCGAGCCGGTGGTGCATGCGCTGATTGCAGCCTTCCAGAAAGCGGCACAGTCGAGCGAGGTGCGCAGCCAAATTGCGCAGCAGGGTCTGGAGCCCGGGCTGCCCACGACGGAGCAGTTCGGGGCGGTGATCGATACCGATTACAAAAAATGGTCGAGCATCGTTGCGCGGGCCAAGGTGCAGGCAGATTGACCGGCTGGGATACCGCATGAAACAGCAGATATTGATTGCCGGTGCGGGCATCGGCGGGTTGGCTGCTGCCCTCGCTCTGCTGCGCGATGGCCACGACGTAACGGTGCTGGAGCAGGCCGCGAGGCTTGGCGAAGTGGGTGCGGGCCTGCAACTGAGCGCCAACGCCACGCGCGTCTTTACGTTGCTGGGCATCGATGACGCAGTGCATGCGGTTGCCAGCGTGCCCGTGGGCAAGCAGGTGCGATTGTGGAGCACGGGGCAAAGCTGGAAACTCTTCGACCTGGGCCAGCAGTCAGTTGCCGAATACGGCCACCCCTACTACACGCTGTATCGGCCTGACCTGCATGCCGTGCTGGCGAACGCCGTGCGGGCGCTGAAGGCCGATGCCATCGTACTGGGCGCCCGTTGCACCGGCTTCATCAACGATGAAGACGGTGTCACGCTCGAGCTGGAGGATGGACGCACCCTCCGCGGGAGCCTGCTGGTGGGCGCGGATGGCGTGCACTCCCGCATTCGGCAAGGCCTGTTCGGGCAGGACTCGCCCGTGTTTTCGGGCTGCCTGGCGTGGCGCGGCGTGATCCAGGCCGCGCGGCTGCCCGAGCACCTGCGCACGCCGGTGGGCACCAACTGGATCGGCCCCGGCGGCCACGTCATCCACTATCCGCTGCGGCACAACGAGTTGGTCAACTTCGTGGGCGTGGTCGAACGCAGTGACTGGACCGTCGAGTCCTGGACTGCTGCCGGTACTACCGAGGAGTGCTTGCGCGATTTCGCCAACTGGAACGAAGACGTACACACGCTGATCCGCGCCATCGAGATGCCGTTCAAGTGGGCGCTGATGGGGCGCGAACCCTTGCAGCAGTGGAGTAGCGGGCGGGTCACGCTGCTGGGTGACGCCTGCCACCCCACCTTGCCGTTCCTGGCCCAGGGGGCCGGCATGGCGATCGAAGACGGTGCCATGCTGGTGCGCTGCCTGCGCGAGACGCAGGATCCGGTTCATGCCTTGCGCCGCTACCAGGACGCACGTGTGGAACGCACCACGCGCATCGTGCGAGGGTCTGCCGCCAATACCGAGCGCTTCCACAACGCCGCGCTGGCATCGGCCGCGGGTGCGGTGGAATACGTGGACCGAGAATGGAGCGAGGCGCGGGTGCGGGAGCGCTACCACTGGCTGTTCGAGTATCAGGTGGACCGGGTGGCACTGCCGGCTTGAAACCGCCGGCGGGGCCCCGCCGTGCCGGTGCGTTCTGTCGCGGCCGCGGGTCTATGCCGCGGCCAGCTGCGCCGCGTGGTGCCGCAGGTGGTCGTCGATGAAGCTCTGGATGAAGTAGTAGCCGTGGTCGTAGCCGGGCTGCCGGCGCAGCGTGAGCGGCTGGCCGATGTGCTGGCACGCGGCTTCGAAGGCCTCGGGGAGCAGCTGCTTGTCGAACAGGAATTTGTCGGCCATGCCCTGGTCGATCAGGATGCCGCCGGGGTAGGGCGCCGAGGTCTGGCGCTGCATCAACAGCGTGGCGTCGTGCTGCGCCCAGCGGATCTCGTCGTCGCCCAGATAACCCTTGAAGGCCTTTTGCCCCCAGGCGCACTGCGTCGGGTGGCAGATGGGCGCGAGCGCCGAGACGCTCTGGAACTTGCCCGCGTGGCGCAGCGCCAGCGTGAGCGCGCCGTGCCCGCCCATGCTGTGCCCGCAGATACCGAGCCGGTGCGTGTCGATGGGCAGCGAGACGCTCACGAGCGGCAGCAGCTCCTTGAGCAGATAGCTCTCCATGCGCCAGTAGCGCTCCCAGGGCTCCTGCGTGGCGTCGAGGTAAAAGCCCGCGCCCGCACCGAACTCCCAGTCGGCCGATTCGTCGGGCACGCCGCTGTTGCGCGGGCTGGTATCCGGCGCGATCAGCGCCAGGCCCAGCTCGGCGGCCACGCGCTGCGCGCCGGCCTTGATCAGAAACGTCTCTTCGTTGCAGGTGAGGCCCGCGAGCAACAGCACCGCACCCACGCGCCGTCCCTGCACCGCACTCGGCGGCAGGAACACGGAAAACTTCATCGGCAGGCCGATCTCGCGCGAGCTGTGCTGGTAGGTGCGCTGCGCGCCGCCGAAGCAGGCGTGCACGTCCAGCAATTCAATCAGCGAAGACACCATTTCTCCTTGTTTGATAGCTGCCAGCGCTTGTCTGGCAAGCGCTGGAGGCCGATTTCATCAACATCATGCGTAGTGCACGACCGAACGGATCGACTCGCCCGCGTGCATCAGATCGAACGCGCGGTTGATCTCCGCCAGGCCCATGGTGTGGGTGACGAAGGGCGCGAGCTGGATGCGCCCGGCCATCGCATCGCGCACCATGCCGGGCAGCTCGCTGCGCCCCTTCACACCTCCGAAAGCCGTGCCCAGCCAGCGCCGGCCGGTGACGAGCTGGAACGGCCGGGTGCTGATCTCCTGCCCCGCGCCCGCGACGCCGATGATGACCGACTGGCCCCAGCCGCGGTGCGCGCATTCGAGCGCTGCGCGCATCACCTGCACGTTGCCTATGCACTCGAAGCTGTGGTCCACGCCCCAGCCGGTCATCTCGACGATCACCTGCTGTATCGGCTTGTCGTGCTCCCTGGGGTTCACGCAATCGGTCGCCCCGAAGGTGCGCGCGAGCGCGAACTTGGAAGGGTTGGTGTCGATGGCGATGATGCGCCCGGCCCCCGCGAGCTTGGCGCCTTGCAGTACCGCAAGGCCTATGCCGCCCAGCCCGAAGACTGCCACCGTGTCGCCGGGCTGTACCTTCGCGGTGTTCTTCACCGCGCCCAGGCCCGTGGTGACGCCGCAGCCGAGCAGGCAGACCTGCTCGGGGTTGGCGCCCGGGTCGATCTTGGCCAGCGACACCTCGGCGACGACGGTGTACTCGGAAAACGTCGAGCAGCCCATGTAGTGGTAGATGGGCTCGCCGTTGCAGGAAAACCGTGTGGTGCCATCGGGCATCAGGCCCTTGCCCTGCGTGGCGCGCACCGCCACGCACAGGTTGGTCTTGCCGCTCTTGCAGAACAGGCACTCGCCGCATTCGGCGGTGTACAGCGGGATCACGTGGTCGCCCGGCTGGACGCTGGTCACGCCCTCGCCGCATTCGACGACGATGCCCGCGCCCTCGTGACCCAGCACCGCGGGGAACACCCCCTCGGGGTCGTCACCCGAAAGCGTGAAGGCGTCGGTGTGGCACACGCCGGTGTGGGTGATCTTCACGAGTACCTCGCCCTTGCGCGGCGGGGCGACATCGATTTCGACGATCTTGAGCGGTTCACCCGCGGCGAATGCAACGGCGGCGCGAGACTTCATGCGGTTTCCTTCCATGACGGGATTGTGGGCACCGGGGTACTGTATGGCATGTCCGCCACCACGGGGAAAAGGCATTTCACGGATTGGCGCGCATCGGGCATATCGGCAGCAAAAGCTGCCATGACGTGCAAAGCATGGCGGCTGTGCGAGCAACCTCTCTTGCCCGGAATACCGCTGTCTGCATCAGGATACTCGCTGGCCCACCCATTACCCACGGGTCTCGTTTTGCGCTGCGCCGTTCTGCTGCGCTGACCCCGCGTGCGGGACCAGCCCGCGTTACCGGCCTGTGGTCACCCCGTGGCCTGTCGCGATTGGGGCGCGCGGTAGACGATGGTGGTCAGCTTGCCCTCGGCGCTGAGCGCAGCGTCGGGGTTGCCGCCAAAGCCGCCGCCCTTCTTGATCGCGGCCTGCGCGAACGTATGGCGCGCGAAGGCGCTGGCGCTGTAGTGGATGATCTCCGAGCCCTCGTAGCGCGGCACCAAAGGGTGGTCGGCGCTGCCCTCGAGGTCAGCGGCGTGCAGGGCGAGGGGGGACAGGCTGGTCAGCGTGAGCACGCAGCCGCTGACGAAGATGCGTGCGGTGGAGGGCGACCGTCTCATGGCCCGTATTGTCGCGCCCGCACCCCCGCGCGGCGAGGGTGCGGGCAGGGCGCGCTAGTAAAGGTACACCGCGCCGGAGCTGCCGGCGGAGTTGTTCGCCTGGTCACCGCCAATGCCGGTGGCGTTGCTGTCTTCAAGGTATGCGCCCACGGCCAGCGTGCTGCCGTCCGCCGACAGCGCAAGGCGGCGGCCAAAGTAGTCGTCTGCGTCGGTATTGCTGGCCTTGACGTAGGCCTGCTGGCTCCAGGTGCTGCCGCTGCGGGTGAAGACGTAGACCGCGCCCGAGTAGGCGGCGGAGTTGTTCGCCTGGTCACCGTCAATGCCGGTCGCGTTGCTCTTTTCACCGAATGCGCCCACGGCCAGCGTGCCGCCGTCGGCCGACAGCGCAAGGCTGGCGCCAAACTCGTCGTCTGCGCCGGTATTGCTGGCCTTGACGTAGGCCTGCTGGCTCCAGGTGCTGCCGCTGCGGGTGAAGATATAGACCGCGCCCGAGCGGGGGGCGGAGTTGTTCGCCTGGTCGCCGCCGATGCCGGTGGCGTTGCTCTGTTCACGGGATGCGCCCACGGCCAGCGTGCTGCCGTCCGCCGACAGCGCAAGGATGACGCCAAAGTAGTCGTCTGCGCCGGTATTGCTGGCCTTGACGTAGGCCTGCTGGCTCCAGGTGCTG
>JAIXLP010000010.1:82110-86211 GCA_026954015.1 Burkholderiales bacterium | reverse complement strand
CTGCGTCGGTATTGCTGGCCTTGAAGTAGCCTATGGCCTGGCCCAGGTCGGGCACCAGCGCAGCACTGGAGTCGCCGCAGCCCGCGGCATCGCAGGCGCGCACGCTGTAGCTCGCGTTGAGTCGCTTGTGCAGGAGCTGCGGCGCCAGGCTGTGGCTGTAGGCGGTGGTGGCGATATCCGCGCCCACCCGCGCTTCAGGTTCGGGGCCGGCCGCGCCGTCGGGGTCTTCCCACAGTTCGTAGTGCGTGGCGCCGACCACCGCGTCCCAGTGGAACTGGTAATCCTTGACGCCGTAGGCCACGGTCAGGCCGCCGGGTGCGGTGAGGCTGCTGGTGCTGGGAGGCGTGGGCCCATCGCCGCCGCCGCAGGCGGCCAGCAGTGCGGCGGCGCAAATGGCACTGGCCAGGTGGCGCCAGCGGGCGAACGTGCGAGCGGGTTTCATGCTTACCTCTTCGTGGGATACGGGGTTTAGGACGATGCTCGTGCATGCTGGCGCAAAAACGCGCCGCCCGACATTCACTTTGGTGAACGTCGCAGGTATGGCAAACCGCGCTTCACGCGGTGCAAGGCGGCACGGACGCCGACGGCCCGTCGTGCTCGGCTGTGCGTGAGCGGCGACTGTGGCTGCGGCTATTGCGACGTGGATGCGCTGGCCAGCAGCAGTGCGAGCTGGGTGCGATTGACCACGCCCAGCTCGCGAAACACGTCCTTGAGGTATTGCTTGACGGAGCCTTCGGACAGGCCCAGGTCGGCGGCAATTTGCTTGTTGCTGGCGCCCGAGGCAGCGGCACGCGCCACGCGCACGTGGCGCGCGGAGAGTTTGGGCAGGGCACCGGCATCGCCCCAGCCGCCGCTGCCGGGCAGCTCCGGCATGGCGGGCTGTGGGCTGGCGCCAGCCAGGGCCAGGTCGATGGCGGCGCGAAGCTGCTCAATGGGGCCGGATTTGTGCAGGATGGCACGTACGCTGGGCCAGCGCTGCCACTGACTGGCGTGCGGCAGCGTGGCGGCGCCGCTGATGATGATGAGCGGCAGGTGCGGGTGCGCCGTGCACAGGCGCTTAAGGCCCACGCCGCCCTGCATGCCGGGCATGTAGACGTCGACGATGGCGAGCTGGCAGTCCGGCGGCCGGGCGGCGGCGGCCAGCAGGCTGTCCAGACTCCAGGCGTGCACGAACTCGTACTGACCCAGGGCACTGATCTGTGCCACGAGGCCGACGCGCACGAGTTCATGGTCGTCGGCCAGCAGGATGCGGGTGGATGGCTCGGGTGCTGAGGGTGTGGTCATGGGGTGTGTGCTTCGTGGTCAGGCCCCGCCAGGCTCGCAAGCCAGGCGCGCAGCGTGTGCGGGTTGAGCGGTTTGCGCCAGAACCGGGCTCCGGCGCGGGTGATGGCCACGATCTCCTCTTCGCTAGCGCCGCCGCTGACCACCGCGGCAGGCAGGCCGGGCCAGCGCGCGTGCACCAGTCGCAGTACGCTGAGCGCGCGCGCGCCCGCTGGCAGCCAGTGGTCGGTAAGGACGGCATGAAAGGGCGGTGGGCTGTTGCCGGGTTGGGCGTCGATGGCGGCGCGCACCTGTGCCAGGCCGTCGGCCAGCGTGGCCTGCACGCCCCAGCCTTGCAGCAGTGCGTGCAGCGCCAGGCGCGAAGCTGCGTCGTCATCGACCACCAGCAGGTGCAGATGCGCGGGCAGGGGTGCCTGAGACGTCGCGGAGAGGGTGGCGGTGGCAATGGCGGCGGGTACGATGGGTTCGGCCCGTGGCAGGGTGATGGAGAACACCGTGCCGCGCCCCTGGCCGCTGACGGGGTGCAGCACCACCTGTGTGCCCATCAGCCGCGCCATGCGTTGGGCCACCGCCAGGCCCAGGCCGTGGCCGCTGTCCGAGCCGTCGGCGTCGGGTTCGTGGGCGCGATAGAACTCGTCGAAGATGGTGTTGTGGTGCTCAACCGCGATACCGGGCCCGCTGTCGCGCACTTCCAGCCGCCATGCGGGCGCGCCGTCGGCGGTGTGCGCTTGCCGCACCGCCAGCATGATGGCGCCCTTCGGCGTGTAGCGCACGGCGTTGGCCAGCAGGTTGCCCAACACGCGCCACAACAGCGCGGCGTCGGCCAGCACGGCGGGCGGCGCCTCGTGCTGCGGCGTGCGCACCCAGAGTGCCAGGCCGCGCTCCTGCGCATTGGGACGAAATACCGTCTCGGCTCGTGCCAAAAGAGGGTGCAGCGCGACCGGTGTGGCTTGCGCCTGCAGCGCGCTGACGTCCACGCGGGCGAGATCCATGATCTCATCCACCAAGGCCGAGAACTGCGCGATGCCGCTGCTGATCTGTTGCATCAGCGGTGCCTGTGCCGTACCGGTGAGCTGCTCGCCCAAGGCTGCGCCCAGCAGTCGCATGGCGTGCACGGGCTGGCGCAGGTCGTGGCTGGCGGCGGCCAGGAAGCGTGACTTGACGTGGGCGGCAGTCTCGGCCTGTTGACGGCGTTGGTCCAGCTCGGCTATCAGCGCCTCGTTGTGCAGGCGGGTGAGCAGGTCGCTCAGCATGGCCTTGGCAAAGCGTGCGCTGGCGACGGAGAGCGTGATCCACAGCGCGACGATGAAGATGGCGATGACCAGGTAGCCAGCCTCAAGCTGTACGCCGCCCTGCCAGAGCAATTGCAGAGCCAGACCCAATAGCACGGGAGTGACCAGCGCCCACACCGCCGCAGGCCAGATGCAGTATTGGGTCATGCCACCGGCGCAGACGATGATGGCTAGGCTTAACGCATAAAGTGTGGGAATGGCGTCCGCGGTGGCGATGGCGGCGTGATTCCAGAGTGCGATGATGATGGCCGCCAGCGCGATGCGCGCCATGATCTGGACGGCCCAGCACCGTGGTGCGCCGTCATCCAGTTGCCGACGCGCATGCATGCGTCGCAACAGCACGACACGCTCGGCGGCCAGCAGATAGAGCGCGATGGCCGGGATCCAGGCCCAGCCGACGCCGACGTAAGGCGTGAACAGCGCCGCCGTGATGCCTGGGCCGAGCATTGTGGTGAGCAACGCCGTGCGCTGACCCTGGACCAGCAGGTCGAGTGCTTTTTGTTCCAGATGAAGCTGGTCAGCTTCGCTGAACGTGCGTATGGGCAGGCTGGTCAACCTGTGCCAGAGGTTGCTCGCGGCCTCGTGCGATGGGCCTTGCGTCGCTGTGCGAGTTGAGGGCGGCGGGAGCATAGGCGATCGGGTGATCGTTCGGCGGGCAGGCGAGACTAGCCGCGCGTGCGAGAAAAGCTGGTTGCCACCTTCGAATGTAGTTTATTGCAACGCGTTTCTCCGGCGCATTTTCATCAGACGAAAGGAGACATGTCACTCGCCGTCACGGTGGTTGCAGTGCAACAGGGCGCCGACAAATTCGCCTCAGAAGGCCTCAAGCTTGGACTGCAAAGAGAGATCAAGCGCGGGTGCATTGCCTGAAAAAAGCCTGCACGCCAAGCGGCATGCGGGCTTGCCAGTTTTTGGAAATAAGCGATGTTCGGCGATGCGCGGATCAGCGCTGCGCGATCGGCTTCACGTCGCGCGTCGCGGCGCCGACGTAGAGCTGGCGCGGGCGGCCGATCTTGTATTCGGGGTCGCCGATCATCTCGTTGAGCTGCGCGATCCAGCCCACGGTGCGCGCAAGCGTGAAGATGCCCGTGAAGAGCTTGACCGGGATGCCGATCGCGCGCTGCACGATGCCCGAGTAGAAGTCCACGTTCGGGTAGAGCTTGCGCTGCACGAAGTAGTCGTCCTCAAGCGCGATCTTCTCCACCGCCTTGGCCAGCGCAAACAACGGGTCGTTGTGCAGACCCAGTTCGTCGAGCACTTCGTTGCAGGTCTCCTGCATGAGCTTGGCGCGCGGGTCGTAGTTCTTGTACACACGGTGGCCGAAGCCCATGAGCTTGACGCCGCTGTTCTTGTCCTTGACCTGCTCCATGAACGCGCCGACCTTGGCGATGCCGCCATTGGCCTGGATGTGTTCGAGCATGTTCAGGCACGCCTCGTTGGCGCCGCCGTGCGCCGGACCCCACAGGCACGCCACGCCCGCCGCGATCGCCGCGAACGGGTTGGTGCCCGAACTGCCGCACAGGCGCAC
>JAIXLP010000010.1:0-81779 GCA_026954015.1 Burkholderiales bacterium | reverse complement strand
TCGCGCCGGAAACCGCGCAGGAAGAACTGCATCTGCTCGTGCACCATGGTGTGCTGCAGCACGAGCTTGTGGAACTGGTCGCGCTGGCCGACGTTGGGCAGATCGCCCTTGAGCAGCAGGTAGCAGGTGTCGAGGAAGTCGCACTGCGTCGCGATCTGCTCGATCGGGTAGCCGCGGTAGAGCAACCGTCCCTTTTCGCCATCGATGAAGGTGATCGACGACTGGCACGACGCGGTCGAGAGGAAACCCGGGTCGTAGGTGAACATGCCCGTCTGGCCGTAGAGCTTGCGGATGTCCACCACGTCCGGGCCTATCGTGCCGTGGTAGACCGGGAGATCGACACTGGGGCTGCCGTTGTTGAACGACAGCGTCGCCTTGTGTTCTGCCAATTGCATGGTCATTGCTGGTTTCCTCGTTAGTGTGGCAATGGGATGGTTCAGGCCGATGCTGCGCCGTGAGGGCGCTTGCGCAGTTGCGCGAGCACGGTTCGAACCTCGGGGGTGTCCATGTCCGCCGCGGGCTCGGTGCGCCGCAGGAACAGGTCGAGCAGGTCGTTGTCGGGCAGTTCCATGAGCTGGCTCAGGCCGCGTGCCTGACTTGCGTTCAACTGCGCGCCGTAGGTGGTGAAGAAACGCTCCAGAAACAGATCGTTTTCCACCAGACCGCGGCGGCAGCGCCAGCGTATCAGGGAGACTTCGCGCTCGTCGAGCGCTGACTCGTCCGACATGCCGGCTCAGAGTGCGCGGTGGGCCATCAATTCCTTGATCTTGCCGATGGCGCGGTTGGGGTTGAGGTGCTTGGGGCACACGTCCACGCAGTTCATGATGCTGTGGCAGCGGAACAGCCGGTAGGGGTCTTCCAGGTTGTCCAGGCGCTCGCCCGTGGCCTGGTCGCGGCTGTCGGCAAGGAAGCGGTAGGCCTGCAGCAGCCCCGCGGGGCCGACGAATTTGTCCGGGTTCCACCAGAACGACGGGCAGGCGGTGGAGCAGCTCGCGCACAGGATGCACTCGTACAGGCCGTTGAGCTCCTCGCGCTCCTCGGGCGACTGCAGGCGTTCTTTTTCGGGCGGCGGCTCGTCGTTGATGAGGTAGGGCTTGATCGAGTGGTACTGCTTGAAGAACTGCGTCATGTCCACGATCAGGTCGCGGATCACGGGCAGGCCGGGCAGGGGCTTGAGCACGATGGTCTCGGGCAGCGTGTGCATGTTGGTCAGGCACGCCAGACCGTTCTTGCCGTTGATGTTCATCGCGTCCGAGCCGCAGACGCCTTCGCGGCATGAGCGGCGGAAGGCGATGGTCGGATCTTCCTTCTTGAGCTTGAGCAGCGCGTCCAGCAGCATGCGTTCGTGCCCGTCCAGTTCCACCTGGTGGGTCTGCATGTAGGGGCGGGCGTCCTTGTCCGGGTCGTAGCGGTAGATTTTGATGGTGCGCTTCATGGGTGTATCTCGTGCAAGTGGCCTGCTCAGAAGGTGCGGACCTTGGGCGGAATGCTGTCCACCGTCAGGGGTTTGAGCGTGACGGGCTTGTAGCTCAGCTTGTCGGTGGCGCTCTCCCAGAGCGTGTGCTTGAGCCATTCCTTGTCATTGCGGCCCAGCGGGAAGTCCGGGTGATCGGCCGGATGTTCGTAGTCCTGCACCATGTGCGCACCGCGGCATTCATGGCGCGCCGCGGCCGACGTGATCGTCGCGCGCGCCACCTCGATGAGGTTCTCGACCTCCAGCGCCTCCATGCGCGCGGTGTTCCAGACCATGGACTTGTCCTGCAGCGTGATGTTGGCCACCTGCTCGCGCACTTCCTTGATCTTCTCCACGCCCTCGTCGAGCGTCTTCTGCGTGCGAAACACCCCCGCGTGGTGCTGCATGGAGGAACGCAGCTCGTTGGCCACGTCCTGCGCGTACAGCCCGCCCTTGGAGTCCTGCAGCTTGTTCAACCGCTCCAGCGAGAAGTCGCAGGCGTCGGCCGGCGTGGCATGGTGCTCGCCGTAATCCTTCACGAACGCGGTGATGTGCTGACCCGCCGAGCGGCCGAACACCAGCAGGTCGAGCAGCGAGTTCGTGCCCAGGCGGTTGGCGCCGTGCACCGAAACGCACGAGCACTCGCCCACCGCGTACAGGCCGTTCACCGGCGTGCTGTGCTCGCCATCCCACAGCACGACCTGGCCGTGGATGTTCGTGGGGATGCCGCCCATCATGTAGTGGATGGTCGGCACGACGCCAATAGGCTCCTTGGTGATGTCCACATTGGCGAAGTTGTGGCCGATCTCTTCGACCGAGGGCAGGCGCTTGTGGATGGTCTCGGCCCCCAGGTGGTCGAGCTTCATCAGGATGTGGTCCCTGTTCGGCCCGCAGCCGCGGCCTTCCTTGATCTCCTGGTCCATCGAGCGCGAGACGAAGTCGCGCGGCGCAAGGTCCTTGAGCGTTGGCGCGTAGCGCTCCATGAAGCGCTCGCCCTCGCTGTTGAGCAAGATCGCACCTTCGCCGCGGCAGCCTTCGGTGAGCAGCACGCCCGCACCGAACACCCCCGTGGGGTGGAACTGCCAGAACTCCATGTCCTGCAGCGGTATGCCGGCGCGCGCGGCCATGCCCAGGCCGTCGCCGGTGTTGATGTAGGCGTTGGTCGAGGCGGCAAAGATGCGGCCCGCACCGCCGGTGGCGAGCAGCACTGCCTTGGCGTGCAGCTCGTAGAAGTCGCCGGTCTCAAGCTCGATCGCGGTTACGCCGATCACGTCGCCCTGCGTGTTGCGGATGAGGTCGAGCGCCATCCATTCGACGAAGAAATTGGTCTTGGTGCGCACGTTCTGCTGGTACAGCGTGTGCAGCATGGCGTGACCGGTGCGGTCGGCCGCGGCGCACGCGCGCTGCACCGGCTTTTCACCGTAGTTGGACGTGTGGCCGCCGAACGGGCGCTGGTAGATCGTGCCGTCCGGGTTGCGGTCGAACGGCATGCCGAAGTGCTCGAGCTCGATCACCACCTCGGGGGCCTGCTTGCACATGAACTCCACCGCATCCTGGTCCGAGAGCCAGTCGCCGCCCTTGACCGTGTCGTAGAAGTGGTAGTGCCAGGTGTCGTGGCTCATGTTGCCCAGCGACGCCGAAACGCCCCCCTGCGCGGCCACCGTGTGCGAGCGCGTGGGAAAGACCTTGGTCAGACACGCGACGTTCAGGCCAGAGCGCGAGAGCTCGAGCGCGGCGCGCAGCCCCGAGCCGCCGGCGCCGACGATGACCACGTCGAACTTGCGTTTGGTGATGTTGTCTTTGGTGTAACTCATGCTTCAACTTTCGCTCGGGTGATTCACAGACGCCACAGGACCTGCACGGCCCAGCCGCCGCAGGCCACGAGCCAGAAGACGGTGACGAGGTAGAAGATCAGGCGCAGGCCGTCGGGCTTGATGTAGTCCATCCAGATGCTCTGCACGCCGACCCACGCGTGCCAGATCAGCGCCACGATGGTGGCGAAGGTGATCGATTTCATCCACTGGCTGGCGAAGATGC
This sequence comes from Burkholderiales bacterium, assembly GCA_026954015.1. Classification (GTDB taxonomy): domain Bacteria; phylum Pseudomonadota; class Gammaproteobacteria; order Burkholderiales; family Burkholderiaceae_C; genus Comamonas_C. Next base: position 78,289 of record JAIXLP010000010.1, on the reverse strand, counting down.
CGGCCCAGGTGTCGTAGCCGATGGGCCCCTTGCTCGCGATCAGCTGGATCAGCAGCGCCAGCGTGAACAACGCCATGACAATGGCCGTGAGGCGCTGCACCAGCCAGTCGCGCAGACCGTAGTGCGCGCCGACAACCAGCCGCTTGTAACCGTAGGTGGTGGCCATGAAAAACTCCTTGAATCAGAAAATGCGCGGGCTGGCCGCAGACGGGGTCAGTACAGGCCGAACAGCTTGGCGCCGAGGATCACGGTGAGGCCGAGGGCGAGGATCAGCGTGGCAGCCGCGGTGCGGCGCCCGCGCGACTTCGTCGTCATGTGCGTGGCGTCGAAGTAGAGGTGGCGCACACCGGCGATGAAATGCTGCAGGTAGGCCCAGATCAGCGCCAGCACCACGAGCTTGATGAACCAGCCCGGCAGGAAGCCCGCGCCCTCCGTGAAGATGGAGGCGAACCGGTTGAACGAGACTTCGGAGCTCACCGAGGTGTCGAACATCCAGATGATGAACGGCAGCAGCAGAAAAATCAGCAGGCCGCTGATGCGGTGCATGCCCGAGACGATGGCGGCGAGCGGCCAGCGGTAGCTGGGCAGGTCTGCGAACGCGTTGATGTTGCGGAACTCCGGGCGTTTCTTGGCGGTCTCTGTCATGGATGGGCTTTCGTGTGGGGTGCAATCAAGCGTGGCGCGCGGCGCCTGCAACGTAAAATTCTATTGCACCGCAAAATGCGTTGCGCGCTGGTGCGGAATATTGTGCGCCGTGCAGCCGCCTTGCGCGGGTACAAGGTCAGTTGAGCGTGTTGTGGTAATGGTGTGTGTCCGTGCGGTACAGGCCGCGGCGCAACTCCATTGGCGCGTCGTTGTAGGTGTAGGCGATGCGCTCCACGCTCAGCAGCGGGGTGCCTGCGCTCACCTGCAGCAACCCGGCCTGTTCGGCGGTGGGCGCAACCGCGTGCAGTTTTTCGTCGGCGCGCACCATGCGCACGCCGAAGTCGATCTCGAACATCGCGTACGTCGGCCCCGGGTAATTCATCAGCCGCTCGGCGGTCAGGCCCTTGAACGCGTGGCCGGGCAGCCAGATGTCCTCGAGGATCGCCGGTGTGTCGGCGAACGCCAGAATCCGCCGTGCGTGCATCACCGCCTCGCCGCTGCGCAGCGCGAGCGCGCGTGCGATCCCGGCGCTGGAGCGCACGCGCCGGCACTCGATCACGCGGCGCTGCGCCGGTCCCTCGACGCTGGCGTCGCCATGGTCGGGGCGCAGGCGCAGAAAGCGGTACTGCACCTGCTGCTCGGTGTGCGTGGCGACGAACGTGCCCTTGCCCTGGCGGCGCACGACGAGGTTGTCGCCCGCGAGCGCGTCGATCGCCTTGCGCACCGTTCCCTGGCTCACCCGAAAGCGCGCCGCGAGCTCCATTTCGCTGGGAATGAGCTCGCCGGGCTTCCACTCGCCCGACTGCAGGCCCTGCAGGATCAGCCCCTTGATCTGCAGATACAGCGGGCTGAAGGCGGGCGTGTCCAGGTAGGCGTCGGTGTTGCGGGGCATGGCTTGAGGGTGGTCGCGCCGTGCCGCCGCAGATGCGCGCAGATGGCGTTGAACCATCGTTAATCATATCTTATATAAGATATAAGACAAATTGACCGTAAGGCCCTTCGCGCGCTACACTCGGAGGACTCTGCTCAGGACGCGCGCGCCTGCAGCGAGCGTTTTCATCCCTGACTGGAGTTTCACCATGAGCAAAAAACCCGTCCGCGTGGCCGTCACCGGCGCCGCGGGGCAGATCGGCTACGCACTGTTGTTTCGCATCGCCGCCGGCGAGATGCTGGGCAAGGACCAGCCCGTGATCCTGCAGCTGCTGGAAATTCCGGCCGAAAAGGCGCAGAACGCGCTCAAGGGCGTGATCATGGAGCTGGAAGACTGCGCGTTCCCGCTGCTCGCAGGCATCGAGGCGCATTCCGATCCGATGCAGGCTTTCAAGGACACCGATTACGCGCTGCTCGTGGGCGCGCGCCCACGTGGCCCCGGTATGGAGCGTGCCGACCTGCTGGCCGCCAATGCGCAGATCTTCACGGCACAGGGCAAGGCGCTCAATGCGGTGGCGTCGCGCAATGTCAAGGTGCTCGTCGTGGGCAACCCGGCCAATACCAATGCCTACATCACGATGAAGTCCGCGCCCGACCTGCCGCGCGAGAATTTCACCGCCATGCTGCGGCTGGACCACAACCGCGCCGCGAGCCAGATCGCGCACAAGATGGGCGTGGCCGTGGGCGACATCGAAAAGCTCTGCGTCTGGGGCAACCACTCGCCCACCATGTATGCCGACTACCGCTTCGCGAGCGCGAACGGCAAGTCGGTCAAGGACGCGATCCACGACCAGGACTGGAACGCCAACGTGTTCCTGCCCACGGTGGGCAAGCGCGGCGCGGCGATCATCGAGGCGCGCGGCCTGTCCTCGGCTGCGTCGGCCGCCAATGCCGCCATCGGCCACATGCACGACTGGGCGCTGGGCACGGGCGGCAAGTGGGTCACGATGGGCATCCCGTCCAATGGCGACTACGGCATCCCCAAGGATGTGATCTTCGGCTTCCCGGTCACCACCGAAGGCGGCAAGTACACGGTCGTCAAGGGGCTGGAAATCGATGCGTTCTCGCAGGAGCGCATCAACAAGACGCTGGCCGAGCTGCAGGGCGAACAGGAAGCAGTCAAGCACCTGCTGTAAACAGCCGCCCCCATGCAGGACTGGGACCCCGCGCTCTACCTGCGCTTTGCCGACGCGCGCACGCGCCCCGCGGCGGAGTTGCTGGCGCGGGTGCCGCTGCGCGAGGCCCGCCGTGCGGTGGATCTGGGTTGCGGTACAGGCAACTCCACGGCGCTGCTGGCGCAACGTTATCCTGGTGCGCGGGTAACCGGTATCGACAGCTCGCAGGCCATGCTGGCGCGGGCGCGCGAGCAGTTGCCGTCGGTGGACTTCGCGCTGGCCGACATGGCCACGTGGGAGCCGTCGGCGGATGCGCACCCCGACTTGATTTTTGCCAACGCGTCGCTGCAGTGGGCGATAAACCACGAGGCCTTGCTGGTGCGCCTTTTTGCGTGCCTGGCCCCCGGTGGCGCGCTGGCCGTGCAGATGCCCGACAACCTGAATGAGCCCGTGCACCGGCTGGCCCGCGAAGTGGCGGCCCTGCCGCAGTACGCGGACTCGATCGAGGAGGGCGCTGAACACGCGCGTAGCGCCTTGCTGCCCGCCGCCGGTTACTACGACCTGCTCGCTGCGCCGGGGCGCGGCGCAGCGGCGGTGGATGTGTGGCGCACGGTGTACCAGCAGCCCATGGCGTCGCCCGCGGCCATCGTGCAGTGGTTGCGGGGCGCGGGCATCAAGCCCTACGTTGATGTGCTGCCTGCCGCGCTGCAGCGAGAATTCCTCGCCGAATACGAACGCCGCATCGATGCGGCGTACCCGCCGCGCGCCGATGGCACGCGTCTGCTTGCGTTTCCACGCATTTTCATCGTCGCACTACGCACGCCATGAACGCTTCTGCCCACGCCCATCCCGCCGAAATCCTGCGCGATACACAGGCCGGTACCGTCGTATTGCCCGTGTGCGACCACTACAGCGGCGTCGAGGCGCGCATGCGCAAGAGCCTGCAGTTGCAGGCCGAGATGACGCGCGAGTTCGGCACCTGCGTGTTCGACGTGACGCTCGACTGCGAGGACGGCGCGCCCGTCGGTGGTGAGGCGGCGCATGCGCGGCTCGTGGCTTCGCTGCTGCGCGAGGCACCCGTGGGCGCCAGGGTGGCGGTGCGCGTGCACCCGGTCGATCATCCGGCGTTCGCACAGGACATGGACACCCTCGTGAGCGAGGCGGCCGACCGCCTGTGCCACGTGATGGTGCCCAAGGTCGAGAGTGTGGACGACCTGATTCGTGTCGAAAAAGCCCTGCAGCGCAATGGGGGCGAGCGGTTGCCGCTACAGGTCTTGATAGAGTCGCCGGCCGCGGTGCACCGGGTCTTCGACATTGCCGCGCATCCGCGCGTGCAAAGCATCTCGTTCGGCCTGATGGATTTCGTCTCGGCCCACGGTGGCGCGATCCCCGCGTCGGCGATGTCTTCGCGCGGGCAGTTCGAGCACCCGCTGGTGGTGCGCGCCAAGCTCGAGATCGCGAGCGCCTGCCACGCGCATGGCAAGGTGCCGTCGCACTGCGTGGTGACCGAATTCAAGGACATGGACGCAATGCGCGCGAGCGCCGCGCGTGCCGCCCACGAGTTTGGCTACACCCGCATGTGGAGCATCCACCCCGCGCAAATCCGCCCCATCCTGGCCGCGATGGCGCCCGATGCGCAGGAAGTCACGTTGGCGGCGCGCATCCTGTGTGCGGCCGAAGCGGCCGACTGGGCGCCGATCAGCGACGATGGCGCGCTGCACGACCGTGCGAGCTACCGCTACTTCTGGCATCTGCTCGAGCGCGCGCATGCCACGGGCCAGTCCGTGCCCCCCGAGGTACGGCGCTGGTTTGCCTGACACTATGGCTTTCTCTTTCCACCCCTCGCAGGTGATTCGATGCAACCCTTGATTCTGGCTACCGCCCTGTGGCTGAGCCCGGCGCTCGCGCTGGCCGCCGACGCCGGGCCCGCGCCGGCAGGTGCGAAAGCCCCCCGTGCCCAGCCCGCCGCCAAACCGGCGCCGAAAGTCGCGGTGAGGAAGGCTGCGCCAGCAAAGAAGAGCGCAAATGAAGCAAAGGCGGCACCCGAGGCGGTCACTGAGGTCATCGTGCTCACGCCCGAAGAGCAGGCCATCGCCCAGCGTGTCTATACCGGGCGCATCGCGTGCGAGCTGGGCGCGGTGGTGCAGATCGACCCCGATCCGAAGTCGCCCGGCAGCTTCTTCGTGAGCGGCAAGGGCTTTCGCTACCACATGCGCCCCATGGTCTCGGCCACGAGCACGGTGCGGCTGGAAGACCAGCACGCGGGGGCCGTGTGGCTGCAGATCGCCAACAAATCCATGCTCATGAACCAGAAGCTTGGCCACCGCATGGCCGACGAATGCATGAGCGAGCAGCAGGCGCAGGTGACGCAGGCCATGAAGACCGCGCCCGCACCCAGCCTGTTCGATTCCGCGCCCGCGGGCAGCCGCTGATGCCGGCAGGCGCCGCGCCCCTCCTGTTTTGATTCGATGGAATTACCTGGAGAACTACAACATGCTGCAAGCCTACCGTGAACACGCCGCCCAACGCGCCGCGCTCGGCATACCGCCGCTGGCGCTCAGCGCTCAGCAGGTGTCCGAACTGGTCGAGCTGATCAAGAACCCGCCCGCGGGCGAGGCGGAATTCCTCATGGAGCTGCTCGTGCACCGTGTGCCGCCGGGCGTGGACGACGCGAGCAAGGTCAAGGCCTCGTTTCTCGCGGCCGTGGCGCACGGCGAAATCACGGTGGGACTGATCTCGCGCCAGCGCGCAACCGAGCTGCTGGGCACGATGGTGGGCGGCTACAACGTCCACCCGCTGGTCGATCTGCTGGACGACGCCGAGGTTGGCGCGACCGCCGCCGCGGCGCTGAAGCACACGTTGCTCATGTTCGACTACTTCAACGACGTGTCCGCCAAGGCGCAGGCGGGCAACGCGCTTGCCAGGGAGGTCGTTCAGAGCTGGGCCGATGCCGAGTGGTTCACGAGCCGCCCCAAGGTGGCTGAAAAGCTCACCGTTACCGTCTTCAAGGTGCCGGGCGAGACCAACACCGACGACCTCTCGCCCGCGCCGGACGCCACCACGCGCCCGGACATTCCGATGCACTACCTTGCGATGCTCAAGAACGCGCGTCCCGACGCGGCGTTCCAGCCCGAGCAGGACGGCGTGCGCGGGCCGATCCAGTTCATCGAAGACCTGAAGCAAAAGGGCCACGTCGTCGCCTACGTGGGTGACGTGGTCGGCACGGGGTCGAGCCGCAAATCGGCCACCAATTCGGTCATCTGGGCCACGGGCGAGGACATTCCCTACGTGCCCAACAAGCGCTTCGGCGGCGTGTGCCTGGGCGGCAAGATCGCGCCGATCTTCTTCAACACGCAGGAAGACTCGGGCGCGTTGCCGATCGAGGTCGACGTCTCGAAGATGGAAATGGGCGACGTGATCGACATCTACCCCTACGCGGGGCGGATCGAGAAGGCGGGTCAGAAGATTGCCGACTTCACGCTCAAGAACGAGGTGCTGCTCGACGAGGTGCAGGCCGGCGGGCGCATCAACCTCATCATTGGCCGCTCGCTCACGGCGCGCGCGCGCGAATCGCTCGGGCTGGCGCCATCGACGGTGTTTCGCCTGCCCAAGGAGCCGGCGCCGTCCAAGGCCGGTTTCACGCTGGCGCAAAAGATGGTGGGCCGCGCCTGCGGTCTGCCCGAAGGGCAGGGCGTGCGCCCCGGCACCTACTGCGAGCCCCGGATGACCACCGTGGGCAGCCAGGACACGACCGGCCCGATGACGCGCGACGAGCTCAAGGACCTTGCGTGCCTGGGCTTCTCGGCCGACATGGTGATGCAGAGCTTCTGCCACACGGCGGCCTACCCCAAGCCGGTGGACGTGAAGATGCACCACGAGTTGCCCGAGTTCATCAGCACGCGCGGCGGCGTTTCCCTGCGCCCGGGCGACGGCATCATCCACTCGTGGCTCAACCGCCTGCTGCTGCCCGATACCGTGGGCACGGGCGGTGACTCGCACACGCGCTTTCCGATCGGCATCAGCTTCCCCGCGGGCTCGGGTCTGGTGGCGTTTGCCGCCGCCACGGGTGTGATGCCTCTGGACATGCCCGAGTCGGTGCTGGTGCGCTTTCACGGGCAGATGCAGCCCGGCGTGACGCTGCGCGACCTGGTGCACGCGATTCCGCTCTTCGCCATCAAGCAGGGGCTGCTTACGGTGGCCAAGGCGGGCAAGAAAAATATTTTTTCGGGCCGTATCCTCGAAATCGAGGGTCTGCCGCATCTCAAGGCCGAACAGGCGTTTGAGCTTTCGGACGCATCGGCAGAGCGCAGCGCCGCAGGCTGCACGATCAAGCTGGACAAGGCACCGATCATCGAGTACCTCAAGTCCAACGTGGTGCTGATGAAGAACATGATCGCCGACGGCTACCAGGACGCGAAGGCGCTGCGCCGGCGCATCGAGAAGGTTCAGAAGTGGCTTGCCAACCCGCAGCTGCTCGAAGCCGACAAGGACGCCGAATACGCCGCCGTGATCGACATTGACCTGAACGAGATCAAGGAGCCCATCGTCTGCTGCCCGAACGACCCCGACGACGCCAAGTTCCTCTCGGAAGTGGCGGGTACCAGGATCGACGAGGCCTTCATCGGCTCGTGCATGACCAACATCGGGCACTTCCGCGCGGCGGCCAGGCTGCTGGGCGGCCAGCGCGACATTCCGACCAAGCTTTGGGTTGCGCCGCCCACCAAGATGGACGAGAAGGAGCTGATCGGCGAGGGCCACTACGCCGCCTTCGGCACTGCGGGCGCGCGCACGGAACTGCCCGGCTGCAGCCTGTGCATGGGCAACCAGGCGCAGGTACGCCGTGGCGCGACGGTCATCTCCACCAGCACGCGCAACTTCCCCAACCGCCTGGGGCGCGACACCAACGTGTTCCTCGGCTCGGCCGAACTCGCCGCCATCGCCTCGCGTCTGGGCAAGCTGCCCACGCGTGAGGAGTACCTCAAGGAAATGGCGGTGGTCGATGCGGACAAGGCATCGATCTACCGCTACATGAACTTCGACCAGATCGAGGAGTACGCCAGGGTGGCGGACGGCGTCGAGGCCTGAACAGGCCGCTGTCTTTCGCAGCAACCGGGTCGAGACGCTTGCGCAAGCGCCTCGGCCATCCCCGCCGGCTTCGTTCCATGTCCCGCCGGTCATGCTGCCGCCGGGTTGGGTCACGGGCAGGTGTCACCCCCGGCGTTTCAGTTTCCCGATGAAGCTCCTCCGCATGATGAGGTAAGAAGACGTAAATTTTCTTTTATTGCCTGCCGATCGGGTTTTATATTGCCTCCTCGCGACCTGCCCGAACCCATGGGGTGGTTCTCAGTGGTACTGGTGCATTTCTCACCGCAGCACTGTGAATGAACCAGCCCCACAAAGGAGGCATCATGAAAGCAATCCGTCGCGTGCCGCTGCGAGTGGCACTCACGATCGCATCGGTCACAGCCGTGGGGGTCGCGGCGCCAGTGGCAGTCGCCGCCAGCGCTTTTCCCGTGCCCCCCAACTTGGGGACGGCGGAAGGGACCGCCGCACTCATCCAGAACGTGCCGAAGCTTGGCGCAGGGCCCTTTGCGCTGGGCATGCCGGCGGACGAAGCGGTGGCCAGGATGAAGGCCGACGGCATGTTCAATGGCGGTGTTGGCGTCCGGCCGTCGATCGGATTCAAGTTCTCGCAATTGCCGGACCATCCTCTCGTCGGCGGCTCTTACGGCGCAAGAAAGCTCCCGGACGGCAGCGGAGAAAATGTCGGCCTGCTCTTCACCATGTATCCGAGCAAGCCGGTCGTCGCCGGCGTCAGCCGCGGGTTGAGCTTCACGCCTGAGACCGCCCCCAGCGTCGGCAATACGGTGGCCGAATTGCGCAAGAAATACGGCCCCGAGAGCGGGACCGGTACGAATTTGCTCTACTGGGTGTTCGATTACCAGGGCCATCCTTTGTCCAAGGCGCAGATGGCCGAACTGGAAAAAAACTCATGCCTGAGCCATGGCTCGGCAGCCGGCGGCCGCGCCGGCGGGATTGTCGATACCGACTGGATGGGCGGAAAGATCGAGAGGGGCTATGTCGAATACCTGGCGCGTATCCACTCCAACCCCGACCCCAAATCCGAACGCAGCGCCAATCCGGCCTGCCTCAGCACCGTGCGTGTCGATGCCGACTTCGAGATGAGGGAGCCGGGTGGCACCCAAGGCGCATGGGGCAGCAAGAGCCTCTTCCCCGAAAAGGCCGCGGATTGGGCGCGCGCTGCGAACGCCGTGGTGGAATCGCTCGGCGTAACCGTCTTGGATATTCCCCTCGACTACAGCGCCTCTACGGTTTCGCGCAATGCGGTGCTCAGCGGCGGGGCGGCGGAACAGCAAAGGCAACGCGACGCGGCCGGGACGCGCAAGCCGAGCCTGTAAGGACGTTCCATGAGCAAGATGAAAGACTTGTGCGTCTTGTTGCTGCTGGCGGCGGGTGGCATGGTGGCTGCTGCGGCTGCGTCGACGCACAGCATGATTGCTCTCGAACTGCCGTTTGATCACATCGTCGTAGTGCAATGACCGAAAACCTGAAAAGGAGAAAACGACGGAGAGAATGACAGGCTTGGTGATATTGGTTATCGGAGTGGTAATCCTGGCTTATTCCTACTGGCATATAGCCAAACAGCGAAATGAAGCCGGGGTCGAGGTCTATTCGGGCTTCTTTTCAATGCTGGCGCACAGAGGACTCTCCGTCGTAATCGGTATCGTAGGAGCTGTGGTGGCTTTGGTTGGCTTGGTGTTGTTCGTGACCGGCATCTGACCGTCGCTCGCCATGAGGTGCTTGGGCTCCCGCGATGCCGTCGCAATGCAATGGTGGTAGGCATGGACAGGAGGATAGTGATGAAAGCCATTTGTATCTTGCTGGCGCTGGCCGCGGGTGGAATAGCGACCCAGGCCGTCGCGGCGGACGATCCGACCGCCATCACGGTTGACGCCAAACCGACAGCAACCGAAACGACCGCACTGCAGAAGGCCCTCGGGTCGGACTATGACGACGTACAGCCCTTGACGGTGGGACATGTCGATCTCAATGGCGATCATCGCCCCGATCTGCTGGCTCGCTCCGATGGTATGGGAGGGTGCGGCTCCGCAGGCTGCCAGACATGGGCGGTGCTCGCGACGCCTTCCGGCTATGCCCCGGCCGCGATCATGCTTGCCGCCACCGCCGGCAAGGTCTTTGCGCTACCGGCCATGCACAATGGAATGCATGACCTGCGGTTTGAGAGCGGTACCTATATCTTCAAATGGAACGGCACGCAATATCAATAGCGGCGAGCCGGCGGCCGATGGCGGAAGACGGTTGTCCGGTCGATCGAAAACCACGGACTGATTCTTGAAATCAGAAGGAAGGAAACTGACGATGCAATGCCCGAAATGTGAATCCAATGACGTTCTGTTGTGTTCCGTCGCGTACGAGCAGGGCAAGTCCGTTACCGAGAGCAAGGGAACGAGCGAGGGCGGGGATGGCAGCGGACGGTTCACGGCGGACCATGAGTCCACCCACACGACGTTGACGGAATTCGCCAAACGCGCCGCCGCTCCGGAATTAACCACCAATGCACTGTGGTATTCGCTCATCGGGGCCGTTGTCGCGTTCTTCATAGTGCCTTCCGTCTGGGCCTGACCTCACGCACCACGGCAGCCCGCTGTGGCTGCACCTGCTTCTCCTGGCTCTCATCGTCGTCGCCATTTACCGCCTGGCCACGGGCTACAAGAAACGCAGCGCGGAAGACGGTGCCCGGCGTGCGGCGTGGGAACGTTCGTGGATATGCAAACGCTGTGGAGCTATTTTCGACCCTTCGGGAGCTGGTCCCGGAGTCACTCCAGTCGAATAGCAGGTGCCTTCGCCTGGCGGGCAAACCAGCAGGCTGGTTTGCAGGCATATTCGAGAGTCCGCGCTTCGCGAACAGGTCAAGGTTGGCGATTGCTTTCCTGACGATCGAAAGGTCGTCCGCGCAATAGTTGCCAGCATGGCGTGAAGTACCCACCACGCAATGGCATGCTGGGAGAAGGCGGACTCGTGCTGGACAAGTTCACGGTGACCCTGGAGTGCAAGGTTCCGCCGCCGATGGTCGCGCTCGTCGCCGCCGCAGTGTCGTGGGCCTTGGCTCGTTGGACGTCGGCGTGGACTGTTGGTGGCACGTGGCTACCCGTGGCGTCGTGGTGCTTGGCGGGCGCGGGCGTCGGGATCGGCCTCTGGTCCCTGTGGTATTTCCGGCGCGCGGGCACCACGTTCGATCCGCACGTGCCGCAGCGCACCCGCGTGTTCGTGGAGGCAGGGCCGTACCGGTACTCGCGCAACCCAATGTATCTGGGGCTGGCGTGTCTGCTGCTGGCGTGGTGCGCACGCCTGGCGCATCCGCTGGCGTTGGTGGGCGTTGCGTTGTTCGTTGCTTACATCTCGCGTTTCCAGATCGCGCCGGAAGAGCGCGTGCTGCGCGAGAAATTTGGCGAGGCTTACCTGCGCTACTGCGCGCGGGTGCGGCGCTGGCTATGAATTCAAGTGTTTTATGCCGCTAGCGCTTGCTGGGCAAGCGCGAGCAGCTATGGATTTTTATAAATCTGCGCGAGCGGCGCCGCTGGCGCGCGTCAGTCCTTGGGCCGGAAACCGATGACGAGCGAAGAGGGCACGCGCCCGTCCACGTCGCGCGGCAGGGTTTCGGTCTTGTAGAGGGCGCGCACCACGGCGTCGTCCCAGGCGGCGTTGCCGCTGGGCTGGGTCAGGCGCACGCCCACGATGGTGCCGTCGGGCGCGGCGCGTACTTCCACCTCGGCGCGCGGGTTGCCGGGCAGCGTGTCGGGGTAGACGATGTTGGGTTTCACCTTGGCCGCCACACGTCCGCCGTAGCTGCCCGAGGGGCCGCTGCTTTTCTGCGCTGTGCCCGTGGCTGTGTCGGCGCCGGTGGCGTTGGCCAGCCCCTGCATGCGCCTGAGCTGGTCCTGGCGGAAGGCTTCGGCGCGCTTGGCGTCGGCTTCGGCCTTGCGTTTTTCATCGGCCAGCTTGCGCTGGCGTTCCTGCTCGGCGGCTTTCGCGGCCTTTTCCTTTTCCGCTTTTTCCTGTTCGGCCTTTTCCTTCGCCTGTTGGGCGGCGACGGCCTGCTTGCGCGCTTCTTCCTTCTGGGCGCGTTCCTTTTCGGCGCGTTCGCGCTTTTGCTGTTCCAGCTCGGCCAGGTGCCGCTTTTCTGCTTCCTCGCGCTTTTTCTGACGCTCGAGTGCGATGTCCGCGTCGCTCGGCCGCGGCTCGGTCTGCTGGGGTGGAGGCGGCGCGGGTTGCGGCGGTGGCGCTGGCTGGGGTGCGGGCGCGGGAGGAGGGGGCGGTGGTGGTGGCGGGGTGACGGCGCGCGGCGCGGCCTGCTGCGGCACGGCGGACCAGAGCTCGGCTTCGACGGCGGGCTGGTCGCTGCTGGTCTTCCAGTGCACGCCCCAGGTGAGCGCGCCGATCAGCACGAGGTGTGCAAGCACCGCCAGCGCGATCGCGCGCTTGCGCCCGCCCGGCATGGCCGGGGCAAACAGGTCGCGCTCGTCTTGCGTACCTGGGGACATCAGTTGCTGCTCTTGACGGCCAGCGCCACGCGCGGCACTCCGGCGCGTTGCAGGGCACTCATGGCCTGCATCACGTTGTCGTAGGAGACGTTCTTGTCGGCGCTGATGAGCACCGGCGTGTCCTCGGGCTGGTCCTTGAGCCAGCTGCTTGCGACGGCGCCCAGGCTCTGCGCGGTCACGGCGCGCTCGTTGCCGTCGGCCTTGAAGCGGATGCTGCCGTCCTTCTCGACGATCACGTCGGCGCGCGCCTTGGGCACCGTGCTGCCCTTGCCGACCGAGGGTACGTTGATCGAGCTTGGGGTGAGCATGGGCGCCGTCACCATGAAGATGATGAGCAGCACCAGCATCACGTCGATGAACGGCACCATGTTGATTTCGTTCATCGAGCGGCGGCGGCCGTGGCCGCGGGAGGCCATGTGGGGCATGCGGCTCTCCCTTCAGTGCGCGGCGGGGGCGGGCGGGTGGCCGCCGAGGTTGCGCTGCAGGATGTTGGAGAACTCCTCGATGAAGGTCTCCTGCTGGATCGCGACGCGGTCGATGTCGCGCGCGAAGCGGTTGTAGGCGATCACGGCGGGGATGGCGGCGAACAGGCCGAGCGCGGTGGCGACGAGCGCTTCGGCGATGCCGGGCGCCACGGTGGCGAGAGTCACCTGCTCCATGCCCGAGAAGCCCGTGAACGCGTGCATGATGCCCCAGACGGTGCCGAACAGGCCTACGTAGGGGCTGACCGATGCGACCGAGCCAAGGAAGGAGAGGTGGGTTTCGATCACGTCCATCTCGCGCTGGAAGCTCGCGCGCATCGCACGCCGCGCGCCATCCAGGAGCGTGCCCACGTCGCTGATGTGGCGCTCGCGCAGCTTGTGGAATTCACGCATGCCGCTGGCGAAGATGCGCTCCATCGGGCCGCTGCTGCGCGCGTTCTGCACCGCGCCGGCGTAGAGGTCGTTGAGGCTGGTGCCGGACCAGAAGTCGCGCTCGAATTCGTCGTTGAGCGCGTTGATCTTCTTCAGGCCGAAGATCTTGCGAAAGATCGCGGCCCAGCTGGCGACCGAGACGACGAGCAGCAGCAGCATGACGAGCTGCACCACCCAGCTGGCGTTGAGCACGAGGCTCAGGATGTTCAGGTCTTGCGACGGGGTCATGGGGAGAGTTGTTCCAGTAAAGCGTTGGGCAGGCGTGCCGGGCGCAGCGTGTCGCCGTCAACCCAGCCGATGCGGATGCGGGCCTCGCACAGCAGCGTGGGCGCGTTGCCGGGCGTCGCAGCGGGCAGCAGCGCCTGCTGCGCGACGGTGAGGCTGGCGCGGCTGCAGGTCTGGACTTGCGCCGTCACCAGGAGTTCATCGTCCAGTCGCGCGGGGCGCAGATAGCGCAGCTCGGCGTTCGTCACGACGAACATGCCGCCGGTGCGCTCCCTGAGCTGCTGCTGGCCATGGCCGAGCGCGCGCAGCCATTCGGTGCGCGCGCGTTCGAAGAATTTCAGGTAATTGGCATAGAAGACGATGCCGCCCGCGTCGGTGTCTTCCCAGTACACGCGCACGGGCCACGTGAAGGCCATCAGGCAAGCTCCCGGCGCAGGCGCGCGATGGCCTCGTGCAACTGGGCCATCGCGTTGGCGGTGGAAAAACGGATGAAATGCCCGGTCTCGGCGTGCCCGAAATCGCGCCCCGGCGTGGCCGCCAGATGCGTGCGGCGCATGAGGTCGAGCACGAAATCCCAACTGCCGTCCACGCCCAGCCTGCGCGCGGCCTGCGTGCAGTCCGCCCAGGCGTAGAAGGCGCCGTCCGGCATCACGGGCACGGACAGGCCGAGGTCGTTCAGCGCCGGGATGAAGTAGTCGCGCCGCGCCTTGAATTCGGCGCGGCGGCTTTCGTACGTGGCGATGCTCTCGGGCTCGAAGCAGGCCAGCGCCGCGTGCTGTGCCACGGTGGACGCGCAGATGAAGAGGTTTTGCGCCAGGCGCTCGACCACGGCCACCATGGCCTGCGGCACCACCATCCAGCCCAGGCGCCAGCCGGTCATGTTGAAGTACTTGCTGAAGCTGTTGATGCTGATGACGTCGTCGCCCAGCGCGAGCGCGGTATGACCGTAGGTGGCGTCGTAGGACAGGCCCAGGTAGATTTCATCGATCAGCGTGAGACCGCCGCGCTCGCGCACCACGTCGTGGATGGCGCGCAGCGCCTCGGGCGCGATCGAGGTGCCCGTGGGGTTGGAGGGTGAGGCCAGCAGCACGCCGCGCGTTTTTTCGCCCCAGGCGGCCCGCACCTTCGCGCTGCTGAGCTGGTAGCGTTCTTCGGCGTTGGTCGGGATCAGCACCGGCACGCCCTCGGCCGCGCTCACGAAGTGGCGGTTGCAGGGGTAGCCAGGGTCGGACATCAGGATTTCGTCGCCCGCGTTGATGAGCGCAAGGCACGCCAGGTGCAGCGCCGCCGAGGCGCCCGCGGTGATAACGATGCGGCTTGCGGGTACGTTGACCTGAAAGCGCGTGCCGTACCAATGGCTGATCGCCTCACGCAGCGCTTCGAGCCCGAGCGCGTTCGTGTACTGCGTGCACCCGTCGCGGATCGCGCGTGCGGCGGCTTCCTGCACCAGCGGCGGCGCGGTGAAATCCGGCTCGCCGACGTTCAGGAAGATCATCTGCTCTCGCGTGTGGGCCGCCTCGTGCGCCAGTGCCTGCGCGGTCTTGGCCATTTCCATGACGTAGAACGGGTCGATCCGTTCGGTGCGGGTGGCAAATTGCATGGCGGTCACGCGTGGTGTCTGTGGGCCTGGTCGGCGGCCACCTCGGCGGGGCGCAGTTGCGGCGCAAGGTGGTTGAGCACGCCGTTCACGTATTTGTAGCCGTCGGTGCCGCCGAACGATTTGGATAGCTCAATGCACTCGTTGAGCACCACGCGCCACGGGACGTCGGGGCAGTGCAGGAACTCGTAGGTGCCCATCCACATCACCGCGTGCTCGATCGGCGAGATTTCGGCCCAGCGGCGATCCAGGTGCGGCTCGATGAGCGCATCGAGCTCGGTGGCCGTATCGATGCAGCCGTGCAGCAGCGCGGCGTAGTGCGCGGCGTCGGCCTTGTGAAAGCCCGAGAGGTCGCGCGTGAAGAGGTCGATGTCGGCGGCGGCATTGCCGCCCACGAGGTGCTGGTAGAGCGCCTGCAGCGCAAACTCGCGGGCGCGCGAGCGGCCCGAGAGCGCGCTGCTCTTGCGCGGCGTGGCGCGTGTCGTGGTGCCACTCACGAAAGCGCCCCCAGCAGGTTGGCCATTTCCACCGCCACCAGGGCCGCGTCGCGCCCCTTCTCGTTCTGGCGCGTGATTGCCTGGTCGAGGTCTTCGGTGGTGAGGATGGCGTTGGCGATCGGGATCCGGTGGTCGAGCGCGACGCGCGTCACGCCGCTGCTCGATTCGTTGGCCACGAGCTCGAAATGGTAGGTCTCGCCGCGGATCACGCAGCCGATCGCGATCAGCGCGTCGAACCGCTCTTGCGCGGCCAGGGCCTGCAGCGCCAGCGGGATTTCGAGCGCACCGGGCACGTGCACGTGCACGATGTGCTCCTGCTCAACGCCCAGTTCGAGCAGCGCCGCGGTGCAGGCGCTGGCGAGTGCATTGGTGATGCTGGCGTTGAAGCGTGCCTGCACGATGCCTATGCGTAGTGGCGCGCCGTTCTGGCGCTCGACCGTGCCCTTGTCTGCGTTCTGCATCGTGTCATTCCTTGGGGATGTAGCCGGTGATCTCGAGCCCGTAGCCGACCATGCTGGGCAGGCGCCTGGGCTGGCCCATGAGCTGCATGCGCGTGACGCCCACTTCGCGCAGGATTTGCGCGCCGATGCCGTAGGTGCGCAGGTCCATGCGGCCGCGTTCGGGCGCATGGGTGGCGCGCGCGGTGCCGTCGAACTGTGCGAGCAGCTGCTGCGCGCTCTCGCCGCAATTGAGCAGCACGGCCACGCCGCGGCCCTGCGCTTCCAGGTAGCGCAGGCTCTCGCGCAGGCTCCAGGAATGCATGCTCGTGCTCACTTCGAGCAGGTCGAACGTCGAGAGCGGCTCGTGCACGCGCACGGCCACGCTCTCCTGAGCGGCCCACTGGCCCTTGACCAGCGCAAGGTGCACGTTCTGGCTCGGCGCGTCGCGAAACGCATGCGCGGTGAATTCACCCCACGGCGTGGAAATCGGCCTGCTGCCAACCTTGCTCACCAGCGATTCGGTGCGGCTGCGGTATTCGATGAGGTCGGCGATCGTGCCCACCTTCAGGCCATGCTCGGCGGCGAAGATCTGCAGATCGGGCAGGCGCGCCATCGTGCCGTCGTCCTTCATCACTTCGCAGATCACCGCGGCCGGGGTGCAGCCGGCGAGTGCTGCCAGGTCGCAGCCGGCCTCGGTGTGTCCGGCGCGCATCAGCACGCCGCCGTCGACCGCCTGCAGCGGAAAGACGTGGCCGGGCTGCACCAGGTCGCTCGGCTGGGCACCGCGCGCCACCGCGGTGGCAATGGTGTGCGCGCGGTCGGCGGCGGAGATGCCCGTGGTGACGCCCTCGGCCGCCTCGATCGAGACGGTGAACGCGGTGCCGAGCTTGGCGCCGTTGTGCGCCGCCATCGGCGGCAGGTGCAGGCGCTCGCATGCCTCGCGCCGCAGCGTCAGGCAGATCAGGCCACGGGCGAAGCGCGCCATGAAGTTCACGGCGGCGGCCGTGACGTGGTCGGCCGCGAGGATGAGGTCACCTTCGTTTTCGCGGTCTTCCTCGTCCACGAGGATCACCATGCGGCCGGCGGCCAGCTCGGCCACGATGTCCTGCACGGGAGCGATCGGTACGGGAGACAAGGCGGTGTTCATGCTAAGGGCTTTCGTGTTGGCCATGACCAGCGATGGCGGCGTTCCCGGCTGGACCAAACCCTGAAGAACAGGCGCGACACCCCTGGGCAGGGCGGCTGGGAGCGGTATCGCTCCCCAAAGCATGCGATTTTAGAACGACGAGCCTTCCAGGGTCACGTCGCTTTCGGGAAAGGCGATGCACGGCAGGATGAACCCGTCTTCCACGTCCTGGTCGGAGAGCACGAACCATTGCATCTCGTAGCGCACCTTGCCGGCCTTGAGCCGCCCGATGCAGGTGCCGCAGGTGCCTTCGCGACATGATGAAGGCCAGGTGACGCCGCCAGATTCCAGCGAATCCAGCAGCGGCTGGTAGCCCGGCGCGTCCACCTGGAGGTCTTCGCCGTCGATGCGGGCGGTGAAATGCGTGGAAGTGCTGCGTCGATCCATGGTGCAGTCGGGTGCTGTTTTATATATCAAATTGGGCCCTGGCGCTTGCCTGGCAAGCGCTGGCAGCTATTGCTGTGATAGTACGGTGCCGCACCGCCCTGGTCGCGGCGCTGGTGGGCGCCGATTATGTTGCAGCGTGCGGCGCGTCCGTGTGCTTGCACCACCGCGCCTTTTCATGCGAACAACGCCTCGAACCCGTCCGCAGGCAGGAAGTGCCGCTCGCGCCGACACAGCCGCGTCGGGCCGGGCAGGGCACGCTCGTGCACCGGGTGCTGCGGATCGCCCGGGTAGCAGTGGACGAGCACACCGCCTTCATCAAAAGGCTCGGGCTGGATCGTCGGCGGGTGGCGCTGGCGCGCGGCGGCGAGCGCGGCGGCCACGCTGGCGTAGCGGCTCAGGTGCGCCAGGCTCATGATCTGCGGCGGCGCGAGTTCGATCGCATCGTCGCGGTAGCGCTCCAGAGCCGCGCGCGGCGTCACCCACAGGCTGGCGGTGGTCTCCTCGTTGTCGTGCATGGCGTGCTGGTGCGCGGGTGCCTCGGCGATGAAGAAGCGCGCATCGAAACGGCGCGTGGCGATGGCCGGGGCCTCGGGCGTGATCCAGCGCGACCACGGCACCAGCGCGCGTGTGGCCATGCGCAGCCCGAGCGCGCCCAGCACGTCGGCGAACGCCATGCCGTCGTGCAACAGATGGCGCGCGCGCGGCGCATCGAGCTGCGCGCCCGCGCGCGCCGGCTCGGCCAGCAGCATGCCGCACTCTTCGAGCGCTTCGCGCAGCGCCGCCACATGCAGCCCGGCGGCGGTGGCGGCATCGGTGCCGGGTTCGGCCAGGCTGGCCTGCAGTGCCTGCGGCGGCTGGTCGAGCAGCGCGGCGCTTGAGGCCGACCGGTCGGCGGCGTCGAGCTTGCCGCCCGGAAACACATACATCCCGGCCATGTTGGCAAGCCGCGTGTCGCGGCGCAGCAGCAGCGTCTGCAGACCGCGGGGGCTGTCGCGCAGCAGCACCACGGTGGCGGCGTCGCGCGGGCGCTGGCCGGTCAGGATCGGGGAATTGGACATGGGGGACGGCTGGTGTTCGATGGCGGCGATCCGCCGCGTCACTTACAGTGCGCGCTTTTGGCAATTGAGCACACGGGAGGTTGCGCCATGGTCTTGGATTTCACGAATCGGGTGGCTATCGTAACGGGCGCGGGGGGCGGCCTGGGGCGCCAGCATGCGCTCGCGCTCGCGCGGCGCGGGGCGAAGGTCATCGTCAACGACCTTGGGGGCGCGGTCGATGGCAGCGGCGGTTCGGTGTCCGCGGCGCAGGCGGTGGTGCACGAGATTGTTGAGGCCGGGGGCGAGGCGCTGGCCAATGGTGCTTCGGTGACGGATTTCGCCGCGGTGCAGGCCATGGTGCAGCAGGGGATCGATGCCTGGGGCCGCGTGGACATTCTGGTGAACAACGCCGGCATCCTGCGCGACAAATCGTTTGCCAAGATGGAAATGGACGATTTCCGCCGCGTCGTCGAGGTGCACCTCATGGGCGCGGCGCATTGCTGCAAGGCGGTATGGCCGCACATGCAGGCGCAGAAGTACGGCCGCATCCTGATGACCACCTCGTCCACCGGGCTCTACGGCAATTTTGGCCAGACCAACTACGGTGCGGCCAAGCTCGCCCAGGTGGGGATGATGCAGACGCTGGCGATCGAGGGCGCGAAATACGGCATCCACGTGAACGCGCTCGCACCGACCGCCGCCACGCGCATGACGGAAGACCTGTTGCCCGCCGAGGTGCTCGCGCAGCTGCAGCCCGCATCGGTGGTGCCGGCCATGCTGGTGCTCACACACGAAAGCGCGCCCACGCGCACCATCCTGTGCGCGGGCGCTGGCAGCTTCGAGGCCGCCAACATCACGCTCACGCAGGGGATCTACCTCGGTACCGGCCCGGAAGTGCCCGAAGAGCTGGCGGACCGCCTCGCGCAGGTGTGCGAGCGCGACGGCGAGCAGGTGCCGCAAAGCGGCTCGACGCAGGGCCAACTCGAGGTCGGCAAGGCCATGGCGGCGCATCGCTGAGCGCCCGCGCCCGCTGCCAAAACCCCGGATACGTGCGCAGGTGCTGGCTGCGCGCACGCACGCGGTGCGCCGCAGCGTGCTAAGTTCCGCGCAACTCGAAGAAAAGTCTGCACCATCATGAGCACACTGTCCGCGCGCGTGGCCGCGCTTACCGCCGATAGGCTGGCGGGGATGCGCCGCGGTATCGAGAAGGAGGGCCTGCGCGTGCTCCCGGCAGGCGAACTGGCACTCACGCCGCACCCGCGCGCGCTCGGGTCGGCGCTTACGCACTCGAGCATCACCACCGACTACAGCGAGTCGCTGCTGGAGCTCATCACGCACCCGCAGACCAGCGTGCAGGCCTGTCTGGACGAACTCACCGAGCTGCACCAGGTGGCGCTGCAGGTGCTCTCGCGCCAGGGCGAGCCCGAGATGCTCTGGAATGCGAGCATGCCCAGCCTGCTGCCGCCCGACGAGACGATACCGCTGGGTCGCTACGGCTCGTCCAACATCGGCCGCGCCAAGAGCGTCTACCGCATGGGCCTGGGGCACCGCTACGGCCGACGCATGCAGACGATCGCGGGCCTGCACTACAACTGGTCGTTGCCGCAGATCGACACCGACCAGTATTTCGGGCTGATCCGCAATTTCCGGCGCCACTCCTTTGTGCTGCTGTACTTGTACGGCGCCAGCCCGGTGCTCGGACCGAGCTTCGTCGAGGGGCGCGACCACGCGCTGCAGCCGCTGGGTGACGGCAAGGGTGCGCTCGGGCTGCCGCATGCCACCTCGCTGCGCATGGGCCGGCTGGGCTACCAGAGCGATGCGCAGGCGAGTCTGGCGGTGAGCTACAACGGACTGCAGGGTTTCGCCGCGTCGCTGCACGAAGCGCTCACGCGCCCGTACCCCGCCTACGAAGCCATGGGCGTGCGCAGCCTGGGCGGCGACTACAACCAGCTCGGCACCAGTCTGCTGCAGATCGAAAACGAGTTTTACGGCACGATACGGGCCAAGCGCGTCGTGCGCAGCGGCGAGCGCCCGCTGCACGCGCTGCGCGAGCGCGGCGTCGAGTACATCGAGGTGCGGCTGATGGACATCAACCCGCTGGCGCCCGTGGGCATCACCGCGCAGGCGATGCGCATGATCGATATCTTTCTGCTGCATTGCCTGCTCTCGGAAAGCCCGCCCGACACCCCCGAGGAAATCGCGGACCTCAAGCGCAACCAGCATCTTGCGGCCGAGCGTGGCCGCGAGCCAGGGCTGAGGCTGGCGCGCGGGCACGGTGACGTGCTGCTGACCGACTGGGCGGCCGAGATTCTGGATGCCTGCGCGCCGATCGCGGAGCGTCTGGACGCGGCCTACGGCGGCAGCGCCTACGCCGAGGCGCTGGCCGAGGCACGCGCGGCCGTACGCGAGCCGCGCCACACGCTCTCGGCACAGGTGCTCGAACAGGTGACGCGGCTGCACGGCAACGACTACATCGCTTTCGCCGCCGCGCGCTCCGACGTGGCGCGCCAGATGGTGCTCGCCCGCCCCTGGTCGTCCGAGCAGGAGGAGCGCTATTGCACGCTGGCGCGTCAATCGCACGAACGCCAGCGCGCGATCGAGGCCGCAGACACCTTGACCTTCGAGGCGTGGCGCCTGCGCTATATGGCGCAGGAGCAGTTTGCCGTGTGATCAGCTCTTGGGCGCCGGCGTCTTGGGCTGGTAATCACAGTACGCGGCCACGCTGCATTCCCAGCAGCGCGGCATGCGCGCCTGGCAGACGTAGCGGCCCAGCAGGATCAGCCAGTGGTGCGCGTCAGGCAGATAGGCTGGCGGCACGCGCGCGAGCAGCTTGCGCTCCACCTCCAGCGGGGTCTTGCCCGGCGCGAGCCCGGTGCGGTTGCCCACGCGCAGGATGTGCGTGTCCACGGCCATCGTCGGCTCGCCGAACGCCACGTTCAGCACCACGTTGGCCGTCTTGCGGCCTACGCCCGGCAGCGCTTGCAGTGCCTCGCGCGTGCGCGGCACCTCGCCGCCGTGCTGTGCGATCAGAATCGTGCAGGTGCGCAGCAGGTTGCGGGCCTTGGTGTGGTACAGGCCGATGGTTCTGATCTCTGCTTCCAGACCGTCGAGGCCCAGCTCCAGCATCGCCTGTGGCGTGCTGGCCCGCGGGAACAGCCGCCGCGTCGCCTTGTTCACGCCCGCATCGGTCGATTGCGCGGACAGCATCACGGCCGTGAGCAGCTCGAAAACGCTGGTGTATTCGAGCTCGGTCGTCGGGTGGGGGTTGGCGGCCTTGAGCGTCGCGAAGAAGGCCTCTGTCGATGCGCGATCCATCACCGCATTGTCGCCGCGCGCGCCGCCCCGCGATTGGCGACAATCACCCACCTGACCGCTGACGACTGAAAGACGCCCCATGCCCATTTCCTTTGCCTCCCGCCTGGACCAGGTGGAAACCTCCGCGATCCGCGAACTCTTCAAACTGCTGGGCAAGCCCGGCATCATCAGCTTCGCCGGAGGCTTTCCCGACAGCGCGATGTTCGACGTGCAGGGTATCCGCGAAGCGTCGGAGCAGGCCCTGCGGCAGGAGCCCGGCGCCGCGCTGCAGTACGGCGCGACCGAGGGCTACCAGCCGCTGCGCGAGCAGCTCGCGCAATTCATGGCGCAAAAGGGCGCCCCGGGCGTAGCGCCGGAGCAGCTCATCGTCACCACGGGCAGCCAGCAGGCGCTCGACCTCGTGGGCAAGACGCTCATCGGCCAGGGTGACAAGGTGATCGTCGAGGGCCCGACCTTCCTTGCCACGATCCAGTGCTTTCGGCTGTATGGCGCCGACCTCGTGAGCGCGCCCATCGACGGCGAGGGCGTGCAGACCGACCGGCTGGAGCAGCTCATCGCCGAGCACCGGCCCAGGCTCGTGTACCTGATCCCGACCTTCGGCAACCCGAGCGGCGCGACGCTCAGCCTTGAGCGGCGCAAGCGCGTGCTCGAACTGGCGGTTCGCTACCAGACCGTGATCGTCGAGGACGATCCCTACGGCGAGCTGTACTTCGGCGACGCGCCCCCACCCAGCCTGCTCGCGCTCTCCGCGCAGGTGCCCGGCAGCCGCGAACTGCTGGTGCATTGCGGCAGCCTGAGCAAGGTGCTCTCGCCGGGCCTGCGCGTGGGCTGGATGATCGCCCCGCCCGAACTGCTGGCCAAGGCCACGATGTGCAAGCAGTTCAGCGATGCGCACACCAGCACCTTTGCGCAGGCCACCGCGGCGCACTACCTCAAGGCGGGGCGCATGCCGGCCACGCTTGCGCACGTGCGCGGGGTGTACGCCAAACGCGCGCAGGCGATGGGCGATGCGCTGCGCGAGCGCTTGGGCGAGGCGATCGCGTTCGTGCAGCCGCGCGGCGGTCTGTTCATCTGGGCGCACCTGACGGGCGCGGGCGGGAAAATCGCAGACGGCAATGCGTTTGCCCAGCGGGCCATCCAGCACGGCGTGGCGTTCGTGCCCGGGGCGCCGTTCTTTTGCGCCGAGCCGGATCGCACGACGCTGCGCCTGTCGTTTGCGACGGTGGACGAGCACAAGATCCGCGAGGGTGTGGCGCGCCTGGCGCTGGCGCTCGCCGAGTGATGCCCGCGAGCGACGTGCAGCGGCGCCTGGAAGCGCTTGAAGTCAAGGCCGCGTACGCCGAAGACCTGCTGGAGCAGCTGAATCTGACGCTGTACCGCCAGCAGCAGGCAATGGACAGGCTGCAGACCCAGGTTGCGCAACTGCGCCAGCAACTGCGCGACAGCGGCGGGCCCGGCGAGCAGCGGGACCCGCGCGACGAGTTGCCGCCGCACTACTGAAAACGGGTACCGCGCGCCCACGCTCCGGTAGCGTCAAGACCGTGGGCCAGCCACGGGCGCTGCAAATCCATAAAATGCATCTCAAATGACACTTTGTGCGCGGACGATGGCATGCATCTGACCCAGTGGACCGATTACGCCTTGCGCGTGCTGATGTACTGCGCGGCCTATGAAGAGCGTGTTCAGCCGGTGACGATCAGCGAAATCGCCGACGCCCACGGTATTTCACGCAGCCATCTGACCAAGATCGTGCGCCAGCTTGCGACGCTGGGGCTGCTGGATACCATGCGGGGCCGCGGGGGTGGCATGCGCCTCATGCAGCCGCCGCGCGAGATCGTGGTGGGCAGGGTGGTGCGCGCCACCGAGAGCAGCTTCGAGATGGCCGAATGCTTCGGCGCGGACAGCGGCACCTGCCGCATCCGCAACAACTGCCACCTCAAGGGCGTGCTCGAACGCGCCACGCGCAGCTACCTGGCGGTGCTCGACGGCGTGACGCTCGCCGACCTGGTACCCGTGCAGGTGGATACCACGGCGAGCGTCCGGCGCTGGCGCACGCCGATTGCCGGCGTACCGATGCGGCCCACGCCCCCCGGGCACGGTACGCGTCAATCCGCGGTGCCGGATGCGGTCGCGCTTGCATCGCGCGAGGAGGCCTGACCGCTCAGGTTCGCGGGCACGTCGGCACCGGCCCGCCGCGCGCGAAAGAGCGCCGCGCGCATCAGGAAAATGCTGGTGATCGGCACGGTCAGGGCGACGAACAGCGCGATCAGGAACAGGCGCGGCGCGGGCGACCCGGTCTGCGCCCAGAAGTACAGCAGCGCGGCGTGCAGCACGCACCAGCAGCCCAGCGTGGCGATGAGCGCCGGTGGGTGCATGCGCGTGAAGAACGTGGGTAGCGTGAACAGCCCCCACGACCCCACGAGCGCGATGCCCGCGCCGCCCACCACGAGCAGCGAGATCAGCAGGTCGAGCCACAGCGGCATCCCGGGCGCGCTCATTCGATGATTTCCCCGCGCAGCAGGAACTTGGCGAGCGACGCGGTGCCGACGAAGCCGAGCGACGCGATGAGCAGCGCCGCCTCGAATACTTCGAGGCTGCTCCAGTACACGCAGAGCACGATGATCAGCAGCATCGCGTTGAGGTAGAGCGCATCGAGCGCCATCACGCGGTCCTGCGCGGCGGGGCCGCGCATCATGCGCAGCAGGCACAGCAGCATCGCCAGCGCCAGCATTACCAGCGCAATGGGCAACGCCCAGGGCAGGAAGGTCATGACTCGAACACCTCCATCAGCGGGCGCTCGTAGTGCTGCTGCACGTGCGCGATGACCTGCGCTTCGTCGGCGACTTCCAGCACGTGCAGCATCAGCACCGACCGGTCGAACGCAAGCTCGGCCCAGACGGTGCCGGGCGTGATGCACACGATCATCGCCAGCACCGCGAGCGCGTTCGGGTCGCGTACCTGCAGCGGGATGCGCACGAAGCCCGCCGGGTGGGGGCGTCGTGCCGGTTGCAGCAGGTAGCGCAGCACCGCAAGGTTGGAGCGCGTGGTGTCCAGCACCACCCGCAGGCACAGGCGCAGCGCGGTGATCGGATGGCGCACGCGCACGCGCCGCGGCCGCAGTCCCCGCAGCAGCAGCGGCAGCGCCAGCGCGAGCGCCACGGCCAGCAGCAGGTGGCCCCGACCGGCATCGGGGTGCAGCAGCAGCCAGGTGGCGAACAGGCCCACGCTGACGAGGGGGGCGGGCAGGAATCGGTTCATGGATTCGAAGGCAAGGGTCGGGTGGACATGACCGCGTCAATATAAAGCGCGGGGGCGTGCAGCGCCTGCGCTGCGTCCGTGGTGTAGCGCAGCGCGGGCTGGGCCCAGACGGCCCAGCCTATGCAGGCTGCGAGCAGCGTGGCCACGGGCAGGCCTTCGAGGACGCGCAACGGCGGCGCGCGCCGACCCTGCGCGGCCCAGAAGTGGTGCACGCCGCAGCGCACGAGCGCGAGCAGTGCCGCCAGCCCCGTCACCAGCATCAGCGCCAGCAGCAGCCACGCGCCCGTGCCTACCGCGCCGCCGGGCTGGGCCACATCGAAGAGCGCGCCCAGCATCGCGAATTTCCCGACGAACCCCGAGAGCGGCGGCAGGCCGCTCACGACCAGCGTGGCGAGCAGGAAGGACAGGCCCAGGAATGCGGCGGTCGCCTGCATCACGCGGCCTACGAGGATCTGTTCGTCGTCGTCCAGATTCAGGCCGTTGCCGGGCAACAGCTCCGGCGTGAGGAACGGCGTGTCGTCGTGTTCGTGGGGGGCCCACGACGCGCCGTCGTTGCGCCAGCGCTGGATCAGATCGGCGAGCAGAAACAGCGCTGCCACGGCCATCGTGGAGCCGGGCAGGTAGTACAGCAGCCCGGCGGTGAGCGCGTCCTGGCCGAACCCCAGCACCGCCAGCAGCGTGCCCGAGGATACGATGGCCGCGTAACCCGCCAGATGCGTCAGGCGCTGCGATGCGAGCATGCCGACGGCGCCCCAGGCCATGGTGATCATGCCGGCCGTCGTGAGCCACGTGCCCCCCCAGTGCATCGACGGGCCCGCGGCGTCGCCGAACCACAGCGTCCACAGCCGCAGCACCGCGTACACGCCGACCTTGGTGAGGATGGCAAACAGCGCGCCGACCGGCGCCACCGCCGCGCCGTAGGCGGGCACGAGCCAGAAGTTCAGCGGCCAGACGGCGGCCTTGATGAAAAACGCGACGCACAGGATGGCCGCGCCCGCGTGCAGCAGGCCGCGGTCGGCCACCGAAACCTGGCCCACGATGCGCGCGAGATCCGCCATGTTCAGCGTGCCGGTGATGCCGTAGAGCATGGCCGCGCCGATGAGAAAGAGCGACGACGCGGCCAGGTTGATCGCGATGTAGTGCAGGCCCGACTGCACCCGCGCCTGCCCTGAGCCGTGCAGCAGCAGCCCGTAGGACGCCGCCAGCAGGATCTCGAAGAACACGAACAGGTTGAACAGGTCGGCGGTGAGGAACGCGCCCGCCAGCCCCATGAGCTGCAACTGGTACAGCGAGTGGTAGAGCACTCCTGCGCGGTGCCAGCGCGCACCCGCGAAGACGATGGATGCGAGCGCGACGATGCCACAGGTGACCAGCATGAGCGCCGTGAGCCGGTCGAGCGCGAGCACGATGCCGAATGGCGCAGGCCAGTTGCCGGGCAGGTACACGCCCAGGCTCCCGGTGGCGCCGTCCTGCGTCCACAACAGCAGCGCGATGGCCACGAGCAGGCCGAGCAGCGTGGAGGCGATGCCGATCGCGAGCTTGGCGCGTTCGTGCTCTTCGCGCACAAGCAGCAGCAGTGCGGCCGTGAGCATGGGCAGCGCGATCGGCGCCAGCATCAGGTGGGGCATGAACTGCCCGATGGTTTGCATCAGGCCGTTCATGGATGATCGGGAGCGTCAGGGGCGTCGGGCGCATCCGGGCCGTCGACGTGATCGGTGCCGCTGATGCCGCGCGAAGCGAGCAGCACGACGAGGAACAGCGCGGTCATCGCGAACCCGATCACGATGGCCGTCAGCACCAGCGCCTGCGGCAGCGGGTCGGCGTAATGCTGCAGATCGAGCGGCAGCCCCTCCTGCAGCACCGGAACCTTGTTTTCGGCAAGGCCCAGCCGACCCATGGCGAAGATGAACAGGTTCACCGCGTAGGACAGCAGCGTCAGCCCCATGATGACCTGGAAGGTGCGCGGCCTGAGCAGCAGCCAGACGCCGCTGCCCGCCAGGGTGCCGATGGCGATCGAGAGCACCCACTCCATCAGCGCACCCCCGCCGCTGGTGCGGCGAGCGTTTCCGCGTGCTCCTGAACCGAATACGCGTGGTAACGGTGGCTGCGCACCGACTGGTGTGCGATCGCCGTGAGGATGAGCAGCGTGGCGCCGACCACGAGCGCGAAGACGCCCAGGTCGAAGAACAGCGCGGAGGGCAGGTGCAACGTCCCCAGCCAGGGCACGGGCAGGTGCGCCGCGTGGCTCGTGAGGAACGGGTAGTGGAAGGCGAGCGCGCCCATGCCGGTGGCCAGCGCGATCAGCAGCCCCGCGGCCAGCCAGCGCTCGGGCATCAGGTGCATGTGCGCCTCCACCCAGGTCGTCCCCGAGATGAGGTACTGCACCACCAGCGCGAGCGAGAACACCAGCCCCGCGACGAAGCCGCCGCCCGGCTGGTCGTGGCCGCGCAGGAACAGATAGACCGCCACCAGCGCGATGAACGGCAGCAGCAGGCGCGCCAGCACCGCGGGCACCATGAGATAGCCCACCGCGGTGTCGCTCGCGTGGCGCGGGTTGAGCAGGTCGGTCTGCAGGTCCGCGGGCAGCGCGCGCTGCTGCGCGGGCAGGTCCATCACCTCGCGCGCCGGGCGGAAGCGCCGCAGCAGCGCGTACACGGTGAGCGCCACGGTGCCGAGCACCACGATCTCGCCGAAGGTGTCGAAACCGCGGAAATCCACCAGCATCACGTTCACCACGTTGTGCCCCCCGCCTTGTGCGAGCGCGTGTTCCAGAAAGAAGGTGGAGGTGCTTTCGGGAAAGTCCCGGCTGAGCATCGCGTAGGCGAGCCAGGCGATGCCCGCGCCGCTGAGCAGCGCCAGCACCGCGTCGCGCGCGCGCCGGGCGCGTGTGCGCAGGCGCTCGCGCCGCCGTCCGCCGGGCGCCAGGTTGCGCTGCGGCAGCCAGCGCAGGCCCAGCAGCATGAGCACGGTGGAGACGGCTTCGACTGCAAGTTGCGTGAGCGCGAGGTCGGGCGCGGAAAACCAGAGAAACGTGAGGCTGGTGCACAAGCCCGTGCCGCCCGCGAGGATGAGCGCCGCGAGCCGGTGGTACTTTGCCTGCCACGCCGCCGCAAGTGCACACCCGACGCCGACGACCCACAACACGATGAACGCGGGTGAGGGCGTCAGGGCGTGCCGGCCACCAAGCTGCATGCCCTGCAGCCACAGGGGCAGGGCGCCCGCGACCAGGGTCGCGAGCACGAGCCAGAGCAACTGCCACTGCAGGCGCCGCGTCGTGCTGGCGCGCCGCGCCGCGCGTGCCCAGCCGGTGGCGGCTGCCGTGAGCCACTCGAAAACGCGGCGCGCATCGAGCGGGGAGGCGAGCACACGCGTCTGTCGGCCGCCGTAGCGCTGCCACAGCACGAGGTGCAGCAGCACGCCACCCGCCAGCGCGATGATGCTCATCGTCAGCGGTGCGTTGAAGCCGTGCCAGATCGCGAGGCTGTATTCGGGCAACGTGCCCCCGACGACGGGCCGCGCCGCCGTCTCGAGTGCCTTGCCCACCGTGAGCGCCGGCAGGATGCCGACGAGCAGGCAGGCGCCCACGAGCAGCTCCACCGGCACGCGCATCCAGCGCGGCGGCTCGTGCGGCTGGCGCGGCAGATCGCGCGCGGGCGCGCCGAAGAACACCGAGACCACGAGGCGCAGCGAGTACGCCACGCTGAACATGCCCGCGACCGTCGCCGCCACCGGCAAGGCAAGGGCCACGGCGGGCGAGGCGTTGAGGAAGATCGTCTCCGCGAAGAACATTTCCTTGGAGAGAAAGCCGTTGAGCAGCGGCACGCCCGCCATCGCTGCGCTCGCGACCATCGCGAGCGTGGCGGTGACGGGCATCATGTGGCGCAGGCCGCTCAGGCGAGCCAGGTCGCGCGTTCCGCTTTCGTGGTCCACGATGCCCGCGGCCATGAAGAGCGAAGCCTTGAACGTCGCGTGGTTCAGGATGTGGAACACCGCCGCGACCGCCGCGAGCGCGCTGTTGAGCCCGAGCAGCAGCGTGATCAGGCCCAGGTGCGAAATCGTCGAATACGCGAGTATCCCCTTGAGGTCGCGCTGGAACATCGCTGCGTAGCCGCCCACGAGCAGCGTAACCATGCCGGCGCCGCCCACCCACCAGAACCACGCGGGCGTGCCACCCATCACCGGCCACATGCGCGCGAGCAGGAACACGCCCGCCTTGACCATGGTCGCCGAGTGCAGGTAGCTCGAAACCGGCGTGGGCGCGGCCATTGCGTTGGGCAGCCAGAAGTGGAAGGGAAACTGTGCGCTCTTGGTGAACGCGCCGAGCAGCAGCAGCGCGAGCGTGACGTCGTAGAGCGGGCTTGCGCGCACCGTGGCTCCGGCGTCGAGTACGGCATCGAGTTCGTAGCTGCCCACGATGTGGCCCAGCAGCAGCATGGCGCCGAGCAGCGCGAGCCCCCCCGTGGCCGTCACGGTAAGCGCCATGCGCGCGCCGCGGCGTGCGTCCCGCCGATGGTGCCAGTAGCCGATCAGCAGAAAAGAGAACAGGCTGGTCAGCTCCCAGAAGAACACGAGCTCGATCACATTGCCGGACAGGACGACGCCGGCCATCGCGCCCATGAACGCCAGCAGGAACGAGAAGAAGCGCGGCACCGGGTCGGTCGGCGACATGTAGTAGCGCGCGTAGAGCACCACGAGCGCACCGATGCCGAAGACCAGCATGCAGAACATCCACGCGAAGCCGTCCATGCGCACGCTCAGGTTCAGCCCGAGCGCCGGTATCCAGGGCAGCTCTGCGTGGAGCACCGCGCCGCCCGCGATATCCGCAAAGCACAGCGCCGTCTGCACCACGCACCACAGCGCGACGATGCCGGCGAGCGTCGATTCGATGTTGCGGGCGTTGGTCGGCAGCACGGCCGCCAGCAGGCTGGCGCCGAAGGGTAGGGCGAGCAGGAGCACGAGCGACATGCGGCGCCCATTTTACGAAGGGCTAACCGTTGTCCGGCCCGGTTCAGCGCCGCTTCACAGTTCTTCGACGCGCCGCGCGGGGTAGCTGTCCCAGCTCTGGCAGCCGGGGCATTGCCAGAAGTGCTGGTGCGCCTCGAAACCGCAGGCGGCGCAGCGGTAGCGCGTGAGCGGCTTGGCCGCCAGGTCGAGCGAGCGCTGGATGGTGGGGTGCTGCTCTTCGTGCGTGAGCGTTTCCCGGGCAAGCCACTTGCCCGCGACCACGAGCGACGCCTGCTTGCCGAGATAGTCGGCGTACCAGCGCTGTGCGCCGCGGTGCGCGTCGTCCGCGCCCGTGGGCGCTTCGAGCGCGACGATGGCGTCGAGCACGTCAAGCGACGGTGCGCGTTCGTAATGGGCCTGCAACAGCGCGCTCACGGGTGGCTTTGCGCCGGTGGCGTTGGCCGCCTCTACCAGCAGCGGCGCCGCCAGCGGCAGCGCGGTGGGCACGGCGTCGGCCAGCGCCTGCAGTGTCCGGAGCGCCGCCGCGGGCTGACCCTGGTGCAGTTGCAGCCGCGCCAGCTCGATGCGCGCGCGTGCCGCCGCAGGTGCGGTCGTGACGGCCTGTTCGAGCAGCGCCTGCGCCGTGGCGGCGTCGCCCTGCGCGCCCTGCGCCAGCGCCTGCTCGCACAGGTAGTGCGCACGGCGCGTGCTGAAGTCGCCCTGCTGCGCTGCCTGCATGCGTTCGGCGATGGCCATCGCCTGGGCCCAGTCGTGCGAGCGCTCATGGATCGTGAGCAGCACTGTGTGTGCCTGCGCCTCGTAAGGCGTGCCTTCGAGGCGCCGCAGCGCGTCCTCGGCGCGGTCCAGCAGGCCGGCCTTGAGGTAGTCGAGCGCCAGGCCGTGCTGTGCGCGTTCGCGGTCCTGGCGGCTCAGGTCGTCGCGCGAGAGCAGGTGCTCGTGCACGCGCACCGCGCGGTTGTATTCGCCGCGGCGGCGAAAAAGGTTGCCCAGCGCGAAGTGCAGCTCGGCGGTCTCGGGGTCGCTCTGCACCGCTTCGATGAACGCATCGATCGCCTGGTCCTGCTGCTCGTTGAGCAGGAAGTTCAGTCCCCTGAAGTACGCCTTGGGGGCGCTGCGGTTCTCATTGCGCAGTTGGCGCAAGTCCAGGCGCGAGGCGAGCCAGCCCAGGACGAACGCAACCGGCAGACCCAGCAGCAGCCAGCTCGGGTCAAATTCCATGGGGTGGCAGGGGCGGGGTGGGTTCGGCGGCGGCGGTAGGTTCAGCCACCGGCGGCGCGGCTTGCAACTGGCGCGCGGCGCTGCGGTGGCGCCACCAGTGGGGCACCATGCCGAGCACGCCCACGATCACGCCGAGCGTGAACGCGGCGAGCACCACGAGCACGAGCGAGGATGTCCATTGCGTGCCGAAGAAGAAATGCACGGTGACGTCGTGCTGGTTGTTCAGCGCGAACGCAAACAGCGTAAAAAAAATGGCTGCCTTGAGCAGCCACAGCACGTACTTCATGCGAGCTCTCCAGTGGCTCGCCGATTCTAAGGCGACGCCGCATGCCCGATGCGGAATTTATGCAAAAAACCCTCTCCAGCGCTTGTGTGGCAAGCGCAAGCAGCTATGGATTTTGGTGAAGCTGCGTGGTGCCGTCCACGGTCTGGCGCAGGGCCTTGCCGGGTTTGAAGTGCGGCACGCGCTTGCTTGGAACGTGCACCGCCTCGCCGGTGCGCGGGTTGCGCCCCAGGCGCGGCTGGCGGTGGCTGACCGAAAAGCTGCCGAACCCGCGGATCTCGATGCGGTGGCCGCGCACCAGCGCGTCGCCCACCGCGTCCAGGATGGTCTTCACAGCGTACTCGGCGTCGCGCTGGGTGAACTGATCGAAGCGCGCCGCCAGTTCCGCAACGAGGTCTGAACGGGTCATGCAGCCACGCGCCGCGCCGGGGCGCCTAGGCTGCCCGGCGTCGGCGCGCCTTTCTTACTTCTCTTCGGTGTGGTCCAGCTTGGCGCGCAGCAGTGCGCCCAGGCTGGTCGTGCCGGCATTGCCCGAGGCGTGGCTCAGCGACGCCATCGCTTCGTGCTGGTCGGCCTGGTCCTTGGCGCGGATCGACAGGTGGATCATGCGGGCCTTGCGGTCCACGTTCACCACCACGGCGGTCACTTCGTCGCCTTCCTTGAGCACGTTGCGCGCA
This sequence comes from Burkholderiales bacterium, assembly GCA_026954015.1. Taxonomy (GTDB): domain Bacteria; phylum Pseudomonadota; class Gammaproteobacteria; order Burkholderiales; family Burkholderiaceae_C; genus Comamonas_C. The sequence continues at coordinate 46,016 of JAIXLP010000010.1, read as the reverse complement.
TCTTCCACCCGGTCACGCGAGATTTCGGAGGCGCGCAGGTGGCCCACGATGTCCTGGCCCAGGTCGATTTCGGCGCCACGCGCGTCCACGCTCTTGACCTTGCCGGTGACCGTCTGGCCCTTGTCGTTGATCGCGGCAAAGGTGGTGAACGGGTCGGAATCGAGCTGCTTGATGCCCAGCGAGATGCGCTCGCGGTCCACGTCCACGGCCAGCACCAGCGCTTCCACTTCCTGGCCCTTCTTGTAGTTGCGCACGGCCGACTCGCCGGGCTCGTTCCACGACAGGTCGGACAGGTGCACCAGCCCGTCGATGCCCGAGGCCAGGCCGACGAACACGCCGAAGTCGGTGATCGACTTGATCGGGCCGCTCACGCGGTCGCCGCGCTTGGTGTTCTGCGCGAATTCCTGCCACGGGTTGGCCTTGCACTGCTTCATGCCCAGGCTGATGCGGCGCTTGTCCTCGTCGATGTCGAGCACCATGACCTCGATCTCGTCGCCGAGTGACACGACCTTGGAGGGCGCGACGTTCTTGTTCGTCCAGTCCATCTCGGAGACGTGCACCAGGCCCTCGATGCCGGGTTCGAGTTCGACGAACGCACCGTAGTCGGCGATGTTCGTGACCTTGCCGAACATGCGCGTGCCCGAGGGGTAGCGGCGCGCGACGCCGAGCCACGGATCGTCGCCCATCTGCTTGAGGCCCAGCGAGACGCGCTGCTTCTCCGGGTCGAACTTGAGCACCTTGGCGGTGATTTCCTGGCCGGCCTGCACCACCTCGGAGGGGTGGCGCACGCGGCGCCAGGCCATGTCGGTGATGTGCAGCAGGCCGTCGATGCCGCCCAGGTCCACAAATGCGCCGTATTCGGTGATGTTTTTCACCACACCTTGCACGATGGCGCCTTCTTTCAGGTTTTCCATCAGCTTGGCGCGCTCTTCGCCCATCGAGGCTTCCACCACAGCGCGGCGGCTCAGCACCACGTTGTTGCGCTTGCGGTCGAGCTTGATGACCTTGAATTCCATGGTCTTGTTCTCGAACGGCGTGAGGTCCTTGACCGGGCGCGTGTCGACGAGCGAGCCGGGCAGGAAGGCGCGGATGCCGTTGACCATGACGGTGAGGCCGCCCTTGACGCGCCCGCTCGTGGTGCCGCTGACGAATTCGCCCGATTCGAGCGCCTTCTCCAGCGACAGCCAGGAGGCCAGGCGCTTGGCGGTGTCGCGCGAGAGGATGGTGTCGCCGTAGCCGTTTTCGATCGAGCCGATGGCCACCGAGACGAAGTCGCCGACCTGGACTTCGATCTCGCCCTGGTCGTTCTTGAATTCTTCGATCGGTACGTAGGCCTCGGATTTGAGGCCGGCGTTCACCACGACGAAGTTGTGCTCGACGGCGACGACTTCGGCGGTGATGACCTCGCCGGGGCGCATTTCGGTGCGCTTCTGGGACTCTTCAAACAGCTCGGCAAAAGATTCGGACATGGATTTCCTTGGTCGCAGCACCAGGTTACCGCGCGCCGCACGATTGCGGCAGTCGTCAGGTGGGTGTGCGAGGCTTGTGCGGTGGGGATTCCGCCAGGTTACGGGTTGAACAACCACCCGGCCAGTGCGCTGCAATGCGCAGGAGGGAGCCCGGTGGCGCCGGGTCGGCGCTTCAGACCGCCTGGGCGGAGGGAAACGGCCGACGTGCCTGCCACCAGGCGAGCACCTGGTCGACGGTCTCGTCGACCGTCATCCCGGAGTTGTCCAGCAGCAAGGCGTCTTGCGCGGGCTTCAAGGGTGCGACGCTGCGCTGCATGTCGCGCGCGTCACGGGCCTCAAGGTCCGCACGAAGGAGCGCAATTGTAGCGGAAATCCCCTGCGAAATCAGTTGCTTGTGGCGCCGCTCGGCGCGGCATTGCGCGCTCGCGGTGAGGTAGATCTTGAGGGCGGCGCCCGGGAAGATCACCGTGCCCATGTCGCGCCCGTCGGCCACGAGGCCGGGCACCCGCGCGAAATCGTGCTGCAGCGCCACGAGCGCCTGGCGCACCGCGGGCAGTTGCGAGACGCGCGAGGCGTCCATGCCCACGTCCTCGCCACGGATGCGGTCGGTAACGTCCTCGCCCGCGAGCAGCACGCGGCCGGCCACGAAACGCGCGGGCAGCGCACCCGCCAGCGCGGCAAGGCGCGCCTCGTTTTCCGCCACCGGGGCCACGCCCGCCTGCATCGCCGCCAGCGCGGTCAGGCGGTAGAGCGCGCCCGAGTCGAGCAGGCGGTAGCCCAGCCGCTCGGCCACCTGCGCCGCGAGCGTGCCTTTGCCCGAGGCGCTCGGCCCGTCGATGCAGACCACGGGGATGTCCGCGGGCTCGGCGCGCACCACGCCGAACAGCGTCTCGAAGTAGGTGGGGAAGGTCTTGGCGACGCATCCTGGGTCTTCGATGCGCACCGGCAGGCGCGCCGGGTTGAACGCGGCGAGCGCAAGGCACATCGCGATGCGGTGGTCGTCGTAGGTGTGGATGCGCGCGGCGCGCCAGTCTGCGGGTGTGGCGGGCGGGGTGATGCGCAGGAAGTCCGCTCCTTCCTCGGCGGTGGCGCCGAGCTTGCGCAGTTCGCGCGCCATGGCGGCGATGCGGTCGGTCTCCTTCACGCGCCAGCTCGCGATGTTGGTGAGCAGCGTGGGGCCGTCGGCGTACAGCGCCATCGCGGCGAGTGTCATCGCGGCGTCGGGGATGTGGTTGCAGTCCAGCGTGATCGCCTTGAGCGGCCAGGCGCCGCGCGTCACGAGCAGGCCATCCGCGGTGTCCTCGACGCGTGCGCCCATCGCGCGCGCCGCGTCCACGAAGCGGATGTCGCCCTGGATCGCGTCGAGGTGGATGCCGCTGATCTGCAAGCCATTTTGGCCTGCAATCGGCTCTGTGAGAGCGCCAGCGGCTATGAAGTAGCTAGCGGAAGACGCATCGGCCTCGACGAGCAGCTCCCCCGGCGAGCGGTAGCGGCTGCCGGCGGGGATGCGAAAGCGCTGCCAGCCGTCGCGCTCCACGTGGACGCCAAAGCGTGCGAGCAATTCGAGCGTGATCTGGACATAGGGTTTGGAGATGAGCTCGCCTACCACCTCGATCACGACCTCGCGTGTGGCGGCGGCCAGCGGCAGCGCCATCAGCAGTGCGGTGAGGAACTGGCTTGAAACGTCGCCGCGCACCTGCACGGGCGCATCGAGGCGCAGCGCGGGCGGGCCGTCGGCGTGCGCGATGCGCAGCGGCGGATAGCCGTCGGCGCCCAGGTAGTCGATGCGGCAGCCGAGCTGGCGCAGCGCGTCCACCAGGTCCTTGATGGGGCGCTCGTGCATGCGTGCGACGCCGCGCAGCTCGAACGCGCCGCCCAGCAGCGCGAGCGCGGCGGTGAGCGGGCGCATCGCGGTGCCGGCGTTGCCCAGGAACAGCGGTTGCGTCACGCGCGGTGCGTGGGCGCCCAGGCCGGTGATGCGCAGCGCGCCGTCCTCGGCGGCGTCTACCGCACAGCCGAGCTGGCGCAGCGCATCGAGCATCACGCGCGTGTCCTCGCTCTCGAGCAGGTTGCGCACCTCGGTCGTGCCGTCGCTGAGCGCCGCCAGCAGCAGCACGCGGTTGGAGATGCTCTTGGAGCCCGGCAGCTGCACCCGCCCGCCGACGCCCGACAGCGGCGGCAAGTCCAGGAAGGGCGTGCGGGCCGTCACGAGCCGACGCCGCCGTTCTTGCGCTGCGCGCCCATGCGCCACTGGGCACGCGTGGTGCTCGCGCGCGTGATGAGCGCCTCCAGCGGCTGGTCGGTCTCGGCGGCGATCGCCTGTTCGAGCTCGCGCAGCGCAACGCGAAAGTGCCCCGCCTGCGCCAGCACCTCGTTGCGGTTGGCGCGCAGGATGTCGCGCCACATCTTGGGGTCGCTCGCGGCGATGCGCGTGAAGTCGCGAAACCCCGGCCCCGCGAGCGAGAGGTATTCGTCGGCCTGCGGCTGTCCGAGCATCGCGCCCATCATCGCGAACGCGAGCACGTGCGGCAGATGGCTTACGGCGGCGAACGCGGCGTCGTGCGCCTGCGGGTCCATGCGCGTGACGCGGCAGCCCAGCGCCGTCCACAGCTGCTCGGCCAGGCGCAGCTGCTTCGCCCGCGTCTGCTCGGTGGGCGTGAGGATGATCTGGCGGCCGCTGTAGAGCTCGGGCTCGGCGTATTCCACGCCCGAGACTTCGCGCCCCGTGATCGGGTGTGCGGGCACGAAGCAGCCGATGTGCTCGCGCAGCACGCGCCGCGCCGCATCGACCACGTCCATCTTGGTGGACCCCACGTCCATGACGAGCGTGTGCGGCGTCACGAGCGGGCGGATCGCATTGAGCGTCGCCTGCGTTGCCGCGACGGGAACGGCGAGCAGCACGATGTCCGAGCCTGAGACGGCGAGCAGCGCCGACGGCGCCACGGCGTCGATCACGCCGAGCTGGCGCGCGCGCTCCGTCGTGGTTGGCGACTTGCTGTAGCCCACGATATGGTGCACCAGCCCGGCCTTGCGCATCGCCAGCGCGAACGAGCCGCCCATCAGGCCGCAGCCGATCAAGCCGAGCTGTTCAAACACCATGGATGTCTCACGCGGGCACCGGGTAGGTGCCGAGAATCTTGTAGAACGCGCACAGGCGCTGCAGCTCGGCGAGCGCGGCCGCGACGTGGGCCTGGGCGGGGTGTCCCTCGATGTCGATGTAGAAGTAGTACTCCCACTGCCCGGTGCGCGCGGGGCGCGATTCGAAGCGTGTCATCGACACCGCGTACTTTTTCAGCGGCACGAGCAGGTCGTGCACCGCGCCGGGGCGGTTGGGCACCGAGACGATCAGGCTGGTGCAGTCGCGCGGGCCCGGCGCGGGCGTGCCCAGCGTCTGCGGCAGGCAGATGATGGCAAAGCGCGTGCGGTTGTGCGTGTCGTCCTGGATCGCGCGCGCGAGCAGGTGCAGGCCGTACTGCTGTGCTGAGCGCTCGCTGGCGATGCCCGCCCACGCCGGGTTGGTGGCGGCCAGGCGCGCGCCCTCGGCGTTGCTGGAGACCGGGCGGCGTTCGGCGCGTGGCAGATGCTTGGACAGCCAGGTCTGGCACTGCGCCAGCGCCTGCGGGTGCGCGAGCACCACCTCGATGCCATCGAACCCCGGCACCGCGCGCAGCAGATGGTGGCGCACGAGCAGGCTCACCTCGCCGACGATGTGGCACGGCGTGTGCAGCAGCATGTCGAGCGAGCGCGTGACCACACCTTCGTTGGAATTTTCGACGCCCACGACGCCGTACTCGGCCGTGCCCGCGGCGGTGGCGTGGAACACTTCGTCGAAGTTGCCGCAGTAGATGAACTCCACGCTGCTGCCGAAGTATTCGATCGCGGCCTGTTCGCAGAATGTCCCTTCGGGGCCGAGCACGGCGACGCGCTGCGGTGCCTCCAGCGCCAGGCAGGCGGACATCACCTCGCGCCAGATCGCGGCGACGTGCGTGCTCTTGAGCGGGCCGGGGTTGGCGCGCTGGATCGTCGCGATCACCTGCGCCGCCCGGTCGGGGCGAAACAGCGGGCTGCCCTCCTGCTTCTTGACTTCGCCCACCTGCTGCGCAAGGCGCGCGCGCTGGTTGAGCAGGGCCAGCAGCTGCCCGTCCAGCGCGTCGATCTGCACGCGCAGTTGCGCCAGATCCGGGGAGGCCAGGGGTTCGGTCATGGGCAAGAGGCTTTCCGTCTCTCAGGCGCGCTCGCGCTCGAAGTCGCGCAGGTAGTCGACGAGCGCCTGCACGCCCGCCAGCGGCATCGCGTTGTAGATGCTCGCGCGCATGCCGCCGACCGATTTGTGGCCCTTGAGCTGCAGCAGGCCGCGCTCTTTCGCCCCGGCGAGGAAGGCGTCATTGAGCTTGTCGTCGGCCAGCAGGAAGGGAACGTTCATGCGCGAGCGGCAGTTCATGGCCACCTTGTTCACGTAGAAGGCCGACGCATCGATCGCGTCGTAGAGCAGCTTTGCCTTGGCGATGTTGCGCGCCTGCACGGCCGCGATGCCGCCGAGCTCGCCTTCGCGCTGGCGCTTGAGCCATTGGAAGGTCAGGCCCATCACGTAGATCGCCCAGGTGGGCGGCGTGTTGTAGCGCGATTCGGCTTCGGCGACGTTCTTGTAGTCGAAGCCGCTCGGGCAGATCGGCAGTGCGTGGCCGATCAGGTCTTCGCGCACGACGACCAGCGTCACGCCCGCGGGCCCCAGGTTCTTCTGTGCGCCACCGAAGGCCAGGCCCACGCGGCGCCAGTCGACGGGGCGGGATGCGGCGTGTGACGAAAAATCGACCACCAGCGGCGCGTCGCTGCCCAGGGCCTTCAGGTCGGGCAGTTCCTGGAATTCCACGCCGTGGATGGTTTCGTTGCTGCAAATGTGCACGTAGCTTGCGCCGCGCGAGAGCTGCCAGCCCGAGGGGTCGGGCAGGGTGGTGAAGCCGGACGCCTCGCCGCTCGCGGCGGTGTGCACCTCGGCGGCGTACCTGAGCGCTTCCTTGCGCGACTTCTGGCTCCAGGAGCCCGTCACGACGAAATCGACCGTGGCCGCGCGCGAGAGGTTCAGCGGCACGATGGCGTTCTCGCCGATACCGCCGCCCTGCATGAACAGGATCTTGAATTCGGGCGGCACCGCGAGCAACTCGCGCAGGTCGCTCTCGGCCTGTTCGCAGATGGCAATGAATTCCTTGCCGCGGTGGCTCATCTCCATCACGCTCATGCCGCTGCCGTGCCAGTCGAGCATCTCGCCCGCGGCCTGTTGCAGCACTTCTTCAGGAATCGCCGCAGGTCCCGCGGAGAAGTTGTATGGACGGTTCATTTTTATATAAAACGTGGCTCCAGCGCTTGCTGGTCAAGCGCGGAAAGCTCTCAATTCAGGAGTTGCTCTCGGCGGCCTCCTCGCCCGCATCGTTTTCCACGATGCGCTGCAGGCCGATGAGCCGCGCGCCCTCGTCGAGCGCGATCAGCGTCACGCCTTGCGTGGCGCGGCCCAGTTCGCGGATTTCGGCGACGCGCGTGCGCACCAGCACGCCGGTGTCGGTGATGAGCATGATTTCGTCGTCGGCGCGCACCAGCGTCGCGGCGACGACCTTGCCGTTGCGCTCGCTTTGCGAGATGGCGATCATGCCCTTGGTGCCGCGGCCGTGGCGCGTGTACTCGGTGATGCCGGTGCGCTTGCCGTAGCCGTTCTCGGTGGCGGTGAGCACGGACTGCGTCTCGTCCTCGGCCACCAGCATCGCGATCACGCTCTGGCCGTCTTCGAGCGTCATGCCGCGCACGCCGCGCGCGTTGCGGCCCATGGGGCGCACGTCGTTCTCGTCGAAGCGCACGGCCTTGCCACCGTCGGAAAACAGCATCACGTCATGCGCGCCGTCGGTGAGCGCCGCGCCGATGAGGAAGTCGTCCTCGTCCAGGCCCACGGCAATGATGCCGGCCTTGCGCGGGTTGGAAAATTCCGCGAGCTGCGTCTTCTTCACCGTGCCCATGCTCGTGGCCATGAAGACGTAATGGTCCTCGGGGAAGCTGCGCATCTCGCCCGTGAGCGGCAGCACCACGTTGATCTTCTCGCCGTCCTGCAGCGGGAACATGTTGACGATGGGCCGCCCGCGCGAGCCGCGCGAGCCCGCGGGCACCTCCCACACCTTGAGCCAGTACAGCCGCCCGCGGTTGGAAAAGCACAGGATCCAGTCGTGCGTGTTGGCGATGAAGAGCTGGTCGATCCAGTCGTCTTCCTTGGTGGCCGTGGCCTGCTTGCCGCGCCCCCCGCGCTTCTGTGCGCGGTATTCCGACAGGGGCTGGCTCTTGATGTAGCCCGTGTGCGAGAGCGTCACCACCATGTCGGTGGGGGTGATGAGGTCCTCGGTGGAGAGGTCTTGCGCGCTGTGCTCGATGGTGGAGCGGCGCGCGCCAAGCTTGGTCTGCCCGAATTCGTTCTTCAGCGCGGTGAGTTCCTCACCGATGATGGTCGAGACGCGCGCCGGGGTGGCGAGGATGTCCAGCAGGTCCTCGATCACCGCCATGATGTCCTTGTATTCGGCGACGATCTTGTCCTGCTCCAGGCCCGTGAGGCGCTGCAGCCGCATCTGCAAAATTTCCTGCGCCTGCGTGTCCGACAGGCGGTACAGGCCGCCTTCCTGCATGCCGTACTCGCGCTCCAGCCCCTCGGGGCGGTAGTCGTCGGCGTTGACCACGGCGCCGTCCTGGCGCGTGCGGGTCAGCATCTCGCGCACAAGCTGGCTGTCCCACGAGCGCGCCATCAGCTCGGCCTTGGCCACGGGCGGTGTAGGGGCGTTCCTGATGATGCGGATGAACTCGTCGATGTTCGCCAGCGCCACGGCCAGGCCTTCGAGCACGTGGCCGCGCTCGCGCGCCTTGCGCAGCTCGAACACCGTGCGGCGCGTGACGACCTCGCGGCGGTGGCCGATGAAAACCTCGATCAGGTCCTTCAGGTTGCACAGCCTGGGCTGGCCATCGACCAGCGCCACCATGTTCATGCCGAAGGTGTCCTGCAGCTGCGTCTGCTTGTACAGGTTGTTGAGCACCACCTCGGGCACTTCGCCGCGCTTGAGTTCGATCACCAGGCGCATGCCGGATTTGTCCGACTCGTCCTGGATGTGGCTGATGCCTTCGAGCTTCTTCTCGTGCACCAGCTCGGCCATGCGCTCCTGCAGCGTCTTCTTGTTGACCTGGTAGGGCAGCTCGTCGACGATGATGGCCTGGCGCTGGCCGCGGTCGATGTCCTCGAAGTGCACCTTGGCGCGCATCACCACGCGTCCGCGCCCCGTGCGGTAGCCGTCCTTCACGCCGGTGATGCCGTAGATGATGCCGGCCGTGGGAAAGTCCGGCGCGGGGATGATCTCCATCAATTCGTCGATGGAGGCATCCGGACTGCGCAGCACATGCAGGCAGGCGTCCACCACTTCATTGAGGTTGTGCGGCGGGATGTTGGTCGCCATGCCCACGGCGATGCCGGCGCTGCCATTGACCAGCAGGTTGGGCAGGCGGCTGGGGAGCACCAGCGGCTCGCTCTCGCTGCCGTCGTAGTTGGGGCCGAAGTCCACCGTCTCCTTGTCGATGTCGGCCAGCATCTCGTGCGCGATCTTGGACAGGCGGATCTCGGTGTAGCGCATGGCCGCGGCGCTGTCGCCATCCACGCTGCCGAAATTGCCCTGGCCATCGACCAGCATGTGGCGCAGCGAAAAGTCCTGCGCCATGCGCACGATGGTGTCGTACACCGCGCTGTCGCCGTGCGGGTGGTACTTGCCGATCACGTCGCCCACGATGCGCGCCGACTTCTTGTAGGGCCGGTTCCAGTCGTTGTTGAGTTCGTGCATCGCGAACAGCACACGCCGGTGCACGGGCTTCAAACCGTCGCGCGCGTCGGGCAGCGCGCGGCCCACGATCACGCTCATGGCGTAGTCGAGGTAGCTGCGGCGCATCTCCTCTTCGAGGCCGACGGGCAGGGTTTCTTTGGCGAACTCGGGCATTGCGAACTGGGGTGACGAAGCGGTGGCCGACCATTTTAGGGGTAAGCGTTTGTGGCGATTGGGCAACAGCTGGGCCGGTGAAGCGCTTGCATCCGGCATTCCCGTACATTCGATGGCGCACTATTAGGAGCGCGTGTGGCACAATCCGACCAGCGTTTTTAGTGCGGTTCACTGACGACGTCCCGATTTCGCAGCCCGGCTGCGGCTTTTACTTCCCAAGAGGAGAACCATGAAAAAACTGAACCAAGTGGCAGTATTGTTGGCCTCTGCCGTGCTTGCTGCTTCGGCTACCGCCCAAGTCAAGGCGGCCGACGGCGGCAAGGTGATCGACAACTGGCAGAACGGAACCGGCGAACTGGTCTGGAAGAACGGCACCAATGAACTGTGCTGGCGTGATTCTTCCTGGACGCCTGCCACCGCGGCCGAAGGCTGCGACGGCGCGCTCAAGAAGGCTGCTGCCGCCGCTCCGGCGCCTGCGCCTGCTGCCGCTCCGGCGCCTGCCGCCGCGCCGGCTCCCGCCCCGGCCCCGGCTCCTGCCGTCGCCACCAAGGTGACCTATGGCGCCGATGCGTTCTTCGACTTCGACAAGTCGGTGCTCAAGCCTGAAGGCAAGGCCAAGCTCGACGATCTGGTCTCCAAGATCAAGGACATCAATCTGGAAGTGATCGTTGCGGTCGGCCACACCGACTCCATCGGCACCGCCGCCTACAACCAGAAGCTGTCGGTGCGCCGCGCCGAAGCCGTGAAGGCCTATCTGGTGTCCAAGGGCATCGAGAAGAACCGCGTCTACACCGAAGGCAAGGGCAAGACCCAGCCTATCGCCTCCAATGCGACCAAGGAAGGCCGCGCCAAGAACCGCCGCGTCGAAATCGAAGTGGTGGGCACGCGCACCAAGTAATCGCTCCGGCGATCAAAAGCAAAAGCCCCGCTTGCGGGGCTTTTTTCATGGGCGATCGACAAGAAGTTAGGTGACGAGCCTTACCCCCGGCACTGACTCCACAGTTGGGGCTGCTTGGTTCCCCACCTGACCCGGTTGGCTGCTTCGCCATGCGGGGAGGCCCGTCGCCGCCGATTGTACGTGCAGGCCGTGGCCGAACCGCCCGCCGCCGCCACATAGAATCACCTGCCATGTCCTACCTCGTGCTCGCCCGCAAATACCGTCCCCGCAATTTCCCGGAGATGGTGGGGCAGGAGCACGTGGTGCGCGCGCTCACCAACGCGCTCACGCAGCAGCGCCTGCACCACGCCTACCTGTTTACCGGCACGCGCGGCATCGGCAAGACGACGGTCTCGCGCATCCTCGCCAAATCGCTCAACTGCACCGGCGCGGACGGGCAGGGCGGCATCACGGCCACGCCCTGTGGCGTGTGCCCGGGGTGCGTGGCGATCGACGCGGGGCGCTTTCCGGATTACGTAGAGCTCGATGCCGCGTCCAACCGCGGCGTGGACGAGGTGCAGGGCCTGCTGGAGCAGGCGGTCTACAAGCCGGTGCAGGGGCGCTTCAAGGTCTTCATGATCGACGAAGTGCACATGCTCACGAACACGGCGTTCAACGCCATGCTCAAGACGCTGGAAGAGCCGCCCGAGTACCTGAAATTCGTGCTCGCGACGACCGACCCGCAAAAGGTGCCGGTCACCGTGCTCAGCCGCTGCCTGCAGTTCAACCTGCGCCCGATGGCGCCCGAAACCATCCACGAACATCTGGCACACGTGCTCGCGGCCGAGCAGATCCCTTTCGAGCTGCAGGCGCTGCGCCTCATCGCCCGCGCGGCGCGAGGCTCGATGCGCGATGCGCTCAGCCTCACGGACCAGGCCATTGCCTTCGGCAGCGGCGCGCTGCAGGAAGCTGCGGTGCGCCAGATGCTGGGCAGCGCCGACCGCGCGCAGGTGCTCACGCTGATCGATGCGCTGGCGCGCGGCGATGGCCGCGCGGTGGTGCAGACCTCCGACGAACTGCGCGCGCAGGGGCTGTCGGCCGCCTCCACGCTGCAGGAGATGGTCGCCGTGCTGCAGCGCATGGCGGTGCTGCAGGCGGTGGCTGACCTGCCCGCCACCGATGCGGACGACCCGGACGCACCGGAAATCGCGCGCCTGGCCCAGGCAATGCCCGGCGACGAGGTGCAGTTGCTCTACAGCATCTGCCTGCACGGCACCGAAGAGCTGGGCCTGGCGCCCGACGAATACGCGGCGCTCACGATGGTGCTGCTGCGGCTGCTGGCGTTCAAGCCCGCTGCGCCGGGCGAAAAAAAAAAGCTGACGCCGCCTGAACCCGCGCCCGGGCAGGCTGCTGCGTCGGTCGCCGCGGCGCCTGCCGCAGACCGTGCGCCCGCGCCCTCGGCGGCCCCGGCGCAGCCGGCCGCGCCGCTGCGGCTGCCCGTGCGCTCGGTGGAAAACATCCAGCAAAATACGGCTCCAGCGCCCTCTGGACAAGCGCGGGCAGCTACGGAAACCGTAGAAATCCCGGTGCGATCACTCCCCGCGCCCGATGAGCACGGGACGGCCGCCCTCGACCCGGAAAGCACCGCCCTGCGGCCCGCCGAGGAAGGCGGGTTCTGGCACGGCGTGGTGCACGGACTGATCGAGCGCCAGCAGGTGAGCGCGCTCACGCGGGAGCTCGCGTTGCAGTCGCAACTGGTGGCACGCGACGGCGGGCACTGGCATCTGCGCGTCGAGAGCGCGTCGCTCAACCAGCCCACCGCGCGCGAGCGGCTGTGCGCCGCGCTGCGCGAAGCGGGGCACGCGAGCGAGATCAGCGTCGAGGTCGGGCCGGTGGGCGACAGCCCGGCGCGGCGTGACGCCGCCGCCGCCGCAGAGCGCCAGCGTACGGCAGAGGCCATCGTGCGCAATGATCCCCAGGTACAGCAGTTGATGCGTGATTTCGGGGCGAAAATCGTCCCCGGCAGCGTCAAGCTGGCATCCATGTGACAACCATCAAGGAAGAACCATGTTCAACAAAGGGCAGCTCGCCGGACTCATGAAGCAGGCGCAGGCCATGCAGGACAACCTCAAGAAGGCGCAGGAGGAGCTGGAGCGCATTGAAGTGGAGGGCGAATCCGGCGCGGGCCTCGTCAAGGTGCTGATGACCTGCAAGCACGACGTCAAGCGCATCACCATCGACCCCAGCCTGCTCGCGGACGACAAGGACATGCTCGAAGACCTCGTCGCCGCCGCCTTCAACGCCGCCGTGCGCAAGGCCGAGGAAACCTCGCAGGAGAAGATGGGCAGGATCACCGCCGGCATGCCGGGCCTGCCCGGCGGCATGAAGTTCCCGTTCTGACCGCCGGGCCGAACGCCGAACGCTCAACGCAGAACCTGCCCCTCATGAGCGAGACGAACAGCCTCGACGCTCTCATCCAGGCACTCAGGCGCCTGCCCGGCGTGGGCGTGAAGTCCGCGCAGCGCATGGCGTTTCACCTGTTGCAGCACGACCGGCCGGGGGCGCAGATGCTTGCGCGCGCGCTCACGCAGGCGACCGAGCGGGTAGGGCATTGCGCGCGCTGTCACACCTTCACCGAAGCGGCGGTCTGCAGCATTTGCAGCGATGCCCGGCGCGATGCCACGCGCCTGTGCGTGGTGGAGACGCCCGCCGACCAGGCCGCGATGGAGCGCACCGGGGCCTTTCATGGCTTGTACTTCGTGCTCATGGGGCGGCTCTCGCCGCTGGATGGGGTGGGGCCGCGCGACATCGGCATGCAGCCGCTGCTGGAGCGTGCCTGCGACGGCGCGGTGGAGGAGGTGATCCTCGCCACCAGCTTCACCGCCGAAGGCGAGGCCACGGCCTACGCGCTCACCGAGGCGCTGCAGCGCCGGGGCGTGCGCGTCACGCGCCTGTCGCGCGGCGTGCCGGTGGGCAGCGAGCTGGAATACGTCGATCTGGGCACCATCGCGCACGCGCTGGCCGACCGACGTTAGGAATCTGACAGCCGCTTGAGCTGGTAGAGCGCGTCGAGCGCTTCACGCGGGCTCAGTTGGTCCGGGTTGATCTGCGTCAAGAGCTGCTCCGCGGCGCTTGCCGCCCGCATGGGTGGCTCGGGCGGCGGCGCGAACAGGTCCACCTGCGCCTGGCTGGCGGCGGCGCGCTCTTGCAGCGCGGCGAGCGCGTGACGCGCGTGGCCCAGCACGGCCGCGGGCATGCCCGCGAGCCTGGCCACCTGCACGCCGTAGCTGCGGCTGGCCGGGCCCGCCTGCAGCTCGTGCAGGAAGACGATGTCATTGCCGCTCTCGGCCGCGCCCACGTGCATGTTCACTGCCGCACGCGCGGTCGCGGGCAGCTCGGTCAGCTCGAAATAGTGCGTGGCAAACAGCGTGAATGCGCGGGTCTTGTCGTGCAGGTAGGTGGCGATGCTGGACGCCAGCGCCAGTCCGTCGAAGGTGCTGGTGCCGCGCCCGATCTCGTCCATCAGCACCAGGCTCTGGGGCGTGGCGGCGTGCAGGATCTGCGCCGCCTCCACCATCTCCAGCATGAAGGTCGATTGCGCATTCGCCAGGTCGTCGGCCGCGCCGATGCGCGTATGGATGGCGTCGATCGGCCCCAGGCGGCAGCGCGTGGCGGGCACGTGGCTGCCCATGCTCGCCAGCAGCACGATCAGCGCCACCTGGCGCATGTAGGTCGATTTGCCGCCCATGTTCGGGCCGGTGATGATCTGCATGCGCTGGTTGGCATGCATGTGCGTGTGGTTGGCGATGAAGGCGCCGCTGGAGGTCTCGGCCAGGCGCGCCTCCACCACGGGGTGGCGCCCGGCCTCGATCTCGATACACGGCTGCTCGACGAACTGCGGCGCGCACCAGTCCAGGGTGAGCGAGCGCTCGGCCAGACAGCACAGCACATCGAGCTGCGCCAGCGCCTGCGCCACGCGGGTGAGCCGGGGCACGTGGGGTTGCAGCTGATCGAGCACCTGCTCGTAGAGCCATTTTTCGCGGGCCAGCGCGCGCTCCTGCGCCGACAGCGCCTTGTCCTCGAAGGCCTTGAGCTCGGGGGTGATGAAGCGCTCGGCGTTCTTCAGCGTCTGGCGGCGGCGGTAGTCCTCGGGCACCTTGTCCAGGTGGCTGCCCGTGACCTCGATGTAGAAGCCGTGCACCTTGTTGAACTGCACGCGCAGGTTGGGGATGCCGGTGCGCGCCTTCTCGCGCGTTTCCAGATCGAGCAGAAAGCCGTCGCAATTGTTCTGGATGGCGCGCAGCTCGTCCAGCTCGGCGTCGAAGCCGCCGGCGATCACGCCGCCGTCGCGCAGCAGCGCGGCAGGCTCGGCAGCAATCGCAGCATGCAGCAGGGCCGCAGTTTCGGCGGGCGGACGCAGTTCCGCGAAAATTTGCATCAAATAGGGCTCTGGCGCTTGCCGAGCAAGTGCGAGCAGCTTTGCTTTTTCTAGTGTCTGCGCCAGCGCCACGAGCTCACGCGGACGCGCCTGGCGCAGCGCGATGCGGGCGGTGATGCGCTCCACGTCGGCCACGCCCTTGAGCGCCTCGCGCACATTCGACCACGGGCCCGCGCGCAGCGCCGTGGTGGCGGCCAGGCGCTGGCGCGCGGCGCTTCGCTCGCGCGCAGGCTCCAGCAGCCAGGCGCGCAGCAGGCGACTGCCCATGCCGGTCATGCAGGTATCAAGCAAGGAGAGCAGCGTGGGCGCATCCTCGCCGCGCAGGGTCTTGACCAGCTCCAGATTGCGCACGGTGCTAGCGGGCAGATCCATCAGCGCGTCGCTGCGCTGCACCTGCACGCTGTGGATGTGCGTGAGCGAGCGGCCCTGCGTGTGCTCGGCGTAATGCAGCAGGGCGCTGGCGGCGGCGTGGGCGTCGTGCAGGTCCTGCGCCTGCCAGGCCGCGAGCGTGGCCGCGTCCAGGTGCTTCAGCAGCGTGCGCTTGCCCAAGGCGGCGTCAAACTGCCAGTCCGGGCGCGGCGCCATGGGGCAGGCCACGGCGCCTGCCTGGCGCAGTTGCTGCAACTGCTGCTCGAAGCGCTGCGTGCTGCCTGCGCTGTAGATCAGCTCGCTGGGCGTGATGCGCGCCAGCCACCGGCCCAGCTCGCCGACGCCGCATTCGGCCAGGAACACCTGCCCCTGCGTGACGGAGAGCCACGCCAGGCCGCACTGCGCGCGCTTGCCCTGGTGCACGGCCAGCAGCAGCGCCTCGCTCTTGTCGGGCAGCAGTTCGCTGTCGGTCAGCGTGCCGGGCGTGACCACGCGCACCACCTTGCGCTCCACCGGCCCCCTGGCGCTGGCCACGTCGCCCACCTGCTCGGCAATCGCCACCGATTCGCCCAGCTTGATGAGCCGCGCGAGGTAATTTTCCAGCGCATGAAACGGCACGCCCGCCATCACCACCGGCTCCCCCGCCGATTGCCCGCGCCGCGTGAGCGTGATGTCCAGCAGCCGCGCGGCCTTCTCGGCGTCGGCATAGAACAGCTCGTAGAAGTCGCCCATGCGGTAGAGCAGCAGCGTGTCCGGGTACTGCGCCTTCAGGGCCAAATATTGCGCCATGACAGGCGTATGGGGAGGGGTGGGCTGGACTTCCATGGGGAGACTATAAAAAAACCGCCCGGAGGCGGTTCTTCAGGTGCCTGAGTCAGGTGTGCTTACAGCACCGCCGCGATCGCCTTGGCCACGTGGGCCAGATTGCGCGTGTTGAGCGCCGCCACGCACATGCGCCCGCTGTCGGTGCCGTACACCCCGAATTCGCTCCTCAGGCGCACCATCTGGTCCTTGGACAGGCCCGAGTAGCTGAACATGCCCACCTGCGTGGTGATGAAGCCCATGTCCTGCGTCACGCCCGCGGCCTTCAGGCCGTCGACGAGGCCCCGGCGCATGCTCTTGATGCGGGTGCGCATCTCGCCCAGCTCCTTTTCCCAGAGCGCGCGCAGCTCGGGGCTCTGCAGCACGCTCGCCACGATGCTGGCGCCATGCGTCGGCGGGTTGGAGTAGTTGGTGCGCACGGTGATCTTGAGCTGCGAAAGCACGCGCTCGGCCTCGTCCTTGTTCTGCGTGACGACCGAGACCGCGCCCACGCGCTCGCCATAGAGGCTGAAGCTCTTGGAAAACGAGGTGGAAACGAAGAAGCTCAGGCCCGAGGCAGTGAACTTCTCAATGGCGGTGGCGTCTTCCTTGAGCCCCTGGCCGAAGCCCTGGTAGGCCATGTCGAGGAAGGCGACGAGATGGCGCTCCTTCACCACGTCCACCACCTGGTCCCACTGCGCGGCCGTGAGGTCGTAGCCCGTGGGGTTGTGGCAGCAGGCGTGCAGCACCACGACGGTGCCGGGCGCGGCGGCACGCAGATCGGCCAGCATGCCGTCGAAGTTCACGCGCCGGCCCGCGGCATCGTAGTAGCTGTAGGTGCCCACCTCGAACCCGGCATGGCGGAAGATCGCGGTGTGGTTGGCCCAGGTGGGGTCGGACACCAGCGCCTTGGCGCCGGGGTTGATCTGGTGCAGAAAGTCCGCGCCGATCTTCAGGCCGCCCGTGCCGCCCAGGCTCTGCACCGTGGCCACGCGCCCCGAGGTGACCACTTCGGACTGCGCGCCGAACACCAGGCTCTTGACGGCGGTGTCGTATGCGGCGATGCCGTCCATGGGCAGGTAGTTGCGCGCCTTGGGGCTTTCCAGCATGGCTTTTTCGGCCGCGCGCACGCACTGCAGCAGCGGCAGCGTGCCGTTGTCGTCGAAGTACACGCCCACGCCCAGATTGACCTTGTTGGGCTTGGTATCCGAGGCGAATTGATCGTTGAGGCCGAAGATCGGGTCGCGCGGTGCCATCTGCACGGCGGAAAACAAAGACATGGGGCGTCCTGGAGGTTGAAAAGTGGGAGTGCTGGACACCAGCTACGATGGCCAGTCTGCAATTTTAACGAGCGCGCCCCGGCGCCGTTGACGCCCCATGCAAGAAGTTGCCACCGCCCCGCCTGCCGCCACGGGGCAGTTCGTGGAATACCCCGATTCGCCATTTCAGCTCTTCCAGCCGTACCCGCCCGCGGGCGACCAGCCCGAGGCCATAGCCAAGCTCGTCGAGGGCGTGCGCGATGGCGAAGCCTTCCAGACGCTGCTGGGCGTGACCGGCTCGGGCAAGACCTTCACCATGGCCAACGTGATCGCGCGCCTGGGCCGGCCCGCGATGGTGTTCGCGCCCAACAAGACGCTGGCAGCGCAGCTGTATTCCGAATTCCGCGAGTTCTTCCCGAAGAACGCGGTGGAGTACTTCGTCAGCTACTACGACTACTACCAGCCCGAGGCCTATGTGCCCCAGCGCGACCTGTTCATCGAGAAGGACAGCGCGATCAACGAGCACATCGAGCAGATGCGCCTTTCCGCCACCAAGAGCCTGCTGGAGCGGCGCGACGTGGTCATCGTTGGCACCGTCTCGGCCATCTACGGCATCGGCAACCCCGAGAGCTACCACCGCATGGTGATGACGCTGCGCACGGGCGACCCCATGGGCCAGCGCGACGTGATCGCGCAGCTCGTGCGCATGCAGTACCAGAGGAGCGACATGGACTTTGCGCGCGGGCAGTTTCGCGTGCGCGGCGACACCATCGACGTGTTTCCCGCCGAGCATTCCGAGCTTGCCATCCGCATCGAACTCTTCGATGACGAGGTCGAAAGCCTGCAGCTCTTCGATCCGCTCACCGGCCAGGTGGTGCAGCGCATCCCGCGCTTCACGGTCTACCCGCGCAGCCACTACGTCACGCCGCGCGACACCGTGATGGCGGCGGTGGAGACCATCAAGCAGGAGCTGGTCGAGCGCGTGAAATTCTTCGTCGACCAGGGCAAGCTGGTGGAAGCGCAGCGCCTGGAGCAGCGCACGCGCTTCGACATCGAGATGCTCAGCGAAGTGGGGCACTGCAAGGGCATCGAGAACTACACCCGCCACCTCTCTGGCGCGGCGCCGGGTGAGCCGCCGTCCACGCTCACCGACTACCTGCCGCGCGACACGGTGATGTTCCTCGACGAAAGCCATCAGATGATCGGGCAGCTCAACGCCATGTACAACGGCGACCGTTCGCGCAAGACCACGCTGGTGGAATACGGCTTTCGGCTGCCGTCGGCGCTGGACAACCGGCCGCTCAAGTTCGCCGAATTCGAAGCACGCATGCGCCAGGTGATCTTCGTCTCGGCCACGCCGGCGGACTACGAAAAAGAGCATTCCGGGCAAATCGTCGACCAGGTGGTGCGCCCCACGGGCCTGGTCGACCCCGAGATCGAGGTGCGCCCCGCCACCAGCCAGGTGGACGACGTGCTGCAGGAAATCCGCCTGCGCACCCAGGCGCGCGAGCGCGTCTTGATCACCACGCTGACCAAGCGCATGGCCGAGCAGCTCACCGAATACCTCTCGGAAAACGGCGTCAAGGTGCGCTACCTGCACTCGGACGTGGACACCGTGGAGCGCGTGGAGATCATCCGCGACCTGCGCCTGGGCGCGTTTGACGTGCTCGTGGGCATCAACCTGCTGAGGGAAGGCCTGGACATTCCCGAGGTCTCGCTCGTCGCGATCCTGGACGCCGACAAGGAAGGGTTCCTGCGCGCCGAGCGCAGCCTGATCCAGACCATAGGGCGCGCCGCGCGCAACCTGCACGGCAAGGCCATCCTCTACGCCGACCGCATCACCGACTCGATGAAGAAGGCTATAGGCGAGACCGAGCGGCGCCGCGCCCGGCAGACGGCCTACAACCAGACGCATGGCATCGAGCCGCGCGCCATCGTCAAGCAGGTGCGCGACCTGATTGACGGCGTCTACAGCGAAAAGGCGGGGCGCGACGCCGAAAAACTCGCGCAGGAGGCGCTGCAGCGCGCGCGCGTGGAAGACATGTCCCAAAAGGAGCTGGCGCGCGAGATCAAGCGGTTGGAGCAGGCGATGTACGAGCACGCGCGCAACCTCGAATTCGAGCAGGCCGCGCAGGCGCGTGACCAGCTTGCGATGCTCAGAACCCAGCTGTTTGGCGCGTCCGATCATGTCGGTGGACCGACAATTACCTGATTAAATTACTAAAGATTTATGGTATAGTGGCATAAAACAGTCAGGTACTCGGAAGCGTCGTTCCGACGGACATCGCACAGACGAGCACCTGGATGCCACTGGTTCACCTACGAAGGAGCCTTACATGCGCCTCACTACCAAAGGCCGGTTCGCGGTCACTGCAATGATCGATCTGGCCTTGCGCCAGAACAACGGCCCCGTGACGCTGGCCGCGATCAGCCAACGCCAGCAGATCTCGCTGTCGTACCTGGAGCAGCTCTTTGGGAAGCTGCGCCGGCATGAACTGGTCGAATCCACGCGTGGCCCTGGTGGTGGCTACACGCTGGCGCGCAAGGCGGCCGAGATCACCGTGGCCGACATCATCGTGTCAGTGGATGAGCCCATCGATTCCACCCAATGCGGCGGCAGCGAGAACTGCATGGGCGGCGGCAAGTGCATGACGCACGACCTGTGGACCGCGCTCAACCAGCGCATGGTGGAGTTCCTGGACTCCGTCACGCTGCAAAAGCTCGTGAACGAGCAGCTTGCCAAGGGCATCCGCGTCGAAGACCGCCCTGCGGCGCGCCGGGCCATCTCCACCACGCCGGTCGTCAAGCCCATCCGCGTGAACGCCCCGAATTCGGTTTTCGCACTTGGCAGCGCGTTTGCAAAATCCTGAGGGAGGGTGAAAATCGGCCTCACCATGGCTGATGCTCTCCCCATCTATCTGGACTACGGCGCCACGACGCCGTGCGACCCGCGCGTCGTCGATGCCATGGTTCCATGGCTGCGCAACCACTTCGGCAACCCCGCATCGCGTACCCACGCCTGGGGCCAGGAGGCCGAAGCCGCGGTGGAGCGCGCACGCGGCCACGTGGCAAACCTGATCGGCGCCGATCCGCGTGAAATCGTCTGGACCAGCGGCGCCACCGAATCGATCAACCTCGCGCTCAAGGGCGCGGCCGAGTTCTACCAGGACCAGGGCAAGCACCTCATCACGCTCAAGACCGAGCACAAGGCCACGCTCGACACCATGCACGAGCTGGAGCGACGCGGCTTCGAGGTGACGTTTCTGGACGTGCAACCCGACGGCCTCGTCGATCTGGCGTCGCTGGCGGCAGCCATCCGCCCCGACACGACACTCGTGAGCGTCCTGCTCGTGAACAACGAAATCGGCGTGGTCCAGGATGTCGCGGCCATAGGCGCGCTGTGCCACTCGCATGGCGTGCTGCTGCACGTGGACGCGGCGCAGGCCACGGGCCGGGTCGATATCGACCTTGGGCAGTTGCCGATCGACCTCATGAGCATGACCGCGCACAAGACCTACGGCCCCAAGGGCGTGGGCGCGCTGTACGTGCGGCGCAAACCGCGCGTGCGTCTCGTGCCGCAGATCCACGGCGGCGGGCACGAGCGCGGGCTGCGCTCGGGCACGCTGCCCACGCACCAGATCGTCGGCATGGGCGAGGCGTTCAGGCTCATCAAGGATGAGATGGCGGAGGTCAACGCGCAGGCCCGCAAGCTGCAGCAGCGCCTGCTGGATGGATTGATCGACCTGGGCGAGGTGGTGGTGAACGGCTCGCTTGAACACCGCGTACCGCAGAACCTCAACATGAGCTTCAAGTACATCGAAGGCGAGGCGCTGATGACGGGCATCCATGGCGTGGCGCTCTCGTCCGGCTCGGCCTGCACGTCGGCCAGCATGGAGCCGAGCTACGTGCTCAAGGCGCTGGGCCGCAGCGATGAGCTGGCGCACAGCAGCCTGCGCATGACGATAGGGCGCTTCACCACCGAGCAGGAGATCGACTTTGCCGTCGAAGCCATCCGCTCGACGGTGCAGCGTCTGCGCAACCTCAGCCCCCTGTGGGAGATGCACCAGGCCGGCGTGGACGTGGACGCGCTGGCGTGGGACGTGGCGCACTGAACAGCGCCACGGCGGCGTGCCCGCTACACTCGGGCCATGGCGTATTCGGACAAGGTCCAGGATTACTTCGAAAACCCGCGCAACGCGGGTTCGCTCGACCCGAACGACCCGCTCGTGGGCACGGCGCTGGTCGGCACCCCCGCCAGTGGCGAGGTCATCAGGCTGCAGATCAAGGTCGATCCGCAGACCGGCCGCATCGCCCAGGCGCGGTTCAAGACCTACGGCAGCGGCCCGACGATCGCTGCCGCCTCGCTCACGACCGAGTGGGTACATGGCAAGACGCTGGACGCGGCAACCGCCATCACCAACGGTGACATTGCCCGCGAGCTGTCGCTGCCGCCGCTCAAGATCCACTGCTCCATCCTCGCGGAACAGGCCATCAAGGCGGCCGTGAGCGATTACAGAAACAAACACGGCGCCCCCGCCACCGCAGGTTGACCCACCATGGCCATCACATTGACACCTACCGCTGCACGCCACGTGCTGCAACACATCGAGCGTCGAGGCGGCGCCCTGGGCCTGCGGCTGGATGTGCGCAGCATGGGCTGCTCGGGCCTCGCCTATGAGATCGACTACGTGGACGAGCAGCTACCCAGTGATGTCGTCTTCGAGAGCGCGGGCGTGCGGGTGCTCGTGGACCGCAAGCACCTGGTCTACGTCGATGGCACCGAACTCGACTTCGTGCGCGAGGGCTTGAGCGAGGGTTTTCGCTTCAACAATCCGCAGGAGCGCGATCGCTGCGGCTGCGGCGAGAGCTTTCGCGTCTGAGAGCCCGTGCACACATACCTCACCCCGCCCGGCCCGCCGAAACGCGCCCGCTCTTCGTGGCAAATCCTCGCCGTAACCCGGGCCGCAGCTGCGGTTTGCGCCTCGATCGCACGCATTTTGACGACCCTTACGGGTGCGATTCATTTGTTTGCTGGCTCTGAGGCGCGCGCGTGACACGGCAGATCGTCCTTGACACGGAAACCACCGGGCTCTCGGCGGACCAGGGCGACCGCATCATCGAGATCGGCTGCGTCGAGCTCGTGCGGCGGCGCCTCACCGGCAACGACCTGCACCTGTACCTGAACCCGGACCGCGACAGCCACGAAGACGCGATCCGCATCCACGGCATCACCAACGAATTCCTGCGCGACAAGCCACGCTTTGCCGATTGCGCGCAGGACATCCTGCGCTACCTCAGCGGTGCGGAGCTCATCATCCACAACGCCAGCTTCGACATGGGCTTCCTCGAAATGGAATTCGCCCGGCTCGGGTTGCCCAGGCTGGAAGGGCAGGTGGCCTGCGTCATCGACACGCTGTCGATGGCGCGCGAGCTCTTTCCGGGCAAGCGCAACTCGCTCGACGCGCTGTGCGACCGCCTCGGCGTGGACAACTCCGGGCGCACGCTGCACGGGGCGCTGCTCGACGCACAACTGCTCGCCGACGTGTACATCCAGATGACGCGCGGGCAGGATTCGCTGCTCGGCACGGACGACACGTCGACAGGCGCGGGCGCTGCGAGTGCGGCGGCAGACCACCTCGAGCGCTACGACCTGCCGGTGATCGCAGCGAGTGACTACGAACGCTTGGCGCACGAGCAGATCCTCGCGGAAATCGACAAGGCCAGTGGCGGCAAGACCATCTGGCGGCTTGTCGCGGAAGGGGCCGATGCTGTGCCATAATGCGCGCTTTTCGTGCACGCGAAAAGGGTGATTAGCTCAGCGGTAGAGCACTGCCTTCACACGGCAGGGGTCACTGGTTCGATCCCAGTATCACCCACCATGTCAACGAACAACGTACGGCACCTTCTGGGTGCCGTTCTTGTTGGTACGGATCACCGTACGAATGTCCGGGGGGCCAGCGCATCAAGGCCACCTTCCCGATGGCGCCCGGCGATGCCCAGGGTTTTGGCGTGGACGCTGCGGAGCTCGCCCGCATGACCATTCCCGCCTGCATCACCGTCGGCGAGGGCGACAAGGTGACGCCGCCCGAGGACACCGCCGAGGCCTGCATGGATGCGGCAGGCGTCGATCGGGCGGCGTTGCACCGGTACGTCGGCGATGCGGCCAGGCGCTTTCTTGACGCGCACTTCGGGGGATGAGCGCTGCCGTCGGGCCGCGAAAAGCTGAAAAAACGTAGCTGATCGCACTTGCTGGACGGGCGCTAGAGGCCGGAATGGCCTGAAATCTGCGCGGCGCATGCGGGCGAAGCCCAGCACGGCACGGGCCATGAAGAGTGGATCGCGGTTTTCGGCGATGCCATCGTCCGGGTGGCGGCACTTGCCAAGTCCCGCTTGTCCCCAACCGGGGTGGACCGCAACGAGCGCAACCGGAACTGATGGTGCCGCCCCATTTCGGGGCCATTTCGCAGACGCCCGTGATGACCGGACTCATACCTGCTCACCGCTGCCGCTTTGCATCACGCAGCGCCCGCGCGGCTTGCAGGGCGAGTGTGGGGCCGCGGTAGATCAGGCCGGTGTAGATCTGCACCACATCCGCGCCGGCGCGGAGTTTTTCCACGGCGTCGCGGGCGGTGAGGATGCCGCCGACGCCGATGATGGGGAAATCGGGCCCCAGCAGCGCGCGCAACTGGTGGATGATGGCGTTGGAGGCCTGTCGAACCGGCGCGCCGCTCAGGCCGCCCGTTTCCTCGGCGTGGGGCAGGCCGTGCACGCCTTCGCGGCTGATGGTGGTGTTGGTGGCGATCACGCCGTCCATGCCGTGGCGCTGCAGCGCCTGCGCGATGGCGTGCACCTGGTCGTGCTGCAGGTCGGGTGCGATCTTGAGGAAGAGGGGCACGCGGCGTGCGTGCTCGGCGGCCAGTGCGTCGCGCTGCGTGGCGAGGGCGCGCAGCAGCGCGTCGAGCGCGGCGTCATCTTGCAGGCTGCGCAGGTTCTTGGTGTTGGGCGAGCTGATGTTGATGGTGACGTAGTCCGCGTGCGGGTACACGCCGCGCAGGCCCAGCAGGTAGTCGTTCGTGGCGTTCTCGATGGGTGTGGCGGCGTTCTTGCCGATGTTCAGACCCAGCACCAGCGGCTGGCCGCTGGCGCGCACCCGCGAGCGGCGCACGTTGGCGACGAAGGCTTCGAGCCCATCGTTGTTGAACCCCATGCGGTTGATGAGCGCGTGCGCGGCGGGCAGGCGGAACATCCGCGGGCGCGGGTTGCCGGGCTGCGGCAGCGGCGTGACGGTGCCGACCTCGACGAAGCCGAAGCCCATCGCCGCCCAGGCGTCGATGCACCGTGCGTTCTTGTCCAGTCCCGCCGCAAGGCCGACGCGGTTGGGGAAGGTCAGGCCCGCGAGCCGCACCGGGTCGCTCACCGCGCGCGCCGACCACACGCGCTCCAGCGGTGTGTGCTGCAGGCGTTCCAGCCCCTTGATCGTGAGCTCGTGCGCCGCCTCCGCGTCCAGTTGGAAGAGCACGGGGCGCGCGAGCGCGTAGGGCAGGGGTGGCATGCGGATAATCGGTGGCTGAACTTGCCGATTTTCACCCATGACCGAAGCCACGAAGAACGACACCACCGCGCAGGATGCGCTCAAAACCCTGGTGGGCCGCGCCGCGCTCGACTACGTGGTGCCGGGTGAAATCATCGGCGTGGGCACGGGCTCGACGGTGAACTGCTTCATCGACGCGCTGGGCGCGCTGCGCGGGCAGGTCGTGGGGGCGGTTTCGAGCTCGCTCGCAAGCACCGCGCGGCTGCAGGCGCTCGGCATTCCGGTGCTGGACGCGAATGCCGTGTCGCGGCTTGCGGTCTATATCGATGGCGCGGACGAAATCGACGGGCGCGGCTACATGGTCAAGGGCGGCGGCGCGGCGCTCACGCGCGAGAAGATCGTGGCGGCGCTGGCCGATCGGTTCGTGTGCATCGCTGACGCAAGCAAACGGGTGGCGGTGCTGGGCGGGTTTCCGCTGCCGGTGGAGGTGATACCGATGGCGGCGACGCAGATCACGCGCCGGTTTGCCGCGCTCGGGGGCGTGGCGACCCTGCGCCTGCGCGACGGCGCGCCGCTTGTGACCGACAACGGTCAGCAGATACTGGATGTGCGCGGGCTGTCGATCACCGACCCGCTGGCGTTCGAATCCGAGGTGAACCAGTGGCCTGGCGTGGTGACGGTCGGCGTCTTTGCGCACCAGAAGGCCGACGTGTGCCTGCTGGGCACGGCGCAGGGCGTGCGCACGCTGACGTTTTAGGGCGCGACCGCGCCCCGTCAGAAGATGATGCCGGCGGGGTTGGACGGCGAGGCGGCTCCACGGGCGGCGGGTTTTGCCGGTGCGGCACGAGCGGCCTCGGGCCGTGCGGCTTCGGGCTGCGCAGGTGCGCTGCCTGGTGCCGGCGCCGCGCCCTGGCCTGCTGCCACCATCGGGGCGGCGGGCGGGCGTTGGTAGTCCGCCGGCAGTTGTGACTGCCGCGGGTAGCCGGCGGCGTCCAGATACTGCGTCCATTCGGTGTCGGAAAAACCCTTGAGCTGCTGGCGCCCCAGCGTGAGCAGCGGCAGGCCGGTATCGCCCGCAAGGCGTGTGAGCGCGTCGATATCGTCGCGGCTTGAGACGGTGCGCTCGGTGAACGGGATGCCACGGTTCACGAGCAGGTTGCGCCCGTTGACGCACGGTGCGCAATCTGCGCTGGTGTAGAGCACGACCGGGTAACGCGCGGCCGTCTGCCGCAGCGTGTAGGGCAGGGCGGCATTGCCTTCCGCGGCGCCGGATGCCGCACCGCCTGCCGGCATGGCCGCGCCCCCTGCCTGGGGCGGGCGGTCGGTGAACGTGACGCGGCCATCGGGCCCGACGATGCGGTACACGCCCTGGGCGTGCACGGCTGCGGCCGACCACGCGAGCAGCGCGGCGGCAACGAGGATCGTGGTGTTTCGGATCATGGTCACTCCGCAGTAGGCATGGACGTCAGGGCGATGGTAGGCGCACTGGAGATTTTCATGCATTATGTCGCCCCAGCGCCCGTACACCAAGCGCCGGGCGCTCACTTTTTATTGCATCATCCCCTGGTGGCGCAGCAGCGCGTCGAGCTGGGGCTCGCGTCCGCGGAACGCCTTGAAGGATTCCATCGCGGGGCGGCTGCCGCCGGTTTCGAGGATCGCCTCGCGGTAGCGCCGGCCACTTTCCAGGCTGGGTTCGCCGTCGCTGCCGCGCGTTTCCTCGAACACCGCGTAGGCGTCGGCAGAGAGCACCTCGGCCCATTTGTAGCTGTAGTAGCCAGCGGCGTAGCCTCCGCTGAAGATGTGGCTGAAGCTGTGGGCAAAGCGGTTGAACGGCGGCGGTGTGAGGACGGCGACTTCCGCGCGCACCCGCGCCAGCAGCGGCGCGATGTCGGCGCCGGGATCGTGCTCGGTGTGCAACAGCATGTCGAACAGCGAAAACTCGATCTGGCGCAGCGTCTGCATTCCGGCCTGAAAATTCTTGGCCGCGATCATCTTGTCGAAGAGCGCGCGCGGCAGCGGCTCGCCGGTATCGACGTGCGCCGTCATATGGCGCAGCACCTCCCACTCCCAGCAGAAGTTTTCCATGAACTGGCTGGGCAGCTCGACCGCGTCCCACTCCACGCCGCTGATGCCCGAGACGCCGTGCTCGTCCACCTGGGTGAGCATGTGCTGCAGCCCGTGGCCGAATTCATGGAACAGCGTGGTGGCGTCGTCGTGCGTGAGCAGCGGGGGCTTGCCGTCGACGCCCTCGGCGAAGTTGCACACGAGATAGGCGATCGGGGTCTGCAACTGGCCGGAGTCGGGGCGCAGCCAGCGGCTGCGCGCGTCGTCCATCCACGCGCCGCCGCGCTTGCCCTTGCGCGCGGGCTTGTCCAGGTAGAACTGGCCCACGAGCCGACCCGCGCGCTCGATGCGGTAGAACTCGACCGCCGGGTGCCACACCGGCGCCTCGTCGCGGCTGATCTCCACCTCGAACAGCGTCTCGACAATCTTGAACAGGCCCGCAAGCACCTTGGGCGCCGGAAAGTACTGCTTGACCTCCTGCTCGTTGAAGGCGTAGCGCGCCTCCTTGAGCTTTTCGGAGACATAGGGCCAGTCCCAGGCCTGCGGGTCGGCGAGGTGCAGCGCATCGCGCGCGTAGCTGCGCAGGTCGGCCAGGTCGTGCTCGGCAAACGGCCGCGCGCGCCGCGCCAGGTCGCGCAGGAAATGCAGCACCTGCGCGGGCGTGTCGGCCATCTTCGGGACGAGCGAGACCTCGCCGAAGTTGGCGTAGCCCAGCAGCTTTGCCTCTTCCTGGCGCAGCGCGAGGATTTCCTTCATGACCTCGGTGTTGTCGAAACGATTGGCGTCACCCTGCGCCTGGTCGGAGGCGCGCGTGACGTACGCGCGGTAGAGCTTTTCGCGCAGCGCGCTGCTGTGCGCGAACTGCATCACCGGCAGGTAGCACGGCAGGTGCAGCGTGAGCTGGTGGCCCGCGTGCCCTTCGGCCTGCGCGGCGGCGCGAGTGGCTTGCAGCACGTCGGCGGGCACGCCGGCGAGTTCGTCCGCGGTGGCGAGGTAGCTGAACGCATCGGTGGCGTCGAGCACGTTTTCGCTGTACTTCTGCTGCAGCTCGGCCAGGCGCTCCTGCACCTGCGCGAAGCGTTCGCGCGCGCTGCCCTGCAGCTCGGCGCCCGAGAGGCGAAAACCGCGCAGCGCGTTGGTGAGCGCCTGGCGCTGCGCGGCGTTCAGCGTCGCCGGGTCGATCGCCTTGTACTTGGCGTACAGGCGCTCGTCGGCGCCCAGGCGCGTCCAGAACGCAGTCACCACGGGCAGCACGGCGTTGTACGCGGCGCGCAGCTCGGGCGTATCGGCCACGCTGGTCAGGTGGCCCACCGCGCCGAACGCGCGCCCGAGGCGCTCGGTGGCCACGTCGAGCACGCGCGCGATCGCGTTCCATTCGGCCGGGAAGCCCTCGGCCGTCACCTCGGTCAGCGCCGCCTCGGCCTGGCGCAGCAGTTCGTCGATGGCGGGCGCCACGTCGGCGGGCGTGACGCGGCCGAACGCGAGCACGCCGGAAAAGTCGAGCAGGGGATTGGTCATGCTATGCACAGTGGCGGCGCGCGGCGCAGGTTCAAGTGCGCTGTTCGGCCGATTGGAGCGTATTCATGAGCAGCATGGTGATGGTCATCGGGCCGACGCCGCCCGGCACCGGGGTGATCCAGCCGGCTACCTGCCGCACACCGTCGAAATCCACGTCGCCGCAGAGCCTGCCCGCCGCGTCGCGGTTCATGCCGACGTCGATCACCACGGCGCCGGGCTTGACCATGTCCGCCGTGAGCACGCCCGCCTTGCCCACCGCGGCAACGACGATGTCGGCCTGGCGGGTGAGGGCGCCCAGGTCCGCCGTGCCGCTGTGGCAGACGGTGACGGTGGCGTTGGCGGCCAGCAGCATCAGCGCCATGGGCTTGCCGACGATGTTGCTGCGGCCTATGACCACGGCGTGCTTGCCGCGCAGGTCCTGCATGCCTATGGACGCAAGCATCTGCATGCAGCCGTAGGGCGTGCAGGGCTTGAAGCCGTTTGCGCCGACCATGAGCGCGCCGGCGCTCGCGACGTGAAAGCCGTCCACGTCCTTGGCGGGGGAGATCGCCCCGATCACCTTGTGGCTGTCGATCTGCGCGGGCAGCGGCAGTTGCACCAGGATGCCGTGGACGGTCGGGTCTGCGTTGAGCGCCGCCACGCGCGCCAGCAGCGCGGCCTCCGTCAGGTCCGCGTCGTAGCGTTCAAGCACGGAGCGTATGCCCGCGTCCTCGCAGGCCTTGACCTTGTTGCGCACGTAGACCTGGCTGGCCGGGTTGTCGCCCACCAGGATGACGGCCAGGCCCGGTGTCGTGCCACGCTTCGCGAGCACGGCGGCGCGGCGCGCGATGTCTGCGCGCAGGCGCAGGGAGAGGGCTTTGCCGTCGATCAGTTGGGCTGGCATGGCACGGTGTGAAATATCAATGAAAATGCACTCCAGCCCTTGCCGGGAAAGCGCGATCAGCTACCAAAAGAGAATCAGGCTTTCGCGGTCGCGGGGCCGAGCGCGATCTTGAGCAGATCGGCCACCGTGTTGGCGCCGAGCTTTTCCATGATGTTGGCGCGGTGCGCCTCGACGGTCTTGATGCTGATCCCGAGGTCGTCGGCGATCTGCTTGTTCAGGCGGCCGGCGACGATGCGCTCGAGCACCTGCGATTCGCGCCCGGTGAGCTTGGCCATCAGCGCCTCGTGCGTCGCAGCGAGCTGGTGGTCGGCAAAACTCTCGCGCGCGGTGCCCAGCATGCGCTCGACCAGTTCGAGCAGCTCGCGTTCGTTGAACGGCTTCTGGATGAAGTCCAGCGCCCCCTTCTTCATCGTGTTCACGGCCATGGGCACGTCGCCGTGGCCGGTGATGAAGACTATGGGCAGCGGCGACTTGCGTTCGAGCAGGCGGTCTTGCAGTTCGAGGCCCGTCATGCCGCCCATGCGCACGTCCACGATGAGGCAGGCGATCTCGCGCGGGTCGTAGCGCGTGAAGAACGCTTCGGCGGAGTCGAAACAGCGTACCCGGTAGTCCTTGCCCTCGAGCAGCCATTGCAAGGAGTCGCGCACCGCCTCGTCGTCATCCACGACGTAGACGGTGCCTTTTTTGGGAGTGAGGTTCATGCGGTGGTCCTGCGGGCGGATTGCACTATGAAGTCTGTAGTGGCTGGTGCTGCATCGGCCAGCGGTAGCCAGAAAGTGAACAGACAACCCGTGACCTCGTGCGCATTGTAGAGGTTCTCCGCGCGCAGCCTGCCCTGGTGCGACTCGACGATGCTGCGGCACAGGTTCAGGCCCATGCCCATGCCTTCGCTCTTGGTGGAATAGAAGGCTTTGAAGAGGTGCTCGAGCACCTCGGGCGGCAGGCCCTGACCGGTGTCTTCGACGCTGAACTGGATCGCGTCCACGCCATCGACCTGGCGCGGCACCACGCGCAGCTCCACGCTGCGCTGCGCGGACGGGCGGTTGGCCTGCGCGATCGCCTCGGCGCCGTTCTTCATGAGGTTGATGAGCACCTGCTCGATCAGGATGCGGTCCACCATCAGCATGGGCAGACGCGCGGCCACGTAGTGCGTGAGGCGCACGTTGTGGCGGCGCAGCTCGATGGTGGCAAGCTCCACCGCTTCGGTCACCATGTCGAGCACGTTCGCGAGCTGGCGGTTGGGTTCGCTCTTTTTCACGAACGCGCGGATGCGCTGGATGATGTTGCCCGCGCGCTGTGCCTGGTGCGCGGTCTTCTGCAGCGCGGCCACCAGCGTGTCCTGGGTGATCTGGCCGCCTTCGACGCGTGAGATCATGCCGCTGCAGTAGTTGCTGATCGCCGTGAGCGGCTGGTTGAGCTCGTGCGCCACGCTGGAGGCCATCTCGCCCATGGTGATCAGCCGGCTCACGGACTGCGTGCGCTCGGCCTGCTGGGCCGCGAGCTCCTGCGCGCGCCGGCGCGCCGTGATATCGGTGGCGATCACCATCTGCGCCAGGCGCCCGTCCACCCAGTGCAGGTAGCGCGAGCGCACCTCCAGCCACTTGCCCAGGTCGGGCAGGTAGAGCTCGACGTTGTCCGAATGCGCGTGCGTCATCGTGTGGCTGGGCAGGCCCATCAGCGCGTCTTCGTCGTCGGGCGTCTGCGCGTGCACCACGCCGGCCTGCGCGACCAGCTGCAAGTGGCCGTCCGTCTGCGAGCCGAACCACTGGCGGTACAGCCGGTTGGCAAACAGCAGCTCCTTGCTGCCCAGCGGCGCGACCGACACGGCGGCGTCGAGCGCCTCCATCACGACGGTGAAACGCTCGTGCGAGGCGACGAGCTGCTCGCGCACGCGGTTGGGTTCGGTGATGTCGGTCATCGACGTCATCCAGCCGGTGTGCCGCCCGTGCCCGTCGATCAGCGGCGAGACGTACAGCCGCGCGTCGAACACGCTGCCGCTCTTGCGCTGCACGCGCACCTGCAGTCCGCCCGGCATCGCCTTGCCCGAAAGCTCCTCGTAGAGCCTGCTTTGCAGCGTGTTGCGCTCGCTCTCGGGCCAGTAGCTGTAGGGCGGCGTCTGCCCAACGAGCTCCTCGGCCGACCAGCCCGTCATCTGGCAGAACGCTGCGTTCACGTAGGTGATGCGCCCCTGCAGGTCGAGCGCGCGCATGCCGGTGAGCACCGAGTTCTCCATCGCGCGGCGAAAGTTCGTCTCGGCCACGAGTGCCTCCTGCGCCTGCAGGCGCCGGCGCGTATGGCGCCAGGTGCCGAGCAGCAGCCACGCGGTCAGGATGCTCAGCACGCCGACGAGCCAGAACAGGCCGCTGCCCACGAGCCCGAGCGACGTGCGGTAGGCCTGCGCGCGCAGCACCAGCGACTGCCCCGGCAGCACGATGGGTGCGTCGTAGGCGTTGGCCAGATCCGTCCAGGGTCGCAGCGTGTGCGCGCGCGGCGCCAGCGGCGTGCCGGCCAGCAGGTGGTGGTCGGCGTCCAGCAGCGTGACCGCGTAGCGCGAGAGCACTTCGATCGGCGTGCCGTAGCGCAACAGGCTGTCCACCGAGTATTCGCTGAGCACGGAGCCGGTGAAGCGTCCCTGCGTGTACAGCGGCACCTGCAACTGCAGCAGGGCGGCCGGTGCCTGCGCTTCGGGCAAGGGCTGGATGTAGACGGGCTGTCCGAGCTGCCGCACCTGCTGGAAGGCCTGCGCGGTCGCGCTCCCGGGGTGCAGCACTTCACCCACGACGCGCAGTTGCCGGCTCGCCAGCGTGGGCGCGGACTGGGTGGCGCGGATGCGGCCCCCGGCGTCGATCCAGGAGACTGCCTGCATCTCCGGGTACTGGGTGATCAGCAGATCGGCCTGGGTGGCGAAATCCGCATCCGTCATGGTGTTGCCGGAAAGATCGCGCGCGATGCGCATCACCTGCTCCTGCCGCTCCATGAGCCGCAGGCGTATGCGCTGCTGCGCATACTCCACGTCACGCTGCAGCGCCCCTTGCTCGCGCGCGATCTCTTCCGAATGCAGGTACCAGAATGACGCGATGATCGCCACGAAGAACAGAAATACCGCCACCAGCGGTGCGAGTGCCGCGAACCTATCCTGTCGGTGCGGCGCGAGCCCGCGCCACCAGCTGCGCCAACGGCGCGCGGGCGAAGGCCCGATGGCGAGGGCGCTGGCGCGCAGACTAGGGGAAACCATGAGTGAAGTTTATAGAGGACTCATGCATACGGAGTGGAGGAGGCACACCGTTTTCTTGGTAATTTCATATCATGGTATTCATAAACACTATTTGAAATTTTCCGGTTTCGTGAGACACTAAAGCATCTATCCTGATCATCGTTGCGTACCTAGGAGACCCGAGATGAGCGACCCGACCAAGAGCCCGGCGGCGGCCGATTCAGACGAACAAGAAACCCGCGAGTGGATGGACGCCTTGTCGGCCGTCATCGACAAGGAGGGCCCCGAACGTGCGCACTTCCTGCTGGAGCAGTTGCTGGAGCACGCGCGCGAGCACTCCATCGACATGCCGTTCTCGGCCACCACGGGGTACGTGAACACGCTCGAGCCCGAGGAAGAGCAGCGCAGCCCCGGCAACCTCGACATCGAAGGGCGTCTGCGCGCCTACATGCGCTGGAACTCCATGATCATGGTGGTGCGCGCCAACCGCATGCACCCCGAGGACGGTGGCGATCTGGGCGGGCACATCGCCTCGTACGCCTCGGTGGCGCACATGTTCGAGGCCGGCTTCAACCACTTCTGGCACGCCGAGAGTGAAAACCACGGCGGCGACTGCGTCTACTTCCAGGGCCACAGCTCGCCCGGCATCTACGCGCGCGCCTTCCTGGAGGGGCGGCTCACCGAAGACCAGCTCGTGCACTTCCGCCAGGAGGTGGGCTACAAGAAGGGTCTCTCCAGCTACCCGCACCCGTGGCTGATGCCCGATTTCTGGCAGTTCCCCACGGTGTCGATGGGCCTGGGGCCGCTGATGGCGATCTACCAGGCGCGCTTCCTCAAGTACCTGCATGCGCGTGGCATCGCCGACACCGCCAACCGCAAGGTCTGGGTGTTCCTGGGTGATGGCGAGATGGACGAGCCCGAGAGCACCGGCGCGATCCGCCTGGCGCAGCGCGAGCACCTGGACAACCTCATCTTCGTCATCAACTGCAACCTGCAGCGCCTGGATGGCCCGGTGCGCGGCAACGGCAAGATCATCCAGGAGCTGGAAGGGCAGTTCCGCGGCGCGGGCTGGAACGTCATCAAGTGCCTCTGGGGCAGCAGTTGGGATCCGCTGCTGGCGCGCGACAAGGATGGCATCCTCAAGAAGGTGATGATGGACACGCTGGACGGTGACTACCAGACCTTCCGCGCGCACGACGGCGCCTACATCCGCAAGCACTTCTTTGGCCGCGATCCGCGCCTGCTCAAGCTCGTCGAGCACATGAGCGACGATGAAATCTGGGCACTGCGCCACGGCGGCCACGACGCGCAGAAGGTCTACGCGGCCTTCGCTTCCGCGTCGCAGCACCAGGGCCAGCCCTCGGTGCTCCTGGTGCGCACCATCAAGGGCTACGGCATGGGCGCGGCCGGGCAGGCCAAGAACCCGGCGCACCAGATCAAGAAGCTTTCGGACGACGCGGTGCGCGCATTCCGCGACCGCTTCAACATCCCGGTGCCCGACAGCGAACTCGAAAAGCTGCCGTTCTACAAGCCGGCCGACGACACTCCGGCGATGAAGTACCTGCACGAGCGCCGCAAGGCGCTGGGTGGCTACCTGCCCGCGCGCCGCGTCAAGTCGGACGAGAGCTTCACCGTGCCGGCGCTGGAGACCTTCAAGGCGGTGCTCGACCCGACGGCCGAAGGCCGCGAAATCAGCACCACGCAGGCCTTCGTGCGCGTCGTCGTGCAACTGCTGCGCGACAAGGCGCTGGGCCCGCGCGTCGTGCCCATCGTGGTCGACGAAGCGCGCACCTTCGGCATGGAAGGGATGTTTCGCCAGATCGGCATCTACAACCCGCAAGGCCAGCTCTACACACCGGTGGACAAGGGCGAGGTCGCCTACTACAAGGAAGCGGCGGACGGCCAGGTGCTGCAGGAGGGCATCAACGAGCTGGGCGGCATGTCCAGCTGGATCGCCGCCGCGACGAGCTACAGCACGAGCAACCGCATCATGCTGCCGTTCTACGTGTACTACTCAATGTTCGGCTTCCAGCGCTTCGGCGACCTGGCCTGGGCCGCGGGTGACCTGCACGCGCGCGGCTTCCTGCTGGGCGGCACCGCCGGGCGCACCACGCTCAACGGCGAGGGCCTGCAGCACGGCGACGGCCAGAGCCAGATGCACGCGGCCGTGGTGCCGTCGTGCATCAGCTACGACCCGTCGTTCGCGCACGAGGTCGGCGTGATCATGCACCACGGCATGAAGCGCATGATCGAAAAGCAGGAGGACGTGTACTACTACCTCACGATCCACAACGAGAACTACGCCATGCCGGGCCTCATCGCCGGCACCGAAGAGCAGATCATCAAGGGCATGTACCTGTGCCAGCCGGGTGCGGAAGGCTCCAAGCGGGTGCAGTTGCTGGGCAGCGGCACCATCCTGCGCGAGTCGCTGGAGGCGCAGAAGCTCCTGGCCGCCGAGTGGGGCGTGCAGGCCGACGTCTGGAGCTGCCCGAGCTTCACCGAGCTGGGCCGTGACGGCGTCGATGCCGAGCGCTGGAACCTGCTGCACCCCGGCGAGACGGCGCGCGTGCCCTTCGTCGCGCAGCAGCTTGCGAACCACCCCGGGCCCGTCGTTGCATCGACCGACTGGGTGAAGGCCTACCCCGAGCAGATCCGCGCGCACCTGCCACAAGGGCGCAGCTACACGGTGCTGGGCACCGACGGGTTTGGCCGCAGCGACTTCCGCTTCCGCCTGCGCGAGCACTTCGAGATCAACCGCCACTACATCGTGCTGGCGGCGCTCACGGCGCTGGCGGATGAGGGCGTGGTCGAGCGCGCCAGGGTGTCGGAGGCGATACGCAAATACGCGATCAAGACCGAGAAGATCAATCCGCTGCACGCCTGAACAGGAGGGGAAGACCATGGCACTCAAGGAAGTCACAGTCCCCGACATCGGCGACTTTTCGGACGTCGGCGTGATCGAGCTGCTCGTCAAGCCCGGCGACACGATCAAGGCGGAGCAGAGCCTCATCACCGTCGAATCGGACAAGGCCTCGATGGAGATACCCTCCAGTGAATCGGGCGTCGTCAAGGAGCTCAAGGTCCAGCTTGGCGACAAGGTGAGCAAGGGCTCGGTCGTGCTGGTGGTGGAAACCGCAGATTCCGCATCGAATCAGGTTCCAGCGCCCGCCGCGCCTGCGCAGGCAGCTCCTGAGGCTGTAGCACCCGCACCGGCGCCACAGGCCGCCGCGGTCCCTTCGGCCACGGGCCGCGTGGAGGTGCGCGTGCCCGACATCGGCGACTTCAAGGACGTCGCGGTGATCGAGCTGCTCGTCGCGGTGGGTGACACCGTGAAGGCCGAGCAGTCGCTGTTCACCGTCGAGAGCGACAAGGCGTCGATGGAGATCCCTTCGTCCGCGTCCGGCGTCGTCAAGGAAATGAAGGTGCAGCTCGGCGACAAGGTGAACGCGGGCGACCTGGTGGTGGTGCTTGAAGGCGCAGCCGCGCCCGCGGCGGCCGCCCCGGCACCGGCGCCAGCGCCCGCGGCGCCCAGTGCCGCACCCGCCCCGGCCGCCGCACCGGCGCCCGCCCCGGCCCCAGCCGCTGCTGCGGTGCCCGCGCACCAGCCCGGCGGGCCGGTAGCCGGCCTGCCGCACGCCAGCCCCTCGGTGCGCAAGGCCGCGCGCGAGCTCGGCGTGCCGCTCGCCGAGGTCAAGGGCACCGGCCCCAAGGGCCGCATCACGCTCGAGGACGTGCAATCGTTCACGCGCGCCGTCATGGCGGGCAGCGTGCAGACGCAGGCCCAGGCGGCAAGGGCGCCCGCGGGCGGCTCGGGAGCGGGTCTGGACCTGCTGCCCTGGCCCAAGGTGGACTTCGCCAAGTTCGGTGCCGTCGAGGCCAGGCCGCTTTCGCGCATCAAGAAGATCAGCGGCGCCAACCTGGCGCGCAACTGGGTGATGATCCCGCACGTCACGAACAACGACGAGGCCGACATCACCGAGCTCGAAGCCTTCCGCGTGCAGACCAACAAGGAGGGCGAGAAGGCCAAGAACCCCGTCAAGGTGACGATGCTCGCCTTCGTCATCAAGGCGGTGGTCGCGGCGCTCAAGAAGTTCCCCGAGTTCAACACCAGCCTGGACGGCGACAACCTCGTCTACAAGCAGTACTACCACATCGGCTTCGCCGCCGACACGCCCAACGGCCTGGTGGTGCCCGTGCTGAAGGACGCGGACCAGAAGGGCATCCTGCAGATCAGCCAGGAGATGTCCGAGCTCGCCAGGAAGGCGCGCGACGGCAAGCTCGGCGTGGCCGACATGCAGGGCGGCTGCATGTCGATTTCCTCGCTCGGCGGCATCGGCGGCACGCATTTCACGCCCATCATCAACGCGCCGGAGGTGGCCATCCTCGGCCTGTCCAGGAGCGCGATGAAGCCGGTGTGGGATGGCAAGGTCTTCGTGCCGCGCCTCATCCTGCCGCTGTCGCTGTCGTACGACCACCGCGTGATCGACGGCGCCGCCGCAGCGCGCTTCAACGCCTACCTCGGTCAGGTGCTGGCGGACTACCGCCGCATCCTGCTGTGAAAGGAGCCTGAGATGGCAGTGATCGACATCAAGGTTCCGGACATCGGCGACTTCAAGGACGTCGCGGTGATTGAGGTGCTCGTCGCGGTGGGCGACACCATCCGCGCCGAGCAAAGCCTCGTCACCGTGGAAAGCGACAAGGCGTCGATGGAAATCCCGTCGTCGACCGGCGGCGTGGTCAAGGAGCTCAAGGTCCAGCTTGGCGACAAGGTGAGCGAGGGCAGCGTGCTGCTGGCGCTCGAAGTTGCCGATACGGCGGCCGCTGCCCCTGCGCCTGCACCCGCGGATTCAGCATCAAAACCGGCTCCAGCGCCCGCCAGTCAAGCGCCAGCAGCTCCTGCGCCTGTAGCATCCAGCTACGGCGGCGGCGCCGATGTGGACTGCGACGTGCTGGTGCTCGGCGGCGGCCCCGGCGGCTACTCGGCGGCGTTCCGCGCCGCGGACCTTGGCCTCTCGGTCGTCATCGTCGAGCGCTACGCCACGCTGGGCGGCGTGTGCCTGAACGTGGGCTGCATCCCGTCGAAGGCGCTGCTGCACGTCGCGGCCGTCATGGACGAAGTGGCGCACCTCAAGACCGCGGGCATCAGCTTCGGCGCGCCGCAGGTGGACATCGACCAGTTGCGCGGCCACAAGGAAAAGGTCGTCGGCAAGCTCACCGGCGGGCTGGCGGCCATGGCCAAGATGCGCAAGGTCACGATCGTGCGCGGCTATGGCAGCTTTGTCGGCGCCCACCACATCGAGGTCGAAGAGACCAGCGGCAGCGGCCAGGAGAAGACCGGCGCCAAGAAGGTGGTGCAGTTCAAGCGCGCCATCATCGCTGCGGGCAGCCAGGCCGTGCGCCTGCCCTTCATGCCCGAAGACCCGCGCATCGTGGACAGCACCGGCGCGCTCGCGCTCAAGGAAGTTCCCAGGCGCATGCTGATCCTGGGCGGCGGCATCATCGGCCTGGAGATGGGCACGGTCTACAGCACGCTCGGCGCGCGCCTGGACGTGGTGGAAATGCTCGACGGCCTGATGCAGGGCGCCGACCGCGACCTCGTCAAGGTCTGGCAGAAGATGAACGCGCCGCGCTTCGACCACATCATGCTCAAGACCAAGACCGTGGGCGCACGCGCGACGGATGCGGGCATCGAGGTGAGTTTCGAAAGTGCGGACGGTGGGGGCGCCCCCGCGCCGCAGACCTACGACCTGGTCCTTCAGGCCGTGGGCCGCAGCCCCAACGGCAAGAAGATCGGGGCGGAAAAGGCGGGCGTGGCGGTGACCGAGCGCGGCTTCATCAACGTCGACATCCAGATGCGCACCAACGTGCCGCACATCTTCGCCATCGGCGACATCGTCGGCCAGCCCATGCTGGCGCACAAGGCGGTGCACGAGGCGCATGTGGCCGCCGAGGTCATCGCGGGCGAACTCAAGGGCGACAAGGCCCTGGCCAGCGCCGCCTTCAACGCCCGCGTGATCCCGAGCGTCGCCTATACCGACCCGGAAGTCGCCTGGGTGGGCCTCACCGAAGACCAGGCCAAGGCGCAGGGCGTGAAGGTCAAGAAGGGTCTGTTCCCCTGGGCGGCCTCGGGCCGCGCGATCGCCAACGGCCGCGACGAAGGGTTCACCAAGCTGCTGTTCGACGAGGCGACGCACCGCATCGTGGGCGGCGGCATGGTGGGCACCCACGCGGGCGACATGATCGGCGAGGTGGCGCTTGCCATCGAGATGGGCGCCGACAGCGTGGACATCGGCAAGACCATCCACCCGCACCCCACGCTGGGCGAAAGCATAGGCATGGCCGCCGAGGTGGCGCATGGCTCCTGCACGGACGTGCCGCCGCAGCGGAAATAGTTGCTATTCAACTCGCAGCTTGCCGCGCAGGTCCCGCAAGGGCTGCGCGGCTTTTCATTGCGCAGATGCGCGGGCATCGTGACCAGCCGTATCATTCCGATAGCAGCCGGCGCTTTGTGGCGGGGCGCTTGCGGCTGATCTGGCTGCGAATTCCCACGCTGTGGCGACCGCGGTTACAGAACGCGGACCGGCAACTGTCAACGCCCAAAGCCGGTCGCGTCGGCCGACTGTGGGCTAGTCGAAACGCTGCGCGCCAGCAGGGCCACCGCTTCTGCCTGCCGATGTGTACCCGTCTTGGCGAAGATGCGTTTAAGGTGGGAGCGCACGGTCACAAGGCCGATGCCCAGGTCCACCGCAATGTCCTCGGGAGAACGCCCCCGGCCGAGCGCCGCGGCCACCAGACCTTCCGCGGGGGTCAGGCCGAACAGGTCGCGCAGCCGTGCCGCGGCGAGCGGCGCCTGCGGGTCGCGGATGAAGACCAGCAGGGTGGGGCGCTGCTCTCCGAAGGCGCGTGCCGACGGCCGCAAGGGCGCGACCTCGAGCACCAGCGGCATGCGCTGCCGTCGCGGAACAGATAGCGCCGTGCCGGGAGCCGCCGCCTTGCCGTGCGCCACATCCATCGCGGAGCGCACCAGCGCCAGCAGCCGACGGTGCAGCGCGGGCGAACGCAGCCGCAAGCGCCCACCGGTGGTCGAGATTTCCGCGTTCTCACGCAGCAGCAATGCACCCATCGCACTCGCATGGATGACGCGACAGGCACCGTCCACCATGAGCACGCCGGCATCGAGCCGATCCAGCGCCTCCAGCGCCGCCGCGTGGTGGTGCGACAGCGC
The DNA here is from genome assembly GCA_026954015.1 of Burkholderiales bacterium. GTDB lineage: Bacteria > Pseudomonadota > Gammaproteobacteria > Burkholderiales > Burkholderiaceae_C > Comamonas_C. The sequence goes on along the minus strand of JAIXLP010000010.1, from coordinate 6,365 downwards.
CGAGAGACGCTGCCCGAGCCGCAGCGCGCGCTGCAGGTGCGGCAGCACCAGTGCCGCCCGCCGCCGCTCCGATGGCGTGTAGACCCCGGCGCCGCGCGGACGGTGGACGCCAAGCACACCGATTGCGCCGTCCGCCACGGGAAACACCGCACCCAGCATATGGTGGATACCGAGATGCCGCAACCACTCCTGATAGAAGCCGCTGCGCCGCTCTTCGGTGGGCGTCACCAGCTGTTCGCTGACCACGATGCGCGACAGGCCGTGGGCAACGGAACGCTCCACCCACAGGTCCTTTCGGTGCCAGTCATCGGCCCACGCCTGCTCGCGCTCGGATACGACCAGATTGCCGGTGCATTCCAGCAGGCTCACCTGGGCGCCGTCGCCGTGCAGCTTCAACACGGTACTGGTGGAGTCGAACGCCTCGGCGATGCGGTCGGCGGTGCCACGCCACAAGGCGCCATCCATCGCGGCGTCGTAGAGGTGAGCGATCAATCCCGAAACGCGGGCTTCCTCGCGCTCCTGCGATGACGTGACCATGCGGCGCTCCTTCGTTCGTTGGGCAGGAATCGTCGGTCCGGACTGAGCACCGCTTGAATTCCCTGCTCTGGCAAGGCAAGGGCAGGGCGTTGCCACGGCGCACCCTGCTTTTTACCCTTCCCCCCCATTTGGGGGAAGACGGCCCGCGTGACCCGCCCTACGATTTCCGCGCATGCAATGGTGCCGGCAGGGCACCACCTTGGATGCGCTTCGCTGCGTGAGAACCACCGACAGATGGAGGCTGGGCGCAGCGCGGCTGGATACCTCGATTTCACTTGTTCATGGGAGGCTGATGATGCACCGTGGCGTTGCCGTGATGGCGGGTCTCGTGGGCCTTTGGTTCCTGTTGCTGGCCAGTCCGCGCTCTCTGGGAGAGTCGTTGGTCAAGTTCGCGTATGCCGCGATCCTGTTGGTGTTTGCCTACCAGAGGTTCCGCACGTCTCCAAAGGGGGCGGCAGGGTACGCCAGACACGAGGAAGATGGTCGGCTGCGGCTGGACGTGACTCCGGCGGCGGCGCCCGTCCACTGGTTCGCGGCGGTTCTGGCGATCGCGCTTGGCGCGGGCGTCACGGGCAGCGGCATCTCCCTGCTATGGATCATGGGTTTGTTGTTCGCCGCGATCACGTGGATGGTGCTGCTGAAAGACCCGCGAGGTCTTCACGCCACCCGGCAGAGAACGTTTCACGTAGGGCCGGAAGGTGTCGAGGTGGGCGGCCAGTTGCTGCGCACGGCCGACATCCACCATGTGGGAATCAGGAACCGGTTCGGCGGAGGAGTCGAAATCGTGTACGACGCCAGCCAGGGGATACCGACGGGCGTGGCGGCCGGCATCGCGCACCGCCGCAAACTCGCGGAGGTGGCCTACCGCGTCGAAATCGAAGCCGGCGGCGAGGCCCATGTGCTCGCGGCCGGCCTGGATCAGGTCACGGCCCGGGGCCTTGCGACCGAGGTCGGCAGGGCGTTGAACCCTGACCCGGCAAAGCCGTGAGCTTCGATGGCTGCCCGCGCTGGCCGCGGGCGTCATCGACCGCGAGCCCGGCAGTCAGCGCAGTCTGCAGGCCGTGCAGCACGCGTTCAACGCGTTGCAGCAGGTGTCGGGCAGGCCGCTGAGCCCGTTGTCGGCGATGAGGGCGATGAGCATCAATCCGGCCGCGCAACCCGGCCGCAGCTAGACCGCGTCGAACTGCGCCGCCCAGTCGATCGGATCCTGCTGCAGCACCATGTCGATATCCATGCCGAGCGCGACGCCGACCTCACCGGGAAACGTCGCGGCAAGTTCGCGCTCGCCCAGCCCGGTCTCGCACGCCCGTGCCCGCCAGGCCGCCAGGTGCAAAACACCCGCGAGCGGCTCGTACACATCGCCGTTGAAGGGCGCTGTGTGGTACTGCAGGGCGTCCGTCAGCGCCTGCGGAAGGTGCCACAGGCGCGCCGCCAGGCCCGCGCTCACCTGCGCATAGGAATATCCCCAGGCGCGTTGCTCCGACTTGGCCCTGCGCAGGTGCAGCGGAGCAACCTTGGTCGTGCTGATGCCGTGGCTGCCGTGCGGATCGAGCAAATGCAGCACGATTTCCCCCAGCCCGTGCAACAGCCCGACGCTGTAGGCTGCCGCCTGGTTCTGGCGTACCAGCCCGGCAAGCGTATGCGCCAGCTTGGCCGTATTGAGGCTGTAGCGCCAGAAGCTTAGTAGGTCGATGCCCGGGACGGAGCGCGACGGTATGCCTACACACGCCTGCGCCACGACGGCGCGCAGCTGCGCCACGTCGAGCAGTACCAGCGCCTCCGCGACGCCGCAGACCTGGCCCGGCAGCCCGCACGATGCCGCATTGGCCTCCCGCAGCAGATCGGCCGCCAGCGCCGGATCGATACAGAAATACCGATTGACGCGCCGCAGGCTCGGCTCGGGTCGCGCAAGCTCTGCTGTCAGCAACGCCACCGCCCGCGGCAGACTGGGCAGCGTGCACCGGCGTGTCAGTAGCTCGTTCAGTTCCATCCGTTACGTTGATCCTGCTGGAGCGGTCGCTGACCATTATCCATGGACCGCCCGGCGGGAAGGAGGTGGACAAGCAGAAGGACCGATGGTACCGGTCAGTGTGTACCAGTCATGTTATAGTTAACATAATACACATTGTCTAAAGCAGACCCCGGGCCAGCGCCACGGGCAGAACTGCCCCTGCACCTGCGGGAAAGCCGCCTGGAACAAGGCTACCGGCTGCGCACCATGTACCGCTCGATGGGCTGGACACGCGCGCAGGCCGCGCAGTTTCTTCACGTCAGCGAACGCACTTTACATAACTGGGAGAGCGGGCGGCATGAAGTGCGGTACTCGTTCGATCAACGTGTCCTTCAATGCGCACCCTGATCAAGCAACGCAAAGACGCGCGATGGGCTGCCGGTGCCGCCCACGATCGGCAGTGGCGCAACGATCAGCAGTGCCCCCCGAACCGGGAGCTGGTCCAGATTGCGCAGCGACGTCAGGCCGTACTTGTCGTGGCCGAGCAAGTGGTGGTGGTTGGGAAATGGCGGCGTCATGCCGCCGGCGCATCCTGCATCGATGCCGACGGTCTCCACGCCGAAACCGGATATCGGCAGATGCTCGGCCATCCATTGCGCGGTCTCGGCCTGCACGCCCGGCGAATGCGGGCCTGTGGCGTCGGCGTTGAGGAACTTGTCGCGGTCGTCGCCGTACTGCGACCAGCCGGTACGCATCAGCAGCCACGAGCCTGGCGCTATCGCTCCGTGCTCACGCTCCCAACCCTTGATATCGTCGATTGTCAGGAGATAGTCCGGGTTCTTCTGCACCTCGGCCGCCTTGTCGATCACGACCGCGGGGCCGATCAGACGCTCCGGCGGAATCTGCGCGACGTCGCGCCCTTCCCTCCCGGTCACCCAGTGGATCGGCGCGTCGATATGCGTGCCGATGTGCTCGCCGGTGTGGATGTTGTTGTGCTTCCAGAATGGGCCAGGGGCGTTGTACGCGCTCACCTCTTGCAGGCTGAAGTCGATCAGGTTCAAGAAGGGTGACGGCAGCCGCAAGGTCGGCGTACGCGCGGACAGCGGTGTGGTGAGATCGATGATGCGCAAGGCGCCGGAATGGGCGCCGAGCGCTCCGATCAGCTGGTTGACGAGTGACATATCCTGTTTCCTGGTGGGACCGCAAATACCGGCTTCAACAGCGCCGTCGCACTTCCAAAGTGCTGCGGGAAGGATAGTCCGTCCGATAAACCCTGAACGTGACGTCAGTTCACCGGCAGTTCGCGGGTTTGCCCGGCGAATCCTCTTGTTTCAAGGGCTCGCCGGCCTGCGGATTCAGCGGCGGCGCAGTACGTGGATGAACTCTTCACCCACGGTCTGCTGTTCAATGAGCTCGTTGCCCGTCTGCTTGGCAAATGCCTGAAAGTCACGCATCGAGCCAGGATCGGTCGCGATCACCTTGAGCAACTGCCCGCTCGACATCTTCGTCAGCGCCTTTTTGGCCTTGAGGATGGGCAGCGGGCAGTTCAGGCCGCGTGCATCCAGTTCCGTGTCGATGTTCATGATCCGTCTTTCCGTTCTTCCAGGCCGCGCCGGCGCTCCGCATTTTCTTCGGGCGTGAAAAATACCGGCACGTGCCCGCGCGTTCGCAGCCAGTCGGCCAGCGCGTAGCCGGTTCCGGCGGGCCAGCATTTCAGGTCTTGCAGCGCCACCATCTTGTAATCGAGCAATTCTGCCGACAGCCGTACCGTGCCCCGCGCATGCACATGGTAGGCGATGATTACCTGGTTCATGCGCAGGAATTCATAGGCGCCCACGAGCGAGATGGCCTCGGCGTCCAGGTTGGTCTCTTCCTTGATCTCGCGCGCGATGCCCTCCTGCGGGCTCTCGCCGGCTTCCATGAAGCCGGTGATGAGCGCGTACATTTTCGGGGGCCACGCGGCGTTGCGCGCCAGCAGAACCTTGCCATCCACTTCGACGATCGCCGCCAGCACCGGCGTCGGGTTGTTCCAGTGCGTCCACCCGCAGGACGGGCAGCGCAGGCGCACCTTCTCGCCGCTGTCTTCCAGCTGGGCCATGGGCGCCAGCGCGGTCGCGCAGTGCGGGCAAAAGCGCGTTTCGTACTGCACGGGCTCAGGCCGGGAAGACACCAGTGGAGAGGTAGCGATCGCCGCGGTCGCACACCACGAAGACGATGGTGGCGTTGCGTTCGCGCTCTGCAATTCGCTGCGCCACCCAACAGGCGCCGGCGGCCGAGACGCCGCAGAAGATGCCCTCCTGCGCCGCGAGCTGGCGCGCCATGTCTTCGGCATCGCCCTGCGACACGGGGACGAGCTCATCTACCAGCTCGGGGCGATAGATCTTGGGCAGGTACTCCTGCGGCCATTTGCGGATGCCCGGTATGCGTGAGCCCTCGGTCGGTTCCGCGCCGATGATGCGCACCTTCGGGTTCTTCTCGCGCAGGTAGCGCGACACGCCGGTGATCGTCCCGGTGGTGCCCATGGCGCTCACGAAGTGCGTGACGCGCCCCCCGGTCTGCTCCCAGATTTCCGGGCCGGTGGTCTCGTAGTGCGCGCGCGGGTTGTCCTCGTTGGCGAATTGGTCCAGCACCCGGCCCTTGCCTTGCGCCGCCATGCGCAGCGCAAGATCGCGCGCGTATTCCATGCCCCCGCTCTTGGGTGTGAGCACGAGCTCGGCGCCATAGGCCTTCATGGTCTGCGCGCGCTCGATCGAGAGGTCTTCAGGCATCACGAGCACCATGCGGTAGCCCTTGACGGCAGCCACCATCGCCAAGGCAATCCCGGTGTTGCCCGAGGTGGCTTCCAGCAGCGTGTCGCCTGGCTTGATTTCGCCCCGCTGCTCGGCGCCGTCGATCATCGCCAACGCCGCGCGATCCTTGACCGAACCCGCCGGGTTGTTCCCCTCGAGCTTGCCGAGCACCACATTGCCCCGCTCGAGATTGCCTTGTGCGCCGATGCGCTGCAGTGCAACCAGTGGTGTGTTTCCGATAGCGTTCTCGATCGTCAGATAGGTCGTCATAGCCCGCTACTGTGCCATAATTCGCGGCCCCGCGAACCCACTGCCGGAGTGGTGAAATTGGTAGACGCAGGGGACTCAAAAATAGGGATTTCTACCTATGTCCCGCTTGAGTCAACCGCCTGCCAAGCCGCATGGGGTAAGGGTTTGAAGGACAAAACGGCTCTTGAGTGAAATCCCAGGGTTTCGAGCTAGGGGTCAGCTAGGAGCCAGAGCAATGCAACCTGGGGCCGAGCGGATAGTAGTGGATAGTTGAAGTAGCATCGCGTCATGCCCGAGTGGTGAAATTGGTAGACGCAGGGGACTCAGACCAAATTTGAGCCCTCAGGGGGAAACCCCCGAGGTGAAGCCCGTCAAACTCGGCGAAGGCCCTGGACGCAAGTCCGAGCTAATACCGAGCCAAGCCCTGGAGCCGAAAGGCTCCTCGGAAGGTGTAGAGAGCAGACGGCGGGCACCTACGGCCGCAAGGCTACGGTGAAGGCGTGCTCCAGCCCACGAACGGCGTTTCTTCGGAAGCGACGGCGGCGAAAGCCGAAGTGGGAAGAAAATCCCCCGCCGCAAGGCGTGCCGGTTCGATTCCGGCCTCGGGCACCAAATATGAAAAGCCGCTTCTGTTCGCAGAGGCGGCTTCTTCATTTCTGGCACGTGCGCCTGAATCCTCGATCCGCCGCCATGAAGGCTTCGAGCATGTGCGGGATCAGCGTCACGGCATCGACCGCTTCGCCATACACTGAACCGCCCCGGGAATTGAGGAGGCCCCTTCGATTGAGAATGGAGCCGTCATGAGGAAGTCCCCGAAGTATTCCCCCGAGGTTGTCGAG
>JAIXLP010000087.1 GCA_026954015.1 Burkholderiales bacterium | reverse complement strand
CGCCCAGCTCGCGCACCTCGTCCTTGAACAGGTCGCGCAGCGGCTCCAGCAGCTTCAGGCCCAGCTGTTCGGGCAGGCCGCCGACGTTGTGGTGGCTCTTGATGGTGACGGCCTTCTTGGCCTTGCCGCCGCCACTCTCGATCACGTCGGGGTAGATCGTGCCCTGGGCCAGGAAGGCGGCCCCCTTGTGCCCTGCCCCGCCGGCCTTCAGCTTCGCGGCCTCGGCCCTGAAGACCTCGACGAACTCGCGTCCGATGATCTTGCGCTTGTGCTCGGGGTCGTTCACGCCCTTCAGGTGGCCGAGGAACTGCTCGCTGGCATCGACGTGGATCACGCGCGCACGCAGCTTGCCGGCGAACATCTCCATCACCATCCTGCCTTCGTCCTGGCGCAGCAGGCCGTGGTCGACGAACACGCAGGTCAGCTGCTCGCCGATGGCGCGGTGGATCAGCGCGGCCGCCACGCTGGAGTCGACACCGCCCGACAGGCCCAGGATCACTTCCTGGCCGCCCACCTGGTCGCGGATTTTTTGCACGGCCTCGGCAACGTGCTCCTTCATCACCCAGTCGGGCCGCGCGCCGCAGATGCCGAGCACGAAGCGCTCCAGCATCGCCCGGCCCTGCCGCGTGTGCGTGACTTCGGGGTGGAACTGCACGCCGTAGAAGTGGCGCGCCTCGTCGGCCATGCCGGCGATGGGGCATGAGTCGGTGCTGGCCATGAGCTTGAAGCCCGGCGGCAGCCTGGTCACCTTGTCGCCGTGGCTCATCCACACCTTGAGCATGCCGTGGCCCTCGGCGGTGGTGAAGTCGGCAATGTCCTTCAGCAGGCCGGTGTGCCCTCGCGCGCGCACCTCGGCGTAGCCGAACTCGCGCTGGTGCGAGCCCTCCACCTTGCCGCCGAGCTGCTGCGCCATGGTCTGCATGCCGTAGCAGATGCCCAGCACCGGCACGCCCAGCTCGAACACCGCCTGCGGTGCGCGGTCATCGACCTCGTACACGCTGGCGTGGCTGCCCGAGAGGATCACGCCCTTCAGGCGGCCGTCCTTCGCATAGTCGCGCACCCATTCGTCCGTCACGTCGCAGGAATGCACCTCGCAATACACATGCGCCTCGCGCACGCGGCGCGCGATGAGCTGAGTGACCTGGGAGCCGAAGTCGAGGATGAGGATGGTGTCGTGGGCCATGGCGGTTTGCTGGAGAAAAGCAAAGGCCCGAACGCCTTGCGGGTCCGGGCCTGGTCGGGGTCGGCTCAGTTGCCGTGGTAGTTGGGCGCTTCCTTGACGATCTGCACGTCGTGCACGTGCGATTCGCGGATGCCGGCGGCGGTGATTTCGACGAACTCGGCTTTCTCGTTCATCTCGGTGATCGTGGCGCAGCCGCAGTAGCCCATGGAGGCGCGCACGCCGCCCGTCATCTGGTAGACGATGGAGACCATCGAGCCCTTGTAGGGCACGCGGCCTTCGATGCCTTCGGGCACGAGTTTGTCGGCGTTGGGGTTGCCGCTGCTCGATTCCTGAAAGTAGCGGTCGGCGCTGCCCTGCTGCATCGCGCCGATGCTGCCCATGCCGCGGTAGCTCTTGTAGGAGCGCCCCTGGTAGAGGATGACCTCGCCCGGCGCCTCCTCGGTGCCCGCGAACACCCCGCCCATCATGACGGAGCTGGCCCCGGCGGCAAGCGCCTTGGCGATGTCGCCCGAGAAGCGGATGCCGCCGTCGGCGATCAGCGGCACGCCCGTGCCCTTGAGCGCGGTGGCCACGCTGTCGATGGCCATGATCTGCGGCACACCCACGCCCGCGACGATGCGCGTGGTGCAGATCGAGCCGGGGCCGATGCCGACCTTGACCGCGTCGACGCCCGCCTCGACCAGCGCGCGGGCCGCGACGCCGGTGGCGATGTTGCCGCCTATCACCTGCACCTGCGGGTAGTTCTTCTTGACCCAGCGCACGCGCTCGATCACGCCCTTGCTGTGGCCGTGCGCGGTATCGACGACGATGGCATCGGCACCGGCCTTGACGAGCAGCTCCACACGCTCTTCCGTGCCCGCGCCCACGCCCACCGCGGCCGCCACGCGCAGGCTCCCCGCGCCGTCGCGCGCGGCGTTGGGGAAGGTGGTCTGCTTGCGGATGTCCTTGACGGTGATGAGGCCCTTGAGCTCGAAGGCGTCGTTCACGACCAGCAGGCGTTCGAGCTTGTGGCGGTTGAGCAGCTGCTTGGCGTGCTCGGGGCTGGTGTCGTCCTTTTCGTTGACGGTGATGAGGCGGTCGCGCGGGGTCATGATCTCGCGCACCTTCACGTCGTAGCGCGTCTCGAAGCGCACGTCGCGGCTGGTGACGATGCCCACGACCTTGCCGCCGTCGCACACCGGAAAGCCCGAGATGCCCAGCTCCTCGGAAAGCTGCAGCACCTGCAGCACCGTGTGCTCGGGCGTGATGACGACGGGGTCGTGCACCACGCCGGATTCATGGCGCTTGACCTTGGAGACTTCGGCCGCCTGCTGCTCGGCGGCCATGTTCTTGTGCACCACGCCGATGCCACCCTCCTGCGCGATGGCGATCGCCAGGCGCGACTCGGTCACGGTGTCCATCGCGGCGGACACGAGCGGGATGTTGAGGGAAATGTCGCGCGTGAAGCGCGTGATGAGCGAGGCGTCCTTGGGCAGGACCTGGGAATACGCCGGCACCAGCAACACGTCGTCGAAGGTGAGCGCTTTTCCGAGAAGGCGCATGGGAAAGCTCCAAAAAACGGATTGTACCCGTCGCATATTTCGGCTATGCGGGCGGGCACTCGCCCGCTACACTGCACGCATGAAACCGCACAAACTCTTCCTGCTTGCCGTGATCGGCACCTGGGCGCTGGGCGCGGCGGCACAGTGGCAATGGGTCGACAAGGATGGGCGCACGGTGTTCAGCGACCGGCCACCGCCGATGGACGTGCCGCAGAAAAACATCCGCACGACACCGCACGTGCTCGTGCCCCGGACGGCCGCCGCAGCCGCCGCACCAAGTGCGTCCACCACGCCGCAGGCCACGCCGGACGCTGCCACCCAGCCCGCGGTTGGGGCAGCGCCTGCACCCGCGGACGCTGGCAAGGACAAGGCGCTCGAAGAGCAAAAGGCCAGGATGGAGGCCGCCGAGGCCGCCAAGAAGCAGGCCGAGGACAAGGCCAAGGCCGAGAAGGAAGCCAAGGCGCGCGCCGACAACTGCACGCGGGCCCGCCAGCAGTCGGCCGCCTTGCAGCCGGGGCGCCTCGTGGGCACAACCAACGCACAGGGCGAGCGCGGCTACATGGACGACGCCACGCGCGCGGCCGAACTCAAACGCGCCGAGCAGATCATCCAGCGCGACTGCCGTTAGCGAACCAGCCCATTCACGGCCGGGGCCGTTTGGCGAACAGGCCCGCCGCCCGCGCGCCCTGGCTCGCAAAACGTTGGCGCCGCGCCACCTTCGGGTCTACCGTGAGCGCGCGACACCAGTCCACGCGATCGCCATCGCGCAGCGGCGCATCGAGCGCAGCCGCCCGGCCCCAGATACCGCCTTCGTAGTCCGCATCCTGCGGGTTCAGACCGCATGCGCGCAGCGCGTCGGCCACCGTGGCGCCCGCCGCCAGCGTGAGCGTCCATTCACGAGTCTGGCGCGGTGCGGGCGAGGTGGCGACCGTGACCGTGACGGTTTCAGCCATAGACGCTTTGCGCGCGCTGAATGAAGGCATCCACAAGCGAGCTGGCGATGCGGTCGAACACCGGGCCGACGAGCGCGGCCAGCGTGCGGCTGGAAAACCCGTAGCGCAGGTCCAGCTCCACCCTGCAGGCGCGCTGCGTGTCGTCCCCCACGGGCTGAAAGTGCCAGTCGCCGTCAAGCGCGGAAAACGGGCCTTCCACGAGCGTCATCGTTACCCTGCTGCCCGGCTCGTGCACATTGCGCGTGACGAAGGTCTTGTGCACGCCCGCGAGCGCAATGCCCACCTCGGCCACCATCCCGGTTGCGTCGCGCGAGCGCACCGCGGCGTGGTCGCACCAAGGCAGAAATTCGGGGTAGCGCGGCACGTCCGTCACCAGATCGAACATCTCTTGCGGGCTGTACCAGATCAGGACGGATTTGTGGACGGTCTTCATGCGGGAAAAGCACGAGGCGCCAGCCTAGAATGGGCGCCCCTCAGGCAGCGCAGATTCTAGTGGCGCTACCCTCTCCAGACTTCATGGCTACAAAACCCGCACCCCCCACGCGCATCGCCGAAAACAAGAAGGCCGCGTTCAACTACTTCTTCGAGGAACGCCACGAGGCGGGCATCGTGCTGCAAGGCTGGGAGGTGAAGGCGCTGCGCGAGGGCAAGGCGCAGCTCACCGAGGGTTACGTGGTCATCAAGCAGGGCGAGCTGTTCCTGATCGGCTGCCAGATCCAGCCGCTCAAGACCGCGTCCACGCACATCAGCCCCGAGGCCGCGCGCACCAAGAAGCTCCTGATGCACAAGGACGAAATCCGCCGCCTCATCGGCAAGGTGGAACAGAAGGGCTACACGCTGGTACCGCTCAAGCTCTACTGGAAGGACGGCCGCGCCAAGTGCGAGATCGCGCTGGCCAAGGGCAAGGCCGAGCATGACAAGCGCAACACCATCAAGGAGCGCGAGGGCAAGCGCGAGGTGGAGCGCGCGATGAAGTCGCGCCACCGCTGAACGTCAAGGCTGCGGTGGTAGCGCGCAGCCGTCTTCCGTACAGCCACCGGCTGGTGCCACGACGGGCGCATCGGCCACCGGCGCTGGGGTGGCTTCGGCGAGCAACTGGCCGATCGCCACGCCAAGCTGCAATTCCTCGATCGCACCGAAGTGGCGCGCGCGCAGCCGCCCCGCCTTGTCCAGCAGCAAGGTGGTCGGCGTGCCGTCGAGCTGCCAGCGCATCATGGTGATGGGCATGGTGCCGTGGGCCCGGGGCGCGTCGACGCCGACAGGAAAGCGGATCTGGTATTCGTGCAGAAACGCGGCGAGCGCGTGCGGCTGCATCGCGTCGTGGTGCTCAAACACCGTGTGCAGCCCGATAACCGTGACGCCGCTCGCGCCCAGCGCCTGGTGCACCTTCCTGGCGAGCGGCAGCGCCCAGGAGACGCAGCCTGGGCAGAGCATCTGGAACGCCTCGATCAGTACCACCTGGCCGCGCAGGTCGGCCAGATGCAGGTCGCGCTCGGTGTTGAACCAGCGCGAGACTGTCCACTCGGAAAACGCGTCATCGGATGCCTGCATGTCCGCCACCTTCAATTCAGCCGCTGCGTCAATGGTAGCGGCGCGTGCGTTCAAGCGAGGCTGGCGAGGGGATGCAGCGCCGCCGGCCACGGGCTTGCGAAGAACGCGCTCACCAGCGCGGCATCGACGTCTTCGATGCGCGCCGGGTTCCAGCGCGGCTGGCGGTCCTTGTCGATGACGAGCGCACGCACGCCTTCGAGCGCGTCGCTCGCGCCCGGGCGCAGGTGAAAGCAGTGGCGCATGAGATCGCGCTCCATGCGCAGGTCTTCAGCCAGCGTCATGCCGCGCGCGCGGCGGATCTGCTCCAGCGCCACGTGCAGCATCAGAGGCGAGCGCTGGCGCAGCAGCGCGGCACTGGCGCGCTCCCATTCGCCCTCGGCCGTCTCCAGCGCCGTGATGATGGCGGGCACATCCGGCAGCGAGAAATATTGGTCAATTTTGGCTCTGGCGCTTGCGTGGTCTGCGCTGGCAGCTATGAACTCTGAAGCAAGCCACTTCTGCACCGCCGCACCATCGGCGAAGGTCTGCACGGCCAGCGCGTCCCACAGCCGGGGGAGTTTTTCGGAGGGCAGCACGGCGTCAGCCAGGCCCAGCGCCGCGGCGTCGCCCGCGGTGATGGTCTCGCCCGTGAGGGCCAGCCACTCGCCCGTGTGGCCAGGGCAGCGCGAGAGGAAGTAGCCGCCACCCACGTCGGGGAACAGGCCGATGCCGGT
>JAIXLP010000081.1 GCA_026954015.1 Burkholderiales bacterium | reverse complement strand
AGGACGACGCGCCGCGCATGGACCTGGCCGAGGCCGTCAAGCAGCAGGACGACAAGCCGCACCTGTCGGTCACGCGCTCGCGCCGCGGCAGCAGCGGCGAGGGCGGCGGCGGGCGGCGCATCGTCAAGAGCGAGGTGTTCGCCGATCCGCAAACCGCGCTGGATGCAGCGATCGCGGCCTCCAGGCTCACTGATAGAATTGTCGTCTTTGGATCGTTTTACACGGTGGGCGGCATCCTCAAGAACGGCATGCCGCAGATGCACGGTAAACACTTCGATCTCTGACCTGGCGAGCCCCCGGTTCACATGGCATTTTTCAAGTTTCCCTGGGCGAATCAGCCACAAGAACCAGCCAAGGCTTCATCCGGACGAAGCCGCGCGCCCCGAGGTGAAAGTATTGAAGAGCTGCGCCGTCGCGCGCGTCAGCGTCTTATCGGGGCGGTGATCCTGGTGCTGGCGGGCGTCATCGTGTTCCCGCTGGTCTTCGATACCGAGCCGCGCACCGTGCCCGTGAGGGTGAATATCGACATTCCTGACCGCAATGCCAGCGCGCCTCTGGCGGTGCAGGGCGCTTCCGCGGCGGCGGACAACGGCAAGGCCGCGGCCGACGCGGGCCTCGTGGCGGGTGAAGAGCAGGTGGACGGCAATCCGCCCAAGGCGGCCGCCGCGGTAGCCGCACCGCCTCCCATACCCATACCCGTCCCTGCGCCGGTGCAGGTACCCGCTCCCTCTGCCCGACCCCCGGCTGCGGTGGCGCCAGAGATCAAGTCCGAGCCCAGGACAACGCCCCAGGCCGAGAGCAAGGCCGAGCACAAGGCCGAACCCAAGCCCAAATCCGAGGTGTCCGCGGCGGCGCCGAAGAAGCCGCACGGCGCCAGCGAGCCCACCTCCAGTGCGGCGAACGGCGACGCCGCCCGTGCCCGCGCCCTGCTCGAAGGACACGCGCCCACGGCCGTGGCGGCGGCTCCCGCGGCCAGCGCTCAGGGCGAACGCGTCGTCGTCCAAGTGGGCGCGTACGCCGACCAGGGCAAGGTGCGCGAGGTGCGCGCGCGGCTGGAGCGCGCCGGCATCAAGTCCTATGCGCAAGAGATTCAGGGCAAGGATGGCACACGTACGACGCGCGTGCGCGTGGGCCCGTTTGCCAGCCGTGCCGAGGCAGCCAAGGCCCTGGGGCGCATCAAGGGCCTGGGGCTCGATGGCGTCGTTCTGGCGCTGTGATGCGCGGTGCACGCGACGAAGCCCATGGCCGCGCTTGACTGGGGCTTGCTGGCGGTGTTGATGGTTTCCCTGGTGCTGGGTGCGTGGCGCGGCCTGGTGTTTGAAGTTCTGTCGCCTGTCGTCTGGGTGCTGGCCTTCGTGGTGGCGCGCTGGTGGGCGGTGCAAGCGGGCGCGCTGCTGCCCTGGGGCGAGGCGCAGGCGCCGTGGCGTCCGGTGGCGGGGTTCATCCTGCTGTTCATCGTCGTGGTGTTTGCCTGCGGCCTGCTGGCCGCGCTGGCTCGCAAATTGATCACCGTGGCCGGATTGCGGCCGGCCGACCGTGCGCTGGGCGCCTTGTTCGGCGTGGTGCGGGGGCTGGCTCTGCTGCTCGTCATCGTCTGGGCTGCGGGCTTCACGCCCGTGCCTGCCGAGGCCTGGTGGCAGCAGTCGCGTGTGGTGCCCGCGCTGCAGGGTGTGCTCCAGGGTCTTGGGCCGGTGTTGCCGCGCGAGTGGGTGAGCGTGCGGCCCGTGTGAAGCGTGAGGGCGCCGCGCAGGCCGCCCACAAAGGAAAAAACCATGTGTGGAATCGTCGGTGTCGTCGGTCGCAGTGCCGTCAACCAGCTCATCTATGACGCCTTGCTGCTGCTGCAGCACCGGGGGCAGGACGCGACCGGCATCGTCACCGAGCAGGGCCGCAAGTTCTTCATGCACAAGGCCAAGGGCATGGTGCGCGACGTCTTTCGCACGCGCAACATGCGCGCGCTGCCGGGCACGCGGGGCCTGGGGCAGGTGCGCTACCCGACGGCGGGCAGCAGCACGAGCGAGGAAGAGGCGCAGCCGTTCTACGTGAACGCGCCGTTCGGCATCGTGCTGGCGCACAACGGCAACCTGACCAACGCCCGGCAGTTGCGCCGCGAGCTGTTCGAAAACGACCACCGCCACACCAATACCGGCAGCGACACCGAGGTGCTGCTCAACGTGCTGGCGCACGAACTGGCGCGGGCCACGCAGGGCGCGCGCCTGCAGAGCGGGGAGGTCTTCGCCGCCGTGCGCGCGGTGCACCGGCGCGTGCAGGGCTCGTACGCCGTGGTGGCGCTGATCGCGGGCTTTGGCCTGCTCGCGTTTCGCGACCCCTGGGGCATACGCCCGCTGTGCCTGGGCCAGGGCGACGACGGCACGGTGATGGTGGCCAGCGAATCCGTGGCGCTGGAGGGGACCTCGCTGCACCTCACGCGCGACGTGGCGCCGGGCGAGGCGATGATCGTGCACGACGATGGCCGCATCGAATCCGCGCAATGTGCCGAGCACACCGAACTGCACCCCTGCATCTTCGAATACGTGTACCTCGCGCGCCCCGACTCGGTGATGGACGGCATCTCGGTCTACCAGGCGCGCCTGAACATGGGCGAGACGCTGGCCAAGCGCGTGATCTCCACCGTGCCGCCGAGCGAGATCGACACCATCATCCCGGTGCCCGAATCGAGCCGCCCCAGCGCCATGCAGCTCGCGCACAAGCTCGGCATCCCGTACCGCGAGGGCTTCGTGAAGAACCGCTACGTGGGCCGCACCTTCATCATGCCGGGGCAGGCCACGCGCAAGAAGTCGGTGCGCCAGAAGCTCAACGCGATCGCCAGCGAATTCAAGGGCAAGCGTGTGCTGCTGGTCGATGATTCCATCGTGCGCGGCACCACCTCGAAAGAGATCGTGCAGATGGCGCGCGACGCGGGCGCGAGCAAGGTGTATCTCGCCTCGGCCGCACCCCCGGTGCGCTTTCCGAACGTCTATGGCATCGACATGCCCACGAGCGAGGAGCTGATCGCCAACGGCCGCACGGTGGAGGAAATCCGCGCCTGGATCGGCTGCGACGCGTTGATCTACCAGGACCTGGAGGCGATGAAGCGCGCGATCCGCGCGGTGCATCCGCAGGTCGCGGGCTTCGAGGCCTCGTGCTTCGACGGCCACTACATCACCGGCATGACCGAGGCCGATCTGGCCGCGATGCGCGCCGAGCGCGAGCAGGGCGAGGCCGACGGGGATGCGCAGGGTTCGCGTCTGTCCTTGCCCAATGCCGAAACCGCATAAAGGTGAGCACGCCGCGCCTGCCAGAACTGGATTTCAGATACAAATCCATTTGAAATCCTTTGTGGACAAGCGCGATCAGCTCCTGTTTTGGAGTAACCATGACCCAGGCAACATCCGATCTCCCCGAGGGCTTGCACCCCGAAACCTATGCCGTGCGCGAAGCGGTGGCGCGCAGCAGTTACGGCGAGCACAGCGAGGCGCTGTTCCTCACCAGCAGCTTCGTGCAGCACGACTGCGAAAGCGCCGCGCGCCGCTTTGCCAAGGAGGAGCCGGGCTACACCTACACCCGCACCGCCAACCCCACGGTGGCGAGCTTCGAGCAGCGTCTGGCGAAGATGGAGGGCACCGAATGCGCGGTGGCCACGACCACGGGCATGGCGGCCATCCTGCTCGTGGCGCTCACCGTGCTCAAGGCGGGCGACCACGTGATCGCCTCGCAATCCATGTTCGGCTCGACCATGAAGCTGCTGGGCGGCGAAATGGCGCGCTTCGGCGTGGAAACCAGCTTCGTCTCGCAGACCGACGTCGCGGCCTGGAAGGCGGCGGTGCGCCCCAACACGCGCCTGCTGTTCGCCGAGACGCCCACCAACCCGCTGACCGACCTGTGCGACATCGCGGCGCTGGCCGCCATCGCGCACGATGCGGGCGCGCTGCTCGCGGTGGACAACAGCTTCGCCTCGCCCGTGCTGCAGCGCCCCATCGAGTTCGGCGCCGACCTCATCGTGCACTCGGGCACCAAGCTCATCGACGGCCAGGGCCGCGTGATGGCGGGCGCCGTCTGCGGTACCGAAAAACTCGTCGATGGCGTGATGGGCACCTTCCTGCGCAGCGGCGGGCTCAACCTCTCGCCCTTCAACGCCTGGGTGGTTCTCAAGGGCCTGGAAACGTTGGCGCTGCGCGTCAAGGCGGAAAGCGCCGCCGCGCTGGAGCTTGCCACCTGGCTCGAAGCCCACCCCAAGGTCGCGCGCGTGCACTATCCGGGCCTCGCGAGCCATCCTCAGCACGAGCTCGCCATGCGCCAGCAAAGCGGCATGGGCGGCACGGTGCTCGCGTTCGATGTCGCGGGCACCACGCCCGAGCAGTTGCGCGCCAACGCCTTTCACGTGATCGACCGCACGCGCGTGTGCTCGGTCACCGCCAACCTCGGCGACGTGAAGACCACCATCACCCACCCCGCGAGCACCTCGCACGGGCGCCTCACCGAAGAGCAGCGCCAGGCCGCGGGCGTCAAACAGGGCCTGATCCGCATCTCGGTGGGCCTGGAGCACATGGACGATCTCAAGGCCGATCTGCTGCGAGGCCTCGACACGCTATGAACCAAGCCAGAGTACGCACCCGCTTCGCCCCGTCCCCCACGGGCTTCATCCACCTGGGCAACATCCGCTCGGCGCTCTACCCCTGGGCCTTTGCGCGCGCCCACGGCGGCGACTTCATCCTGCGCATCGAGGACACCGACCAGGAGCGCTCCACCCAGGCGGCCGTGGACGTGATCCTCGAAGGCATGGCCTGGCTGCAGCTCGACATCGACGAAGGCCCGTACTACCAGATGCAGCGCATGGACCGCTACAAGGCCGTGCTGGCGCAGTTGCAGGCGAGCGGCCATGTCTACCCCTGCTACATGAGCGTGCAGGAGCTCGACGCGCTGCGCGAGCGCCAGACCGCGAACAAGGAAAAGCCCCGCTACGACGGCACCTGGCGCCCCGAGCCCGGCAAGCAGCTCCCGCCCGTGCCCGCCGGCGTGCAGCCCGTGCTGCGTTTCAAGACGCCCCAGGGCGGCGTGGTCGGCTGGGACGACCAGTGCAAGGGCCGCATCGAGTTCCAGAACAGCGAGCTCGACGACCTGGTGATCGCCCGCCCCGACGGCACGCCCACCTACAACTTCTGCGTCTGCGTGGACGACATGGACATGGGCATCACCCACGTCATCCGCGGCGACGACCACGTGAACAACACGCCGCGCCAGATCCACATCTTCGAGGCCCTGGGGGCCCAGGTGCCCGTGTTTGCCCACCTGCCCACGGTGCTCAACGAGCAGGGCGAGAAGATGAGCAAGCGCCACGGCGCCAAGCCCGTGACCTGGTACCGCGACGCGGGCTACCTGCCCGACGCCATGGTCAACTACCTCGCGCGCCTGGGCTGGAGCCACGGCGACGACGAAATCTTCAGCCGCGCGCAGTTCCTGGAATGGTTCAACCTCGACCACCTGGGCAAGAGCGCCGGCCAGTTCGACGAGGCCAAGCTGCGCTGGGTCAACGCCCAGCACCTCAAGGCCCTGGACGACGCAGCCCTGGCCGCGCTGGTCACGCCCTTCGTGGTCCAGGCCGGCGTGCCGGCCGCCGACCTCGACGCGCGCCTGCCGCGCCTGTGCGCGCTGTTCAAGGACCGCTGCGACACCCTGGTCGACCTGGCCGCCTGGATCCGCCTGTTCTACGTGGACGCCATCGAGCGCAACGCCGCCGACCTGGCCCAGCACGTGACGCCCGCGGCCGAACCCCTGCTGGAGGCCTTTGCCGGCGCCATCGCCACGGTGCAGTGGAGCAAGGAGGCCATTGCCGCGGCCCTCAAGGACGTGCTCAAGGCCCAGGGCGCCAAGATGCCGCAACTGGCCATGCCCGTGCGCGTGCTCACGCTGGGCACGGCGCACACGCCCTCGGTCGATGCGGTGCTGGAACTGCTCGGACGCGAAAAAATCCTCGCACGTTTGAAAACACGCTGAAAATCTGTCTATAATGCGAGGCTCAGGTGATGACGGCAGTGAAGTGATTCACAGCCCGAATCCAAGGGGGGTATAGCTCAGCTGGGAGAGCGCTTGCATGGCATGCAAGAGGTCAGCGGT
>JAIXLP010000050.1:131760-180570 GCA_026954015.1 Burkholderiales bacterium | reverse complement strand
TCCAACACCATCGAGGTCTTCGTCGCGCGCCTGCGCAAGAAGCTGCCCGAGGGCAGCATCGCCACCGTGCGCGGCCTGGGCTACCGGCTGACCGAACCGGGCGCGCACGCATGAACGGGTCGCTGCGCTGGCGGCTGCTCGTGGGCACGCTGGCCTGGGTGGCGCTCGCGCTCGCCGTGACCGGCTGGGGCCTCACCGCGCTGTTTCGCGACCACGTCACCGCGCAGTGGCAGGCGCAGCTTGCGGTGCAGCTCAACCAGCTCAGCGGCGCGCTCGACTGGGCCGGGGGCAAGCCCGTGCTCGCGCCACTGGCCACCGACGAGCGGCTGGCGCAGCCGCTTTCGGGCTGGTACTGGCAGATCGACCGGCTGGGCGCCGCGCCCCAGGCAGCCGTCGCGCGCTCGCGCTCGCTCTGGGACCAGACCCTCACCCTGCCCGCCGCCCCCGGCCCGGGCGACCAGCGGCTGCAGTTGACCGGGCCGCAAGGCCACCGGCTGCTCGCGCTCACGCGCACCGTGGACCTGCCCGACGACGACGCGCCGCCGCTGCGCCTCACGGTGGCGGGCGACGAGGCGCTCATCGCCGAGCCCGTCGCGCGCTTTTCGCGGCTGCTGTGGCTGGCGCTGGGCGTGCTGGCCGCGGGGCTGCTGCTGGCCGTGGCGCTGCAGCTGCGCATGGCGCTCGCGCCACTGGCGCTGCTGCGCCGCCGGCTCGCCGCCGTGCGCACCGGCACGGCCGAGCGACTTGAAGGGCGCTTTCCGCAAGAACTCACGCCGCTGGTCGACGAGTTCAACCACGTGCTCGCGGAAAACGCCGCGATGGTGCAGCGCGCCCGCGCGCAGGCCGGCAACCTCGCGCACGCGGTGCACACGCCGCTCACCATCCTGGCCAACGCGGCCGCGCGGGAAGACACGCCGCTGGCCCGCCTGGTGGGCGAACAGGCCGAGGCCGCGCGCCGCCAGGTCGATTGGCACCTGGCGCACGCACGCGCCAGCGCCGCGGTGCGCGCCACCGGCGTGGCCACGCCGGTGCTGGAGCCGCTGCAGGCGCTGCTGCGCACCATGGCGCGGCTGCACGGCGACCGCGCCGTAGCCTTCGAGCTCGCGCCCGGCGCGCCACCCGCACGCTTTCGCGGCGAGGCGCAGGACCTCTATGAAATGCTGGGCAATCTCATCGACAACGCCGGCAAGTGGGCGCGCACGCGCGTGCTCGTCGAGGTGCAGCGCGAGGGCGCGCATGTCGTCTTCACCATCGACGACGACGGCCCCGGCATCCCCGAGGCCAAGCGAGAACGCATGTTCGAACGCGGCGTGCAACTGGGCGACACGCGCGGCGGCGCCGGGCTGGGGCTCGACATCGTGCGCACGCTGGCGCAGACCTACGGCGGCGGCGTGCAGGCGCTTGCCGCACCGCTGGGCGGCCTGCGCATGCGCCTCACGCTGCCTGCGGCGTGACGGTGGGTACGATCGCGATCTGTCATCAAGGAACACCGCTATGGACTTGGGTATCGCCGGCCGCTGGGCACTCGTCTGCGGCGCCAGCAAGGGGCTGGGCCACGGCTGCGCCAAGGCGCTCGTCGCCGAGGGCGTGAACCTGCTCGTCAACGCGCGCGGCGCCGCGCCGCTGCAGCAGGCTGCTACCGAACTCAGAGCTGCCGGCGCACGCTGGGCAAGCGCTGCAGGCCAAAATGAGCCCAAGGTGGTGGCCGTTGCCTGCGACATCACCACCGCCGAAGGGCGCGCCGCCGTCTGGGCCGCGCCGGGCGGGCCGGGCACGGCCTTCGACATCATCGTGACCAACGCCGGCGGCCCGCCCACCGGCAACTTCCGCGACTTCACCAGCGACGACTGGCAGCGCGCGGTCAACGCCAACATGCTCACGCCGATCGAACTCATCAAGGCGGTGGTGGACGGCATGGCCGAGCGCGGCTTCGGGCGCATCCTGAACATCACGTCGAGCGCCGTGAAGGCGCCGATCGACATCCTGGCGCTGTCCAACGGCGCGCGCAGCGGCCTGACCGGCTTCGTCGCGGGCCTGGCGCGCTCAGGTATCGCCGCGCGCGGCGTGACGGTGAACAACCTGCTGCCCGGCAAGTTCGACACCGACCGCCTGCGCGCCACGCTGGAGGCGGCCGCGCAGAAGACCGGCACGCCGCTGGCCGACGTGCGCAACGCGCAGGCCGCGCAGGTGCCCGCCCGGCGCTTCGGCACCCCCGACGAATTCGGCGCGCTCTGCGCCTTCGTCTGCAGCCAGCAGGCGGGCTACCTCACGGGGCAGAACCTGCTGCTGGACGGCGGGCTGTATCCGGGGACGTTCTGAGCGGGCCCTCAGGGCTGCAGCAACGTCCACACCAGCCGCGCCACGGCGCGCGCGGTGTGGCTGTCGATGTCGTGCTCGGGATTGAACTCGGCGATGTCGGCCAGGCGCAGCTTGCCGCTGGCCTTCACGCGGCGGGCGCAGGCTTCGATGACGGGCAGCGGCACGCCGTAGGGCGCGGGGGCGGAGACCCCGGGCGCGATGCTGGCGGGCAGCACGTCGGTGTCGATGGTGAGGTAGACGTGGTCGGCGTCAGCCAGCAGGCGGTCTATGTCCGCCAGGCGCGCGTCCAGGTGGCGCTCCTGCATTTCGGTGTCCTCGGCCCAGTGCACGCCGTGGTGGCGCGCACGTTCGTAGAGCGCGGGGGTGTTGCCCAGGCGCGAGACACCGAGGCAGGCGTAGCGCACGGGCAGGTGGCGTTCGGTGGCGTCCTGCAGGATCTGGTCGAACGGCGTGCCGGAGTTGCCGGGGCGGCTGGAGCGCAGGTCGAAGTGGGCGTCGAGGTTGAGCACCAGCAGGCGCCCGTTCTTCCTCCCGCCCGGGTACAGGTGCTCGCGCAGGCCCTGAAAGTCGCCCCAGGCGACCTCGTGCCCGCCGCCGATCACGACGAGGCGCGCGCCGCCATCGAGCAGCCGCGTGACGCGCGCGCCGAGCGCGGCCTGGGCGGTTTCGAGCGCGTCGCCCTCGCAGGCGACGTCGCCCGCGTCCCAAAGCGCTTGCAGGTCGTGCGCGGGCAGGCTGGCGAGCGCGCGCCGCGCCGCCTCGGGGCCGCGGCGCGCGCCTGGGCGGCCGTGGTTGCGCGCCACGCCCGCGTCGCTGGCGAAGCCGAGCAGCGCGGCGGCGCCGGTCTGCACGGCCTCGCCCATGCGCACGATCTGGTGCAGGCGGCGGGTGTCGCCCGCTTCGGCGCTGTCGTCGCGGCCGTGCCAGGGAGTGTCTTGGGTCATGCCAATCCTCTTTCTCAGATGCGCCCGGTGAAGCGGTAGCGCTTGGCCGGGTGCCACATGGACGCGACCGAGGCCACCTGCCCCATGGAGCGCGTCGTGCGCCGCAGCACGAGGCAGAACTCGTCCTCGGCCATGCGCAGCAGGTGGCGCACGTTCCCGATGGGGGTGTCGGCCTCGATCTCGAAATCCACACCCTGCAGCGGCGCTACCTGCATCAGGTAGGCGTTGGGCGTGAAGTGGGTGAAGTCCTGCTTCAGGTAGTCGGGCGCGACGTGCGGGTTGACGTAGCGGTCTTCCACCTGCAGCGGTGCGTCGTTCTCGAAGTGCAGGATCACCGAATGGAACACCGTGGTGCGCGGCGCCAGGCCCATCTGGCGTGCCAGCGCATCGCCGGCGCGCGTGCGCGCGAGCAGCTGCAGTTCGCTCGAATGCCGGTGGCCGCGCGCGGTGATCTCGTCGGCGATGTTGCGCAGTTCCACCAGCGTGGCCAGAAACTTTTGCTGTGCCACGAAGGTGCCCGAGCCCTGCACGCGTTCGAGCACCTGCTCGCTGCTGAGCTCGCGCAGCGCGCGGTTCACCGTCATGCGCGAGACGCCGAAGCTGCGCGCCAGCGCTTCCTCGCCGGGGATGGCGTCGCCTTCGCGCCAGACACCTTCATGGATCTGGCGCAGTACGTGGTCCTTGATGGCCTGGAAGGCGGGCGGGCGTTTGTCGCGGATCGGATGAGGGAGCATGGGGCGTGCGCAACGGGTTCGATGAATTAGGGTTATCCCTTGTTTTGGCGGTTTTGATGTTGACATGCAAAAGCACCTTGTCTAAATTCGCGTTGTGAGATGTATATACAACTAGATGATCAAATCCTGATTGTTGTATAGGCATTAAACAACGAGTCACCTGTTCCGTCCAGAGGTCCATCCCCAAGGAGAAGCTCATGAAATCACCGTTTGTCCCCAAGCTGCTGGTCGCCGCACTGGCCTTTGCCCTGCCCGTGGGCGCCGCCTGGGCCGACATCAAGATCGGCTTCAACGTGCCGTCCACCGGCTTTGCCGCGGCCGACGGCAAGTCCGCGCTCGAAGGCGCCAAGCTCGCCGTGGCCGAGGCCAATGCGGCCGGCGGCGTGGCCGGGCAAAAGCTCGAGCTCGTGGTCTATGACGACCAGGCCTCGGCCAAGGAGGCGGTGCCCGCGGTCACCAAGATGATCGAGAAGGACAAGGTCGTCGTCGGCGTCTCGGGCTCGTATTCGGGCTCCACGCGCGCGGCCGCGTCCATCTTCCAGAAGGCGCAGGTGCCCTACGTGGTGGCCTATTCCATCCACCCCGACGTCACGCTCGCGGGCGACTACATGTTCCGCGTCTCGGCCATGGGCGAGGTGCAGGGGCGCGGCGGCGCCAAGCTCGTGCAGGAGCTGGGCAAGAAGAACGTGGCGCTGATCACGGTGAAGAACGACTTCGGCCAGTCGCTGGCCGCGGGCTTCAAGGACGGCGCGCAGAAGCTCGGCCTGAAGATCATCAACGAGTACGAGTACGGCATGTCCGACCGCCAGTTCGGCCCGCTGGTGAGCAAGGTCAAGGCGGACAACCCCGAGGTCATCTATGCCTCGGGCTACTACTTCAACGCCGGCCCGCTGGTGAGCCAGCTGCGCGCCGCCGGCATCACCGTGCCCATCATCGGGCAGGAAGGCTACGACTCCGAGAAGTTCATGGAGATCGCCGGCCCGGCCTCCGAGGGCACGCTGGTGACCACCTCGCTGGATCGCGACTCCGACTCACCCGTGACCAAGGCCTTCCTGGCCGACTACAAGAAGGCCACGGGCGTGGGCGCCGACATGGTGGCCGCTTCCAGCTACACCGCCACGCTGGTGGCCATAGACGGCCTGAAGAAGACCGAGGGCAAGGGCGGCGCCGCGCTGCGCGACGCGCTGGCCGCGGGCACCTACGACACGCCGATCGGCAAGCTTTCGTTCAACGACCTGCACGAGGTGCAGAAGGATCTGCAGGTGCAGATCGTCAAGGACAAGGCCTTCCACCGTCACAGCGTGATCCACGATCCGGTACTGCTGGCGCCGCCGACCAAGGCCAAGTAAGCACGCGGTTCGCGCACAGACCATGCTGTATCTGGAACTCGTCGTCCAGGGCCTGGTGCAGGGCAGCATCTATGCCCTGATCGCCCTGGGCCTGACCCTGGTGTATGGCCTGCTGCGCATCCTGCACGTCGCGCATGCCTCGCTGTTCACGCTGGGCGCCTACGCGGGCGTGCTGGTCACCAACGCCACCGGAAGCCTGACGCTGGCCTTCGTCAGCGCCGCGGTGCTGGCGGGCATCGCCGGGGTGCTGATGTACCGCCTGGCCTACCAGCCGCTGCTCTCGCAGCCGCCCTTCGTGGCGCTGATCGCTTCCATCGGTCTGTACATCGCGTCCGAGGAGGCTTTTCGCATCCTCTTCGGCGCCCAGGGCCTGTCGTTCGCCACGCCGCAGATGCAGGGGCAGGTAGCGCTGGGCGGCGGCCTGCAGCTGAGCCTGGCGGAAATCTGGATGATGGTGGGCACGGTGCTCATCATCGGCGTGCTCGCCTGGCTGCAGTCGCGCACGCGCATCGGCGTAGCCTGCCAGGCGACGGTGACCGACCCGCAGATGGCCGAGTCCTTCGGCATCTCGCTGCGCCAGGTGCGCGACATCAATTTCTTCGTCGGCTCGGCGCTCGCGGGTTTTGCCGGCGTCTGGGTGGCGCTGCTCAACAACCTGGTGGAGCCCACCATGGGCAGCGTGCCGTCCTACAAGGCGCTGGCCATCATCGTGCTGGGTGGCCTGGGCTCGGTACCAGGCACGCTCGCGGCCTCGCTGGTGCTGGGCGTGGTGGAGTCCTTCGGCACCATCTACATCGGGCAGTTCCTGGATCGCAACGCGATTGCCTTCGCCTTCCTGATCGCGGTGCTCATGGTGCGCCCCCAGGGTCTGTTCGCGCGGCGGTGAGGAAGAGACCATGGATTACGAAATCACCTTGCTCACCACCATGGCGATCAGCGTCATCTTCGCGCTGTCGCTGAACCTGATCACCGGCTTCTGCGGCCAGATCAGCCTGGGCCACGCGGCCTTTCAGGGCGTCGGGGCCTACGCCGCGGCGATGCTCGGCAAGGCCGGCTGGCCTTTCCTCTCGACGCTGCCGGTGGCCATGCTGCTGGCCTGCGTGCTCGGCGTCATCGTCGGCCTGTCCTCGCTGCGCGTGCGCGACGACTTCCTGGCGATCACCACCATGGGCGTGGTGTTCCTCTTCGTCGGCTTCGTGCGCCAGCAGGACTGGCTGGGCGGCGAGATGGGTATTTCCTCGATTCCCGACCACGGCATGGGCAAGCTGGGCTTCATGGTCTTGGCCATCGTGCTGGCGGCGGTCGTGGCGGGCCTGTCCATCTACATACGCCGCACCTGGATGGGGCGGGTGTTCAACGGCATCGCCGAGGACGAGGACACCATGCGCGTGCTCGGCATCGACGTGCCGCGCTACAAGCTGGCGGCGTTTGCCATCGGCACCGCACTGGCGGGTCTGTCGGGCGCGCTGCTGGCCTACCACCTGCAGTTCATCGGGGCCGAGAACTTCGGCTTCATCGAATCCATCACCGTGCTCTCCATGGTGGTGTTCGGCGGCATCGGTTCGGTGGCCTGGGTGGTGATCGCGGCGGCGGTGCTCTCGGCGCTGCCGGCGTGGTTCCAGGTCATCGGCGACTACAAGCTGCTGGTCTATGGCGGTCTGCTGTTCCTGATGATGCGCTTCTCGCCGGGCGGCATCGCCGGGCTGGTGCGCCGTTTCTTCGCGTCGTCCGGGGCGAAGGAGGGCAAGGCATGAGCGCCTCTCCCTTGCTGGCCATCGAATCGGTGACGGTGCGCTTTGGCGGACTGCTGGCGGTCGATGACGTTTCCTTCATGGTGAATGAAGGCGAGCTGCTCGGCCTGATCGGCCCCAACGGCGCGGGCAAGACCACCATGCTGCGCGCCATCACCGGCGTGGTGCGGCCCACCAGCGGCCAGGTGCTGCTTGACGGCAAGCGCCTGAACGAGCATGCGATCAACGAACGCATCCGCATGGGCCTGGCGCTGTCGCAGCAGCTGGTGCGGCCGCTGCGCAGCATCTCGCTGCAGGACAACGTGGCCATGGCCGCGGCCAGCGCCAAGACGCGGCGGCCGCTGGGCGCGCTGCTGCAGGTCTCGGATGCGCAGGAGCTGGCCCGGGCGCGCGAGGAACTGCAGCGCGTGGGCATCGCCCACCTGGCCGGGCAGAGCCCGGCCACCCAGCCGCTGGGCGTGCTCAAGCGCCTGGAGCTGGCGCGCGCGCTGGCGCTCAAGCCGCGCCTGCTGCTGCTCGACGAGCCGCTGGCCGGGCTCAATTCCAAGGAGGCGCACGGCCTGGCCGACACCATCGCCGAAATCAACCGCCAGGGCATCACCATCGTGCTGATCGAGCACAACCTGGGCGAGGTCATGCGCATCTGCCGGCGCCTCGTGGTGCTGGACAACGGCCGCAAGATCGCCGAGGGTGAACCGCAGGCCGTGATGGCCGAGCCCGTGGTGCGCAGCGCCTACCTCGGCGCCGATGCGCAGGAGGAGACGAGCCATGCTTGAACTGCAATCCTTCTCCTGCGGCTACGGCGCCTTTCAGGCGGTGCACGAGCTCAACCTCAGGCTGCGCCCCGGCGCCATCACCGGCCTGCTCGGCCCCAACGGCGCGGGCAAGTCGTCCACGCTGATGTGCATCGCCGGGCATGTGCAGCAGCAGGGCGGCGCCATCGTGTTCGACGGCCAGGACATCAGCCGCCTGCCGCCGACCGAGCGGGTGCGCCTGGGGCTCGCGATTTCGCCCGAGGGCCGGCGCCTGTTCAAGGACCTGTCCGTGCAGGACAACCTGCGCGTGGGCGGCCTGGTGCAGCCCGCGCGCGTGTTCGCGCAGGACCGCGATCGCGTGCTCGCGCTGTTTCCGCGCCTGGCCGAGCGGCTCGACTCGCTCGCGGGCAATCTCTCGGGCGGCGAGCAGCAGATGCTGGCGATCGGACGCGCGCTCATGACGCGCCCGCGCCTGTTGATGATCGACGAGCTCTCGCTCGGCCTCATGCCCAAGGTGATCGACCTGTGCTATCACGCGCTGAACACGCTGCGCGCCGAGGGCCTGACGGTGCTGCTTGTGGAGCAGAACACCGAGCGCGTGCTCAAGGTCGCCGACGACATCTGCGTGCTTGAGTCCGGACGCGCCGTCTGGCAGGGCAGCGCCGTCGACGCCCGCAACGACCCCACGCTCACCGCCGCCTATCTCGGGCTGCACTGAGCATTTTGTTTCCCCTTCTGGAGACACCGATGACCACCACCACCGACCCCCGTCACGATCCTTCCCGCCACATTCGCGCCCCGCGCGGCAGCCAGCTTGCCTGCAAGAACTGGCTGATCGAGGCGCCCTACCGCATGATCCAGAACAACCTGGACGCCGAGGTGGCCGAGCGCCCGCAGGACCTCGTCGTCTACGGCGGCATCGGCCGCGCGGCGCGCGACTGGGCGTGCTTCGACCAGATCCTCGAATCGCTGCGCAAGCTGGAGCCCGACGAATCCCTGCTGGTGCAATCGGGCAAGCCCGTGGGCGTGTTCAAAACGCACGAGAACGCGCCGCGCGTGCTCATCGCCAACTCCAACCTCGTGCCCAGGTGGGCCGACTGGGAGCACTTCAACGAGCTCGATCGCAAGGGCCTGTTCATGTTCGGCCAGATGACGGCGGGCAGCTGGATCTACATCGGCAGCCAGGGCATCATCCAGGGCACCTACGAGACCTTCGTCGAAGCGGGTCGCCAGCACTACAACGGCGATCTGGCCGGGCGCTGGGTGCTCACCGCCGGGCTGGGCGGCATGGGCGGCGCGCAGCCGCTGGCGGCAACGCTGGCCGGGGCCTGTTCGCTGAACATCGAATGCCAGCAGTCCAGCATCGACTTTCGCCTGCGCACCCGCTACGTGGACAAGCAGGCCGGGGACATCGACGAGGCACTGGCGCTCATCGCCCAGCACACGGCCAAAAAGGAAGCCGTTTCCATCGCCCTGCTGGGCAACGCCAGCGACATCCTGCCCGAACTGGTCAGGCGCGCCAAAGCGGGCGGCATCCGCCCCGACATGGTGACCGACCAGACCAGCGCGCACGACCTCATCAACGGCTACCTGCCCAAGGGCTGGACGCTGGAACAATGGCGCGCCGCCGCCGCCGATCCGGCGCAGCATGCGGCGCTGAAAAAGGCCGCGGGCCAGAGCTGCGCCGTGCACGTGCAGGCCATGCTGGACTTTCAGGCCATGGGCGTGCCGACCTTCGACTACGGCAACAACATCCGCCAGGCGGCTTTCGATGAGGGCGTGAAGAACGCCTTCGACTTCCCCGGTTTCGTACCGGCCTACATCCGCCCGATGTTCTGCGAGGGCAAGGGGCCGTTTCGCTGGGTAGCGCTCTCGGGCGACCCCGAGGACATCTACAAGACCGACGCCAAGATCAAGGAGCTCTTCCCGGAGAACAAGCACACGCACCGCTGGCTGGACATGGCGCGCGAACGCATCGCCTTTCAGGGCCTGCCCTCGCGCATCTGCTGGCTGGGCCTGGGTGAGCGGCACGTGGCGGGCCTGGCGTTCAACGAGATGGTCAAGAGCGGCGAGCTCAAGGCGCCCATCGTGATCGGGCGCGACCATCTCGATACCGGCAGCGTCGCCAGTCCCAACCGCGAGACGGAGGCCATGAAGGACGGCACCGACGCTGTAAGCGACTGGCCGCTGCTCAACGCCCTGCTGAACACCGCGGGCGGCGCCACCTGGGTGAGCCTGCACCACGGCGGCGGCGTGGGCATGGGCTATTCGCAGCACGCGGGCATGGTGATCGTCGCTGACGGCACCGATGCCGCCGCCGAGCGCCTGGCGCGCGTGCTGGTCAACGACTGCGGATCGGGCGTGATGCGCCATGCCGACGCGGGTTACGAAAAGGCCATCGAGACGGCCAGGCGCTTCGGCCTGAAGCTGCCCATGATCGCCTGATGTATCGCAGCGCGCATGCCCGTGCGGACCTTCGATCTGAACACGCTGGCTGCCATGCCGTGGAAGAACGGCGGCGGCAGCACGCGCGAGATCGTGCGCTGGCCCGAGGGCAGCACGCTGGATGATTTCGAGTGGCGTGTGAGCGTGGCGACGCTCGCCGCTCCCGGGCCGTTTTCCCTGCTGCCCGGCGTGGACCGCCAGATCATGCTGCTGGACGGCGACGGCGCCCACCTGCGCGGTGCGGGCGACGGCATCGACCATGCGCTGCAGGAACGCTGGAAGGTCTTCGCCTTTGCGGGCGAGGCCGCGATCGACGCCACGCTGGCGGGCCGCATTTCGACGGACTTCAACCTCATGCTGCGCCGAGGCCAGTGGCAGGGACAGATGCGGGCCGTGCATGGCGCGCAGCAGCTGGGCAGCGCCCCGGCGGGCCTGTGCATGGTGCTGGCCGGGCGCTGGCGCTGCGCGGGCGAGGTGTTGACGGCGGGCCAGGGCCTGTGGTGGGTGGACCCGCATGAAAGCGACGGGGACGCGGTGATCGAACACCTGCCCGGCGAGGGCGGCGAGACGCCGGCGCTGGCCTGGGTGGTGCTCGCGCCGCTGCCGCCGGCATCCGACGACGCCGCCACGAACGCCTGCGCGCTGGAGATCGAGCCGGGACGATTGAGTCTGACCCAGTTGCGCTCGCTCTGGCAGATGCCCCAGGCCGTGCGCCTGGCACCGCAAAGCCGCGCAGCCATGGAGGCGGGTGCGGCGGCGGTGCGTGCCATCGTTGCCAGGGGTGATCCCGCCTACGGCATCAACACCGGCTTCGGCAAACTCGCGAAAACGCATATCGCCAACGCCCAACTCGCTCAGCTGCAGCACAACCTCATCCTCTCGCATTCCGTGGGCACGGGCGCGCCGCTGCCCGATGCGGTCGTGCGCCTCGTCCTGCTGATGAAGGCGGCGAGCCTGGCGCGCGGTCTCTCCGGCGTGCGCCCCGAGGTCGTCGATACCCTGCTTGCCATGCTGGATGCGGGCGTGCTGCCCTTGATTCCGTCCAAAGGTTCAGTGGGTGCCTCGGGCGACCTGGCGCCGCTGTCGCACATGACGCTCGCGCTCATCGGCGAGGGTCAGGTACGTGTGGCCGGGCGCATCCTGCCCGCAGCGCAGGCCCTGGCCGAAGCGGGCATTGCACCCCTCGCGCTCGCGGCCAAAGAGGGGCTGGCGCTGATCAACGGCACGCAGGTATCCACGGCGCTGGCGCTGCACGGCCTGTTCCTCGCCGAACGCCTGCTGGAGGCGGGGACGGTGATCGGTGCGCTGTGCGTCGACGCCGCGAAGGGCAGCGACGCGCCGTTTGATCCGCGCATCCATGCGCTGCGCGGCCAGCCGGGGCAGATCGCGCTGGCCGAGGTCACGCGCGCCCTGCTGCAGGGTAGCAGGATCCGCCGCTCCCACCTCGTCAACGACGAGCGCGTGCAAGACCCCTACAGCCTGCGCTGCCAGCCGCAGGTGATGGGCGCGTGCCGCGACCTGATCATGCAGGCCGCGCGCACGCTGCTCATCGAAGCCAATGCCGTCACCGACAATCCGCTGGTCTTCGCCGACACCGGTGAGGTGCTTTCGGGCGGCAATTTCCACGCCGAGCCGGTGGCGTTCGCGGCCGACACGCTGGCACTGGCGATCAGCGAGATCGGCGCTATCTCCGAGCGCCGCATCGCGCTGCTGATCGACAGCACGCTCTCGGGCCTGCCGCCCTTCCTCGTCCAGAATCCGGGGCTCAACAGCGGCTTCATGATCGCTCACGTGACGGCGGCGGCGCTCGCGTCCGAGAACAAGTCGCTTGCGCATCCGGCCAGCGTGGACAGCCTGCCCACGAGCGCCAACCAGGAAGACCACGTGAGCATGGCGACGTTCGCCGCCAGGCGCCTGGCGGAGATGGCGCAGAACACCGCCACCATCCTCGGCATCGAATGGCTGGCGGCGGCGCAGGGCGTGGACTTCCATCGGCCGCTGCAGACTTCCGTCCCACTGCAGACAGCGCACGCCACGCTGCGCCGCGCGGTACCGTTCTACGCGCAGGATCGGTTGTTCGCGCCCGACATCGAGGCGGCGCGCACGCGGGTGTTGGGCGGCGCCGCCGCATCGGGCCTGCGCGCGCCGTTGGCTCGGCTGTGGACGGATTGAGCGCGACCGCGAAGGAGCTTTCATGCACAAACTCTGGCGCCACGCGCGCCTTGCCACCCTGGCCGATGGCGGCTGGGGCCTGATCGACGACGGCGCGCTCGTCACCGAGGGCGAGCTCATCCGCTGGGTCGGGCCGCTGCCCGCGCTGCCCGCGCAGACGCAGATCGACGAAGAGGTCAATCTCGGCGGCGCTCTGGTCACGCCCGGCCTCGTCGACTGCCACACGCACCTGGTCTATGGAGGCAACCGCGCACGCGAGGCCGAGATGCGGCTGGGCGGCGCAAGCTACGAGGAGATCGCGCGTGCCGGCGGCGGCATCCGTTCGACCGTCGCGGCCACGCGCGCGGCGAGCGACGACGCGCTGCTGCACGGCACGCGCAGGCGCGCGCAGGCGCTCATGGCGGGCGGCGTGACCACGCTGGAGATCAAGTCCGGCTACGGGCTTTCCTTGCAGGACGAGGCCAAGTGCCTGCGCGTGGCGCGGCGCTTAGGAAGCGAGCTGCCGCTGCAGGTGCGCACCACCTACCTGGGCGCGCACGCGCTGCCGCCCGAATTCGAAGGCCGCCCCGACGACTACATCGACGCCGTGTGCGCGTGGATGGCCACGCTGCATGCCGAAGGGCTGGTTGACGCGGTCGACGCCTTCTGTGAATCCATCGCCTTCTCCACGGCGCAGGTGGCGCGCGTGTTCGAGGCGGCGCGGGCGCTGGGCCTGCCGGTCAAGCTGCACGCCGAGCAACTGAGCGACCAGGGCGGCGCAGCGCTGGCCGCGTCCTTCGGCGCGCTCTCAGCCGATCACCTCGAATACCTGAGCGCCGACGGCATCGCCGCGATGAAGGCGGCGGGTAGCGTGGCCGTGCTGCTGCCGTGCGCCTACTACATGCTGCGCGAGACCCATCTGCCGCCCGTGGCGCGGCTGCGCGACGCCGGCGTGCCCATCGCCGTCGCGAGCGACCACAACCCGGGCACCGCGCCCGGCCTGTCGCTGCAGCTCGCGGCGCACATGGCGTGCACCTTCTTTCGGCTCACGCCGCTGGAGGCGGTGGCGGGCATCACGCACCACGCGGCGCGCGCGCTCGGGCTCGGCGACCGCGGTCTGCTGCGGGCCGGCCTGCGCGCGGACCTGGCGGTGTGGGAGTTCGACCATCC
This sequence comes from Burkholderiales bacterium, assembly GCA_026954015.1. Lineage (GTDB taxonomy): Bacteria > Pseudomonadota > Gammaproteobacteria > Burkholderiales > Burkholderiaceae_C > Comamonas_C. The sequence goes on along the minus strand of JAIXLP010000050.1, from coordinate 166,952 downwards.
GAACGAACTGACCTACTGGTTCGGCCACAACCCGTGCCGCGCGGTGGTGCAGGGCGGCGAGCTGCGCGCGTCTTCGAACGCATGACCGCGCCGGTCCGCCTTGCCGCGGGTCACGGCATGCCGGCGAGCACCTGCGCCACCGCCGCCGTGAGGCGCTTGGCGTAGGGCAGGTGCAGGAATTCATTGGGGCCGTGTGCGTTGCTCCTGGGCCCGAGCACGCCGCAGACCATCATCTGCGCCTTGGGGAAGCCCTGGCTCAGGATGTTCATCAGCGGAATCGTGCCGCCCTGGCCGATGTAGCCGCAGGGCGCGCCGAACTGGGCCTGGCTCGCGGCGTCGAGCGCGCCCGCGAGCCAGGGCGCGACGGTGGGCGCGTTCCAGCCGTTGGCCGCGCCGTCGGCGTGGAAGGTCACGCGCGCCTGGTAGGGCGCGTTGTCTTCGAGGATGCGCTTCATCTCGGCCACGCAGGCGGCCGCATCGACGAGCGGCGGCACGCGCAGGCTGAGCTTGAACGCGGTGTAGGGGCGCAGCACGTTGCCCGCGTCCTTGAGCGCGGGCAGGCCCTCGGCGCCGGTGATCGAGAGCGTGGGCTCCCAGGTGCGGCGCAGGAGCGCCTGCACCGGGTCGCTCGTGGTGGCGAGCGCCGCCTGCGGGCCGCTGGCGCAGTCGTAGTGCACCCAGGGGAAGTTGCCGATGACGGACTGGCCCAGGATGTCCGCCGTGGCGCGTGCCTGCACGAGGCGCTCGGGCGGCACCTCGCAGTGAAAGCTTGCGGGCAGCAGGCGCCCGGTGCTCGAATCCTCCAGCCGGTCGAGCACCTGGCGCACGATGCGAAACGACGAGGGCACGAGGCCCGATGAATCGCCCGAGTGCACGCCTTCGGTGAGGATCTCCACCTTCAGCGTGCCGCTGGCCATGCCGCGCAGGCTGGTGGTGAGCCACAGCTGGTCGTAGTTGCCCGCGCCCGAATCCAGGCACACGACAAGCGCCACGTCGCCCAGGCGCGCCTTCAGGGCATCCACGTAGGGCAGCAGGTCGGTCGAGCCGCTTTCCTCGCAGGTCTCGAACAGGCCGACGATGCGCGGGTGCGCCGCATCCTGGCGCTGCAGCTCCTTGATGGCGGCGATGCTGGCGTAGATCGCGTAGCCGTCGTCGGCGCCGCCGCGCCCATAGAGCCTGTCGTCCTGGATCACCGGCGTCCAGGGGCCGAGCCCGCTCCTCCAGCCCTCGAACTCGGGCTGCTTGTCGAGGTGGCCGTACATCAGCGCGGTCTGGGTGCTCGCGCTGTGCGCGGCGGGCACCTCGAAGAAGATGACGGGCGTGCGCCCGGGCAGGCGCACGACGTCGAGCTTCAGGCCCGCCACCTGCTGGCTTTCGGCCCAGGCGGCGGCGCGGCGCACCACGGTCTCGATGTGGCCCTGTTCGCGCCAGTCGGCGGCGAAGGCTGGCGACTTCGCGGGGATGGCGATGTAGTCGCTGATCTGCTGCGTGATGTCCTCGTCCCACGCGCGGGTGAGGTGCGCGGCGGCAGCAGCGGCATCGAAGGCGGGGGTGGCGGATGAAGTGCTCATGTGGGTTCCTCGGCGACAGCATACGACGCATGTCATCTGCTATACCTCGCGCCCATGCGCCGCCCCTCCTGGCTTCCGGATTCTTTCGTGCTCACGCTCGCGGCGCTGGTGCTGCTGGCCAGCGTGCTGCCTGTGCGCGGCGAGGCGGCGCGGTGGGCGGGCTGGGTGACGAACGCGGCGATCGCGCTGCTGTTCTTCCTGCACGGCGCCAAGCTGTCGTTCGCCGCGGTGCTGCAGGGGCTGGCGCACTGGCGGCTGCACGGCTTCGTGCTGGGCGTCACCTTCGTCGGCTTTCCGCTGCTGGGCTGGGCGGCGCAGCCGCTGCTGCTGCCCCTGATCGGCGCGGACCTCACGCGCGGCGTGCTGTACTTCTGCGTGCTGCCTTCCACCGTGCAGTCGGCGATCGCGCTCACCTCGATGGCGCGCGGCAACGTCTCGGCCGCGGTCTGCGGCGCGGCGGTCTCCAGCCTGCTCGGTGTGTTCCTCACGCCCGCGCTGGTGCTGCTGCTGCTCGGCGCGGCGGTGCAGGGCATCGATTTCGGGCAGGCGCTGGCGCGCGTGGTGGTGCAGCTCCTGCTGCCCTTCGTCGCGGGGCAGCTCGCGCGCCGCTGCATCGGCGCGTGGGTGGACGCGCACCGCGCGGTGCTCAAGCACGTGGACCAGTCGTCGATCTACCTCGTGATCTACACCGCGTTCAGCAAGGCGGTGGTTGATGGCATCTGGCAGCAATTGCCCGCGCAACGCCTGCTCCTGCTGGTGCTGGTGTGCGTGGTGGTGCTGGCCATCGCGCTCGCGGCCTGCCACTGGGCGACGGGGCGGCTGGGTTTTGCCATCGAAGACCGCATCACCGCGCTGTTCGGCGGCTCACAGAAAAGTCTGGCTACCGGTGTGCCTATTGCGCAGGTGCTCTTCACTGGTGGCAGCATGGGGGCCTTGCTGCTCCCGTTGATGATCTACCACCAGGTGCAGTTGATGACCTGCGCGGCGCTGGCGCGGCGTTTCCAGCGGCGCGCGGTCGGTGCGACGGCGGTTGCGGCGCCCGGCGCATCCCCAGGCAGCCGCGATTGCGCCCCCGGAGGCACACCATGAACCAGCCCACCCACGACGTCTTCAACCAGGTCCCCGAACTGCGCGACTACGACCTGCTCGCGACCGACCCGGCGCTGCGCGAGGCCATCGAGCGCGACGGCGCGGCGTGGGCGCTGCCGCAACTGGGCGGCTACGCGCAACTGCTGGGGCAGCATTCCACCTACGAACTCGCGGCGCTGGCCAACCGCCACACGCCCGAGCTGCATGCGTTTGACACGCGCGGGCGGCGCATCGACCAGGTGGAGTTTCACCCCGGCTGGCACCAGCTCATGGCGATGTACCGCGGCGAGGGGCTGATTTCGCTCCCGTTCAAGGAGCGCAAGGCGGGCCGCTGGACGGCGTGGGCGGCGGGTTTCTACCTGCACGGCCAGATCGAGCAGGGCACGCTCTGCCCCGCGACGATGACGCAGGCCTGCATCCCGCTGATCCAGCGCGAGGACGCGCTCTGGGCCGCGCTCGGCGCCAAGCTCTACAGCAACGCCTACGACCCGCGCGACCTGCCCGTGGCACAAAAGGACAGTATCTGGATCGGCATGGGCATGACGGAAAAGCAGGGCGGCTCGGACGTGCGCGCCAACACCACCGTGGCCACGGCCATCGGCCCCGAGGGGCGTGGGCAGGAATACCTGCTGCGCGGGCACAAATGGTTTTTTTCCGCGCCCATGTGCGACGCGCATCTGGTCGTCGCGCGCGTGGGCGAGGGCGGGCCGTTCGCGTGCTTTTACGTGCCGCGCTGGCGCCCGGACGGCACGAAGAACGCGGTCGAGATCCAGCGCCTGAAGGACAAGGTGGGCAACCGCAGCAACTCCAGCAGCGAGGTGGAATTTCGCGACGCCTGGGGCGTGCTGATGGGCGAGGAAGGCAGGGGCATACGCACCATCATCGAGATGGCGACCTTCACGCGCCTGAACTGCGTGGTGGGCAGCAGCGCGATCTTTCGCCAGGCGCTGGTGCAGGCGATTGCCTACACGCGCCAGCGCCACGCCTTCGGCAAGGCGCTGGCCGAGCAGCCCCTGATGCGCGCGGTGCTCACCGACATGGCGCTCGAGAGCGAAGCCGCGCTGGTGCTCTTGATGCGCCTGGCGCGCGCCTACGAGCGCGACGACACGCCCGCCGAGCGCGCCTGGAAACGCATGATGACGCCCGCGGCCAAGTTCTGGGTGTGCAAGCGCACCGTCGAGCTCACCGGCGAGACCATGGAGGTGCTGGGCGGCAACGGCTACATCCTCGACGGCATCGTCGGGCGGCTGTTCCTGGAGGCGCCCGTCAACTCGATCTGGGAAGGCTCGGGCAACGTCATGTGCCTGGACGTGCTGCGCGCACTCGCGCGCGAGCCCGAGGCGGCGCAGGCGTTGCTCGCCGAACTCGCCCCCGTGGCGCTGGCGGAGCCCGCGCTCAAGGCGCTGCTGCAATCCATCACCCGGCTCGTCACCACGGCGCCCGCCGAACTCGAAGCGCTCGGCCGTGTGCTGGTGCAGCAGCTCGTGCTGCTCGCGCAGGGCTGCCTGCTGCGCCAGCACACGCCCGCCTGCGTCGCCGACGCCTTCATCGCGACGCGGCTGGGCGACGCAGGCATGGGCGCGCGCGTGGCGGGCGCGATCGACACACGCGAGATCGACACGGCCGCCATCCTGCAGCGCGCGTTGCCCGTCTGACCTGGGGCGCTCGGACGAGCCGGAAGGCTCCCCGCTTGCCGCCCACCCCGGCATTGCACGCAATGGTGCTGCGCTGTGCAATCCAGCCTGCGGGCACCACACTGGCTGTGCCCGGCGAAGTGCGCGAATGGGAAGGCCCCGGTCCCAGGCCGACCGACCGGCCTGCACCCGCGCGCCGCGGCGCCGTGCTGCCCAGATATGAGCGCGAAGTCCACAACTACAGCGTCAGCAACGGCGAGCTCAAGCGCGATAACCGCTACCGCTATGCCGAGGAAATCATCGCGCCCGGCAGCGAACTGTTTGTGCTCGGTCAGGTCGAGCCGGCTGATACCGCGCAGTCGGCCGATGGTGCGCCTGCCGCGCCGTGGCGCATCGGACCAGCCCTTGACAGCTCAATGCTGCATCAACCCTGCGTGGTATCGGTGCTGCCGCCTGCACAGGTGCAAGGCACGTTCGGCCAGCTATCGCGCGGGGCGGCGGTGATCGGGGGCATCTTCCTGGCCATCGCCGGGTTCCTGCTGTGGGCGCGGCTGCGCGGCGGCTCAACGGTTGACGACCGCCAGACGAGGAAAACCGGTGCAGGCAATGGGCGTTTTGCGAATGCCGCCTGGGTGATGCTCGAAGCAGCGACCACGCATGACCATGACCGTCAACTCGTCGGTGCGGCTGCCCTGCACCGACCGGGCAGTTTCCCATCGGACGCGCAACACCCACGCGGGTGATGCTGGCCGCTTGAGTCGTCAGCCACCGCAAGCGCCAGGACAGGGGCAACACGGTATGCCCTCCTTGAAGGGCACCCGTGCAACAGACACTGGTAGATACGAGTCCTCGACAAACAAGTAACCAACGGGTTAATCTATCGCATGACCACGATGGAAACCGACACCCGCGCGCGCGATCCGCAACGCTCGCGCGCGGCGATCCTCAAGGCGGCGCGCGAGGAATTCGCGGCACACGGCCTTGCAGGCGCGCGGATCGACAGGATCGCCACGCGCGCAGACCTCAACAAGCGGCTGATCTACTACTACTTCAATAGCAAGGACGACCTGTTTCTTTCGGTTCTGGAAAGCGTCTACACCGAAATCCGCAGCGCCGAACAACGGTTGCGGCTGCTGGAGATGGACCCCACAGACGCGGTGCGCCGGTTGGTGGAGTTCACCTGGCATTACTTCATCGCGCACCCCGAATTCCTCACGCTGCTGGCCAGTGCGAACCTGCACCATGCACGCCACCTCGAGCGCTCCACGCGCGTGCAGGAGATGAATTCCCCGGTGATCCAGACCCTCGGGGACGTGCTGGAACGCGGGCGCAAGGCCGGAACGTTTCGCGGCGGGGTCGACCCGGTCCAGCTCTACATCTCGATCGCCGGCCTCGCCTACTTCTACCTCTCCAACAAATACACGCTGTCGTCCATCTTCGGGCGCGACCTGATGAGTCCCAAGGCGCAAGCCGAACGCCTGGGCCACATGACCGACGTCATCCTAGGGTATGTCCTTAGGACGTAGCGCCATATCGCGGGTTGACGATGGAAATCGCATTTTTATAATTCACGTTCCAGTGAATTAACCACGGAGATGACCCATGCACGGTGAATACACTCTGGCGCGACGCGCCTTCCTGGCCTCGCTCGCGGCCACCGCCGTCAGTCCGGCGCTGGCGCAATGGAAACCCTCGCGACCGATCAACCTGATCGTGCCCTGGGCGGCAGGCGGCTCGACCGATCAGGTCACACGCATCTGCGCCGCAGAGCTGGAAAAACTGCTGGGGCAAACCATCGTCATCGTCAACCAGCCCGGGGCCTCGGGCGCCATCGGCACGCGCAGCGCGCTCAATGCCGCCAAGGATGGCTACACCTGGACGGCAGGCGCCGCGCAGGACCTGGGCACCTACCAGACGCTGGGGTCGCTGGACGCGAGCATCAAGGACTGGCACCTGTTCCTGAACGTCGCCAACATCTCCGTGATCGGCGTCAACCCCGACCGTCCATGGAAGACCGCCAAGGCACTGATCGACGACATGAAGGCGCGTCCCGGCAAGGTGAGCGTGGCCACGGCCGGCGTCACTTCGGCCGCCCACGCGGCGATGGACCGCATCGTCAAGGCGACCGGGGTGCAGTACAAGGAAGTGGCCTACGACGGCGGCAACCCCGCCGTGCTTTCCACCGTGGCGGGCGAGACCGACATGACGACGCAACTCGCTGTCGAGCAGGCCGACATGATCCGCGGCAAGCGTGTGCGGCCGCTGGCGACGGTCGGTGACAAACCGCTGGAACTTGAAGGCTACGGCACGATCCCGCCGCTGTCGGCGGAAATCCCGGGCCTGAGCGCGCCGGCGAACTACTTCGGCATCTTCATTCCCAAGGGCGTGCCCGACGAAGTCATCAAGGCGCTGGAACAGATCTGGGCCGAGAAGATGCCGGGCAACGCAGCGCTCAAGAAATACGCCACTACCCGCGGCGCGCTCTATGACCCGCTCTACGGCGAAGCTGCGCAGAAGGCCGTGTTCCCGGCCGTACAGCTCAACGCCTGGAACATCTTCGACAGCGGCAAGGCCAAGGTCTCACCCGATACGGTGGGCATCCCCCGGCCCTGAGCCATGAACCAGTCCGCACCCGCGACGGCGGACGAACCGGCGCAAACGCCCAGCACCGCGCCAACGCCGGAACCAGAGGCCACCGCGCGCGCCGATCTGCGCGACGCGATCGGCTGGGTGGTGCTCGGTGTGATCGTCGTGCTCGCGTCGCTGCGCATGGGCAGGCTCGAAGACCAGCACATCAACCCGCTGACCGTGCCCGGCCTGGTGCCGGGCCTGCTCGGCGTCGGCATGATCATCGTCGGCGCCATCATGGGCCTGCGCAGCGTGCAGCGGGGCGCACTGCACGAGGCACGCGCCGGCCGCACGGCCGAGCAGCGCGAAAGGCGCCTGCGCGTGGTGACGGCCACGCTGCTGTGCTGCGGCTACAGCGTGGTGCTCATCGGCCGCGGCCTGCCGTTCTGGCTGGTGTCCGCGGCGTACGTGACCGGCTCGATCCTGCTGTTCGACCGCATCAGTTCCGACCCCGCCAAGCGGCGCATCAGCGCGCGTACGGCGGGCAAGGCACTGCTGATCGGCATCCTCGCCTCGGTCGTGGTGTGGCTGGTGTTCGAACGCCTCTTCCTCGTGCGTCTGCCCTGAGTCCGGGCGGCGGCGCACCTTTATTGCTGCCGAGAGTTATCCATGCTGCAAGGACTGCAAGACCTGGGCGCGGCCTACGTCAGTTTCCTCGAACCGATGACGCTGCTGTACGGGTTGGGCGGCGCATTCGTCGGGCTGATCATGGGCATCCTGCCCGGCCTGTCGGCGACGCTCGCGATCGCGCTGCTCACGACGGTCACCATCAGCCTGAAGGGCAGCGACGCCATCCTGGTGCTGATCTGCTCGTACGTGGGCGCGCTGTACGGGGGCTCGCGCACGGCGATCCTGCTCAACATTCCGGGCACTGCCGCCAATGCGGCGTCGTGCGCCGACGGCTTTGCGCTGGCGCAGCAAGGGCAGGCAGGGCGCGCCATCGGTATCGCCACGTCGGGGGCCGTCGCCAGCACGCTGTTCGGCGTGATTTTCCTGGCCACGTTCACACCGCTGCTGGCCAACGTGGCGCTCAAGTTCGGTGCCTTCGAATTTTTCTGGCTCGCGCTGTTCGGTGTAACGCTCTCGGGCAGCATCGTCGGCGGCGACCCGCTCAAGGGCTGGATGATGGGCCTCGTCGGCCTGCTGCTGGCGCAGGTGGGCGAAGAAAGCATGTACGCCTACCACCGCTTCACCTTCGGCTCGGAGGATCTGGCCGGCGGCATCGGGCTGATCCCGGCACTGGTCGGCGCGTTCGGCCTGGCCGAGGTGCTGATGGCGCTATCGGACCCGATCGAGCGCAAGATCCATGATCTCACCGACTCGGTGCTGCCACGCTGGCGCGACCTGGTGCGTTACCGCTGGACCGTGATGCGCTCGGGCCTCATCGGGGTGTTCACGGGCCTGCTGCCCGGCGTCGGCGAGGACGCTGGCGCCTGGGTGTCCTACGCCGCAGCCAAGGCGGTGAGCCCGGAGAAGGAGCAGTTCGGCAAGGGCTCGATAGACGGCCTGATGGCGGCCGAGACGGGTGACATGTCGTCGGTGCCGGGCCACCTCATCCCCGTGCTGGCGCTGGGCGTGCCGGGCTCGGCGCCGTCGGCGGTGCTGATGGCCGCGATGATCATCCACGGCGTGCAACCCGGCCCGATGCTGATGGTCGAGCATCCGCACTTCATTTACCAGGTGGTCGCGATGACCACGCTCGCGTCGATCGCGATCCTGCTGTTCGGGCTGTTCGGCGTGCGGCCCATGCTGCAGGTGCTCAAGGTCCCGCGCGACGTGCTCATGCCCATCGTGTTCGTGCTGTGCACCGTGGGCGCCTTCGCCGTGGCCTCGCGCCTGTTCGACGTCTACATCATGGTGGCGATCGGCGTGGGCGCGTACTTCCTGCGCCGGCGCGGCTACGAGATGGCGCCCTTCGTGCTTGGACTGGTGCTCGGCCCGCTGCTCGACAAGAGCCTGCGACGTGGCCTCGTGCTCTCCGACGGCAGCCTGGTGCCCTTCTTCACGCGCCCGATCTCGCTCGGGTTCGCCGCCATCACGATCTTCACCTTCCTGCTGTACGTGCCGTTCTTCCGCCGCGGCATGGGACGGGCGCGCTCCGCGCTGCTGCGCGGCCTGCGCAGCGCATTCGGGCGCCCGGGAGCGTGAGCGATGAAGATCGCGCTGTGCAACGAAGTGCTGCGGCCGCTGCCGTTCGAGCAGCAGTGCGCACTTGCCGCGTCACTGGGCTATGACGGCCTCGAAGTCGCGCCGTTCACGCTCACGGATGACCCGATGCGGTTCAGCGACGCGGACGCGGCGCGGTACGCGCGCATTGCCGCGGACCATGGGCTGGAAATCACCGGACTGCATTGGCTGCTCGTCGCGCCCGCGGGCCTCTCTATCGTCGCGAGCGATCCGAGCGTGCGCGAACGCACCGTCGCGGTGATGCGCCGTCTCGTGGAACTGTGCGCGGCAATAGGTGGGCGTTATCTCGTGCACGGGTCGCCCCACCAGCGCTCGGTGCCCGCGGACACCACGCCGGCGCACGCCTGGGAACGCGCACGCGCATGCCTGACGCACGCCGCACGGCAGGCGCAGAGCTGCGGCGTGCGCTACTGCATAGAGCCGCTGTCACGCGCGGAAACCGACTTCATCAACACCGTCGAGGAGGGTGTGCGGATGGTGCGCGAAATCGACACGCCCGCGCTGCGCACGATGATCGACTGCAGCGCTGCGGGCCAGACCGAGGCCGAACCCGTCGACGCCCTGATGGCGCGCTGGATCCCCACGGGCATGGTGGCGCACATCCAGGTGAACGACCCGAACCGGCGCGCGCCGGGGCAGGGCGCGATGGCGTTCACGCCGATTCTGCGCACCGTGCTGGCGATGCAACGCGCGGGGCACTACGGCGACTGGATTGCGGTCGAACCCTTTGACTACGTGCCCGATGGTGCCGGTTGCGCCGCCCGCGCCATCGGTTACCTGCGCGGCGTGCTGGAGGGCCTGGACGATGGCCGCTGAGGCAGCACGGTTCCACATCGAGGCGATCGAGCTGTTCGAGCGCCCGGTGCATCTGCGCCTGCCGTTTCGCTTCGGCGTGGTCACGCTCACGCACTGCCCGCAGGCCTTCGTGCGCGCCCGCGTGGCACTGCCCGATGGACGCTCCGGCTGGGGCGCGGCGGCCGAGCTCATGGCGCCCAAGTGGTTCGACAAGAATCTGGCACTCTCCAACGAGGACAACTTCGACCAGTTGCGCCGCGCACTGCACGCGGGCCGCGACGCCTACCTTTCGCGCACGCGGGCGGACACCGCGTTCGGCCACTTTGCCGCGCACCACTCGGCGCTGATAGCCGCCGGTGCCGAGCGCGGCGACAACGCGCTGGTTTCGTGCTTCGGCCCGGCCGTGCTGGACCGCGCGCTGCTCGATGCGCTGGGCCACGCGCTGGGCCATTCGTTTTACGACCTGGTGCGTTCCAACGCCATCGGCCTGGACGCACGCCTCACGCCCGATCTCGCGGGACTGGACCTCGACGGTTTCCTTGCGAGCCTGCGCTCCGCCCCGCGGATTGCGCTGCGCCACACCGTCGGGTTGCTGGACGCGATCACCGACGCCGACGTGCAGCAGCGCGTCCACGACGGTCTGCCCGAAACTCTGGAGGAAACCATCCAGGCAACCGGCTGCCGCTGGTACAAGCTCAAGGTCAGCGGGCAGGAGGCCGCCGACATCGATCGCCTCTCGCGCATCGCGGCCGTGCTCCAACGACTGCCGAAGATCGACATCACGCTCGATGGCAACGAACAGTTCCCCGACGCAGATGCGGCTGTCGCGTTCTGGCGCCGCGTACTTGCCACCCCCGCGCTGGAGCGCCTCGCGGCCCACACGCACTACATCGAGCAACCGCTGCCCCGTGCCGTGGCACTCACCAGCGACGTGCGGCCGCTCGCCGCGATGCGGCCGGTACTGATCGACGAGTCGGATGACCGCATGGACGCATTCGAGCGCGCGATCGAGCAGGGCTACACCGGTGTTTCGAGCAAGCAATGCAAGGGCGTCTACCGCTCGCTGCTCAACGCCGCGCGCTGCCACCGGCGCAACGCCCAGACTCACGCCGCGCGGTACTTCATGTCCGCCGAAGACCTCACGACCCAGGCCGGCCTCGCGGTACAGCAGGATCTGGCGCTCGTGAACCTCATCGGCCTCACGCACGTGGAACGCAACGGCCACCACTATGTGGACGGCTTCGCCGGTCAGGGTGGCGGGCCCGCCGAGGCAGCGGCCTTCCTGCACGCGCACCCCGGACTGTACGAAGCGGCCCCCCACGGCAACGCGCACCTTGCGGTGCACCACGGGTTGCTGGACCTGCGCTCGCTCACCAGCGTCGGTTTCGCCTCGGGCGCGGAACCCGACCGGACCACGCTCGAGGCGCTGCGCCCCGGTACCTGAACCCCCACCGCGCCTTGACGCTGCGGCCCATCACCCTTCCACCACCGACCACCAGCCATGACCACGCAAACCCTCGGCATCATCATGCACGGCGTCACCGGACGCATGGGCATGAACCAGCACCTCATCCGCTCCATCTGCGCCATCCGCGCGCAGGGTGGCGTACCGCTTTCCAACGGCGACCGGGTGCTGCCCGACCCCATCCTGATCGGCCGCAACGCCGAAAAGGTCCAGGCGCTCGCCCAGGCCCACGGCATCGCGCGCTGGGGCACGGACCTGGACGCCGCGCTGGCGAACCCGGCCGACACCGTGTTCTTTGACGCCGGCACCACGCAGATGCGCCCGCAACTGCTGGCCAAGGCCATTGCCGCCGGCAAGCATGTGTACTGCGAAAAACCCGTGGCGACCACCCTGGATGAAGCCATGGCCATCGCGCGCATGGCCGACGAAGCGCGCCGCACCCGGGGACTGAAGAGCGGCGCCGTGCAGGACAAGCTGTTCCTGCCCGGCCTGCGCAAGCTCGACATGCTGCGCCGCGCGGGCTTCTTCGGCCGCATGCTGTCGGTGCAGCTGGAGTTCGGCTACTGGGTGTTCGAGGGCGACCTGCAGCCCATCCAGCGCCCGAGCTGGAACTACCGCAAGGAAGACGGCGGCGGCATGATTCTGGACATGATGTGCCACTGGCGCTACGTGCTCGACAACCTGTTCGGCGAGGTACAGGCGGTGAGCTGCCTGGCGACCACGCACATTCCGCGCCGCTGGGACGAGGCCGGCCAGCCCTACGACTGCACCGCCGACGACGCGGCCTACGCCACCTGCGCGCTCACCGGCCACAACGGCGAGCCCGTGATTGCGCAGATCAACATGAGCTGGGCCACGCGCGTGCGGCGCGACGACCTGGTGACCTTCCACGTCGATGGCACCGAGGGCTCAGCCGTGGCCGGGCTGCAGGAGTGCCGCGCCCAGTCGCGCGTGGCCACGCCGCGCCCGGTCTGGAACCCCGACGTCAAGCAGACCATGAATTTCTTCGACCAGTGGCAGGAGATTCCCGATTCGGAGGTCTACGACAACGGCTTCAAGATCCAGTGGGAGCGCTTCATCCGCCACGTGGTGGAGGACGCGCCCTACAAGTGGAACCTGCTGGAAGGCGCCAAGGGCGTGCAGCTCGTCGAGGCCGCGCTGCAAAGCTCGCGCGAGCGCCGCTGGATCGACGTGCCGGAACTGCGGCTTTGATAGCTGCTGGCGCTTGCCCATCAAGCGCTGGAGCCCGATTTTCCTTGTAATTTTCGCGGAGTCGTTTCCCATGGCCCTGACCCTGCAGCTACCCACGACGGCCGGCGGGCTCGCCCCCTACACCCTGCGCGGCCAGCCGCCCGAGCGGCCCGCGGCGGGCGCGCGCTTCAACCGCATCGCCTATTCCGCTGCCCACGTCGTGGCCGACCCGCTGGCGGGCGGCGACCCCTGGCTCACCGCCGCGGTGGACTGGGACGCAACCATCGCCTACCGCCGCCGCCTGTGGTCGCTGGGCCTGGGTGTGGCCGAGGCCATGGACACCGCCCAGCGCGGCATGGGCCTCGACTGGCCGACCTCGCTCGAACTGATCCGCCGCTCGCTCGACGCGGCCCGGGACGTGCCGGGCGCGCTGGTTGCCAGCGGCTGCGGCACCGACCACCTGGACATCGACGCGGTGAAAAGCGTGGACGACGTGATCCGCGGCTACGAGGAGCAGATGCAGGCCATCGAGAAGCTCGGCGGCAAGCTCATCGTCATGGCCAGCCGGGCGCTGGCGCGCGTGGCCCGGGGGCCGGCCGATTACGAGCGCGTGTACGGGCGCGTGCTGAGCCAGGCCAGGCACCCCGTCATCCTGCACTGGCTGGGCGACATGTTCGACCCGGCGCTCGCCGGCTACTGGGGCACGCGCGACCTGGACGCCGCGATGGACACGGCGCTTTCCATCATCGCGGCGCACGCGGACAAGGTGGACGGCATCAAGATCTCGCTGCTCGACAAGGACAAGGAGATCGCCATGCGCCGGCGCCTGCCGCCGGGCGTGCGCATGTACACCGGCGATGACTTCAACTACGCCGAGCTCATCGCCGGCGACGACTTCGGCGGCCCGCCCATGCAGCGGCACAGCGACGCGCTGCTGGGCATCTTCGATGCCATCGCGCCGGCCGCCAGCGCGGCGCTGAGCGCACTGGCGCAGGGCGATACGGCGCGCTTTCACGCCATCCTCGGCCCCACGGTGGCGCTGTCGCGCCACATCTTCCAGGCGCCCACGCGCTTTTACAAGACCGGCGTGGTGTTCATGGCCTGGCTGAACGGCCACCAGTCGCACTTCACGATGGTGGGCGGGCAGCAGAGCACGCGCTCGCTGCAGCACCTGGCCGAGCTGCTGCGCCTGGCAGACGCGGCCGACCTGCTGGAGCAGCCCGAGCTGGCCGTGGCGCGCATGAAGAGCCTGCTGGCCGTCTACGGAGTTCAAGCATGAACACGACCGACCTGCCCGATCGCATTGCCGACGTCGAGGCGCTGGAGGCGCTGCTGTCCACCCCCTCGCCCGCGCTGGTCGACGCACTGGCGCGCGTGCCGGGCGACCTGATGGTGCTGGGCGTGGGCGGCAAGATGGGCCCGACCCTGGCGCGCATGGCCAAGCGCGCCGACCCCGGCCGCCGCGTGATCGGCGTGGCGCGCTTTTCCGAACCCGGTCTGCGCCAGCGGCTCGAGGCCCAGGGCATCGAATGCATCACCGCCGATCTGCTCTCGCGCGAGGCCCTGGCCGGCCTGCCCGACGCGCCCAACATCGTCTTCATGGCGGGGCGCAAGTTCGGCTCGGCCGGCAGCGAATGGCTCACCTGGGCGATGAATGCCTACCTGCCCGCGCTGGTGGCCGAGCGCTTTGCCGCGGCGCGCATCGTGGCCTTTTCCACCGCCTGCGTCTATCCCTTCGTCGATGTGCACGGGCCGGGCGCGCCCGAGGAGCTCGCGCCCACGCCGCCGGGCGAGTACGCCAACTCCTGCGTGGCGCGCGAGCGCCTGCTGCAGCACTTCTCGCACGCGCTCGGCACTTCGGGGCGACTGATCCGCCTGTCCTACGCCATCGACATGCGCTACGGCGTGCTGCACGACCTGGCGCAGAAGCTGCTCGCGGGCGAGCCCATCGACGTGGGCATGGGCCACGCCAACATCATCTGGCAGGGCGAGGCCAACGACTGGATTCTGCGTGCGCTGGCGCATTGCACCGCACCGACCACGCCGCTGAACCTGAGTGGCCCGGCCATCTCCATCCGCGCGGCGGCGCAGGGCCTGGCCCGGCGCCTTGGGTGCACGGCACGCTTCACCGGCCAGGAGGCCAGCACCGCCTGGCTGGTGGACTGCCACCGCGCGTTCGAGCTGTTCGGCCCGCCGCAAGCAGGCCTCGAGCGCATGCTCGACTGGACCGCCGACTGGGTGCAGCGCGGCCAGGCCAGCCTGAACAAGCCCACGCATTTCGAGGCGCGCGATGGCCACTACTGACCCGGCCCTGGCCCTGCTGCACCAGGGCACCGTGATCCCGGCGCACCTGCTGGCGCTGGATGCCGAGCGCCGGCTCGACGAGCGGCGCCAGCGTGCGCTGACGCGCTACTACCTGGACGCCGGCGCCGGCGGCCTGGCCGTGGGCGTGCACTCGACCCAGTTCGCGATCCGTGAGCGCGGCCTGTACCGCCCGGTGCTCGAGCTGGCCATGCACGAGGCGCGGCATTGGCAGCCGCTGGGCGGCTCGCGCCCCCTGGTGATGATCGCGGGGCTGTCGGGCCCCACCGCGCAGGCGCTGGGCGAGGCGCGCACGGCGCGCGAGCTGGGCTACCACGCGGGCCTGCTGAGCCTGGCGGCGCTGCGCGGCCAGGACGAGGACGCGCTGATCGCGCATTGCCAGGCCGTGGCCGAGGCCCTGCCCCTGATCGGCTTCTACCTTCAGCCCGCCGTGGGTGGCCTGCACCTGCCGACGTCCTTCTGGCGCCGCTTTGCCGCCATCGACCGGGTCCTGGCCATCAAGATGGCGCCATTCAACCGCTACCGCACGCTCGACGTGCTGCGCGGCGTGGTGGAAGCCGGCGCCGAGGAGCGCATTGCGCTGTACACCGGCAACGACGACCACATCGTGCTGGACCTGCTCGCACCTTTCGCGCTGCGCCGCGGCCAGGAGACGGTCACCCTGCGCATCCGTGGCGGCCTGCTGGGCCACTGGAGCGTGGGCACGCGGCGCGCGGTCGAGCTGTTCCAGCGCATCCAGGCGGCCGTCGCGGCCGGGCCGATCCCGGCCGAGCTGCTGGCGCTCGACAGCCAGGTCACCGACTGCAACGCGGCCCTGTTCGACGTGGCCCACGACTTCCACGGCTGCATTGCCGGCTGCCACGAGGTGCTGCGCCGCCAGGGCCTGCTGGCCGGCACCTGGTGCCTCAACCCGCACGAAGGCCTGAGCCCCGGCCAGGCCGAGGAGCTGACCCGCGTGCACGCCGCCTATCCCCATCTGCACGACGATGCTTTCGTGGCGACCCACCGCGAACGCTGGCTGGCCTGAACCCGAAAGCCCCCGCCATGACCCTGCGCGACTTCTCGACCAGTCTCGACGCCCTGTCGATCAACACCGCCACCGTGCGCCGCCAGCGCGGCGCCGAGGTGCCGCTCACCCACATCATCGACCAGTGCGCCGCGCTGGGCATCGGCGCCATCAGCCCCTGGCGCGACCAGGTGGCCGCAGTGGGTCTGGACCAGGTCGCGCAGCAACTGCGCGCGCTGGGCATGGGCCTGTCGGGCTACTGCCGCGGCGGCTTCTACCCCGCCACCGACCGCGCCGGACTGCAGGCCGCGCTCGATGACAACCGCCGCGCCGTGGACGAAGCCAAGACCCTGGACGCGCCCTGCCTGGTGCTGGTGGTCGGCTCGCTGCCCGGTGCGCTGGACGGGCGGGCGGCGCACAAGGACATCGCCCGCGTGCGCGACGAGGTGCGGGACGGCATCGCCGCCACGCTGGAATACGCCCGCGGCGTCGGCATGCCGCTGGCGATCGAACCCCTGCACCCCATGCAGGCGGCCGACCGCGCCTGCATCAACACGCTGGAGCAGGCGCTGGACGTGTGCGACGAGCTCGACCCCGGGCGCAGCGGTGCGCTGGGCGTGGCGGTGGACGTGTACCACGTCTGGTGGGACCCGAAGCTTGCGCAGCAGATCGCCCGCGCCGGCCACGAGCGCCTGCTGGCCTACCACGTGTGCGACTGGCTCACCCCCACGCGCGACCTGCTGTCCGACCGCGGCATGATGGGCGATGGCGTGATCGAGCTGAAGAAGATCCGCGGCTGGATGGAAGCGGCGGGCTATTCAGGCCACGCCGAGGTCGAGATCTTCTCGCAGCGCGACTGGTGGCAGCGCGGTGGCGACGAAACCCTGGCCACCTGCATCGAACGGCACCGCAGCGTGGTCTGAAGCGCTGTTTCAGACCGCGGCCGCCACCGGCGCTGCCGTGCGGCGCACGCGCCTGACGTTGAAGGCGCTCACGATCAGAACGCCCTGCACGAACGCCAGGCCCAGCCACACGAGGCGGTACTGGCCGTGGTCCATCAGCGTGCCGAAGAACAGCGGCATCACCGCCTGGCCGATATCCAGGCCCGCGTAGACGACACCGTACACGCGGCCCGTGGCGTTCGCCGGCGTCGAGCGTTTTACGAGCATGTCGCGCGAAGGCCCGGCCGTGCCCGTGGCAAAGCCCATGGCCGCAAACATCACGAGCACCACACTCCCGGACAGATCGGCAAACCCGACGATGAGCGCCACCACGGCTGCGGCGCCGAACCCCATGCCCACGACGCGCTCGCAGCGCGCCGGGTCGGCCACCATGAACCCGCCCGCCACCATCCCGGCGGCAGCCGCGAGCATGTACACCGTGAGGCACATCGCCACCACTTCGGGCGTCACCGTATGCAGGTGGCCGGCCGCCGTCGGCGCGAAGGTCTGCACCACGCTGAGCGCGGCAGCATAGAAAAAGAAGAAGGCGAAACACATCCACACGGCGGGTATCGCAAGGAAGCCGTAAGTGCTTTCGCTCGCTTGGCCCTCCTGTGCCTGCCGCGCGGGCGCGGTCGGCAAATGCAGCGCCGCGCGGTGCCAGACCAGCAGCGCCAGCACCGCGCAGATCAGCACGCCCGCGGCCATGAGCGCCACACGCCAGGAGTAGGCGACCGTGAGCGGCACCAGCATCGCGGGCGCCAGCGCCCAGCCCAGGCTGCCGGTGATGCCGTGCACGCTGTACGAGTGGCCCAGGCGCGCCGAACTCACCTTGCGGTTGAGCAACGTGTAATCCACCGGGTGGAACACGCCGTTGCCCGTGCCTGCGACGATAGAGAATGCCGCGAGCATCCAGAAGCTCTGGCTGGCCGCGAAACCAAAGGCCGCCAGCGCCAGCAGCACCAGGCCGCCAAACAGCACTGGCCGCGGACCGTAACGGTCGACGACGAAGCCGGAAAGCGCCTGCACGATGCACGAGACGGTGAAGAACACCGTCATCAAGAAGCCCAGCTCCGCATAACTCACGTCAAACGCGGTCTTGAGCCACGGGAACAACGGCGCCAGCAACAACTGGCTGTAGTGGCTGATCAGGTGGCCGGTGCCAACCAGCGCGATAACCCGCGCGTCCTGCTGCAACGCGACGGGTGTGGGCGGTGGTGCCGAGGCGGTGGATGCGTTCATGCGGGCATGGTATCGGGCAGCGTGCGTTTACGCATTACGATGGATAGCCAACTTTCGTCGAATTCCCGCCATTTCGCCATGCCCCAGGCCAAGCCCACGCTGTCGCTGCCGCTGGACGACACCGGCCCGTACGCGCCCACACGCACACGGCCGGTACGGGTGCGCACGCGCGAGGTCCGGCCCAACACGCACTTCGAGGCCCACATGCATCCCTGGGGCCAGCTCGTGTACTGCCGCACCGGGCTGGTACGAGCCACCGTGGCCGCGGGGGCAACGCAAACGGCCTACCTCATCCCGCCCTCGCGCGCCCTCTGGATTGCACCCGCCGTGCAGCACGCGGTCACGGCGCTGGAGGCTACCCACATGCAGACGGTCTACGCCGATGCCCGCGCGATGCCGATCGACGCGAGCACCTCGCGGCTCGTGTCGGTCAGCGCCTTGCTGCGCGCGCTCATACCGGCACTCGACGATGCGGCGCGCGCACCGGACCGGCGCCAGCGAGAAACATTGCTTGCGCGCGTGATGCTGGACGAAATCGCCCATGCGCCGACACTGGCGCTGGGCATCGCGCTACCGTCGCCTGAAGGTGGCGACAAGCGCCTGCGCATGCTGTGCGAAACGGTGCTGCGCGCGCCGGGCGAGCGGCGCACGCTGGCCGAGCGTGCCCACCAGGCAGGCATCAGCGAGCGCACCGCAGCTCGGCTGTTTCATGAGGAGCTCGGCATTCGCTACCAGCAATGGCGCCAGCAGGTGGCGCTTGCGCATGCCGTGCCCCTGCTCGCGCGCGGCGCCCCCGTCGGCGAGGTGGCGGCGGCCTGCGGTTACGCGAGCGAGAGCGCTTTCACCGCGATGTTTCGCGCGGCGCTCGGCCAGCCGCCGAGCCGGTTCCGCGGTTGAGCGCGCCCAAGGCGCGCTCGACCCGGCTCACACGTCGCGCCCGATCGCGTAGACCCAGACGGGCCGCTGCGCGACCGTGTCGACACGCGCATGCGCCGGCAAATCGGGCACTGCGAACGCCAGGCTCACGAGCCAGGTGCCGGGCAGCATTTCGGCGCGCGCCTTGGCCGCGGCACGCGCCATGGTCTCGGGCCGCTGGAACAGATAGACCATCTGGTAGTCACGCCAGTCCTCGGCCCAGAGATCCCCGCGCCACACCCGCGCCCATGGGCAGCGCAGCCGACACGCGAGCGCCAGCAGCGGACTGCATTCGACGCCATGCAATCGCGCCCGCGGATAAACCGTGCGCAGCGCGCGCAGCCCGGCGCCGAGGCCGCAGCCGCCATCGAGCACCGCCGCCCCCGGCGCAAGCGACGCCACCGCGGCAAGTCCACCCAAGGCACCGGCAGGCGTGGGAAAGAGCGGCGCGTCACGCCACGTGTGCAAGGGATAGACCAGCAGCAGCATGGCCATCGGCAGCAGCCAGGCCCAGGTCGGCAGCAGCTGCGTCCCGCTGAGCGCCAGCGACAACGGAAAACCGAGCGCGATCAGCGCGCGGCGCCACCAGCGCCGCGCCGGAAGACAGGCCAGTGCGCCCACCGCGCAGGCCAGCAGCATCGCGCTCAGTGGCGACAAGGCGAGCCGCAACGCCAGCAGGTACACCGCCCAGCACAGCGCCCACGCGAGCGCCGCGGGCAGCGGCCACGGCAGGCGTGCGAGCATCAACGCCGGTCGATGCCGGGTACGCGCTTACTGGGCCGACAGCGCCTGCGAGGTCGCGCGGTCCAGGCGCCCCGTCTGCGGCAGGTTCTGGTCTTGCTGGAAGGCGCGCAGCGCGTTCTGCGTATTGCGCCCCATCGCGCCGTCGGGGGTGCCCGCGTGGTAGCCCAGGTCATTGAGTTTCTGCTGCGCCGCCTTGAGCGACATCATGGCAGCACCGCCGGCGCCCGGCGCCGAGGTCTGCGAAGGCGCCGCGGCGCCGTCCACGCCCAACCGCCCGCCGCCGCCCAGGCCCTGGCCCTGCACCGATTGCGCGCGGTAGTTGCGCAGCGCCTTGACCATCTGGTTGTAGGCATCCATGAACGCCGCCGAGATCACCTTGCCTTCGGCCGTCTTGCTGTAGCCCCCGAGCGCACCGCCACCCGCGCCACCGAAGAGCGCCCCCATGCCACCCCAGTCGGTCTTGGAAGAGCTGCCCTCGGACGCCGCTACCTGCACGCCGGAGCGGTTGTCCACGAGCGTCAGCATCACGGAAGCCTCGCGCGTCTTGGTGCCGGCGGCCAGCGCGCCAAAGATCCCGCCCACGCGTCCGCCCAATGCGCCGCCCATGCCGCCCGCATCGTTCTGGTTGAAGATGACCTCGGGCGACATGCCGTAGTCGGACGCGACCATCTGGCCCTTGCCCATGTTGCTGCCACTGCGCATTTCGCCCGACTGCATCAGCGCCCGCTCGCGGCTCATCGCACCCATACCGGCCGCGCCGCGCTCGACGACGACGAAGCAGTTGGACTGCTGGATCATGAGGCGCAGCAGCTGCGATGTCGGCGGCAGACGGTACTGCTGCGTCACGATGGTGTACCAGCCTGCAGTCTGGTTTTCCACCAGCGAGACGGTGCCCAGCGGCGAGGGGCAATGTTCCATCTGCGAATTGGCGTTTTCGGCATTCCCGCCGGCCGCTGCCCCGGTCGCCACCGTCTTGGCCTCAGGTGCGCCCATGCGCATGTCGGTGGTCTCGCAGCCAGTCAGGAACAGCGCCGCCGCCGCGGCGGCCAGTACGAGTTGCTTGTGCATGAGTCTTCCTCTCTCGGGGTAAGGGATGGAGTCGGGCTCGAAACACCGCGACCACGACATCGGGGCGCGACGCCGGGAGCCGACCGTCTGACCGCGACGGTGAAATATAACGGCAGGATGGCGTGCGACTCAAGCCCGACCGTGCAGGCGCTCGATCAGGCCACCCAGCGCATCGAGCGAGCCGAACTGGATCACCACCTCGCCCATTTCGTCGATGCGGCCCGCGCGCTTGAGGCGCTTCTTCACGCGCACCTGCACGTCGGCGGTGAGCAGATCCGAAAGCTCCTCCTCGAGGCGTCTGATATCGCGCGACTTTTCCTTGACCGGCTTTTGCGGCACGAGACTGAACTCGGCTGCCAGCCTTTTCACGAGGCGCTCGGCTTCGCGCACCGAAAGCTTGCGCGCGGCGATCTGGTTGCCCGCGGTGATCTGCGCCGCACGGTCGAGCGCCAGCAGCGCGCGCGCATGGCCCATGTCGATATCGCCCGCCATGAGCATGGTCTGCACCGGCTCGGCCAGGTTCAGCAGGCGCAGCAGATTGCTCGTGGCGCTGCGCGAACGCCCCACCGCCTGCGCCACCTGCTCATGCGTGTACGCAAACTCGCGGATCAGGCGCTGCAGCCCCTGCGCCTCCTCCAGGGGGTTCAGGTCCTCGCGCTGGATGTTCTCGATCAGCGCCATCGCGGCGGCGGATTCGTCGGGCACGTCGCGCACCAGCACCGGCACCCGCGTCAGGCCCGCGAGCGCGCTGGCGCGAAAACGCCGCTCGCCCGCGATGATCTCGTACTTGCCCGCGTGCTCTCCCTCGGTCAGGCGGCGCACCAGGATGGGCTGCATGATGCCCTGCGCCTTGATGCTTTCGGCCAGCTCGTAGAGCGCGCCTTCGTCCATGCGTGTGCGCGGCTGGTAGCTGCCCGGCACGAGCTCGGTGAGCGGCAGGCTGGTGGGCGCCGCATCCGTGGACCCGGCAGGTGGCGTCTCGGGCACCTTGGGGCCAAGCAGCGCATCGAGGCCGCGGCCCAGCCCCTTGGGTTTCTTGTTTGCCATATTCAGATCTCGTGATTCGTCGGCCCGTGGTCGGACGGTCCCGGCATCAGCCAGGCGGTCAGGGGTTGATCATCAAATTTGATAGCTTTCAGCACTTGTGCCTCATGGGTCGTAGCCAATTTCACATGCTACCCATCCGCCCGACCATCTCGCGCGCGAACGCGACGAACGCCTGGCTGCCCTTGGCTGCCGGATCGAATACCACACCGGGCAGCCCATAACTGGGCGCTTCGGCCAGGCGCACATTGCGCGGGATCACGGTGTCGAACACCTTGTCGCCAAAGTGGCCCTTGAGCTGCTCGCTCACCTGCTGCTGCAGCGTGATGCGCGGGTCGAACATGATGCGCAGCAGGCCGATCACCTGCAAATCGGCGTTGAGGTTGGCACGCACCTGCCGGATCGTGTTGACGAGGTCGGTCAGGCCTTCCAGTGCGAAGTACTCGCATTGCATCGGCACGATCACGCCATGCGCGCAGCACAGGCCGTTGAGCGTGAGCAGGCTCAGGCTCGGAGGGCAGTCGATGAGCACGAAGTCGTACTCATCCTGCACGGGTGCAAGCGCCTCTTTCAGACGTTGTTCGCGCCGCGGCTGGTCGACGAGCTCAACCTCGGCACCAGAAAGATCGCGGTTGGCGCCCAGCACATGGTAGCCACACGTTGCGGACACCACCCGCACCTGCGCCACGCTGGCCGATTCGAGCAACACGTCATAAACACTTTGCCTGAGTTCGCGCTTGTCCACGCCCGAACCCATGGTTGCATTGCCCTGCGGGTCCAGGTCGATCATCAGCACGCGCTGGCCGACCTTGGCCAGCGCCGCCGCCAGATTGACCGTGGTCGTGGTCTTGCCGACGCCGCCCTTTTGATTTGCAATGCAGAATGTCCTGGCCATAGTGCTGGGGAATGTGGAAAAACCGGGGCACGCCGACCACCGAATGAGCGTCAAGTGTATGCGGCTGGAGGTGCGGGTCGCATCCAGACAATACAGCGCTCGGCGTCGAGCCCCGGTACCGCGAGAGGTTCCACGTGAAACACCTGCACGTTCGCTGGCAACGCGGCGATCTCGTCGTGCGGGTGCCTGCCTTTCATCGCCAGCCACACACCCTGCGGCGCAAGCGCCGCGCGCGACCACGCGGCGAAATCCGCCAGCGCGGCAAACGCCCTGCTGCTCACGACGTCGAACGGCCCGGCCACAGTTTGCACGCGGGCGTGCACGCCACGCAGATTGCGCAGATGCAGCGCGCCCGCCACCTGCTGCACGAACGCGGCTTTCTTCGCAACCGCATCGACGCAGGTTACCGCCAGTTCCGGCAGCGCTATCGCGAACACCACGCCCGGCAATCCGCCACCCGAACCCACATCCAGCAGCGTCGGCGTGGGGGTACCCGCACCCTGCAGATGCCCGCGCAGCGGCGCCACCGCGGCCAGGCTGTCAAGCACGTGGTACGTGAGCATCTCGCGCGGCTCACGCACCGCCGTGAGGTTGTACACCCGGTTCCAGCGTTGCAGCAGCGTCAGGAAGTCCAGCAGGCGATCGATCTGCGCATCATCGAATGCAAGCCCCAGGGCCGTGAGGCCGGCGCACAAGGGCTCACGCAGCGGCTCACCCATGCGGCACTCGCCCTGCCACACCCTTGAAGTGGCCCTTCTTCAGGTGCACCAGCAGCAGCGACACCGCCGCCGGAGTTACGCCGGAGATGCGCGATGCCTGCCCAAGCGTCTGCGGACGGTGCTTTTGCAACTTCTGGCGCACCTCGAAGGACAACGCCGCCACCTGCGCGTAGTCGATGTCCTCGGGCAGCGGTAGACCTTCGTAGTGCGCGGCGCGCTCCACCTCTTCTTTCTGGCGGTCGATATAGCCCGAATACTTGGCGGCAGTTTCCACCTGCTCGACCACCACCGCATGCAAGTCGCCCAGCGATGCGGGCGTCACCTCGTCACTCGCGTAGCGTCCACCACCCATCGACATCAGCGTGGCGTAGTCCACGCCGGGGCGGCGCAGCAGATCAAACAGCGTGTACTCGTGCTCGATGACCTTGCCGAGCACGCGCTGCGATTCACCGGCCGACACGATGCGCGGGTTGACCCAGGTAGACTTCAGGCGCTCTGTTTCACGTGAAACCGCGTCACGCTTGCGGCAATACGCGTCCCAGCGCGCATCGTCGACCAGGCCCAGGCGCCGCCCGACCTCGGTCAACCGCATGTCGGCGTTGTCCTCGCGCAGTTGCAGGCGAAACTCCGCGCGGCTCGTGAACATGCGGTAGGGCTCGGTCACGCCCTTGGTAATCAGATCGTCGACGAGCACACCCAGATACGCCTCGTCGCGACGTGGCAGCCACGGCGCCTGGCCACGGCACCGCAGCGCCGCGTTGAGCCCGGCGAACAAGCCCTGTGCCGCCGCTTCCTCGTACCCCGTCGTGCCGTTGATCTGGCCCGCGAAAAACAGGCCCTGGATTTGCCGCGTCTCGAAGCTGCTCTTGAGCGCACGTGGATCGAAATAGTCGTACTCGATGGCGTAGCCGGGGCGCAGGATGTGCGCGTTTTCCAGTCCGGCAATGCTGCGCACCAGTGCGTACTGGATGTCGAACGGCAGGCTGGTGGAGATGCCGTTGGGGTAGAACTCGTGCGTCGTCAGGCCCTCGGGTTCCAGGAAGATCTGGTGGCTGGCCTTGTCCGCGAAGCGGTGGATCTTGTCTTCCACGCTGGGGCAGTAGCGCGGGCCCGTGCCCTCGATCACGCCGGTGAACATGGGGCTGCGATCCAACCCCGAGCGGATGATCTCGTGCGTGCGTGCGTTGGTGTTGGTGATCCAGCACGGCACCTGGCGCGGGTGCATCGCCGCATCGCCGAGGTAGCTGAAGACGGGCAACACATCCGCGTTCACCCCGCCCGGCATGCCGTCGCCGGGCTGCTCGCTGCAGCGCGCGAAGTCTATCGTGCGGCCATCGAGCCGCGGCGGCGTGCCGGTCTTCAGGCGCCCCTGCGGCAATTGCAGTTCTTTGAGGCGACTGGCCAGGCCCACCGACGGTGGATCGCCCGCGCGTCCGCCGGCATAGTGGTCCAGTCCCACATGGATCTTGCCGTTGAGGAACGTACCCGCGGTGAGCACAACGGTGCGCGCGCGAAAGCGCACCCCCGCCTGCGTCACCGCGCCAACCACCCGATCACCTTCGAGCATGAGGTCATCGACTGCCTGCTGGAACAGGCGCAGGTTGGGCTGGTTCTCCAGCCGCCGACGCATCGCTGCCTTGTACAAGAGGCGATCGGCCTGCGCGCGCGTCGCACGTACCGCGGGCCCCTTGCTGCTGTTGAGGATACGAAACTGGATGCCCGCCTCGTCGGTTGCCAACGCCATCGCGCCGCCGAGCGCGTCCACTTCCTTCACGAGGTGTCCCTTGCCTATCCCGCCGATACTCGGGTTGCAACTCATCTGCCCCAGCGTCTCGATGTTGTGCGTGAGCAGCAGCGTCTTGCAACCCATGCGCGCGCTGGCGAGCGCGGCTTCGCTGCCGGCGTGGCCACCACCCACCACGATGACGTCAAATTCCTCGGGATACTGCATGCGAACGCACAAGAAAACGCAAGGGGCGTTATTGTCCCACCGCATGGCATCTGCCGTGTTCCACGTGAAACACCACTGACGCACCAACCAACATGACCTCGCTCTTCGACCCCTTGCATGCGGGAGACCTGCACCTGGCCAACCGCGTCATCATGGCGCCGTGCACGCGCAACCGCTCGCCCGGCGGCGTGCCCAACGCCATGAACGCCAGGTACTACGCGCAGCGCGCAGGCAACGGGCTCATCATCACCGAGGGCACAGCCATCAGCCACCAAGGGCAGGGCTACGCCAACGTGCCCGGTCTCTACTCACCCGAACAACTTGCCGGGTGGCGGAAAGTGACGGACGCGGTCCACGCGCAAGGTGGATGCATCGTCACGCAACTGTGGCACGTGGGGCGCGTTTCGCATGTTTCGCTGCAGCCGGGCGGCGGCGCGCCGGTCGCGCCATCGGCCATCACGGCACAATCGCGCACCTACGTGCTCGATGCGCAGACCGGCGAGGGGCGCTTTCTCCCCACCTCGGAGCCACGCGCCCTCGCGCTGGAAGAGTTGCCCGCAATCACCCAGCGTTTTGCCGACGCCGCCCGCGACGCTGTGCAGGTGGCCGGGTTCGATGGCGTGGAGCTGCACGGCGCCAATGGCTATCTGCTCGATCAATTCCTGAAGGACGGCGCGAACCAGCGCCAGGATGCCTATGGCGGCGCCATGCACCACCGCATCCGGCTCATGGTGGAAGCCGTGAGTGCGGTGGTCGATGCCGTCGGCGGCGGACGTACCGGCCTGCGGCTTTCACCCGTCACACCCGCCAACGACATCCATGACCGCGATCCGCAGCCGCTCTACACCCTGCTTGCGCAGGCGCTGGCGCCGCTGGGTCTCTCCTACCTGCACGTGATCGAAGGCGCGACGGGTGGCCCTCGCACGATCGAGGACCGGCCTTTCGACTACACCGCGTTCAAGGCGGCCTACCGCGACGCCGGTGGCCGCGGCGCCTGGATCGTCAACAACGGCTACACGCGCGCGATGGCACTGCAGGCGGTGGCCAGCGGCAACGCCGACGCGGTGGCCTTCGGCAAGGACGCGATCGCCAACCCGGACCTGGCCGAGCGCCTGCGCCGCGACGCGCCACTCAACGCCTGGGACAAGCACAGCTTCTACGGCGGCACCGACCGGGGCTATACCGACTACCCCACGCTCGCTCGCTGAAGTCTCCCGTACCTCAGGTTGCCAATTCGTCGAGGATGGGGCATTCGGGGCGTGCGTCGCCGTGGCAACAATCGACGAGTACCTGCAGGCTGCGGCGCATGCCCTGCAGCGCGGCGATGCGCTGCGTGAGCTGCTCGATGTGACGCTGCGCGATGCGCTTGACCTGGCTGCTGGCGCGCGCGCGGTCCTGCCACAGGCCGAGCAGCGCGGCGATCTCTTCCATCGAAAACCCGAGATCGCGCGCGCGGCGGATGAAGCACAGCGTATGCACATCCGTTTCGGTGTACTGGCGGTAGCCGCTGTCGGTGCGTGCCACTTCGGGCAGCAATCCGAGCGATTCGTAGTGGCGCACCATCCGCGCCGATACCCGCGAGAGCGTTGCCGCCTCGCCTATGGTCACCGGCCAGTGCGCGCCAGCGCGGCGCGTCACGCAAGAACCTCGTAGCCCTCTTCGCGGATCGCGTTGGCGATGGCTTCGCGCGACCGGTCACTTTCCACGTCCACGCGGCCCGTGGGCAGATCAACCCGCACCACAGCCTCGGTGTCCACCTGGCGCACCGCGTGCACCACCGCGCGCTCGCAGTGGCCGCAGGTCATGCCCTTGACGTCGAACTGGTATTGCATGGCGGGTGGTCTCCTTCGGTCGGGGTCTATCGGTGATGCAGGCATCATGCAGCCTGACATCATGGCAAGGTCAAGGGTAGATCAGAATCTTGTTGAGCGACGGAAAGTGCTTTTCCAGCTTTTGCGGCAGCCGGTCCAGGTAGGGAGCGTAGGCCAGATCGCCTTCGCGCGCCGAGACCATGATGAGCAGGTCGGTGTCGCTCATCCGGCGAAAGACGATGAAGAAATCATCCCAGTCGGTGAACTCGGTATGGTCCACCTTCATCGCAAGCCGATGCTGGTCCAGACACGCCCGCACCGCCTTGAACGTCGCATTGCCGCAATTGACGTGCACCGGCGCCGAATGCTCGGCCGCGAGCTTGGCGATCTTGCGCCAGTACAGATCGAACCCCGCCGCAGCCTCCGCCTGTTGCGGCAGGATCACGAAGATGCCGGTGTACTTGCTCGCGGGCACATCCAGGTTGCACACGAACACCGTCTTCGCCGTCTGGTAGAGGACGCTGGCGAACTTGTTGCCGACAAGCGAGGTGATGAAGCCGTTGCCCTGCGGCCAGTCGAGCACGATCAGATCGGCGGCGATCTCGCGCGCGGTGCGTGACACGCCAGTGCCGGGGTTGTGGTCTATCGTCGCCATCACGTTCACGTCCACGTCCGCGCCGCTGGCCTCGGCACGCACGTCTTCGAGCGCCTGCTTGGCGAGCGCGACATTCTGCTCCGCCTCCTCGGTATTGGGCACGACATTGACCACCGCGAGCGGCTGACTGGACTTGCGATCCTTGATGAGCACCGCAAAGCGCAGCAGATGCTCGAACTCTGCCGGGTTGGAGAGCGACACCAGGATCTGCTCGCCCGCGTCGCGCGAGGTCTGCGCCGTCGCCTGCGCGCCGCCCGACTGCTCCTCCAGCACCGTCGCCGCCTTCTCGGTCACCACCGAGGCGATCACGCACGACAGCAGGATGATCACGATGATCGCGTTGATCACGTGGTCGTCCACGATGCCCGCGCGGTAGCCGACGATCACCACCGCGAGCGTCGCCGCCGCATGCGCCGAACTCAGGCCGAAGATCAGGTCGCGCTGCGCGCTCTTGAGGCGAAACACCCGGCTGGTCACGTCGGCGGCAACGTACTTGCCGGCAAACGCGGTGATCGTCATCGCCACCGCGATCAAAAGCACGGTGAAGCCGTCGAACACCACGCGAATGTTGACGATCATGCCCACGCTGATCAGGAAGAACGGGATGAACAGCGAATTGCCGAGGTACTCGATGCGGTTCATCAGCGCCGATGAATTCGGAATCAGCCGGTTGAGCGCCAGGCCCGCCGCGAACGCGCCGATGATGGGCTCCAGCCCCGCCACTTCCGACAAAAATGCCGAGAGGAACATGATCGCGAGCACGAAGATGTAGTGCGAGTGCTTCTGGTGTGCCTGGCGCTCGAAAAAGCGTCGCGCGATCCACGGCACTGCCAGCGCCATGAACGCGACGAAGATCACGAGCGACACCACCAGCCGCGTCCAGAACTCGGGCGTGAGCCCGCCGTTCTTCGCGCCCAGGATCATCGCCAGCACCACGAGCACGGCGGTATCGGTCAGGATCGTGCCGCCCACGGTGATCGCCACGCTCGGGTCCTTGGTGACGCCGTGCTTGCTCGCGATCGGGTAGGTCACGAGCGTGTGCGTGGCGAAGATGCTCGAGATCAACAGGCTCGCCCAGACATCCATGCCCAGCAGATAGTGGCATACGGGGTAGCCCAAGGCGAACGGAATCGCGAACGTCGCCACGCCAAAGGTGAAGCTGCGGCCCGCGTTGGCCTTGAACTCGATCAGATTGAGTTCCAGCCCCGCGAGAAACATGATGTAGAGCAGGCCGATGGTGGAGAACACATCGACGAACAGGCTCTTTTCAAGGATGTTGAAGCCGTGCGGGCCGATCAATATCCCGGCGACGATGAGCCCGATGATGTCCGGCGTGCGCACCTTCTCCAGCAGGACGGGCGCAAGCAGGATGATGAAGAGGATCAGGGAGAAAATCAGTACCGGGCTGTGCAGCGGCAACTGAAACTGCTCGACCAGCTTCGCGAAGATCGGTTCCATGGGCGAAGTAAACCTGCGAAAGACAAGCGCGCGATTGTGGCATGCGCGTGTGCGTGAGCAAGGTGGCGCGGCACACGTTGACAATCTGCCTCGTGGCCACGATTTTCCCCACCATACCTGCCGATGCGCAGCCGCTGGCACGTATCTGCACCGTGCTGCGTGCCCCGGCCACGCCGTACGCGCACCTCGATGGCCGGCCCGGCGGCATGAGCGGCATCGCCAAACAGCCCATCACCGGGCCGGTGCACATCGGGCCGCGCGGGCTCGAAGGCGATGAACAGGGTGACCTGCGCGTGCACGGTGGCCCGGACAAGGCGGTGCACCACTATGCGCACGAACACTACCGCGCCTGGCGCGAGCAGCTCGGGCCGCTGCCGGTGCTCGAGGCGCCGGGCGCGTTTGGCGAAAACTTCTCCACCATCGGCGTCACCGAAGCCGACCTCTGCTGGGGCGACCGCGTACGTGCCGGCAGCGCGTTGCTGGAAGTTTCGCAAAGCCGCCAGCCCTGCTGGAAGCTCAACACGCGCTTCGGCATCGCCGACATGGCGCTGCGCGTGCAGCGCACCGGCTACACCGGCTGGTATTACCGGGTGCTCGAACCCGGCCAGGTGCAGGCGGGCGACGCGCTCTGGCTCGTCGAGCGACCGCATCGCGCTTGGCCGCTCGCGCGCGTGATCGCGGTGCTCTACCGGCAGCGCATGCTCGACCCGGATCTGCTGCGCGAACTCGCCCGGCTCAGGCTGCCCGCATCGTGGCAGAAACTCGTGCAGCAGCGGCTTGAAGCCGGCACGGTCGAAGACTGGAGCCGCCGCGTGGACGGCTGAGTGTGCGCGGTTGCTGCTACGCTTGCCGCATGCAAACATGGCACTGTTTACCGCGCACAGGGCTGCTGGCAGCCGCGCTCCTGCTCGCGGCATGCAATACCACACCACCCGCACCCATCCGGCCGGCACCGCCCGCGCTCACCAGTGAGCAGGCGAGCGACATCGCGATCCACGCGCTCGGCCTCGTGGGCACGCCGTACCGGTGGGGCGGCAACACACCTGAGGGCGGTTTCGATTGCAGCGGCCTCATCGGCTACGTGTACCGCAGCGCAACCGGCGTGGCGCCGCCGCGCACCGTGGCGCAACTCGACCATTTCGGCAACGCCGTCACCGAAGCCGATCTGCGCACCGGCGACCTCGTGCTGTTCGGCCGCTCACGCCCGACACATGCCGGCATCTACGTTGGCCAGGGGCGTTTCGTGCACGCGCCGTCGTCGGGCGGCACGGTGCGCCTGGACCGGCTGGACGGCCCGTACTGGTCACGCCAGAGCACGCACTTTCGCAGGCCCTGAGCCCCCCGGCCTATAGCTGCACCGCGTAGCGCAGCTGCACGAAGTTCTGCCCCGGGTTGGGGTGCTTGATCGCCGCGTTGGAGACGTGCTGCAGGCGCAGCACCACTTCGTGCCTGCGCTGCGCACCCCAGCGCAGTCCCACACCAAGGTGGGAAGCAAAATTGAACGCGGTGCTGAACTCCTCGTCCACGGTGCGGTACAGGTGGTTGGTCAGCGTCGCGCCTATGCCAGCCTCGGCAAACCAGGGCGAGCTACCGCCATGGGGCGTCCAGCGCAGCGTGGGCGTGAGTCCGAGCAGCAGCAGCCGGCTGCGGCCGGCACCGTCGTAGCGCCAGTGGCTCAGATACACATCCCAGTAGCCGCTCAGCACGCCACTGCCCAACGGCTTGTGCCATGACCACGGCAGGGCCGCACCCAGTGTCAGGGTATGCGTGTGGCTCTCGGCCCAGCCACCTTGCGCATACAGGGACACCGTGGCCGGCGCTTGCTGCGCCGCCACGGTGCACGAGAGCGCGGTCAACGCGCAAAACGCATGCAGGCGTGATAAATGCACTTGGAATCAGACTTTCATGCCATCAAAGGCATGAAAGTCTATAGGCCAGCGCCACGTCGTGCAAGCGTCGGGGCATCAGCCTGCCGACGGGCCACCCATGGCTGGTCCGTGGTGCATGCGCTGGCCCGCGTGGCCCTTGTGGCCGTGGCGGAGCCCGCGGTGATCACTCCCCATGCGCTGCGCGTCGAACACCTTCTGCTGCTCGGGCGTGAGCGCGGCGTAGAAGGTTTTCACCGCATCGCCACGCCGGTCGGCCTCGGCGTCGCGCTGTGCACGCAGCGCGCGCATGCGGTCGATGCGTTCGGGCGTGGTGAGTTTGGCCAGCCCTTCGCGGTCGAGCCGCGCGTGCGGCGTGGGCTGCATTGCCTGCTGGAACGCGTCCCACGCCGGTTGTTGCGCGTCGGTCAGCTGCAGCCCGGCTTTCAGCGCGGCGGTGTACTCGGCACGCTTTTGCTGCCAGCGCTCGGCACGCATGTGCCTGCCCTGCTCGCGCTGCGCGGTCTGGGCAGCATTGGTTCCGTCCGCCGCGGGCGCTGCGATGGCGCCTACGCTGCCCAGCGCGAGCAGGGCAGCGACGGCCGCAGCAACGAAGGAGGTCTTGGCATTCATCATGGTGCGTTCCTTTCCAGGGAGGTTGTCGATGGGTGCAGTCTGCGGCCGCGATGTATCGCCCCCGTGTGCGCGTGCTGCAACTGTGTAAAGTTGCGGCAATGTTGTGTTCCCGCAGGATGGCGGTGCACCGCATTTTTCCCTGAAAATCAGGCGCTGGCGCTTGTCAGGCAAGCGCCAGCAGCTACTCTTTTATTGTGCTCAAGAACCTTATCGTCTACCGCATCGCCGCGCACTGGCAACCCGATCTTTCCGCGCTGGAAAGCGCACTCGCGGCCGACCCCTTCACCGAATGCAGCGCCACGCAGGAGATCTCCGGCGGCTGGAGCGCGCCGCGCGGGCAGGCGCATGGTGCACTTGTGGAAAGTATCGGCGGGCACTGGATCGCCTGCCACCAGCAGGAAAAGCGCGTGCTGCCTGCGGCCGTGGTGGCCCGCCGCGTCGAGGAAAGCGTGCAGCGCATCACGCAGGAAAGCGGTCGCACACCAGGGCGCAGGGAGCGGCGCGACCTCAAGGACGAAGCGCGCCTCGATCTGCTGCCACAGGCCTTCACCCAGCGCTCCAGCGTGGACGTGTGGCTGGACCCGCGTGCGCGGCTGCTGGCCATCGGCACCAGCAACCAGACCCGCGCCGACGCGATCACCACCCAGCTCACGAAGCAGGTGCCTGGCCTGGCGCTGGCGCTGCTGGACACGCAGACCAGCCCGCAGGCCGCGATGGCCGCGTGGCTGCTGGCGCAGGAGCCGCCGGCGGGCTTTTCCATCGACCACGAATGCGAGCTCAAGGCCGCGGACGCCAGCAAGGCCGTGGTGCGCTACGCCCGTCACCCGCTCGATATTGCCGAAGTGCCCGAGCACATCCGTGTGGGCAAGCTGCCCACGCGCCTGGCGTTGACCTGGCAGGGCCGTGTGGGCTTCGTCCTCACCGAAGGGCTGCAACTGCGCCGCGTGGCGCTGCTGGAGACCGGGCAGCAGGAACGCCAGCGCGGTGACGACGATTTCGACGCCGACGTGGCGCTCGTCACCGGGGAGCTTGCGCGGCTGCTGCCCGACCTCATCGCCGCGCTTGGCGGCGAGCGGCCCGCCGCCTGAACCGGCCCGCCCCATGGCGCTCAACGCGGTCTGGGTCGGGTTCTTCCTCATCGCATTCGCCACCGCCTGCGTGCGCTGGTGGCTGGGCGATGCGGAGATCTTCCAGAGCCTGCTCACCGCGATGTTCGACGGCGCGCGCTCGGGCTTCGAGATCGCGCTCGGCCTCGCGGGCATCATGGCGCTGTGGCTGGGCCTGATGCGCGTGGGTGAAAAGGCGGGCATGGTCGAACTGCTCGCGCGCGGGGCGCAGCCACTGCTCAAACGATTGTTCCCGGAAGTGCCCACCGGCCACCCCGCGCAGGGCGCGATGACGCTCAACATCTCGGCCAACCTGCTGGGCCTGGACAACGCCGCGACGCCGCTGGGCCTCACCGCCATGCAGGAACTGCAGACGCTCAACCGCGAGGCGCCGGGCAGCGCCAGCAACGCGCAGATCATGTTCGTCGTGATGAACACCGCCGGGCTCACGCTGATTCCCACCTCGGTCATCGCCATCCGCCAGAGCGTGGCGTTGCAGCAGGGCCTGACCAGCGGCTTCAACGCGGCCGACATCTTTTTGCCCACGCTCATCGTCACCTTCATCGGGCTGCTTGCGGGCGTGCTCGCGGTGGCCGTGGCGCAGCGCCTGCCACTGTGGCGCACCCGCCTGCTGCTGCCGGTGCTGGCGGTCGCGGGCGTACTACTGGGCAGCGTGGCGCTGCTGGCGCGCCTGCCCGCCGAGCAGGCCGCGCGCATCGCGGGCACCACGGGTGCTGCGGTGATCCTGGCCATCGTCGCGCTGTTCCTGCTGGCGGGCGTGTGGCGGCGCATCAACGTCTACGAGGCGTTCATCGACGGGGCGCACCAGGGTTTCGACGTGGCGGTGCAGATCGTGCCCTACCTCGTCGCCATCCTGGTCGCCATCGGCGCATTTCGCGCCGCGGGCGGCATGGATGCGATCCTTGCCGCGCTGGGCGCGGGCGTGGCAGCGCTCGGGCTCGATACCGCCTTCCTGCCAGCGCTGCCCGTGGGCCTCATGAAAATTCTCTCGGGCGCCGGCGCACGCGGACTGATGATCGACGTGCTGCAAACCTACGGCGTGGATTCCTTCGTCGGGCGCCTGGCCAGCATCATCCAGGGATCGACCGAAACCACGTTCTACGTGCTTGCGGTGTACTTCGGCAGCGTGGGCGTTAAGCACACACGCCACGCGCTGGCGTGCGCACTGCTGGCGGACGCGGTCGGGCTGATTGCGGCGGTGCTCGTGGGCTACGCGATGCTGCGCTGAACGCGCAGCCTGCGTCCGGGCATGGGTGCTCGTTTGCCTTGGGCTGCTTGCTATGTCTTCAGAAAGAGGTATTGAAACATGGTAGTAGTAGCAAGGCTCCCCGGTTTGTGTGGAAAACCCGGTTTTTCCCTGAATCGACAGGCACTTCGCGTTGCGACAACACGGTGGTTTGCAGCCAGTGCCGCCGTGCCGCGATGGGGACAAGTTCGGCTGGGTCGCGCCGCCTGTGGACAAGTGCCGGTTTGTTCTTGGACCATACCCAGCTTGTCCACAGCCCGCACTTCGGAGGGGTGTGCGGATAGCGCCTTGATTCAACGCAGCAGGATCAGCCGGGCGACCGCGTCGGCGTCGCACCAGACGAGGGCGTTTTGCTCCCAGCGTGCGCCAAGTGCTTGCGCTGTGTGCAGGCCGAGCCCCGGCACGAGCAGACTCGGCTCTTCTGGCCAGGCTCCGGTGGGGTCACGCGCCGCGCCGGGGATGGCGTGCAGGTTCAGCGCCGCCACCGCGAGCGCCAAGGCCTGCATGCGCGCGGCATTGGCGTCCGGCTCCAGCTGGGTGCTGCGCGGGTTCACGGCGGTGATGTAGGCGCTGCACGTGACACCCAGCCACTGGTGTAACGCGCGGAGGTCGGCGTTCGCCGCTCCGATGCGCAGCGTGAACGGCGGCTCGGAGTGCACGTGGTACTCGGCAGCGTGGTAGGCCCGCAGCAGTTCGGGCGCGAGCGCGGTTGCCGCGTGCTCCATCCCAAGTGGCCCGTGCGTGGCCGGTGGCTTCATCGTCGTGCGGCACCGGGGTGGGGGTGCCGTACAGCGATGGCGCAACCACCCGTGAACACCTAGACGCGCTCGAAAATCGCCGCGATGCCCTGCCCGCCGCCGATGCACATCGTCACGAGCGCATGGCGCCCGCCCGTGCGGTGCAACTCGGCAATGGCCTTGGTGGTGATGATCGCGCCCGTGGCGCCCACGGGGTGGCCGAGCGAGATGCCCGAGCCGTTGGGGTTGA
>JAIXLP010000050.1:131244-131750 GCA_026954015.1 Burkholderiales bacterium | reverse complement strand
GCGCCCGTGGCGCCCACGGGGTGGCCGAGCGAGATGCCCGAGCCGTTGGGGTTGACCTTGGCCGGGTCCATGCCCAGCTCCTGCGTGACGGCGCAGGCCTGCGCGGCGAAGGCTTCGTTGGCCTCGATCACGTCCAGGTCGGCGAGCTTGATGCCGGTGCGCTTGAGGACCATCTGCGTGGCCGGCACCGGGCCTATGCCCATGTAGTTGGGGTCCACGCCGGCATGCGCGTAGCCGACGAGGCGCGCCAGGGGCTTGACGCCCAGCGCCTGCACCCGGTCGCCACCCACCAGCACCACGGCGCCTGCGCCGTCGTTGATGCCCGAGGCGTTGCCGGCCGTGACCGTGCCGCCTTCCTTCTTGAACACCGGCTTCATGCCCGCGAGCGCCTCCACGGTGGTGCTGGCGCGCACGTGCTCGTCGGTGTCGAAGAGCGTCACGCCCTTGCGCGTCTTGATCTCGATGGGAACGATCTGCTCCTTGAAGTAGCCCGCGGCCTGCGCGGC
>JAIXLP010000050.1:127276-131048 GCA_026954015.1 Burkholderiales bacterium | reverse complement strand
CCGCGGCTCATGGATTCGGAGCCGCCGCCCACGGCCACGTCGCAGTCGCCCAATTGAATCGCCTGCGCCGCCGAGACGATGGCCTGCAGGCCCGAGCCGCACAGGCGGTTGACGTTGAACGCGGGCGTCTCGATGGGGCAGCCCGCGTCGATCGCGGCCACGCGCGAGAGGTAGGCGTCGCGCACGTCGGTGGGGATCACGTTGCCGATGACCACGTGGCCCACGGCCTTGGGGTCTATGCCCGCGCGCTGCATCGCGGCCTTGACCACGGTGGTGGCGAGCTGGGTGTTGGGCACGTCTTTGAGTGCACCGCCAAAACTGCCGACCGCGGTGCGGGCGGTACCGACGACGAAGACTTCACGTTGGGACATGGGAAAGCTCCTGTAGAAAAATCAGCGGCCGATGAATTGTGGCGGGCGGCGCTCAAAGAAAGCCTCCAGGCCTTCGCGCAGGTCGGCGGTATGCGCGCACTCGCTGAAGCATTGTGCTTCAGCCTGCAGTGCAGTGGCCAGGTCGGTCTCGAAACTCGCGCGCATCAGGCGGCGCATGCGGCCGTAGGCTTTGGTGGGGCCGCTGGCGATGCGTTCGGCGAAGGCGCGCGTGGCCTGCTCCAGTTCGGCGGCGGGCACGATGCGGTTGACGAGGCCCAGGCGCAGCGCCTCGTCGCAGCCGATGTTTTCGCCCAGCAGCGCGATCTCCAGCGCATGGCGCAAGCCCACCAGGCGCGGCAGCGACCACGAGCCGCCGACGTCGCAATTGGTGCCCAGCTTGATGTAGGCGAGGTTGAACTTCGTGCCCTCGGCCGCGAGCACGAAGTCGCACATCAGCATCAGCGACAGCCCGCCGCCGGCCGAGGCGCCGTGCACCTGCGCGATGACGGGGGCGTCGATTTGCTGCATCAGCAGCACCGCTTCGTTGAGCGGCGTGAGCAGGTCGTGCGCGCCCTGCGCCGGGTCGGCGCGCAGCGTGGCCAAGTCGCCGCCCGCGATGAAAGCGCGCCCCGCCCCCTGGAGCACCACGGCGCGCACGCTCGCATCGGCCGCGATCTCGCGCATCGCCGCCAGGAAGGCGTGGGCCATGGGCACGTTGAGCGCGTTGAGCGCCTCGGGGCGGTTGAACCGCAGCGTGACGATGGCGCCGTCACGCGAGACGAGCAGGGTGTCGTCGGCCATGTTCACTCCTTCATCCATAGCTGCTGACGCTTGTGTGGCGGGCGCTGGAGGCCGATCCGGCTTTGAATTGCGTGGTCCGCGCCGCGTCCTCGTCAGCGATACATTGCCTCGATTTCCTGTGCATACGCCTTGTAGATGCTGGCGCGACGCACCTTCATCGTGGCCGTGACCTCGCCGTCGTCGTGGTCCAGCTCCTTCGTCAGGAGATGGAACTTGCGGATCTGCGCCACCTGCGCGAGGTGGGCATTGCCGCGCGCGATCTCTTCGTCCATGAGCTGGCGCACCTCGGGCGTCTCCACGAGCGAGCGGAAATGCGTGAACGCCAGGCGCCGCGCCTCGGCCCATTTGCCGACGGTCTCGAAGTCGATCATCACCAGGGCGCTGACGAACTTGCGCGCGTCGGCGACGATGATGCATTCCTTGATGAAGGGGCTGGCCTTCATCGTGTTCTCGATCTCCGACGGCGTGATGTTCTTGCCGCCCGCGGTGATCATGATGTCCTTGAGGCGGTCCACGATCTTGATCTGGCCGTGCTCCTCGCGCACCACGTCGCCGGTGTGCAACCAGCCGTCGACGATGGACTGCGCCGTCGCCTCGGGGTTCTTGTAGTAGCCCGCGAAGACCATGTCGCCGCGAATCTGGAATTCGCCGTTGTCGGCGATGCGGTACGCCACGCCCTCGGTCACCGGGCCGACGGTGCCGATGGCCACGTCATCGAGCCGGTGGCCCGTGACCATGCCGGTGGATTCGGTGAGGCCGTAGACCTCGATCAGCGGCACGCCCAGCGTGCGGAAGAACCGCACCACGTCGGGCGCGATGGGCGCGGCGCCGGTGAGTGCGACGCTCGCCTCGCGCAGGCCGATGAAGTTCTGCAGCGCGCGCAGGATGACCCAGTAATACGCCGCAAAGCGCAGGCGCTCGGCCAGCGACCACTGCGCGCGCGGCTTGTCGGCCAGCGGCGCGCAGGCGGTCATGGCGCGGGTGAAGAGCGTGCGGCGCAGCGCGCCCGTCTCCTGCATCTTGATATGGATGGCCGCGTGCAGCTTCTCCCAGATGCGCGGCACGCCCAGGAACATGCTGGGCGCGACCTCGCGCAGGTCTTCCTGCACGGTGCGTATCGATTCGCCGAAGTTCACCGTCGAGCCGAGGTAGATCGGCGTGAAGGTGGTCAGCATCTGCTCGGCCACGTGGCACAGCGGCAGGTAGGAAAGATGCGAGGCGCGCGCGTCGAGCCGCATGCGCTCCACGATGCCGGGCACCACGCCGCGGATGTTGCGCCACGAAATCATCGCCCCCTTGGGCTTGCCGGTGGAGCCCGAGGTGTAGATCATGAGCCCGATGTCGTCGAGCTGCTGGCGCGCGAGCGCCTCGTCGATCCGCTGCGCCTGCCCGCTCTCGCGGCCGAGCCGCTCCACTTCTTCGAAGGTGGCGATCAGCGCGCGCTGCTCCGGCGTGAAGCTGCGCAGGCCCTTGGTCTCGACGACGATGATTTTTTTGATGCGCGGCAGCTCGGGGAGCGCCTCGAGCACCTTGTCCGTCTGCTCCTGGTCTTCGCAGACCACCATGTCCACGTCGGCATGGCCGATGACGTAGGCAACCTCGGGCGAGGGGCTGGTGGGGTACACGCCCACGGTGATCGCGCCCAGCAGCCCCGCGCCCATCTGTGCCAGCACCCATTCGATGCGGTTTTCGGAAATCACGCCCAGGTGCCCGCCGCTTGCCAGGCCCAGCGTCGCCAGGCCCTGCGCGAAGTGGCAGGCGCGCGCGTGGTACTGCGCCCAGGTGAAGGGCTTCCAGATGCCGAAGTCCTTCTGCCGGATCGCGACGCGCGCCGCGTCGATGCGGGCGCGCTCGCGCAGCATCTGCGGCAGGGTGAGTTCGGGCAGGTTCATGACAGCCAGCGCTTCCTGCGCTTGTAGTGCTTGATGTCCTTGAAGCTCCTGGCCTCGCCGCTGCCGCCCATGCCGAGGTAGAACTCGCGCACGTCGGCGTCGCCCGCCAGGCGCTCGGCCGTGCCGTCGATCACGATCTTGCCGCCTTCCATGATGTAGCCGCGGTGCGCCACCGCCAGCGCCACGGTGGCGTTCTGCTCCACCAGCAGCATGCTCGTGCCGTGCTCGGCGTTGATGCGCGCGATGATGGCGAAGATGTCCTCGGTGAGCCTGGGCGAAATGCCCAGCGAGGGCTCATCGAGCAGCATCAACGTGGGCCGGGCGATGAGTGCGCGGCCGATCGCGAGCATCTGCTGCTCGCCACCCGACAGATACCCCGCCAGGCCCTTGCGCCGCTCGTACAGGCGCGGGAAGTACTGGTAGACCAGATCGAAATCGGGCTTGCCCGTGCCCTCGCGCCCGGTCAGCGCGTAGGTCGAGGCGACGAGGTTTTCCTCCACCGTCAGGTCCTCGAACACGTGGCGCCCTTCCATGACGTGCGACAGGCCGCGCCGCACGAGCTGCTGCGGTGCGGCGCGCGCCGTGTCCTGCCCCTGGAAATGGATGCTGCCCGAGGCGAGCAGGCCGTCTTCCAGCGGCAGCAGGTTGGAGACGGCCTTGAGCGTGGTGCTCTTGCCCGCGCCGTTGCTGCCCAGCAGCGCCACGATC
>JAIXLP010000050.1:53500-127266 GCA_026954015.1 Burkholderiales bacterium | reverse complement strand
GGCCTTGAGCGTGGTGCTCTTGCCCGCGCCGTTGCTGCCCAGCAGCGCCACGATCTCGCCGCGCGGCACCGCGAGCGAGAGCCCGCGCAGGGCCTGCACGACCTTGTTGTAGACCACCTCGATGTTGTTGACTTCGAGGACCAGGTCCGGGGCCGGGGCTGTCATGGCGTATGGAGTGTTCAAAGATTCGATAGCTGCTCGCGCTTTCTGATAAACGATTTACACATCATTCATATCTGTAATCGTTTCCGGAAAAGCGCGAACTGCCATCAAAAAAGGAGCATGCTCAGAGCTTGATCCAGTCGGAGGCGGCGACCATCTTCTGCGCCTTCATGTCGGCCCGGTACACGCGCCCCACGGGGATGGAGTTGCCCGGGATGCTGATCGGCACGCCGATCAGGCCGCCGGTGTCGAAGTCCCTGATGGAGTTGAGCGCGGCCTTCATGGTGTCGCCCGTGAGCGGCTTGTTCGCCTCCAGGCAGCGCTTCGCGGATTCGAGGAACAGCATCGCCGCGAGCATGCCCTGCGTGTACGCCGTGCTCTGGTACTGCGGGCGCATGGCGCGGATCTTTTCCAGCAGGGGCGCGGGCTCGGTGTCGTAGTAGTAGCGGTAGGGCATCACGCCCATGAAGCCGTCGCCATCCGGGCCCATCTTCATCACGGTGGAGCTGTCCATGGTCCAGAACGTGCCCATCCACTTGGTCGTCATGCCCTGCTGCTTGCCCTGGGTGATGAACTCGGGGATGGGCGCGAGGATGTAGCCGTGGAAGATGGTGTAGTCCGGCGCGGCGCGGCGCAGCTTGATGACCTCGCCCGAGACGTCCACGCTGCCCGCCGCCGTCATGATCTTGATGGGCACCGACAGGCCCAGCGCCTTGGCCGCGGCCTCGCTCTTTTCGATCGGGTCGCGCCCGAACTCGGAGTCCGAATAGACGAAGGCCACCTTGGCGCCGGGCTTTTCCTTGGCGATGTGCTTGAGCAGGATGCCGAACATCTCGGTGTAGTCGGGGCCGACGAGGAACTGGTGCGGGTACTTCTTCGGGTCGTTGAGCTCGCTCGCGAACGAGGCCCCGGCCATGAGGATGTTGCCGTTCCTCTCCAGCTCGGGGTTGATGGTCTTGGCAAAGCCCGTCGAATCGCCGTAGTAGACGTTGACCTTGTTCTGGCTCGTGATCTTCTTGAAGGCCGCCACCGATACGTCCACCTTGTAGGCCGTGTCCTCGGGCACGTAGCGCACCTTGCGGCCCTTGATGCCACCCGCGTCGTTGATGATCTTCACGTAGTCCTGGATGCCGTCGTTGATGCCCACGCCGGCGAAGGCGAACACGCCGGTCATCGGAATCGAGCCGCCGATCACGATCTCGTCGGCGCCTTGCGCCAGCACCGACAGCGGTTGCGTCAGCGCGGCAAGGCCGGTGGCGGCCGCGCCCAGCATCAGGCTGCGGCGACGGGGGGATAGTGCTTGCTGGTTCATGTCGATCTCCTTGTGAGTGGGTAAAGCGTGGCTAGTTTTTGAAGGGCCACAGGTGAAAGAACCGGCGCGTGCGCCGCCACATTTCCGCGAGCCCCAGCGGCTCGAAGACCAGAAAGACGATGATCAGTGCGCCGAAGATCACGAGCCGCACCGGCGCGAGGAACACGGTGAGATCGGCGCCGCCGGGCAGCAG
Source organism: Burkholderiales bacterium (assembly GCA_026954015.1). Lineage (GTDB taxonomy): Bacteria > Pseudomonadota > Gammaproteobacteria > Burkholderiales > Burkholderiaceae_C > Comamonas_C. Next base: position 125,599 of record JAIXLP010000050.1, on the reverse strand, counting down.
GTCGAAGATGAGCTTGAGCAGCTCGGGCACCATGGTCATGAAGGCCGCGCCCAGGATGGAGCCCAGCGTCGAGCCCATGCCGCCGACGATGATGGCCGCGAGGAAGAAGATCGACATCGACAGCGGAAAGCTCTCGGGCGTGATCACGCGAAAGAAGTAGGCGAAGAGCCCGCCCGCCACGCCCGCGTAGAACGACGACAGGCCAAACGACAGCAGCTTGTACTTGAGCAGCGGTATGCCCAGCACCTCGGCCGAGATGTCGCGGTCGCGGATCGCGATGAAGGCCCGCCCGATGCGCGTGCGAAACAGGTTGGCGGCGCCCAAAAGCATCAGCACGGTGATGGGCACGATCAGCCAGTACAGGCGAAACGACGTGTCCAGGTCGACGCCGAACACCTGCGCGGGCCGCATCGACAGGCCCGTGGTGCCGCCGGTGAACTGGAAGTTGGCGAACAGGAAATGCGCGATGAAGGTGGCGGCGATGGTCACGATCGCCAGGTACAGGCCCTTCACGCGCAGCGAGGGCACGCCGACGATGATGCCGCCCAGCATCGCCACCACGCCCGCCATCACCAGGTTCAGCGCCAGCGGGGTGCCCCAGCGCAACTGCATGATGGCCACGGTGTAGGCGCCCAGCCCCATGAAGGCCGCCTGTCCCAGGCTCACGAGGCCGGTGTAGCCCGTGAGGATGTTCAGCCCCGCGCTGCTCGCGACGTTGATGGCGACGAGGCAGGCCATGTACAGCCAGTAGTCGTCGGCCATGAAGGGAAAGAGCAGCAGCGCCGCCGCCGCGATCGCCAGCCAGGCGTGCTGCGTGCGCGAGTCGAACAGCGCCGCGTCGGCGACGTAGCTTTCCTTGAAGGTTGCTATGCGCATCGTCTGCCTACAGTCTTTCGATCTCGTGCGTGCCGAACAGGCCGTAGGGCCGCACCATGAGGATGACGACGAGCACGATGAACGTGGCCAGCAGCTTGTATTCGCCGCCGAGATACGCGCCCGCGAGCCCCTCCACCAACCCCATCAGCAGACCGGCGACCAGCGCGCCGAGCACGCTGTCCAGTCCGCCCACGATCACCACCACGAGCACCGTGAGTCCGAACACGCCCATGCTCGACGAGATCCCGCCGATCGAGCCGACGATGATCCCCGACACGGCCGCGAGCATGGCCGAGACCACCCACGACAGCGAGAACACGCGCGGCACGTTGATGCCCACGGCATAGGCCGCGGCCTGGTCGCTTGCGGTGGCGCGCAGCGCCACGCCCCCGCGCCAGTAGCGGAACACCAGCAGCACCGCCGCGATGAACACCGCCGCGATCACCGCGCCCCAGAACACCTTGGGCGCGAGGAAGGCGTCGCCGATCGTGATGGCCTGCGTGGGCAGAAAGTCCGGCAGTCGTCGCTGGTCGGCCGACCAGATCATCTCCACCAGGCCCACGAGCACCGAACCCAGGCCTATGGTCACCATGAAGGCGGAGATCGGCGGCTCGCCCAGCAGCGGGCGGATCATCGTGCGCTCGATCACCGCGCCGAGCACGCCGCTGGCCAGCACCGCGGCGGGAATCGCCAGCCACAGCGGCAGCGCCCACATCGCCGCGAAGGTAAAGAACAGGTAGCCGCCCGCCATCAGCATCTCACCGATGGCGAGGTTCACCACGCGCGTGGCCTTGTAGACCATGACGAAGGCCAGGCCCGCGAGCGCGTACAGGCCGCCGCCCATGATGCCGGTGAGGCTGACCTCGAACAGATAACCCCAGTCCATCACGCGGCCTCCGTGCGTGCGCCGCCGGCTGCGCGCAGCTTGGCGCGCAGCGTCTGCACGTCGCCCGAGCCGAGGTAGGCGCGCGCCACCTCGGGGTCGGCCTGCACCTGCGCGGGCGTGCCGCGCGCGATCACCTCGCCGAAGTTGAGCACCACCACATGGTCCGAGAGGTCCATCACCATGCCCATGTCGTGCTCCACCATCAGCACCGTCACGCCCCACTCGGCGCGCACGTCGAGGATGAAGCGCGCCATGTCCTCGGTTTCCTCGCGGTTCATGCCCGCGACAGGCTCGTCGAGCATCAATATTTCAGGCTGCATCGCCAGCGCCCGCGCCATCTCCACGCGCTTTTGCAGGCCGTACGAGAGAGCCGAGACGGGTGCGTGGCGGATGTGGTCGATTTCGAGGAAATCGATGATGCGTTCTTCCACCTCGCGGCGCAGCTCGGCCTCCTCGCGGCGCGCACGCCCGAGGTACAGCAGCGCGTCGAACACATTGGTCTTCAGGTGCGCGTGGCGGCCGAGCTTGATGTTGTCGAGCACCGTCATGCCGCGAAAGAGGGCGATGTTCTGAAAGCTGCGCCCCAGGCCCATCTTCGCGCGCCGGGGCGCGGGGATGCGCGTGATGTCCTGGCCCTTGAACGTGATGCTGCCCTGCGCCGGGCGATAAAAGCCCGAGATGGTGTTGAACAGCGACGTCTTGCCTGCGCCGTTGGGCCCGATGACCGCGGTGATGGAACCAGGTTGCACGTCGAAGCTCACGCCCGAGAGTGCGCGCACGCCGCCGAACGCCAGCGTCACGTCGCGCGCTTGCAGCAGCGGGGCGGCCTGCGCCGCGGTTGGGGCCTGAGGGTGTTGCATCGGGGTCTAAGGGTTTGTTCGCGTCCCGAAAAGGCTACTCTTGTGTAAGCTGGTTACTTGAAAGTAGATTTTCAGTGCAAGTACCCATGACGACATCAGGACTTACCCGAATCCAGCCGGAGGCGCTGCATGGTCGCGCGGCGCGCGACTGACCCGGCCGCCGCGCCGCTCGCGCCGCGCCGCGCGCGCAAGCCGGCGTCGCCCTGGGCGTTGCCGTCGCGGCGCGAGCAGCAGCGCGAGGCCAAGCGCAACGCGGTGCTCACCACCGCCGCGCGCATGTTCAACGAGCGCGGCTTTCACGCCACCTCGCTGGACGACATCGCCGCGAGCCTGCACGTCACCAAGCCCACGCTGTACTACTACGTCAAGAACAAGGACGAGATCCTGCTGGCCTGCGTGAACAAGGGCCTGCGCATGACGCTGGACGGCATCGAGGCGTCGCGCCAGGCGGGCGGCAATGCGCTCGACCAGTTGCGCGCCTGCATGCAGGTCTACGCCGAGATCGTCACGCAGCCCTTCGGCATGTGCCTGATCCGCGTGGGCGACGAGGAGGTGCCCGAGCCCAGCCGCACCGAACTGCGGCGCATGAAGTCGGAAATCGACCTGGCGTTTCGCCGGCTCGTGGCGCAGGGCGTGGAGGAAGGCTCGATCGCGCCGTGCGACCCCAAGATTGCCGCGTTCGTCATCGCTGGCGGGCTGAGCTGGATCGGCCGGTGGTATCGCCCCGACGGGCAGTACGCCGCGCCCGAGGTCATCGCGCAGTGCATCCAGGCGCTGTTGCGCGGCGTGCTGCAGCGCCCCGACGCGGCTAGCCCGCCTGCGCCGACGCGGGCAGCCCGAAGACGTGGTCGAACGCCCAGTTGAACACGTAGGTGTAGACGAGGAAGAACACCACGAGCGCGGCCTCCATCACCAGCGCTTCCCACAGGCCGACGCGAAACCACCAGGCCATGAGCGGGATCAGGATCAGCGCCAGGCCCCCTTCGAAGCCGATCGCGTGCGCCACGCGGCGCTTGACCGAGCGGCCCTTGACGCTCTGGCGCGCCTCCCACCATTCGAACACGCCGTTGAAGGTGACGTTCCAGACCACCGCAATCGCCGACGCGGCCACCGCCATCACGCCCGATTCACCCGGCGGCTGGCCGATCACGATGAACAGCAGGCCCGAGGCGACGATCGCGATGATCTCGTAGATGGTGACGTAGATCACCCGGCGCCACGGCCCCTGCAGGCCGCTGGCGTGTGCTGGCGTGGTGGGCATCGCGCGAGTATAGAAAGTGATACGGCGCGCGTCGCCGCAGCCCGTACACTGAACGGCTACGTCGAAAAAGAGAGATCGCAATGGCTACGCGCTGCACGCTGGTGGGCCTGCCGGGTTCGGGCAAATCGACCGTGGGCCGGCATCTGGCGCGCCGGCTCGAATTGCCATTCGTCGACATGGACCAGCGTCTGGAGCAGCGGCTGGGGTGCAGCATCCGCGCGTATTTCGAGCTCCGCGGCGAGGAGGCCTTTCGCGACTGCGAGACGCAGTTGCTTGAGGAACTCGCGCAAAGCGGTGAGAGCATGGTGCTTTCCACCGGCGGCGGCGTGGTGCTGCGCGAGGCCAACCGCGCGCTGCTTGCGCGCGGCTGCGCGCCGGTGTTCTACCTGCGCGCCGCGCCCGAGGCGATCTTTCGGCGCCTGCGCCACGACAGCAAGCGCCCGCTGCTGCAGGTGGCCAACCCGCTGGAGCGTCTGCGCGAGCTCTACCGCGTGCGCGACCCGCTGTACCGCGCGGTGGCGCAGTACGTCGTCGAGGCGCGCCGGCCCTCGGTGCACGCGCTGGTGGCGATGGTGCAGATGCAGCTCGACCTGGCGCCCGCGCCGGCCTCGCCGTCCGCTTGAGGAGGCTTGGGGCAACGCTGAACAAGTCCTTCGCGCGCGTCGCATCCCTGTTTGGGGTGGTCTGCGGCGTTGCAAATGCTCGCCATGGCCACCGCCATGTCTGCGCTTTGCGTCTTGCATCCCATCCCCACACAGGGCGCGCCGCATCCCGGGGACTTATTCAGCGTCGCCTTGGGCCTCGTCGTCCGCGCCGCCCTGCACGGCGCGGCGCACCGCGTCGGTGCTGAAGCCGCGCGCCGCAAGAAAGCGCATCTGGCGCGCGCGCTCCTGCGCGCTGGCGGGCGGGGCGCCGAAACGCTTGCGCCAGACGGCCCGCGCGCGCTGCACTTCGCTTGCGGCCAGCGTGTCGGCGCTGGCGCGCACCAGGTCTTCGCCCAGACCCTTGCGGCGCAGCTCCTGCAGCACGCGCTGCGTGCCCAGCAGCGGCGCGCGCCGGTGCAGCACCGATGCGGCCACGCGTGCCTCGTCGATATAGCCCTTGGCCTGCAGCGCGTCGAGCAGCGCGGGCAGGTCGTCGCCCTCCTGCACATGGCGCGCGAGCTTGGCCGTGAGCTCGCTGCGCGAATGCTCACGCTGCGCGAGCAGGCGCAGCGCGCGCGACTTGAGGCTGGGTGGTGGAGCAGGCATTCATCAAAAAGAGAGCTGCCAGCGCTTGATGGCAAAGCGCTGGTGCCTGATTTCGTTCAGATTCATCAAACGGGCGTGTCTTCGGCCGCCGCAGGCGCCTTGTCCGCTTGGTCCGCCTTGCCGCCCTTCTTCGGAGAGGTCAGGGGCGGCAGCAGCGCGATGCCCAGGCTTTCCCGCACCTTGTTTTCGATCTCGTGCGCGAGGTCGGCGTTTTCGCGCAGGAATTCACGCGCGTTGTCGCGCCCCTGACCGATCTTCTCGCCGTTGTAGGCGTACCAGGCACCGCTTTTTTCCAGCACGCGCGCGTTCACGCCCATGTCGATGATCTCGCCCTCGCGCGAGATGCCTTCGCCAAAGAGGATGTCGAACTCGGCGGTCTTGAACGGGGGGCTCACCTTGTTCTTCACGACCTTGACCTTGGTTTCGTTGCCGATGGCCTGGTCGCCCTTCTTGATCGTGCCCACGCGGCGGATATCCAGGCGCACCGAGGCGTAGAACTTGAGCGCGTTGCCGCCCGTCGTGGTCTCGGGGCTGCCGAACATGACGCCGATCTTCATGCGGATCTGGTTGATGAAGATCACCATGCAGTTGGTCTTCTTGATGGTGGCGGTGAGCTTGCGCAGCGCCTGGCTCATGAGGCGCGCCTGCAGGCCGGGCAGGCTGTCGCCCATCTCGCCCTCGATCTCGGCCTTGGGCACGAGCGCGGCGACCGAGTCGATGACGATCAGGTCCACCGCGCCCGAGCGCACGAGCGAATCGACGATCTCCAGCGCCTGCTCGCCGGTATCGGGCTGGCTGATGAGGATGTCGTTGACGTTGACGCCGAGCTTCTGCGCGTAGGCGGTATCGAGCGCGTGCTCGGCGTCGATGAAGGCGCAGGTGCCGCCCTGCTTCTGCATCTCGGCGATGACCTGCAGCGTGAGCGTGGTCTTGCCCGAGCTTTCCGGCCCGTAGATCTCGACCACGCGCCCGCGCGGCAGGCCGCCCACGCCCAGGGCGATGTCCAGGCCCAGCGAGCCGGTGGAGACGACCTGGATGTCCTCGATCGCCTCGCCCTCGCCCAGCCGCATGATGGTGCCCTTGCCGAACTGCTTTTCGATCTGCGCGAGCGCGGCGGCCAGGGCCTTGGCTTTTTCGGTCTGTGCGGGGGTGGGTTTGACGGCGGTGTCCATGGTGGGCTCCTTGCTGTGGGGTGGGTGAATACTGGATGTGCGCACAGTAGTTTAGGCGCTGTTGCGGCAATTTCCATTGATTTTTAGTCAGTTTGGCTGACAATCTGCCCATGCCTGCTTCCCCACTGCCCGACGACCGCTGGCGCCAGACGCACCTGGGCCGGCTCATGGGCCATGCGCTGCGGCGGTTTGATGCGCGCGTGCTGCAGCTCATGGCGCGCGACGTGCGCGTGCCGCTGGCGCTCGCGCACCTGGCGGCGCGCGACAAGGTGGGGGCGGCGCACATCCACCTCACGCGGCACCTGTCGCTCGCGGGCGACCGGCTCACCGACCTGGCCGAGCGCGCCGGCATGACCAAGCAGGCGATGGCCACGCTGGTGGCGCAGTGCGAGGCCTGGGGCCTGGTCACGCGCGAGGCCGATGCACGCGACGCGCGCGCGCGCCGCGTGCGCTTCACGCCCACGGGCCTGGCGTGGCTGGAGGCGTTTCGCACCAGCGTGGCGCAGGCGGAAAGCGAATTCCGCGCCGAGGTGGGCGCGGACGTGGCGACGGTGGTGGCGCTGGGGCTCGAGGCCTATGCCGCGGGCTCGCCCGAGGGTCGCCCGCGCGGCTCGCCTAAAATTTGAGCAAACAGGAGACGGAGACCCGCTGCATGCGCATCCTCATCGCCGAAGACGACCAGGTGCTTGCCGACGCGCTGCTGCGCTCGCTGCGCACCGCAGGCGCGGTGGTGGACCATGTGGCCAACGGCAGCGAGGCCGACGCGGCCCTGATGACGAACCACGAGTTCGACCTGTTGATCCTCGACCTCGGGCTGCCGCGCATGCATGGGCTGGAGGTGCTCAAGCGCCTGCGCGCGCGCGGCTCGGCGCTGCCGGTACTCATCCTCACCGCAGCCGACAGCGTGGAAGAGCGCGTCAAGGGGCTGGACCTGGGCGCGGACGACTACATGGCCAAGCCGTTTTCGCTGCAGGAGCTGGAGGCGCGCGTGCGCGCGCTCACGCGCCGGGGTCTGGGCACGACGAGCAACCTGCTGCACCACGGCCCGCTCACCTACGACCCGGTGGGTCGCACGGCGCGCATCGATGGTGAGGTGATCGAGCTCTCGGGGCGCGAACTCGGGCTGCTGGAGGTGCTGCTGCAGCGCGCCGGGCGGCTCGTCTCCAAGGACCAGCTCGTCGAGCACCTGTGCGAATGGGGCGACGAGGTGAGCAACAACGCGATCGAGGTCTACGTGCACCGCCTGCGCAAGAAGATCGAGCGAGGACCCATCCACATCTCCACCGTGCGCGGCCTCGGCTACTGCCTGCAGAAGGTGGCGCCGTGACGCTCTTGATTCAAGAGCTCTCCGCGCTTGCTCCGTGAGCGCTGGAGCCTGATTTGCATCTCACCCGGCGCGAGCAGCGCTCGCTTTTCGGCGAGATTCTCGACTGGATGCTCACGCCGCTGCTGCTGCTGTGGCCGATCAGCCTGGCGCTCACCTGGTTCGTCGCGCAGGGCCTGGCCAACAAGCCGTTCGACCGCACGCTCGAATACAACGCCTACGCGCTCGCCGAGCTGCTGTCGGTGCAGGACGGGCAGGTGCACCTGAGCCTGGAGCGGCCCGCCACCGGCGTGCTGCGCGCGGACGAATCCGACGTGGTCTATTTCCAGGTGCTCGCGCCGTCGGGTGCGCTGCTCGCGGGCGAGCGCAGCCTTCCCCTGCCCGCGCCCGACGACGCGCGCACCACCGACGAGGTGCAACTACGCGACGCCGAGCTGCACGGCGTGGATCTGCGCGTGGCCTACATCTGGGTGCACCTGCCCGAGGCCGGGCCCGTGCCCGCGCTGGTGCAGGTGGGCGAGACGCGCTCCAAGCGCAGCGTGCTCGCCACCGAAATCATCAAGGGCGTGCTGCTGCCGCAGCTTCTGGTGCTGCCGCTGGCGCTGCTGCTCGTGTGGTTCGCGCTCGCGCGCGGCATCCGTCCGCTGCACCAGCTCGAGGCGCGCATCCGCAAGCGCAAGCCGGGCGACCTCTCGCCGCTCGACGAAAGGACGGTGCCTATCGAGGTCGCGCCGCTCGTCGATTCGGTCAACGACCTGCTGGGACGCCTGCACGAGTCGGTCGCCACGCAAAAGCGCTTCCTGGCGGACGCTGCGCACCAGCTCAAGACGCCGCTGGCAGGCCTGCGCATGCAGGCCGATCTCGCGCAGCGCGACCACACCAGCACCGAGGAGCTCAAGCGCTCGCTGCAGCAGATCGGGCACGCCTCGGTGCGCGCCACGCACGCGGTCAACCAGCTCCTGGCGCTCGCGCGCGCCGAGGGCGGCGCCGCCACCCTGCAGCGCCAGCGCGTGAACATGGCGCAGGTGGTGGTCGATGCGGTGCACGACAGCGTGCCGCGCGCGCTCGAGCGGCACATCGACCTGGGCTACGACGGCACGCCTGCGGGCGACGCGGGCGCAGTGGTCGAAGGCAACGCCACGCTGCTGGCCGAGCTGGTGCGCAACCTGCTGGACAACGCGATCAACTACACGCCTTCGAGCCGCGAGCGCCCCGGCGTCGTGACCGCGCGCGTGCTCACCGACCCGTTCGGCCAGGTGCTGCTCGTGCAGGTGGAAAACTCCGGCCCCGGCATCCCCGAGACCGAGCACGAGCTCATCTTCCAGCCCTTCTACCGGCCGCTGGGCAGCGAGGCCGACGGCTCGGGCCTGGGCCTGTCCATCGTGCGCGAGATCGCGCGCCAGCACGCGGCGCAGGTGCAGGTGCAGGCGCTTGCGCCCGCCAGCGCGCAGCCGGGTGTGCGCTTCACCGTGCGCTTTGCGCTCGCGCCCTCGGCGACAGGCTCCTAGAACGCGCTGCCCGGCTGCGCGAGGAAGGCCAGTTCCTCGGCCGTGCTCGCGCGCCCCAGCGCCGCGTTGCGGTGCGGGTAGCGGCCAAAGCGCCGGATGATGTCGGCGTGCAGGTGCGCGAAGTGCAGGTTGCCCGGCTGCCCCAGCGCGGTGTACAGGCGCAGCGACTCGCGCTGCACCACGCCCGATTCGCTGTGCATGTACGGCAGATAGGCAAACGCGCGTTGCGCCACGGGCAGGCGCTGGTCCAGCCCCTGTGCCACGAGCTCCTGCGCGAGCACCAGCGCCATCGCATCCTGCGCGAACGCGAGCGCGCTGGCGCGGTGCAGGTTGCGCGAGAACTGGTCGAGCACGATGATCTCCGCCAGCCGCCCCGGCGCATCCACGCGCCAGCGCCAGAGTTCGCCGCGCGCGGCGGCGGCGTGCAGCACGGCAAAGCGTGCGCGTATGGCCGCGTCGAACGCCGCGTCCTTGGCGAACCATTGCCGGGGTGTACTCTCTTTGAACCAGAATGCGAGCACGCTCGCGGCGGTGTTGGTCGTGTCGTTCATGCGGCAAGTATCGTCCGGGCCGGGAGTTCATGGTCCAATATGGCTCCAGCGCTTGATCTGAAAGCGCGGCCAGCTATATTTTCAGGAGTACACGGCATGCAGACCCTGGATGTCGCCATCGTCGGCGCGGGCATGGCCGGCGCATCGCTCGGCTGGGAGCTGACCCGCGCGGGCGCATCGGTGCTGCTGCTCGAACGCGAATCGCAGCCCGGCTACCACAGCACCGGCCGCTCGGCGGCGCTGTACATCGCCACCTACGGCCCCGAGGCGGTGCGCGCGCTCACCCGCACGAGCCGCGCGTTCTTCGATGCGCCGCCCGCCGGGTTCGCCGACGTGCCCCTCCTCACCGCGCGCGGCATGGTCTACGTGGCGCCGCAGGGCGATCTGGCCGCGCTCGATGGACTGCACGCCGAGCTGCGCCCGCACGCGCCCGAGCTGCGGCTGCTGGAGCACCGCGCGCTGCTCGACCTGCTGCCCTGCCTGCGCCCCGAGGTGGTCGTGCGCGGGCTGCTCGACCCCGGCGCCGCCGACATGGACGTGCACGCGCTGCACCAGGGGTATCTGCGTGGCCTGCGCGCGCACGGCGGCGTGGTGCGCACCGACACCGAGGTGCTCGGCCTGCGCCGCGAGCACGGCCATTGGGTGCTCGCGCTGCCGGGGGGCGAGACGGTCGCGGCGCGGCGCGTGGTCAACGCTGCGGGTGCCTGGGCCGACGTGCTCGCGGCCCGCGCGGGCGCCGCCCCGGTCGGCCTCGTGCCCAAGCGGCGCACCGCGTTCACCTTCCCCGCACCCGCGGGGGTGGACGTGGCGCGCTGGCCGGCCGCTTCCGCGGTGCTGACCGGCTGGTACTTCAAGCCCGACGCGGGGCAACTCCTGGGCTCGCCCGCCAACGCCGACCCGGTCGCGCCGCACGACGTGGTGCCCGAGGAGCTCGACGTCGCTACCGCGATCGCGCACATCGAGGCGGTGAGCACGCTTGCCATCCGCCGCCCCACGCGCGCCTGGGCGGGGCTGCGCTCCTTCGTCGCCGACGGCGAATTCGTCATCGGCGCGGACGGCGCGCTGCCCGATTTCTTCTGGCTCGCCGCGCAGGGTGGCTACGGCATCCAGAGCGCGCCGGGCTACGCGCTGCTCGCGCGCAACCTGCTGCTGGGCGAAGCGATCGACGCGCGCCTGCGCGCCGAGGGAGTCGATGACGCGATGGTCGGGCGCCTGAGTCCGCGCCGCGTTCAGAAGACATGACGAAGGACATCGGCTGGCGCCGGCGTGACGGGCGACCAGCCCGCAGGCATCCTCAGCGGCTGTGTGCTTCTTGAACCTGGAAACGGCGCCGGCAAGCGCGTTCAACGGCCGTTTCCAGGTTGAAAAGAGAGCTGCCAGCGCTTGCCGGGCCTGCGTTTCCTCCCGACCGGGTTCAGATGCTGCGGCGTGCGGCGTTGAGCGTGTCGCGCGTCTCGCGCGCCTTGGCGCGCGCCGCCTGCGCGAAGTCGGCATCCGCCGAGGCGTAGAGGATGGCGCGCGAGGAGTTCACGACGATGGGGCCGTTTTCGCGCCAGCCGGCGCGCACCGTCGCGGCCGCGTCGCCGCCCTGCGCGCCCACGCCGGGGATGAGCAGCGGCAGCGTGGGGGCAAGCTCGCGCACGCGTTCGATCTCCGCCGGGTAGGTGGCGCCCACGACGAGACCGACCTGCCCGTTGGTGTTCCACGGCCCCTGCGCCAGCGCCGCGAGGTGTTCGTACACGCGCGGCTCGCCGGGCACGTCCGCCAGACGCCGCGCCTGCAGGTCGCCGCCGCCGGGGTTGGAGGTACGGCACAGCAGGAACGCGCCCTTGCCCGCGTAGCGCAGGTAGGGCGTGATCGAGTCGAACCCCATGAAGGGAGAGAGCGTGACCGCGTCCGCGCCGTAGCGCTCGAAGGCCTCGCGCGCGTACTGCTCGGCGGTGGCGCCGATGTCGCCGCGCTTGGCGTCCAGGATCACCGGCACGTGCGGCGCGTGGGCGCGGATGTGCTGCATCAGCCGTTCGAGCTGGTCTTCGGCGCGCTGCGCGGCAAAGTAGGCGATCTGCGGCTTGTAGGCGCATACGAGGTCGGCCGTGGCGTCCACGATTGCGGCACAGAAGTCGTGGATTTTCTGGCCGTCGCCGCGCAGCGCGCCAGGAAAGCGTGCCGGGTCGGGGTCCAGCCCCACGCACAGCATCGAGTCGTTGCGCGTGCTGGCGGCGCGCAGCAGGTCGAGAAAATCCATGGGGCGCGATTGTAGGTGGCGCGCCGCGCTATCCGCCCTCGTCCCAGGCGATGCGCTCGGCGCCGCTGTAGACGTTGAAGCGCTCGCCGCGCAGAAAGCCCACGAGCGTGATGCCCAGCGCCTGCGCGATGCGCACCGCGTAGCTGCTGGGCGCCGAGATCGCGCAGACCAGTGCCACCTGCGCGCGCGCCGCCTTCTGCAGCAGCTCGTAGCTCGCGCGCCCCGAAAGCATGAGCGCGCAGCCGCTCCAGGGCAGCTGCCCCTGCAGCAGCGCCTGCCCCACGAGCTTGTCGAGCGCGTTGTGGCGGCCCACGTCCTCGCGCAGCGCGAGCAGCTCGCCGCCGAGCGCAAACAGCGCCGCCGCGTGCAGGCCGCCGGTGTGTGCAAAGCCTTCCTGGCGCGCGCGCAGTTGCGCGGGCAGCGTGAGCAGCCAGCGCGGCGCCACGGGCGCGCCGATGGTCGTGGGGGCGCCCGCCGCGGGCTCGGGCGGGTCGAACGTGCGCTTGCCGCAGACGCCGCAGGCGCTCGTGATCGCGCCGCTGCGCGCACGCTGTGCGTAGCGTTCACGCGCCTGCGAGCGCAGCAGCACGCGCAGGCGCCCCACGTCGCCTGCGGTGGGGTGCATCGCGACGATGTCGCCCGCCTCGCGCACCACGCCTTCTCCGAAGAGCAGCCCGGCGGCCAGCTCCTCGTCGTGCCCAGGGGTGCGCATCGTGACGAGCGGCGCGGCGCCCGCGACCTCGATCTGCAGCGGCTCTTCGGGCGCGAGCCAGTCGGTGCCCTGGGTGCGCGCGCCGTCCTGCCAGAGCGTGACGGCCGTGGCCTGGCGTGCGTCGGTGGGGGCGTGCGTGGCGGGCCCCGCGGGTGTCATTGCGCCGCCGCGTCGGCGCGCAGGCCGGCGAGTGCCTGCCGCACCAGCGGGTGCAGCGCCTCGGTCGGCTGCGCGAGCAGGCTGCGGCGGATGCGCGGCTCCCAGTAGCGGCGCAGGTGGCGCTCCACCTCGCGCGCGGCGTGCTCTGCGGGGTAGGCCGCGAAATGGGCCGCGACCTGGTTGGCGCGGTGGATCAGCGTCTCGTTGACGGCGGCGGGCTGGCTCATGACGGCACTCCTTCGTGCGCGCGCGCCACCTGCTGCTGGCGCGCGCGCTGCGCCGCCTCCGACGCCTGCCAGGGCGAGGGCCCGTGCGCGGGCATGACCTCCACCGCCGTCACCTTGTACTCGGGGCATTCGGTGGCCCAGTCCGAAAACTCGGTGGTGACGACGTTGGTCGCGGTCTCGGGGAAGTGGAAGGTGGTGTAGACCACGCCCGGCATCACGCGCTCGGTCACGCGCGCGCGCAGCGTCGTCTGCCCGGTGCGCGAGCTGAGCGACACGAACGCGCCGTCGCGCACGCCGCGCACCTCGGCGTCCGAGGGGTGGATTTCCAGCAGGTCCTCGCCTGCCCAGTGCACGTTGGCGGTACGCCGCGTCTGCGGGCCCGCGTTGTACTGCGAGAGGATGCGTCCGGTGGTGAGCAGCAGCGGAAACTTGCGGTTGGCGCGCTCGTCGGTGGCCACGTAGGGCGTGAGCATGAACTTGCCCAGACCCAGCACGATGCGGCCCACGTGCATCACCGGCGTGCCCTCGGGCGCGGCGTCGTTGCACGGCCATTGCAGGCTGCCGAGCGCGTCGATCCTGGCGAAGCTCACGCCCGCGAAGCTCGGCGTGGTGCGCGCGATCTCGTCCATGATCTCGCTCGCGTGCGTGTAGTGCATGGGGTAGCCCATGGCCTGCGCGAGCCGCTGCGTCACCTCCCAGTCGGCGTAGCCCGCGGGCGCGGACTGGATCTTGCGCACGCGGTTGATGCGCCGCTCGCCGTTGGTGAAGGTGCCGTCCTTTTCGAGGAAGGTCGCGCCCGGCAGGAACACGTGCGCGAAGCGCGCGGTCTCGTTGAGGAACAGGTCCTGCACGATCACGCACTCCATCGCCGCGAGGCCCGCGGTGATGTGCCGGATGTTGGGGTCGGACTGCACGATGTCCTCGCCCTGCACGTACAGTGCCCTGAAGCTGCCCTCGGTGGCGGCGTCGATCATGTTGGGTATGCGCAGGCCGGGCTCGGCGTCCAGCGGCACCTGCCACTCGTGCTCGTAGATCGCGCGCACGTCGTCGAGCCCCACGTGGCGGTAGCCCGGGAACTCGTGCGGAAACGAGCCCATGTCGCACGAGCCCTGCACGTTGTTCTGCCCGCGCAGCGGGTTCATGCCCACGCCCGCGCGCCCCAGGTTGCCGGTGAGCATGCACAAATTGGCCATGGCCATCACGGCAGTCGAGCCCTGGCTGTGCTCGGTCACGCCCAGTCCGAAGTAGATCGCCGCGTTGCCCCCGGTGGCGTACAGCCGCGCGACGGCGCGCACCTGCGCGGCGGGCACCGTGGTGTAGGCGGCCGTTGCCTCGGGGCTGTGCGCGTCCTGCAGGATGAACTCGCGCCACGCGGCGTAGTCCTCGCGGTTGCAGTGCGTGTCGATGTAGGCGCGGTTTTCCAGCCCTTCGCTCAGGATGGTGTAGGCCAGCGCGTTCATCAGCGCGACGTTGGTGCCGGGGCGCAGTTGCAGGTGGTGCGCGGCGGCCACGCGCGGGCTGCGCACGAGGTCGGTGGCGCGCGGGTCGATCACCACGAGCCGCATGCCCGCGCGCATGCGCTGCTTGATGCGCGAACCGAACACCGGATGCGCGTCGGTCGGGTTGGCGCCGATCAAGAGCGCCACGTCGCATTGCTCGATCGAGTCGAAATCCTGCGTGCCCGCCGAGGTGCCCAGCGTCGCGTTCATGCCGTAGCCGGTGGGCGAATGGCACACGCGCCCGCAGGTGTCCACGTTGTTCGTGCCGAGCACCGCGCGCGCGAACTTCTGCATCAGATAGGTTTCCTCGTTGGTGCAGCGCGACGAGGTGATCACGCCCAGCGCCCCGCTGCCGTGCGCGTCGCGCACCGCGGTGAGCCGGCGCACCGCGAACGCGATCGCCTCGTCCCAGCCAACCTCGCGCCACGGGTCGTCGATGCGCTCGCGCACCATGGGGCGGGTGATGCGGTCGGGGTGGTGGGTGTAGCCCCAGGCGAAGCGCCCCTTGACGCACGAGTGGCCGTGGTTGGCCTTGCCCTCGCGCGAAGGCACCATGCGCAGCACCTCGTCGCCCTTCAGGTGCACGTCGAACGAGCAGCCCACGCCGCAGTAGGCGCAGGTGGTTTTCTCGATGCGCTCGGGCATGCCGGTGGCGACCACGGGTTTTTCCATCAGCGCCTCGGTCGGGCAGGCCTGCACGCAGGCGCCGCACGAGACGCATTCGGACGAGAGGAAGTTGTCCTGGTCGGTGCCCGCGCTCATCAGGGAGCCAAAACCCCGCCCGTCGATCGTGAGCGCGAACGTGCCCTGGATGTCGTCGCAGGCGCGCACGCAGCGCGAGCACAGGATGCAGCGCGTGGCGTCAAAGTCGAAGTAGGGGTTGGACGCATCGAGCGCCACCTGCTGGTGGTTGCGCCCGCCCGCGCCGTAGCGGCTTTTCTGCACGCCGAGCTTGTGCGCGAGCGCGAGCAGCTCGTCGTCCCCGGTGCCGCCGCGCTCCTCGGCGACCCGGCTCGTGCCCGGGTGATCGCTCAGGTAGAGCTCGACCACCCCGCGGCGCAGTTGCGTGAGCTTGTCGGAGCTGGTGTGCACCTGCATGCCGTCCTCGACCGGCGTGGTGCACGAGGCCGGGTAGCCGCGCCGCCCCTCGATCTCCACGAGGCAGACGCGGCACGAGCCGAAGGCCTCCAGCGTGTCCGTGGCGCACAGGCGCGGAACGTCCCTGCCGGCCTCGTAGGCGGCGCGCATCACCGACGTGCCCGCGGGCACGGTGACCGCGCGGCCGTCGATCGTGAGCGTGACGAGGCGGTCACAGACGCGCGGCGGCGTGCCGCGGTCGATGGCATCCAGCGTGTTCATGGGGCACTCCTTGCGGTCTCGAAATCCTCGGGGAACAGGTCCAGCGCCGAGAGCACCGGAAACGGCGCCATGCCGCCGTGCGCGCACAGTGAGCCGTGGATCATGGTGTCGCACAGCTCGCGCAGCAGTTGCAGGTTTGCGTCGCGCTGTTCGCCCGCGATGATGCGGTCGATCACCTCCTGCGCACGCACCGAGCCCACGCGACACGGCGTGCATTTGCCGCAGGATTCGGCGTCGCAGAACTCCATCGCGAAGCGCGCCTGCTCGGCCATGTCCACGCTGTCGTCGAACACCACCACGCCGCCGTGGCCGAGCATTCCCCTGGCCTGCGCGATTTCCTCGTAGCCTATCGGCGTGTCCAGTTGCGCATCGGCAAGGTAGGCGCCCAGCGGCCCGCCCACCTGCACCGCGCGCACCGGCCGGCCGCTGCTGCTCCCGCCACCCAGCCCTTCGATCAGGTGGCGCAGCGTGGCACCGAACGGCAACTCGTACAGCCCCGGGCGCTTGACGTTGCCCGAGAGCTGCAGCGTGATCGTGCCGCGCGAGCGCCCGATGCCGAGCTCTGCGTACCGCGCCGCGCCGCGCGCGAGGATGGCGGGCACGGTGGCGAGCGTCATCACGTTGTTCACGAGCGTGGGCCGCCCGAGGAAGCCGCTCACCGCGGGCAGCGGCGGCTTGGCGCGCACCTGTCCGCGCTTGCCTTCGAGCGATTCGAGCAGCGAGGTTTCCTCGCCCGCGATGTACGCGCCCGCGCCGATGCGCAGCTCGATGTCCAGGCCCGTCTCGCCGCCCAGCAGGCCGTGCGCGCGCGCCACCGAGAGCGCCGCGAGCAGCGTGCGCCGCGCGTCGGGGTATTCCGAGCGCAGGTAGATGTAGCCGCGCGTGGCGCCCACCGCGTGCGCGGCGATCGCCATGCCTTCGAGCAGCGTGAGCGGGTCGCCCTCCATCAGCATGCGGTCGGCGAAGGTGCCCGAGTCGCCCTCGTCGGCGTTGCACACCACGACCTTGGTGCCGCTGGCGGCGTCCTTCACCGTCTGCCACTTGATGCCCGCGGGAAAGCCCGCGCCGCCGCGCCCGCGCAGGCCCGATGCCTTCACCGCGTCGACCACCGCCTGCGGCGCCATCGCGCGCGCCGCGCGCAGCCCCGCGCCGCCGCCGTGCGCGACGAAATCGTCCCAGTCGGTGGGCGCGATCACGCCGCAGCGCGCGAAGGTGATGCGCTGCTGGCCCTGCTGCGCAAGCAGTGCGTCCATCGTTCCCACATGGCGCGGGTGGCGGGCCGCGTCGCCCGCGCGCACCGCGGCCAGCACGCCCGCCGCCTCGTCGGGCGCAAGCGGCCCGAACGCCAGGCGCGCGCCGGCGCTCTCCACCTCCAGCATCGGTTCGAGCCAGTACAGGCCGCGCGCGCCGGTGCGCACCAGCGTGGCCTCGGGCGCCGCGCGCGTGACCGCGGCGGCGAGTGCGTCGGCGCCCACGGAGACCGCCGCGCTGTCCTGTGCGATATAGATACGCATCGTCACGCCTCCACGCCGCCCGGGGCCAGCAGGGCCTGCACCTGCGCCACGCTGACGCGCCCGAGCGTGCGCCCGTCGAGCTGCACCGAGGGTGCGCAGGCGCAGTTGCCCAGGCAGAACACCGACTCGACCGCGACGTCCGCGCTGGCGCCGACGCTGGCCGCGGCCCAGACGGCGCGCCCGCCGACGGCCTGGCAGGCCTCGGCGCGGCAGACCTTGAGCGTGTGGCGCTGGCCCGGCGTGCGGCGCAAGTCGTGGTAGAAGCTCACGACGCCGAACACCTCGGCGCGCGTGAGGTTGAGCTCCTGCGCCACGGCGCGGATCGCGGCATCGGAAATATGGCCGTGCTGCTGCTGGATCGCGTGCAGGATGGGCAGCAGCCGGCCCTCGGCAGCGGCGTGCGCCGCGCAGATCGCGCGCACGCTGGCAAGCAGTTCGCCCGGGTCTTCAGGTGGCATGGCGGGAGGTCTCCGGTGTGTGGGCGGCGCGTGGCCGTGTCCGCCTCGTGGCTCCTGGGTTCAATCTTGCCACGGTGGGCGCCGGCGGTCCATGCGGCGGCGCGCCACAATCGCCCCCCTATGCCGGGCTTTTCGCGCCGCCATCTCGTCGTTCTCGCGCTCCTGACCCTGGTGTGGGGCCTGAACTGGCCCGTGCTCAAGGTGAGCGTGGCGGACTTTCCGCCGCTCACGTTCCGCACCGCGTCGCTGTGGCTGAGCCTGCCGGTCTACGCGCTGGTGCTGCGCCGCCAGCGCGTGCCGCTGGCGCTGGCGCGCCCCGACTGGCCGCAGGTGGCGTGGCTCGCACTGTTCAACGTCGCCTCCTGGAATGCGCTGATGATCCTGGGCATACCGCTGCTCACGAGCGGCCGCGCGGCGGTGCTCTTCTACACCATGCCGATCTTCTCGGCCATCCTCGGGCAGGTGGTGTTCCACGACCGGCTCGGCCTGCGCGCCTGGGCGGGTGTGGCGGCGGCGGCGGTGGGCGTGTTGCTGCTGCTGTGGAACGAGCTCGCGCACATCAGCGGCAGCGCGCTGGGCGTGGCGCTCATGCTCGCGGCCGCAGCGTGCTGGGCGCTGGGCACGCAGTTGCTGCGCCGCTCGCGCCTTGCGCTGCCGCTGCTGGCGCTCACGTTCTGGATGACGGTGTGCTCGGTGGTGCTGCTCACGCCGATCGCGTGGTTCATGGAGCAGGGCCGCTGGCACCTGCCGGGCACGGTGACCACGCTCGGGCTGCTCTACAACGCAGTGCTGGCGATGGCGTTCGCGCAGACCGCGTGGTTCTTTCTGGCGCGCACGCTGCCGCCGGTGGCGTCCACGCTCAGCGTGATGATGATCCCGGTGATCGGCGTGTTCACCGGGGCGCTGTGGCTGGGCGAGGTGCTGCACTGGCAGGACTGGAGCGCGATGGCGCTCATCCTGCTGGCGATTGCGGCGGTGCTGCTGCCCGCGCGCACCCCGGAAGTTGCAAGCCAGAATGGCCGCTAGCGCTTGCCAGGCAAGCGCGAACAGCTATCGAACCGATAGAAATCAGCCCGCGGCGCGCTTTTGCAGGATCTCGAACGCGGGCAGCAATTTGCCTTCGAGCACTTCAAGGAAGGCGCCGCCACCGGTGGAGATGTAGCCCACGTCGCGCTCGATGCCGTACCTGGCGATCGCCGCCAGCGTGTCGCCGCCGCCCGCGATGCTGAAGGCGCTGGACGCGGCGATGGCGCGCGCGATGGTCTCGGTGCCGTGCGCGAAGGCGTCGAACTCGAACACACCCACCGGCCCGTTCCAGACGATGGTACCCGCGCCCGTGAGCTGCGCGGCCAGGCGCGCGGCGGTCTCGGGGCCGATATCGAGGATCAGGTCGTCGTCGGCCACGTCGGCGGCCTTTTTCACCGTGGCGGGTGCGTCGGCGGCAAAGGCCTTGGCCGTGACCACGTCGGTGGGGATCGGCACCTGCGCGCCGCGCGCGGCCATCGCGGCGATCACCGCCCGCGCGTCGCCCACCAGAGCGGGCTCGGCCAGGCTCTTGCCGATCGGCAGGCCCGCGGCCAGCATGAAGGTGTTGGCGATGCCGCCGCCCACGATGAGCTGGTCCACCTTGGCCGCGAGGCTTTGCAGGATGGTGAGCTTGGTCGAGACCTTGGAGCCCGCGACGATGGCCGCGAGCGGGCGCTTGGGCTGCGCCAGCGCCTGGGTGAGCGCGTCGATCTCGGCGGCCAGCAGCGGCCCCGCGCAGGCCACCTTGGCGTACGCGGCGATGCCGTAGGTCGTGCCCTCGGCGCGGTGCGCGGTGCCGAAGGCGTCGTTCACGTAGATGTCGCACAGGCGGGCCATCTTCTGCGCCAGTTCGGGGGCGTTCTTCTTCTCGCCCTTGTTGACGCGGCAGTTCTCCAGCAGCACGACCTGGCCGGGCGCAACGCGCACGCCGTCCACCCAGTTGGCCACCAGCGGCACCTCGCAGCCCAGCAGCTCGGCCAGGCGTTGCGCCACGGGCGCGAGCGTATCCTCGGGCTTGAACGCGCCCTCGGTCGGTCGACCCAGGTGGCTCGTCACCATCACCGCCGCGCCCGCGTCCAGCGCCATGCGGATGCACGGCACCGACGCGCGGATGCGCGTGTCCTCGGTGATGCGGCCCTGGGCGTCCAGCGGCACGTTGAGGTCGGCGCGGATGAACACGCGCTGGCCCTGAACCTGGCCTTGGGCGCAAAGATCGGAAAAGCGAAGGATGTGCATGGACCGCGTCTCGGTTGAAATGCCCGCGATTGTAGGAAGCGCCCTACCAGCCCAGCGCCACGTGCAGCGGCAGGTACACCGCCATGCCGACGACGATGGTGCCCAGGATGCCGCGCTGCCAGAAGTACCACAGGCCCGCGGCGAGGACGGCGGGCGGGCGCGCGTCCAGCAGCGTCGCGATCAGGTGGCCGTCGCGCATGAGCACCTCGGGCGCCACCACCGCCGCGATCGCCGCGAGCGGCGCGTACTTGAGCCCGCGGCGCAGCCACTCGGGCATGGGCAGCTCACGCTCGGGGATGAGGAAGAACGCGCGCGTGACCACCGTCACCACGGTGAGCCCCGCGATGATGAGGAGCATCAGCCACCACGGCTGCGTCATGTCGGCTCCCGCGCCGCGCGCCGGCCGCGCGCGCGGTCCAGCGATTCGGCGGCCAGCCCCACCATCACCGCGACCGCGACGGCCAGCAGGATGTTGAGCTTGAGCGGCAGCGCGTAGGCCGCGACCGCCGCGGTGCAGCCGGTGATGGTTGCCAGCCATGAAGGCCGGTCCACCAGCATCGCCAGCAGGATGCCCAGCAGCGCGAGCACCCCGGCAAACCCCAGCCCCCAGTGCAGCGGTACCGCGTTGGCGAGCACGATGCCCGCGACCGATGCCACCTGCCACGCAAGCCACAGCACCGTCGCCGCGCCCCAGAAGTACGGCACCTGCTCGGGCAGCGGTTCGGGCCTGGGAAAGCGCTTGAGGAAGCCGACGAAGATCACGTCGCCGCTCAGGTAGCCGATCACGATGCGGTGCAGGCGCGGCAGATGCCCGAAATAGTCGCGCCAGAGGCTGCTGAAGATCACGAAGCGCAGGTTCACGCACGCGGCGGTGAGCCAGATCACCCACA
The DNA here is from genome assembly GCA_026954015.1 of Burkholderiales bacterium. Lineage (GTDB taxonomy): Bacteria > Pseudomonadota > Gammaproteobacteria > Burkholderiales > Burkholderiaceae_C > Comamonas_C. The sequence goes on along the minus strand of JAIXLP010000050.1, from coordinate 104,586 downwards.
GCGGCGCGTCCGAGGCCATGAGCGGCAGCACCGCCAGTTGTGCGCTGCCCGCGAACACCGTGAGCGTCATGATGGTCGCCATCGTCACGCCCATGCCGGTCTTCACCATCGCCACGCCCGTCACCAGCCCCCAGGCCGCGATGCCCAGCGCCAGCCCCACCATGTCGATGGCGCCCAGGCGAAAGTGCGGGCTGCGCAGCACCTGCCCGAGGCGCTGTACCGCCGTGCGCGACGCCGTCATGCGAGCGGCTCGCCCAGTACGTCCCCCACCGCCAGCGGGTAGCCGCGCAGGAACTGCGCCGCCGCCAGGCGCTTGCCTCCGGCGCGCTGCAGCGCGGTGAGCCGCAGCGCCGTGCCCTCGCCGCAGGCGACGGTGATGCCCTCATCGTTGACCAGCAAAATCTGCCCGCAGCGCTCATCCGGCAAGCGCGAGCAGCTCTCGATTTCGCAGCCCCAGAGCTTGATGGCGGCTCCCGCGTGCAGCGTCTGCGCCCCCGGAACGGGGTCGAACGCGCGCACCTTGCGCGCGATCGCGGTGGCCGGCGCGCGCCAGTCGATCGCGCTCTCGGCCTTGCCCAGCTTGCGCGCGTAGCTCACGCCGGTGTCGGGCTGCGGCGTCGCCTGCAGCTCGCCCTCGCCCAGCTCCTTGAGCGCGCGCACGATGAGGGTGGCGCCCAGCGCGGCCAGCGTGTCGTGCAGCGACGCGGCGGTGTCGCGCGCGGTGATGGGCACGGCCTCGCGCAGCAGCATCGCGCCGGTATCGAGCCCCGCGTCCATCCGCATGATGGTCACGCCGGTCTCCTCGTCGCCCGCCTCGATCGCGCGCTGGATCGGCGCCGCGCCGCGCCAGCGCGGCAGCAGGCTGGCGTGGATGTTGATGCAGCCGTGCGCGGGCGCATTGAGCACCCACTGCGGCAGGATGAGCCCGTAGGCGGCGACGACCATCACGTCGGCGCGCACCGCGGCGATCACCTCGCGCGCCTGCGCTGCGTCGTCGGCGTGCGTGCCGTCCAGCCGCAGGCTGCGCGGCTGCGCGAGCGCGATGCCGTGCTGCTGCGCGCACTGCTTGACCGGCGACGCCTGCAGCTTCAGGCCGCGCCCGGCCGGCCGGTCGGGCTGGGTGAGCACGAGGGGCACGTCAAAGCCCGCGTCCAGCAGGGCCTGCAGCGCGGTGCGGGCGAACTCGGGCGTGCCGGCGAAGATGACGCGCATGCGGCTCGGCCACCTAGCGCTTGGGGTCGGCGTCCGCGCGGATTTCGTCGGTAAACACCACGCGCTGCACGATACCGCGCGGGTCGATATGCACCGACGCCAGACGCGGGATGTTGTTTTCGAGGATGCGGTAAGTCCAGACATCGCCCTCGAAGCTCGCCACGCCCTCCACCAGCGCTGGCGGGCCGAAGGTGTCGAGCACGCTGGCGCGCGTGTCCACGCCCGGGCGCAGCTTCTGGAACTGCTCGACGGTGAGCACCTGCGTGGCGCTCACGAGCCGCTGCGCGGCGTCGAACTGCATCTGCCAGACCTGCTGGCCCGAGGGCTGGTAGCTGTAGATCAGGCGCTGGCCGCCGTCCGGCAGGGCGACGCTGCGCGTGGGCTGCCCCATGCCCTGCTCGATCTGCGCGAGCGGCGTGCCCGGCTTTTGCCACTGCGGCACGGCACAGCCCGCCAGCAGCAGGCCCGCCAGCAGCGCGCCGACGCCGAGGGTACGAAGGGAATCCATCATGCGTGCTGCGCCTGCTGGCGCTGCTCCTTCTGCTGCTTGAGCATCTTGGTCTTGATGCGCCCGCGCTTGAGCGGCGAGAGGTATTCGACGAACACCTTGCCCATCAGGTGGTCCATCTCGTGCTGGATGCAGACCGCGAGCAGTCCTTCGGCCTCGATCTCGCGGCTGTTGCCCGCGGCGTCGAGCGCGCGCACGCGCACCGCCTGGGCGCGCTCGACGCTGTCGTAGATGCCCGGCACCGACAGACACCCTTCATCGCCGATCTGCCTGTCGTCGCTGCGCCACAGCAGCTCCGGGTTGATGAGCACCAGCGGCTGGTTGCGCTCCTCGGACACGTCGATCACGATCACGCGTTCGTGTACGTCCACCTGCGTCGCCGCCAGGCCGATGCCATTGGCGTCGTACATCGTTGCGAGCATGTCCTCGGTGAGCGCGCGCACGCGCGCATCGACCGCCTGCACCGGCTTGGCGACCTTGTGCAGGCGTGGATCGGGATAACAGAGAATCGGAAGTAGGGCCATGGTTACAACTGCCTGTGCACTCGGGCGGCGCGCCGCGCCGGTCCGGGCGTCGGGGCGGGCGGGTCACCGTGTGATGGACCGCGCCGGCGAGGCAAAGGTTGCTCTAAAGCGCGAAATATGTCGCTATTTTCCCCACTTTTCGGGAATGCAACCGCACCGTACGGCAATAATCGTTGCTCAATCAAGGGCTTGAGACCAGAATCTGCCAGGGTTGGTGTCCATTGCGGGCACGCTCGGCCAGGGCATTGCCAGCGAGAGGGACGTATAGCCATGCATGACAACAAGAGCAGCATCATCCAGACATCGGCCAGACGGCGCGCCGCCGTGCTGGTCTCGGTGACCGCGCTGGCGGGCCTGGTGTTGCCGGAAGCGGTATGGGCGCAGAAGTACCCGATCACCGGCCAGCAGCGCGCCACCGCCCAGCAGGTCGCCACGCGCGGCGTGCCGCTATCCGAACTCGCGCCCAACGCGCCCGACACCTACGTCGTCAAGCGCGGCGACACGCTCTGGGCGATTTCGGGGCTGTACCTGAAGCGCCCTTGGCGCTGGCCCGAGCTGTGGGGCATGAACCTGCAGACCATCCGCAACCCGCACCTGATCTATCCCGGCCAGACGCTGTACCTGGAAAAATCCGGCGGCTACGCGCGCCTGCGCACCGGCGGTGCCAACGAAACGGTGCGCGTCTCGCCGCGCACACGCTACGAAAGCCTGTCGGACAACGCGCTGCCGACGCTGCAGCCGCATCTGATCGAGCCCTTCCTCGTCGAACCCGAGGTGGTCGATGAACTCACGCTCGCGCAGGTGCCGCGCGTCGTCGCGATGCGCGGCGACCATTCGATCGCGAGCAACGGCGACCGCGTGTACGTGCGCGGCCCCGATGGCAACCCGCTGCAGATGAATGCCGACACGCCGCGCCAGTGGCGCGTCTTCCGCAACGCCGTGCCGATGAAAGACCCGGTGACCGGTGAAATCCTCGGCTACGAGGCGCAGTACGTGTCGCGCGCTGCGCTCGTGCGCGGTGAAACCACCGTCGAAGTGCCGGATGGCGACGACAAGGTGACGCTGGACATCGTTCCGGCCACCGTGGAGATTTCCGGCGTCAAGGAGGAAGTGCGCCCCGGCGACCGGTTGCTGCCGGCGGCCAAACGCAGTTTCCTCAACTACGTGCCGCGCGCGCCACAGGCGCCGGTGGAGGCGCGCGTCGTCTCGCTCTACGGCAGCATGTCGGTGACGTATGCGGGACAGAACCAGGTCATCGCTATCAACCGCGGCAGCAGGGACGGCCTGGAAGTCGGCCATGTGCTCACGGTGCTGCGCGGCGGAGAGCGCGTCAAGGACAAGACCGACGAGCTGCGTCCGATGATGACGCTGCCCAGCGAGGTCAGCGGCAACGCCATGGTGTTCCGCACCTTCGACCGCGTCTCCTACGTGTTGCTGCTGCAGGTGGATGACGCGGTGCGCGTGGGCGACCGCCTGGTCAGCCCCGAATAAGCGCCCATCGCGCGTCGGCCGCGCGTGCCGGCCGACCGCTTCACCACCGCCATGCAACGCGACGAACTGCTGGCCTGGCTGCGCCTGACCACGGCGCCCGGCGTCGGCCCGATGGCGGCACGGCGCCTGCTGGCGCGCTGGGGCCTGCCGCAGGCGATTTTTTCCAGGGACATTGCGGCGTGGCGCGAATGCGTGAGCGCGGCGCAGGCACAAGCGCTCGCCACGCGCAGCGGCGAGGCGTTCGACGCGCTCGTGCAGCGCACCTGGCAGTGGCTGCGCGAGGCGCCTCCTGCGAGCGTTGCGCGCGCCATCGTCACCCTGGGCGACGCGGCCTACCCGCAGGCGCTGCTGGCCACCGACGACCCGCCCGTGTTGCTGTACCTTGAAGGCGCGCCCGAGCTCGTGCACGGCGGTGGCGGGTTTGCCCCCGCGCAGAGCCTGGCCATCGTCGGCAGCCGCAATCCCACCGCACAGGGCGCCGCCAACGCGCGCGCCTTCGCGCGGTCGCTGCGCGAGGCCGGGCTGTGCATCGTCTCGGGGCTGGCGCGGGGCATAGACGCGGCAGCGCACGAAGGCGCGCTCGCCGCCGCACCCGAGCCGTCGACCGCAGCCACGCTGGCCGTGGTGGGCACGGGGCTGGACCAGATCTACCCGCGCGCACATGTGGCGTTGGCCGCGCGCATCGCCGAGGCCGGCCTGCTCGTGAGCGAGTACCCGCTGGGCACGCCGCCGTTCGCCGGCAACTTTCCGCGGCGCAACCGCATCATCGCCGGGCTCGCGCAGGGCACGCTCGTGGTCGAGGCTGCGCTCGCGTCGGGTTCGCTCATCACCGCGCGCCTCGCGAGCGAGCAGGGGCGCGAGGTCTTCGCCATCCCCGGCTCGATCCACGCGCCGCAATCGCGCGGCTGCCACGCGCTCATCCGCCAGGGCGCGAAGCTGGTCGAGACCGCGCAGGACGTGCTCGAAGAGCTGCGCCTCGCGCCGCGCGCGCAGCCGTCGCTCGCCCCCACCGCCGCGCCCGTTCCTGCACCCGCGGAGACGGACCCCGTGCTGCAGGCGCTCGGGTTCGACCCTCTGCCGCTGGATGTGCTGGCCGCACGCACCGGCATGGACGTCGCCACGCTGCAGGCACGGCTGCTCGAACACGAACTCGCGGGCGCGGTGGCGCGCCTGCCCGGCGGGCTGTTCCAGCGCGTCGCAGCAGCCTGACCCGCGCCGGAGGCTGCGTTACACTACGCCCACACGTTTGCCAGCGAAAACACAGGAGAGTCCGCCATGTCCGATCAGCACGCCACTGCCCCCGAGGCCCAGCAGCAGGACCACGAAGTGGACGCCGTGGAGTCGGTCGCGTCGATCATCCCGCTGGTGATTCCGGCGTATGGCGCCATGCTGATCTTCATCCTGGCGATGATCGCCGTGACGGTCGGCTGATCCCTCCCGTACGCTACCCGGCAAGGCCCCGCTTCGCGGGGTCTTGTTGTTTCCGGATAACGATTCTGATGCATAAAGTCATGCATCATTTTCATGATTTTCCGGCCCGATCGGGAGACAAATCTCGAGGGGCTTCCTAGAATCGACAACCCCGGCGCCCGGCCAGTTCTGGCCTGCCGGTGCGTGAGCAGCCCCCTTTTCAAAGGCAGCGCCCATGGCCGGAGCGGCGCATGCCTGCATGCGTCATTCATCCGGCCCGCTTCCTTTGAAAAGACGGTTTTCAAGTTGAGGAAGCACCCCATGAACGTACCCACGATGCAAGGCCTGAACGTGCAGGCGCCCACCTATGTGAAGAACGCCAGGCTGGTTGCCTGGGTGGCCGACATGGCGGCACTGTGCAAGCCCGCGCGCATCCACTGGTGCGACGGCAGCCAGGAGGAATACGACCGCCTGTGCCAGCAGCTCGTCGACGCCGGCACCTTCAAGCGCCTGAACCCGGCCAGGCGCCCCAATTCCTACCTGGCGTGCTCCAACCCCTCGGATGTGGCGCGCGTCGAGGGGCGCACCTTCATCTGCTCCGAAAAGAAGGAAGACGCCGGCCCCACGAACAACTGGATGGCGCCTGCCGAGATGCGCGCCACGCTGCGCCCGCTGTTCGACGGCTGCATGGCCGGGCGCACCATGTACGTGATCCCGTTCTCGATGGGGCCGCTGGGCAGCCCGATCGCGCAGATCGGCGTGGAGCTTTCCGACAGCGCCTACGTCGCGGTGAACATGAAGCTCATGACGCGCATGGGCCGCGCGGTGCACGACGTGATGGGTACCGATGGCGCCTTCGTGCCCTGCATGCACACCGTCGGTGTGCCGCTCGCCGCTGGCGCAAAGGACAGCGCCTGGCCGTGCAACGAGACCAAGTACATCGTGCATTACCCCGAGACGCGCGAGATCTGGAGCTACGGCTCGGGCTACGGCGGCAACGCGCTGCTGGGCAAGAAGTGCCTGGCGCTGCGCATTGCCTCCACCATGGGGCGCGACGAAGGGTGGCTCGCCGAGCACATGCTGATCCTGGGCGTGCAAAACCCCGCCGGCAAGAAGTACCACGTGGCCGCCGCCTTCCCGAGCGCCTGCGGCAAGACGAACTTTTCGATGCTCGTGCCGCCCGCGGGCTTCGACGGCTGGAAGGTCACGACCATCGGCGACGACATCGCCTGGATCAAGCCGCAGCCCGATGGGACTTTGCGCGCGATCAACCCCGAAGCCGGGTACTTCGGTGTCGCGCCCGGCACCAACATGAAGACCAACCCCAACTGCATGCTGAGCCTCGCGCGCGACGTGATCTTCACCAACGTGGCGCTCACCGACGACGGCGACGTGTGGTGGGAAGGCATGGAGGCGGACCACGGCGGCAAGCTGCCCGAGCACCTCGTCGACTGGAAGGGCCAGGACTGGACGCCCGCGATTGCCAGGGAAACCGGTGCCAAGGCCGCGCACCCGAACGCGCGTTTCACCGCCGCCGCGACCAACAACCCGGCGCTGGATGCCGCCTGGGACGATCCCGCGGGCGTGAAGATCGACGCGATGATCTTCGGTGGCCGCCGCTCCACCACCGTGCCGCTCGTGACCGAGGCACGCGACTGGCAGGAAGGCGTATACATGGCCGCGACCATGGGCAGCGAAACGACCGCCGCCGCCGTGGGCCAGCAGGGCGTGGTGCGCCGCGACCCGTTCGCCATGCTGCCCTTCACCGGCTACAACATGAGCGACTACTTCCAGCACTGGCTGAACCTGGGCGAAAAGCTCCAGGCCCACGGCGCGACACTGCCGCGCATCTACTGCGTGAACTGGTTTCGCAAGGGCGCCGACGGCAAGTTCGTCTGGCCGGGCTACGGCGAGAACATGCGCGTGCTCAAGTGGATGCTTGACCGCATCGAGGGCACGGCACAGGGCACGCAGACGGCGTTTGGCATCGCCCCCGCGTACGGCGAGATCAACTGGCAGGGGCTGAACTTCTCGACCGAGCAGTTCGCCACGGTCACGCGCATTGATGCGACGGCCTGGGGCGAGGAGCTCAAGCTGCACGACGCACATTTCGACAAGCTCGCGTACCACCTGCCGCGGCAACTGCTCGCCACGCGGGCCGCGCTGCAGCAGCGCCTGGGCCTCTGAAAGGGCCTGCCGCCCCGGCCAGTATGATGTTTGGGGCGTGCCGGGGCGGTCCGGCACGCGCCACCACCCCTGTTGGAGCGCGCCCATGCACATCCTGCTCGCCGTCGATGGCAGCCCCTATACCCAGAAGATGCTCGACTACCTCGCCAGCCACGACGAGATGTTGGGGCCGGAGCACGACTACACCGCGGTCACGGTGCAGCCCTCGCTGCCGCCACGCGCGCGCGGGCTGTTGAGCAAGGAAGCCATCGACGCCTATTACGCCGATGGCGCCGAGAACGTGATGGCGCCGGTGCGCGAGTACCTGGGACGCAAGGGCGTGAAGATCACGGAGGTCTCCAAGGTCGGTCTGGTCGGCGACACGATCGCCGCCACCGCCGAGTCGGGGTCGTTCGATCTGATTGTCATGGGCACGCATGGCCACGGTGCGCTGGGCAAGCTCGTGATGGGTTCGGTGAGCACCCAGGTGCTCGCCCGGTGCAGCGTACCGGTGTTGCTCGTGCGCTGACGGAGACGATCATGGAATTGCTGCGCCGTACCGGCCTGTTCGTGGCCCTCGGCGCCACCGCAGTGCTGGCGGGCTGCGCCGCGATGAGCGTGGAGGAATGCCGCACCGCCAACTGGGGCGAACAGGGCATGCGCGATGCGCTCAAGGGTCACCCGCGTGCGCGCCTGGAGGATATCCGCGAGGCGTGCGCCGAAGCGGGCGTGAGACCCAACGAGACGCAGTACCTGAACGGCTGGAATGCGGGCATCACGCGCTTTTGCACGCCGGAAAACGGCGAGCGCTGGGGACGCGACGGCCGCAGCTACTACAACTCCTGCCCGCCGCAGATTGAGGCCGGATTCCTCGACCGCTACCGGGTAGGGCGGAGGGTGTACGACGCCGAGCAGGACTTGAAACGCCTGCAGCGCGAGCAGGACGACCTGCAGCAGAAATTGCGCAAGGAAAAGGACGATGCGCTGCGCGACCGGCTGCGCGAGAACCTGCGTGATCTGGATCGAAGCCTCTCCAGGGCGCGCGACGACCTGAACCGCGCCGAATGGCGCCTGCGCGACAGCCGCTGAGCGCCGCTGTCCCGACGACGCGCGGCGCAGGTGCCCGCGTCCGAGCCTGCGCAGGGCGCGCAAGGCCGGGATAATCGCAGTTCGCATTTTCCGCATTCCCCCCACAGTGAAACCCCTGAATCCCGCGCAACTGGCCGTGCCCGAGGTCGCGCCGCGTGCGCTGCGCGACGCGCTCGGCATGTTTGCCACGGGCGTGACCATCGTGACCACGCTCGCGCCGGACGGCGCGCCGGTGGGGCTCACGGTCAATTCGTTCAATTCGGTCTCGCTCGACCCGCCGCTGGTGCTCTGGAGCCTGGCGCACCGGGCGACCTCGCTGGCGGCGTTCACCGCCGCGCGGCACTACGCCATCCACGTGCTCACGGTGGAGCAGCGCGAGCTGGCGGTGCGCTTTGCCACGCGCGGCGTGGACCGGTTCGCGGGCGTGTCGTGGCAGCCGGGCCTGACCGGCATGCCGGTGATCGCGGGGGCCGCGGCGGTTTTCGAGTGCGCTCACCGCAGTCACCACCGCGAGGGCGATCACACCATCCTCGTCGGCGCCGTGATGCACTGCAGCCACCGCGCGGACAGCGCGCCGCTGCTCTACCACGGTGGCATGTTCTATACCGAGCATCCGTTGGGCCGGCTCGCCGTTGGCGGCGCGCGCGGCGTGCGGCCATGAACAAGGCCTTCACCAAGGAAAGCGACGGCGACGAGGACGACGCGCCGCTGGCGTCGGCCCCGATACCGGCGGGTGCGAAGAACTACCTCACGCCGCAGGGCCACGCGCGCCTGCGCGCCGAGCTGCTGCAGCTCATCGACGAAGAGCGCCCCCAGGTGGTGGAGGTGGTGCACTGGGCGGCGCTCAACGGCGACCGTTCGGAAAACGGCGATTACCTCTACGGCAAGAAGCGCCTGCGCGAGATCGACCGGCGCATCCGGTTTCTCACCAAGCGCCTGGAGATCGCCGAGGTGGTGGACCCGAGCGTGCACGCGGGCAGCGATCAGGTGTTCTTTGGCGCCACCGTTACCTATGTCGACGACCTGGGCGAGGAGCGCACCGTGACCATCCTCGGCATCGACGAGGTGGACACCGCCCACCAGCAGGTGAGCTGGGTCTCGCCCGTGGCGCGCGCACTGCTCAAGGCGCACGAGGGCGACGAAGTGCAGCTACAGACCCCCGCCGGGCTGCGCACGCTGGAGGTGCTGGCGGTCAGCTACCCCGAGCCGGCGGGCGGTTGATTCAGCCGCGCGCCGCTTCGGGCAGCTCGATCTTCACCTGCAGCACCTCGAGCTCGTCCTGGCGCTCGAAATGCACCTTGAGGTCTTCGGGGTTGATGTGCACGTACTTGGAGATCACCGCGACGAGTTCGCGCTGCAGCGCGGGCAGGTAGTCGGGCTGGCCGGGGTTGCGGCCGCTCCTCTCGTGCGCGAGGATGATCTGCAGCCGCTCCTTGGCGACCGCCGCGGACTTCTTCTTTTCACCCAGTAGGAACGACAGCAGGGACATGACCACTCACCTCCCTCCGAAGATGCGCTTGAAGAAACCGGGCTTGACCGCGTCGGTGAAGCGCAGCGGCTTGTCTTCGCCCAGGAAGCGCGCAATCACGTCCTTGTAGGCCTCGGAGACGTCGGTGCCTGCGAGGTGGATCGCGGGCAGACCCTGGTTGGAGGCCTGCAGCACGGTTTCGGATTCGGGGATCACGCCGATCAGCTTGATGCGCAGGATGTCCTGGATGTCCTGCAGGCTCAGCATCTGGCCGTCTTCCACGCGGTTGGGGTTGTAGCGTGTGATCAGCAGGTGCTCCTTGATCGGCTCGGCGCCTTCGGTCGCGCGCTTTGTCTTGCTCGAAAGCATGCCGAGGATGCGGTCGGAGTCGCGCACGCTGGAGACTTCGGGGTTGGTCACGAGCAGTGCCTCGTCGGCGAAGTGCATGGCGGCGAGCGCGCCGCTTTCGATGCCGGCGGGCGAGTCGCAGACGACGTATTCGAAGCCCATGCCCGCCAGGTCGTTCAGCACTTTCTCCACGCCTTCGAGCGTGAGCGCCTCCTTGTCGCGTGTCTGGCTCGCGGCGAGGATGTAGAGGTTGTCGAGCTGCTTGTCCTTGATGAGCGCCTGGTTCAGGTTGGCCTCGCCTTGGATGACGTTCACGAAGTCGTACACCACGCGGCGCTCGCAGCCCATGATGAGGTCCAGGTTGCGCAGCCCGACGTCGAAGTCGATCACGGCGGTCTTGTGCCCGGCGAGCGCCAGGCCGGCGGCGAACGCGGCGCTGGTGGTGGTCTTGCCCACGCCTCCCTTGCCGGAGGTCACGACGACGATTTTGGCCATGTGTGTGGTTTCCTTGCGTTGTATGCCGCTGCGCGCTACAGCGGCTCGAAGATCAGTTTCTCGCCATCGAGGCGCACCTGCGCGGCCTTGCCGCGCACGGTCTCGGGCAGCTCGGTATCGGTGGTGCGGTACATCCCGGCGATGGAGACGAGCTGCGGCTCCAGGCACGTGGTGAAGATGCGCGCGCCGATGTCGCCGCGCGCGCCGGCCATCGCCCGCCCGCGCAGCGGCGCGTAGATGTGGATGTTGCCGTCGGCGATCACCTCGGCGCCGAAGTTCACGGTCTCCAGCACCACGAGGTCGCCCCCGCGCGCGTAGATCTGCTGGCCCGAGCGCACGGGCTTGTCGATCACCATGGTGGGCACGGCGGGCGCGGGCACCTCGCGCACCACCTCGACTTCGCGCACCACCTCCACCTCGTGCATCGGCGGTGCTTCGGGGGGAGGTGGGGCGGAGGCCGGTGCCTCGGCGCGCACCGCCGCGCGGGCGGGCAGATCGGGCACGGTGGCCAGGCCCTGCGCGCGCGCGGCCTGCCTCTGCGCCTCGCTGCCGCCGCGCACCGCGACCGGGCGCGTGTGGTGCTCGCGCAGCAGCGCCACCAGCGCCGCGAAGTCCAGCGGAGCGGTGTCGTCGGCCACGGCGGTCAGGTCGATGAGCACCAGGTCGTCGTCGAAAAACGCCTGGTCATCGCCGAGCTGACGCTCGAACTGTGCCGCCAGTTGCGCGCCGTCAGTGCTCTTGAGCACCACGGCCACGACCGGCAATTGCGCGCTCTTGAGCTCGAAACTGGCGGGGGTGGAACTGCGGGACGATGCAACCATGGAGGCGGGGCCGGTAGCGTGCGCGGGGTAAACCCGTGAAGTGTACTGTGCGGGGTTTGCGCACTGTATGGGGGCGTAACGATGGCGACGCACGCGCGCACGCGGGCACCTCGATAATCGCGCGATGCCCTCCGCCCGCAAGAACCACCTCGACGCCCTGGCGACCACGCTGCTGCTGGCCTGCTGCCTCTACTGGGGCTTCCAGCAGGTGCTCTCCAAGGCGACGGTGGCGGAGATCGCGCCGCTGTACCAGGCGTTCTGGCGCTTTGCGCTGGGCACGGCGGCGCTGCTGTTGTGGTGCCGCGTGCGCGGCATTTCGCTCTCGGGTGCGCACGAGCCCGCCGGCGTGGGCCGCGCGGGGCTGATCGCGGGGCTGCTGTTTGCGGCCGAGTTCATCGGGCTGTTTCTCGCCTTCAAGTACACCACCGCGTCGCGCGCGACCATTTTCCTGTACTGCTCGCCCTTCTGGGTGGCGCTGGTGGTGCCGCATTTCGTGCGCAGCGAGCGGCTGGGGCGCGTGCAGTGGCTGGGCCTCGTGTGCGCCTTCTTTGGCGTGCTGCTGGCGCTCAGCGACGGCTGGCACACGCAGGACGCGGCGCACGCTGACGCCTGGATCGGCGACCTGCTGGCGCTTTCCGCCGGGCTGTTCTGGGGGCTGACCACCTGCGTGCTGCGCGCCTCGCCGCTGCAGCATGCCCGCCCCGAAAGGCAGCTGCTGTGGCAGATGGGCGTGACCTCGGCGGTGCTGCCCGTCGTCTCGTGGCTGCTGGGCGAGCGCTGGCAGCTCGACTTCAGTACGTTCGGCTGGTCTTCGCTGCTCATCCAGGGCCTGATCGGCGCCTTCGTGAGCTACCTCGTGTGGATGTGGATGCTCACGCGCTACCCGGCCACGCGCATGTCGGTGTTCGTTTTTCTCACGCCGGTGTTCACGCTCGTGGTCGGCGCGCTGTGGCTGCACGAGCCGGTGACGGCCACGCTGCTGGCGGCGCTGGCGCTCGTGGCCGGGGGCATCGTGCTCGTGAACCGGCGCGGCGCGGCGCCCAGGGCGCAAGCGGTGGAGGCGCCGTGAACCGCCACCTGCTGCTGCTCACGCTCTGCCAGGGGCTGTTTCTCGTCAACAACGTCACCTTCATCGCGATCAACGGGCTCGTGGGGCTGCAGCTCGCGCCGCACGCCTGGATGGCGACGCTGCCGGTGATGGGCTACGTGGTGGGCGGGGCGATCGCGGCGCCGCTGGTGGCGCGCACGCAGACGCGCTACGGGCGGCGCGGCTCGTTTCAGATCGGGCTCGTCGTGGCGCTGGGCTCGGCGCTGCTGGCGGCACATGCGGCGCAGGCGCACAGCTTCTGGCTGCTGATGCTCGCCACCGTCGTGGCCGGTTACTACAACGCCAACGGACAGCTCTACCGCTTTGCCGCGGCCGAGCTCACGCGACCCGACTGGCATGAGAAGGCGGTGTCGCTGGTGCTCGCGGGCGGGCTGCTGGGCGCGGTGGTCGGCCCCAACATGGCGGCGTGGACGCGCACGCTGCTGCCCACGCCCTTCGTCGCGGCGTATCTCACGCTGGCCGTCGTGGCCCTGCTCGCGATGGGCGTGATGGCGCTGATCGAATTCCCGCCCGCGCCCGTGCGGGCCAGGCATGCGCCGCAGGGGCGCCCGCTGGCCGAGATCATGCGCCAGCCGGTGTTCATCGTCGCGACGCTGGGCGCGGCCATAGGCTACGGCGTGATGAACCTGCTGATGGCCGCGACGCCGCTGGCGATGCAGGTCTGCGGCTTCGAGTTCGGCGCCACCGCCATGGTGCTGCAGTGGCACGTGATCGGCATGTACGCGCCGGGCTTCTTCACCGGGCACCTGATCCGCCGCTTTGGCGTGCTCACGGTCATGGGCGTGGGCGTACTGCTCAACGGCCTGTGCGTGGCGGTGGCGCTCGCGGGGGTGGAGCTGCACCACTTTCTCGCGGCGCTGATCCTGCTGGGCGTGGGCTGGAACTTCCTCTTCACGGGCGCCACCACGCTCGCGCTGCAAGCCTGGCGACCCGAGGAAAAGGACCGCGCGCAGGCAGCGATCAACTTCTGCGTGTTCGCGACGATGGCGGTGACCTCGTTCTCGTCGGGAGCGCTCGTGACCACGCAGGGCTGGGGTTGGCTCAACTACGGCTCGATGCCGGCGCTGGTGCTGATGGCCGCAGCGCTCGTATGGCTCAAGCTGCGGCACTTGCCCGCGCAGCAAGCTACCTGAAGAATAGCTGCCCGCGCTTGCCGGGCGCGCGCTTCAGGCGATTTTGGCCATCAACTGACCGGCCTGCAGCAGCGCACCCTGCTGCGCGGAGCAGTGCAGCACGCCGGCCTGCGGCGCGGGGACGGCGGTTTCCATCTTCATCGCTTCCATCGTCGCGATCAGCTCGCCAGCCGCCACCGTGTCGCCGCTGGCGTGGTGCCAGCGCACCAGGCTGCCGGTGAGCGGCGCGAGCACGTCGCCCGGCGCGGCGGTTGGCGCATGGTCTGCGGGTGCGGGTGCTGCGGGCGCGCCGCCCGCCGCAAGGGCCAGACCGGCGGGCAGGCCCAGGCGCAGGCGCCTGCCGTCGATTTCGATGAAGCTGCGTGTGAGCGGCGCACCGCCCTCGGGCCCGGGGCGCGCGGCGGGCTCGAACCGCGTCTGCATTTCGCTCTCGATCCAGCGCGTGTGCACCTTGTAGCCCTGCTCGGCGGTGAACGCCGGGTCGTCCAGCACCGCGCGGTGGAACGCGAGCACGCTCGCGATGCCCTCGATGGTGAATTCCGCCAGCGCCCGGCGCGCACGCGCCAGCGCCTGGCTGCGCGTGGCGCCGGTGACGACGAGCTTGGCGATCAGCGAATCGAAGCTGCCGGGCACCGTGGAGCCCGCGGCCACGCCGCTGTCCAGCCGCACGCCAGGGCCGCCGGGCGCGTCAAAGCGCGTGATGCGGCCCGGCGTGGGCAGGTAGCCGCGCCCGGGGTCTTCGGCGTTGATGCGCAGCTCGATGCTGTGCCCGCGCGCGGGCGGCGTTTCGGTGAACGACAGCGGCAGGCCGTCGGCCACGCGCAACTGCTCGATGACGAGATCGACACCCGTGGTTTCCTCCGTCACCGGGTGTTCCACCTGCAGCCGCGTGTTCACTTCCAGGAAGGAAATCTGCCCGCCCTGCCCGAGCAGGAATTCCACCGTGCCCGCGCTCTCGTAGCCAGCAGCGGCGCAGATGGCGCGCGCTGATTCGTGCACCTGCGCACGCTGCGCATCGGTGAGGAAGGGCGCCGGTGCTTCCTCCACCAGCTTCTGGTTGCGCCGCTGCAGTGAGCAGTCGCGCGTGCCCACCACCACCACGTGGCCGTGTCGGTCGGCGATCACCTGGGCCTCGATATGGCGCGGCTGGTGCAGGAATTGTTCGACGAAGCACTCACCCCGGCCAAAGGCTACGGTCGCTTCGCGCACCGCCGATTCGTACAGTTCGGCCACTTCGTCCATCTGCCAGGCCACTTTCAGGCCCCGGCCCCCGCCGCCAAACGCCGCCTTGATCGCGATCGGCAGGCCGTGTTCACGGGCAAAAGCCAGTACTTCATCCGCATTTTTTGCCGGCTCGGGGGTGCCGGCCACCAGCGGCGCGCCCACTTGCAGCGCGATCTTGCGTGCGGCCACCTTGTCACCCAGTTGCGCGATGGTCTCGGGGCGCGGGCCGATCCACGCCAGGCCCGCATCCAGCACCGCCTGCGCGAACTCGGCGCGCTCGGAGAGAAAGCCGTAGCCGGGGTGCACCGCGTCGGCGCCGCTCGTGCGCGCCACGGCCAGCAGCTTCTCGATGGCAAGGTAAGTCTCCGCCGCGCGCGTGCCCTCCAGCGCCCAGGCCTCGTCGGCGGCGCGCACGTGCAGCGCGTCGGCGTCCGGATCGGCATACACCGCCACCGAGCGCACGCCGTAGTCGCGGCAGGCGCGGATCACGCGGATGGCGATCTCCCCACGATTGGCAATCAACACTTTGGAAATCATGGTCAAACCTCTTCAAACGGCGCGATGACGCGAAAGCGCAGGCTGCAGCCCACGGGGATCTGCGCGGCCAGCGCGAGGTGGTGGCGCGCGAGCACCGCGATCACGGGGTAGCCGCCGGTGAGCGGGTGGTCGGCCAGGAAAAGCACGGGCTGGCCGCTGGCGGGCACCTGCAGCGCGCCGCTTGCCGTGCCTTCGCTGGGCAGTTCTTCGTGGCGCGCGCGCGCCAGCGGTGCGTCGCCCGCCAGGCGCATGCCGACGCGGTTGGACTGCGGCGTGACGCGCCAGTGCTGGCGCTGCAGCAGCGCGATCGCCTCGGGCGTGAACCAGTCGCTGCGCGGGCCGAGCAGGACGTCGAGCACCACGGTGTCGCCCGCGCGGGGCAGGTCTGGGCGCGGCGTTTGCGGCGCGGCGCAGGCGTGCGGCGGCGCATTGCCCACGCCGAGCACGTCGCCCGTGCGCAGCGGCGCGGGGCCGAGCTGCGCGAGCGTGTCGCGGCTGCAGCTGCCCAGCACCGGCGCCACGCGCCAGCCGCCGCGCAACGCCACGTAGCTGCGCACGCCTGCAGCAGGCGCGCCGAGCGTCAGCACGTCGCCATCGTCGAGCGCGAGCGGCGCGTGGCTGCGCACGGGCCACGCCGCGCCGTCCGCCGCGCGCAGCGTGAGCGGCGCGTCGGCCCCCGCCACGGCGAGCGTCACGCGGCCCCGCGCGCGCAGCGCAAGGCCGCCGAGCACGGCTTCGAGCACCGGCAGATCGGGCGCGTTGCCGACGAGCCGGTTGGCCAGACGCAGCGCGGGCGCATCGAGCGCGCCCGAGGGTGAAATGCCCAGCCCCGCGCAGCCGTGGCGGCCCAGGTCTTGCACCAGCGTTTGCAGGCCAGCGTTCACAATTTCGATAGCTGCTGGCGCTTGCCCATCAAGCGCTGGAGCCATATTTTGTTCATGAACTTTGGCCGTGGGCTGCGGCGCCGGTGCAACGTGCCCTGCGTCGGCACGCCGAAACCGCACCTGCATGCCCGGCTGCACCAGCGCGGGCTGCGCGCGCGCGAGGTCCCACATCGCGGCGTCGGTGGTGCCTATGAGCTGCCAGCCGCCGGGGCTGGCCGTGGGGTAGACGGCGGAGAAGTCACCGGCGAGCGCCACCGAGCCCGCCGGCACGCGCGTGCGCGGCGTGGCGCGCCGGGGCAGGTTGGCAAAGCATGGATGCCCGCCCGCCAGATAGACGAAGCCCGGCGCGAAACCGGCAAACGCCGCCTGCCAGGGCGCGCCGGTGTGGCGGGCGATGACCTCCTGCACGCTGATGCCCAGGTGCTCGGCGACGAAGGCAAGGTCTTCACCCTCGTAGCGCACGGGGATTTCCACCGTGGTTGCGGGCGTGGTCGCTGTCAGCGCCGCGCCGTCGAGCAGTCTGGCGCGCGCACGCACGGCCGCGGCCAGCGTTTGCGCCGAAACTTCGTCGGGTTCGAACTGCACGAGCAGCGTGCACGCCGCGGGCACCAGTTCGCGCACGCCGGGCAGCGCCTCGCTCCGCAGCGCGCGGTACAGCGCCAGCGTGTGCGCGAGATCGGCCAGCTCAACGAGCAGCGCCGCGTCACCGGCGGGGAGCACGCGCATCGTGGGTTGCATCTCAGTGCGCAAACGGAGCGAGCGGCACGCCCGCAGCCTGCAGCCGCTCGCGGATGCGCCGCGCCATGGCCACTGCGCCGGGGCTGTCGCCGTGCACGCAGATCGAATCGGCCTGCACGCGTATCTGCTTGCCGGTGATGGAGGTAAGCAGGCCCGTCTGCGCCCAGGCGAGCATGCGCTCAGCCACCTGCTCCGCGTCGTGCAGCACCGCGCCCGGCAGGCGGCGCGAGACCAGCGTGCCGTCGTCGTTGTAGGCGCGATCGGCGAAGGCCTCGGCCACCACCGCGAGGCCCCGCGCGCGCGCCCGCTCGATCAGCGGCGAGCCCGCCAGCGCCAGCAGCGTGAGCGCCGGGTCGATGGCGAGCAGGGCGCTCGCCACATCGTCGCCCTGGCGCGCGTCGTGCGCGATGGTGTTGTAGAGCGCGCCGTGCGGCTTGACGTAGGCCACGCGCGTGCCCGCGGCGGCGGCCAGGCCCTGCAGCGCGCCGATCTGGTAGATCACGTCGGCCACGAGTTCACGGCTCGTGGGGTCCATATTGCGGCGCCCGAAGCCCACCAGATCGGGGTAGGCCACGTGCGCGCCCACCACCACGCCGCGCTCGGCCGCGGCGCGCAGCGTCTCGAGCATGCCCGCCGGGTCGCCCGCATGAAAGCCGCAGGCCACGTTGGCGCTGGTGACGATGGCGAGCATCGCCGCGTCGTCGCCCATGCGCCACGCGCCGTAGCTTTCGCCCAGGTCGCTGTTGATGTCCATGTGCTGCTCCAAGTCCGTACCAAACCCCAACACCGACGATTGTTGAACAATTCACCGCTCGCGGCCACACGGCCATTCCCGCACCATCCCCCACGCATGCTCGCCTACCTCAACGACATCCGCCGCCGGGCGACGCACATGTTCCTCACCGTCGCGGCGATCATGCTGCCGGTGATGGTGCTGGTCTACGTGGCCGAGCGCCTGGGACTGGTGGCGCGCGCGGGCGAGTTGCTGGCGCCCGTGATGGCCTGGATCGGGCTGCCCGCGCAGGCGGCCATTGTCTGGGCCACGACGGTCATCACCAACATCTACGGCGGCATCGCGGTGATCGCGGCGCTCTCGGGCGAGCTGCACCTGACGACCGCGCAGATCAGCGCGCTCGGCGCGATGATGCTGTTCGCGCACAACCTGCCCACCGAGCAGGCCGTAGTGCGCCGCGCGGGTGCGAGCGCGCTGTTCACCGGCAGCTTGCGGCTGGTGGTGGGCGTGGTCTATGGCGCGGCGGTGGCGTGGGTCTGCGCGTGGGGCGGCTGGCTGCAGGAGCCGGTGTCGCTCGCGTGGCTTGCGAGCAGCGGTGACGTGCACGCGGGGCCGCCCGATGTCGGGCCGTGGTTGCTTTCCACCGCGCGCTCGATGCTGCTCATCTGGCTCATCATCTGCGTGCTCGTGGTGGTGCTCGACGCGCTGGAGCGCCTGGGCTTCACGCGCTGGCTCACGCGCCGGCTGGCGCCGGTGCTGCGCCTGACGGGCCTGACCGAGCGCGCCGCGCCGCTCACCACCATCGGCATGCTCATGGGCCTGGCCTACGGTGGCGCGCTCATCATCGAAGCGAGCGAGCGCGAGGACTACGACCGGCGCACGCTGCTGCTGGCGCTGTGCTGGCTCTCGCTGTTTCACGCGGTGCTGGAAGACACGCTGCTCATCGCGGCGCTGGGCGCCAACGTCTGGGTCATCCTGGTGTTGCGCGGCGCCTTCGTGCTCGCGCTCATGATGCTGCTGGCCGCCGCCACGAAGCCCGGCACGCGCTGGGGCCGACGGCTGGCGCGCGCGGCGGCGCGTTGAGATACGCGGGGCGTCTCAGCCGGCCGCGCGCGCGTCCATCACCGCCTTGGGCGTCTTGCGCAGTCCCACGCCGAAGCGGTTGTAGGCGTTCATGAGCGCGATGGCGATCGTGAGGTCGGCGAGCTCGCGCTCGCTGAAGACCTGGGCCGCGGCGTCGTAGTCGGCGTCGGGCGCGCCGGTGGCTTCCAGCCGCGTGAGCGACTCGGTCCACGCCAGCGCGGCGCGCTCGCGCGCATCGAAAAAGTCGCCCAGCTCGTGCCACACCGGCACCAGCCGCAGTTTGTCCGCGCTCATGCCCTGCTGGAGCAGGTCGCGCGAGTGCAGGTCGATGCAGTAGGCGCAGCCGTTGATCTGCGAGGTACGCAGATACACCAGGTCCACGAGCTGTCGCGGCAGGCTGCAGTGCTCCACATAGTCGTGCGCCGCGTGCAGGGCGCGCGCGCCTTCGGGCGCGGCCCGTTGCAAGTCCAGACGTTGGGTCATTTCCTTACTCCTGTGTGTTGGGCGTCAGCCGCGTCGGTATCTGCACCTCGCCCAGCAGCGTGCGGTGCACGGGGCATTTGTTGGCGATTTCGAGCAGTCGCTGGCGCTGCTCGGCGTCCAGGGGGCCGTCGAGCGTGAGCACGCGCTCGATGCGGTCCACATAAGCTTGCTTCGTTTCGCATTCGGCGCAGTCGCTCGCGTGGATCCTGGCGTGTTCAAGCTGCACGCTCACGCGCTCGAGCGGCCACTGCTTGCGCTCGGCGTACATGCGCACCGTCATCGAGGTGCACGCGCCCAGGGCCGCGAGCAGCAGCTCGTAGGGGCTGGGGCCCGCATCATCGCCGCCGACCGCCATCGGCTCGTCGGCGCGCAGCCGGTGGCGTCCGGCCAGCACGGTTTGGGTGAAGCGCCCCTCGCCGGATTCGGCCACGCGCACGCCCGTGCTCGTCGGCTGCCGCGCGGGCGGCTCGGGGTCGAGGTAGCGTGACGCCCAGGCGGCGAGCACCGTGGCCGCGTACTGCGCATCCGCACGCCGCGTGAGCAGGTGGTCTGCGTCGTCCAGCGAGACGAAGCTTTTGGGATGCTTGGCGGCGCTGAAGATGCGCGAGGCGTTTTCGATGTCCACCACGCTGTCGCGCGGCGCATGCATCACGAGCAGCGCCTTGCGCAGCGCGCCGATCACCTGCGCCGGGTCGCGCCCCGCAAGGTCGTCGAGGAACGGACGGCTCACGCGCACCGGGCCCGCGCCCAGATCCACCTGCGCCTCGCCCGTGGCGGCGATCTGCGGCAGTGCATCGGTCAGCAGATGCGTGACGTGCGCTGGGTGGAACGGTGCGCCTATCGTCGCGACCGCGCGGGCTTCGGGTATGCGGGCGGCAGCGGCGAGCACGGCCGTGCCGCCGAGGCTGTGGCCGATGAGGATATCCGGCGCACGCTGGTGCGCGCGCAGCCACTGGGCGGCGGCGACGAGGTCGTCAAGGTTGGAAGAGAACTCCGGTGCCGAAAAATCGAACCGCAGCGTGGCGATGCCCTGCAGCGCGAGCGCCTGGCTCACGAAGGCCGCCGCCTTGCTCTCCTTGGAGCAGGTGAAGCAGTGCGCGAACAGCGCGAACGCGCGCGGCGGCCCGTCGGGGCTGTCGAGGCGGGCATCCATCTCGCCGTGCGAACCCGGGAAGCGAAGGGGCATGGTGGGCATGGCAGGCACTCTGGCAGCGGGGGAAAGCGTCCATTGTGGTGTGTTGCGCGCAAAATGATCGGCGCGGCGCAAGAGTCCGCTACCATGTTGTTACCGTTCAACACGATGCCGAACGGCCTGGGCGGTTCGCTCGCAGGCCCGCCGCATCACTTCGCAACCTGCTGGAGGAGTGCTTCATGAAACGTCGCGACTTTTGTGCCACCGCCGCGCTGGCCACGGGCTACGGCCTGGTGGGCAGCGCCCACGCCGAGACCAAGTGGGATTTCGCCACGGCCTACCCGGCGATCAATTTCCACTCGAAGAACAACCAGCAGTTCGTCGACGACGTGGCCGCGGCCACGAACGGCGCGCTCAAGATCCAGCCGCACTTCGGCGCGTCGCTGTTCAAGATGCCCGAGATCAAGCGCGCGGTGCAGACGGGCAACGCGCAGATGGGCGAGTTCTTCCTCGTGAGCTTCCAGAACGAGGCGCAGATCTTCGGTGCCGACGGCCTGCCCTTCCTCGTGAAGGACTACGACCAGGCGTTCAAGCTCTACCAGGCGCAAAAGCCCTATCTGGAGAGCATCCTGGACAAGCAGGGCCAGGCGCTGCTGTACTCGGTGGCCTGGCCGCCGCAGAGCATTTACAGCAACAAGCAGATCAATTCGGCCGCGGATCTGAAGGGCCTGAAGTGGCGCGTGTATTCGCCCACCACGGCGCGCATCGGCGAGCTCGTGGGCGCGCAGCCGGTGACGATCCAGGAGGCCGAGCTCTCGCAGGCGCTGGCCACCGGCGTGATCGAGGCGCTCATCACGTCGAGTGCCACGGGCGCGGACAACAAGCTCTACGAGCACCTGAAGTATTTCTACAAGGTGCAGGCGTGGATCCCGAAGAACGCGGTCACGGTGAGCAAGAAGGCGTTTGCCGCGCTACCCAAGGGCGAGCAGGATGCCGTGCGCAAGGCCGCAGCCGCGGCCGAGGAGCGCGGCTGGAAGTCCTCGCGCGAGGTGGATGCGCGCTCGCTGGAAACGCTCAAGACCGGCGGCATGCAGATCATCGAGCCCTCGGCCCAGCTCATGGGCGACCTGGGCAAGGTGGGCGACGTGGTCGTCAAGGAATGGCTGGAGAAAGCCGGCGCCGACGGCAAGGCGCTGCTGGACGCGTTCAACAAGAGCAAGTAAGCCACCCCCACCGACCCGGAGCAGCTGATGCGTGCGTGGCTCGATCGCCTCTATGCGGCCAGTGCGTGGCTGGCCGGCCTGTTCATGGTCGGCGTGCTCGTGATGGTGGGCCTCACCATCGCGAGCCGCTTCTTCGGATTTACCGCCACCGGCAGCGACGCCTACGCGGGCTACGCCACGGCGGGCGCGGGCTTCATGGCGCTGGCCAGCACGCTCAAGAAAGGCGAGCACATCCGCGTGACGCTGCTGCTGGGCGCGTTCCAGGGCGGCGCGCACAAGGCGCTGGAGGTGCTGGCGCTGGCGATCGCGACGCTGCTGGCGGGCTTTCTCGCGTACTACTCGGCCTACCTGGTCTGGCAGTCGTGGGAGATCAACGACCTCTCGGTCGGCATCGACGCCACGCCGATGTGGATCCCGCAGATCCCGATGGCGCTGGGCACGCTGATCTTCTTCATCGCGTTCTGCGACGAGCTCGTGCTGGAGCTGCTGGGCAAGCGCACGGCGCCGAACCAGGAGGATGCGCACCATGAGTGAAATCGCCGCCAGCGCGACGCTGCTCGCGGTGCTGTTCGCGCTGCTTGCGGGTGGCGTGTGGGTGGGCCTCACGCTCGCGGGCGTGGCGTGGTTCGGCATGGCGTTCTTCACCGCGCGCGCGGCGGGCGATGCGATGGCGGTCACCATCTGGGGTTCAAGCAGCAGCTGGACGCTCACCGCGCTGCCGCTCTTCGTGTGGATGGGCGAGATTCTTTACCGCACCAATCTTTCGGCCAACATGTTCCGGGGCCTTGCGCCCTGGGTGAACAAGCTGCCGGGGCGGCTGCTGCACGCCAACGTGGCGGGTTGCACGATCTTCGCGGCCGTCTCGGGCTCCTCGGCCGCGACCTGCGTCACCGTGGGCAAGATGAACCTGCCCGAACTGCTGCGCCGCGGCTACCCCGAGCGCCAGGTGATAGGCACGCTGGGCGGCCCGGCGACGCTGGGGCTGCTGATACCACCGTCCATCATCCTCATCATCTACGGCGTCTCGGCCGAGCTTTCGATCGCCAAGCTCTTCATGGCGGGCGTGCTGCCGGGGTTGTTGCTCGCGGCCCTGTTCAGCGGCTGGATCATGGTCTGGGCGCTGATGCATCCCGGCCAGGTGCCCAAGGCCGAAGACGACATGAGCTTCATGCAGAAGCTCGCCGAAGCGCGCCACCTGATTCCCGTGGTGCTGCTCATCGTGGCGGTGATCGCGTCGATGTACACCGGCATCGCCACCGCCACCGAGGCCGCCGCGATCGGCGTGGCGGGCGCGCTCATCCTCTCGGCGTGGCAGAAGTCGCTCACCTGGGCGAACTTTCGCGATGCGCTCATGGGCGCGACGCGCCTGTACTGCATGATCGCGCTCATCCTCGCGGGAGCGGCCTTCCTCACGCTGGCCATGGGTTACATGGGGCTGCCGCGCCAGCTCGCCGAATATGTGGGCAGCCTGCACCTGTCGCCCGCGATGCTGATCGTGGCGCTCGGCATCTTCTACATCGTGCTCGGGTGCTTCCTCGACGGCATCTCCACCATAGTGCTCACCATGGGCGTGGTGCTGCCCATCATCCACGCGGCCGGAATCGATCCGCTGTGGTTCGGCATCTTCCTCGTGATCACCGTGGAGTCGGCGCAGATCACGCCGCCCGTGGGCTTCAACCTCTTCGTGCTGCAGGGCATGACGGGCAAGCAGATCACCTGGATCGCGCGCGCCTGCATGCCCTACTTCTTCCTGATGGTGGCGATGCTCGTCATCCTCTGGTACTTTCCGGGGCTGGCAACGGCGCTGCCGGGGAAGATGTAGGCAGCGCCAACCGGCGCGCCGCCCTCAGTGCGTCGTCAGGTCGTACAGCGCACGGCCCGAGATGGGGGCCGCGGAGGCATGCAACGCCTGCACCCGGCGCGCGCCGTTGAAGCGCAGCCGCCAGTATTTCCCGTTCATGTCCTCGATGCGCACCGTGGCGCCAGTGCGCGGCGAGTGGATGAACTTGCCGTCGCCCAGATAGATGCCCACGTGGCTGAACGCGCGGCGCATGGTGTTGAAGAACACCAGATCGCCCGGCTGCAGGTCCGTGCGGTCGATCTTGTGCGTGGCCTCGGCCTGCTCGGCGCTGCGCCGCGGCAGCAGGACGCCGGTGGCCTTCTCGTAGGCGGCCCGCACGAACCCGCTGCAATCGAACCCCGTGTGGGCGCTCGTGCCCCCGCGCAGATAGGGCACGCCGAGAAAGCCCTTGGCGGTGTTCATCAGGCGCGTGACCACGCCCGGCGCGGGGCTGCTGGCCGGGGCGGCGTCGGCCACTTCCTGCGGGGCGAGGGGTACTGCCGGTAGATCGATTTCGCCCGGCGTGGCGTGGGCGTGCAGCGC
Organism: Burkholderiales bacterium; assembly: GCA_026954015.1. Taxonomy (GTDB): domain Bacteria; phylum Pseudomonadota; class Gammaproteobacteria; order Burkholderiales; family Burkholderiaceae_C; genus Comamonas_C. The sequence goes on along the minus strand of JAIXLP010000050.1, from coordinate 80,393 downwards.
CGCGCACGCCATCGTGGCGGCGAGCAGGCAGACGCGGAGACGAAAACGCATGGGGCGCGAGGCTATCACAACCAAAACAATAACCTTGCACTTCACAAGGCCAATTGCCGCGGGTGTCCCCGGCGCCGCCTGCATCGGTCATGGAGGTTTTGCTGCAGTGCGTATGCTTGCAGGCCCCGACTCACACCGCGAGGAGCCTGACATGACCATCATCTTCCGATCGATCCTGGCCCTGTTGCTTGCCGCAGGTTGCTGCAGCCTGGCCTCGGCGCAGAACCTCAAGCCGCGGCCGGGGCTCTGGGAGGTACAGACCACCGTGAAGACCTCCAGCGGCCAGATGGAGGCCGCGATGGCGCAGATGCAGCAGCAGCTCGCGCGCATGCCGCCCGAACAGCGCAAGCAGATGGAGCAGATGATGGGCGGGCGGAGCCTGCCGTCCGCCGACGGCGGCCAGACCACGAAAATCTGCATGACGCAGCAGGACGCGGATATGGACGACGTCCAGATGCGCGAGGGTTGCACGCAAAAGACCACGCGCATCGACGCGAAGACGCTGAAGGTGAGCTTTCAGTGCCCGGCGCGGGGGAGCGAGCCCGCGTCGTCCGGCGAAGGCACGGTCTCGATGACCAGCCCCGAGGCCTACAGCGGCCACCACCAGATGCAGACCGTGACCAGGGGCAAGCCCGAGCGGATCGACATGACGCAAAAGGGCAGGTGGCTCGCCGCCGATTGCGGCGCGGTTAAGCCGTTGCGCCGCAACTGAGGGGCATGCCACGCTGATGCCGCCACCCGCGCCGGAGCGCAAACCCAAGGGCCCCTGGTATTTCCCCGGCAGCTACTGGTTTCCGGTGGCGGCGGCGTACGCGGCCGTGGTACTGCCGTGGTCCGTGCTGGGGCAGCTCGGCCTGGTGCCTGCGCCCGCCGGGTGGCACGGCGGCTTGGGGCACGCGCATGAGATGCTGTTCGGCTTTGCGCTGGCGGTGGTCGCGGGCTACGCGCTGCCGCCGGGCAAGGGGCACGGCGCGGTGCTGTTGCTGCCGACGTGGCTGGCCGCGCGCGTGGCATTCGCGCTCGCGCCTGCCAGCGCCGTTGCCTGGGCGCTGAGCGGCCTCTTCGTCGTGGGGCTGGCCTGGCTCATCGCACCCACCTACCTCAGGGCGAGCAAGTGGAGCAACCGCTCGGTGGCGTTCATCGTGATGGGGCTGGCGCTCGCGGCGGTGGTGTTTCACGCGCTGGACCGGGCGCGGCGCCTGCAGGACATGCATGTGATCACGCTCGCGGCGGTGCTGCTGCTGTCGATGCTGATGTTCTTCATGGGCGGGCGCATCCTCGCGCCCGCGGTGGCGGGGCACGTGCGCGCGCGCGGCGAGCCGCCGCTCAAGCACGTCGTGCAGCCGCGCCTGGAGGGCGTGGTGCTGGGGTTGCTGGCCGCCGGCATCGTCTGCGCGCTGCTGCCCTGGCCGCTGGCGCGGCGTGTCGCGGGGGCATTGCTGCTGTGCTGCGTGCCGCTCGGGCTGCTGCGCATGGCGCGCTGGCGCTGCTGGCTGTGTAGGGACGAGGCCGATCTCGTGGCGCTGCTCGCGGGCTACGGCTGGCTTTTCGTTGGGTGGCTGCTTACGGGTTGGGCGCTGCTCACGGGCACGTCTCCCACCCATGCGCTGCACGCGATCACCGTGGGGGCGCTCGGCACGCTCACGTTCAGCGTGAGCCTGCGCACCCAGATGTTTCGCGCCACAAACGACCCGAACCGCCAGCCTTGGGCCTACGCGGGTGCGCTGCTGCCGGGCACGGCGGCATTGCTGCGCATCACCGCCGCATCGGCCGGGCAGCTCGTGGCCGCTTCGGCCTGCTGGAGCGCGGCGTACGCGCTGCTGTTCGTCGTGCTGGTCCGGTTGTGGTGGCGCAAGTACGGACCGCCGGGGCGTGCACCAAAAAAATGACGCCCGCCGTGCGCGGGCGGGCGCCACGTCGTCGTCGTGTTGGCCTCAGGCGGGTTCGAGCACCAGCAGGCCGGTCGCGGTGTTGGAGATCGGCAGGTGGTAGTTCGAGTGGAACTGGCGCACCGGCATGTCGTCGAGCGCGCCGCGCGCGGCCACCCACATCAGCAGCTCGATGCCCTGCGTGCCGGTGAGGTCCACGAGTTCGTCGTTGGAGTACTGCGTGATCCACTTCGGGTCGTCGACCATGCTTTCCATGAACGCCAGGTCGAACTTCTTGTTGATGTGCCCCGCGCGCGCTCCGTCGAGCTGGTGCGAGAGGCCGCCGCTGCCGATGATGAGCACGCGCTTGTCCGAATCCCACGACGTGACGGCCTTGCGCAGCGCCTGCCCGAGGCGGTAGCAGCGCGAGGCCGAGGGAAAGGGCGCGAGCACGGTGTTTATGCATACCGGCACGATCTCCACCGGCCATCGCCCCTGCTGGAGCCCGTCGGGCCACAGCAGCGCCAGCGGCAGCGAGACCGCGTGGTCGATCAGCGCTTCCTGGCAGGTGGTGATGTCGAACTCGTCGGCAACGAGCGATTCGACGATGTGCCACGACAGGTCCACGCAGCCCTTGGCCGCGGGCAGCGCCGGGATGCCCCAGCCCTCGTCCGAGTTCTGGTAGCTCTCGGCGGCGCCGACGGCGAACGTGGGCATCTTGTCGAGGAAGAAGTTCAGGCCGTGGTCGTTGTGCAGGATCACGACGACGTCGGGCTCTTCACGGGCGAGCCATTCGCGCGCCTTGTCGAAGCCGTCGAAGAACGGCTTCCAGTACGGGTCCTGCTGCTTGCCGCGCGCGATGGCACCGCCGATGGCCGGGACGTGGGAAGTGGAAATGCTGCCGATGATGTGTGCCATGGTCATGCTCCTGCCGCGACGAGTTTTTGCTTGAATTGCTCTTTGGTCATGCCGGTCTGCTGCGCGCCGATGTCCTGCATGTCCAGGCCGAAGATGCCCGCGAGCTTGGCCAGGTAGTACGGGTGGCCGCCGACGTCGATCATCGCGAGCACGCTCTTGCTGCGCACCGCCTCCTTCTGCGCGTCGGTCAGGTTGTAGCGCGTCATGTAGGCCTCGGCGTCGTGCTGGAACGCGGCGCGGCACTCGGCCGAGTTGAAGCTGTAGCACATGCGGTTGAGTGCGTAGCCCAGGCGCGCGAGGCTGCCGTCGAAAATCTTGGTGCCAGGGATTTCGCGTTGGCGCCATGGGGTGGTTGCGACCATGAGAGGCCTCCTTTCAGCGGTATCGAAGTGCCGGCGAACGGCACGGGAACGGGTGCCCTGATGGTGTCCGCGGCGCCCTCGCGTGGGAATGGAGTTTTTTGCCGCAAATCTGTACATTTGCCGGATCCCCGGTCTTGGCAGGAGCTTGCGGTGGCACTGCTCACCCCCGCGCCAGGCGCGCGCGACCACACGGCCGTCCCGATCTACCAGCTCTACGGTTACGGCAATGTCTGGACCGCGCCCGATCCGCTGTTCTGCGAAACCATCGCGGCACAGGAGAAGCTGCACAACTGGCATGTGGCCGCGCACAAGCACGTGGACCTGTTCCAGGTGCTCTACCTCGAATCCGGCGCAGTGCGCGTGACGCTGGACCACACCGTGCAGACGCTGGGGCCGGCCCACCTCATCCTCGTGCCGCAGCATGTGGTGCACGAGTTCGTCTTCGAGCCCGGTTCGGGCGGGTACATCCTCACGCTCACCTACGCGCTGCTGCGTGAGCTGTGCGAGCGTTTCGGCATGGCGATCACGGCCTGGCCCGGGCCGACGATGCTGAGCATCGGCCAGACCCTGGCGGACCGGCATCTGGCGCTGACCCTGCACCGGCTCGACCACGAGTACCGCAGCCTGCACAGCCCGCAGCGCGGCCCGCTGCTGCAGGCGCTGCTCGCTATCGTGCTGGCGTGGATCCACCGCCATGGCACGCAGCACGCGAGCGGGGCGACCGCGGTGGACCCGGGCAGCCGTCATGTGGCGCGCTACACGCGGCTGATCGACGAGAATTTCCGGGCGCAGCACCAGGTGCGCTGGTATGCGCGGCGCATCGGCGTCACGCCCGCGCACCTCAACAGCATCGTGCAGACGCTCACCGGCAAATCGGCGCTGGAGCTGATCCACGAGCGCCTGCTGCTGGAGGCGCGCCGCGAGCTGATCTACACCCCGCGCACGATCAGCGTGATCGCCGATTCGCTCGGCTTCGCCGATCCGGCGTATTTCACGCGCTTCTTCAAGCGCCTGCAGGGGCGTTCACCCAAGGACTTTCGCCGCCGGCTGCTGGCCCGCCCGGCCGAGGAGCACGAACCATGAAAACACGCTCCGCGCTGGCCCTGTTGGCCGCCGCCGCGCTGACGGCGGGCGGCGCGCGCGCCGACGAACCCTTCTCGCCCTACGGGACGGCGAAGGCGGACATGCGCGCCATGCCGGCGGTGGACGTGGTGTTCGATGTGAACTACGGCGACCCGAAGGACCTGCGCCTGCTCTACGGCTTCATCCGGAGCACCGTGCGGCAGACGCGGGGCAAGGTGGTGGTGGTGACGCACGGCCCCGAGCTGCGCGCCTTCGCCAAGGAGAACTACCAGCGGTACCAGGGCAGCGTCGACCAGCTTGCCGAGCTGGCGAAGGAGGAAGGCGTCGAATTCCGGATGTGTGGCGAGGCGATGCGCCTGGCCGGCTTCGCAGCGCAGGACATGCATGGCTACATCACCATCGTGCCGAACGGGTTTGCGGAACTGGCCTATTGGCAGTCCCAGGGTTATCGGTACCTCAGCCCGGCACCGTATTCGACGCTGGATGTCCGCTATCTCGAACATCCGTAGCTGAAAAGGTAGCGGACGGTCAGCCTTCCGGGCCGCACACCGTGGTGCCGCCGCCCGTGTCGGTGCAGACGAAGGAGTTCTTTCTTCTCTCGGCCTCTCTTTGCGCCCGGGCCTTCTCGTCCCATCTGCCGCCATTGCGCGTGATGCTGCTGGCGGCCACCTCCTTGTTGCGCCGCTCGTTGCGCTGTTCCCAGGTTTCCGGCTGCTGGGTCTGCGGCTGCGTTGCGGCAGGGCCGGGTTGCCCCTGCGCAGCCTGGCTGAACGCGCTGGCTGCCAGCAGCGCGAGGCCGATCGCGAGGAAATGGCGTATTGCCTGCATGGTGATGCTCCAGCGTGCGCTGCGATAGCTTACGCCGTGCGCGGCCGCACCGCCAGGCTCTGCGTCGCGCGCCCGATCAGGCCGCGCGCATCGTAGAGCGCCGACTCCGCCAGGCCGCCGCCCTGCGGGCCCCAGGCGGTGCGAGCCTGCAGGCAGATCCACTCGCCCACCGGCGGGCGCAGCAGGTTGATCGTGAGGTCGGAGTTGACGAAGCTGTAGCGCTGGAAGTCGAGCACCGCGCTGATGCCGTTGCCCGAGTCGGCGGCCACGGCCACGCGCTGGTAGGCGCTGGGCGCTTCGCCCTCGACCAGCGGATGGTGCATGCGGAACCACACGGCGCATGGCCCGTGCCAGAACGCGCCTTCGGCCAGCCGCGTCTGCACCAGGTCGGAGTAGCCCACGGCCTTGCCGGCGAACGGGAACTGCACCTGCGGCGACGCGTCGGGCGTGCGCGGCGCCTGCGGCAGCGGGTGCCCTGCCAGATCGCCGGGCAGCTCGAGTGGCGAGGCGCGCTGCGCCAGCAACGTGAAGCGCCCCACGTCCTTGCCGCCCGCGACGAGCCGCGCGGAGTAATGCCCTGCGTTGCGGCCCACGTAGTCGGCTGTGACCTCGACGCCGAGCTCGCCGATCGGCACCGGCCGCAGCAGGTTGGCGGTCAACCGCGCGATGTGCGTGAGGCCGTGCTCGCGTGCCGCCAGTTCCACCGCGCGGCACACCAGCGCGACCGGCGGACCGGCGTGCTGGTGCCCGGCGTCCCAGGGGCCGCGGGTGAGCGCGCTGGCGCGAAAGCCGCCATCGGCAAGGGCGGTGTAGGCGGCGGGGGGAAGAGGCTCGGTCGTGGTCATCGGGCAAGGGTAATCGAAAGGCGTGCATGCCGGCGTTCGCATTCGCCGGCGGCTGCCGATATGATGCGACGCATGCTTTCCAACCTCACGCCCTTCATCACCCAATGGGCCATTACCGCGCTGGCGCTGTGGGTGGCCAGCTACATCTTCAGCGGTATGAAGTTCGACAGCACGGGCGCGCTCGTCGTCTCCGCGCTGCTGCTGGGCTTTGCCAACGCGAGCGTGCGGCCGCTGCTTGTCGTGCTGACGCTGCCGCTCACGCTCGTGACCTTCGGGCTGTTCCTGCTGGTCATCAACGCGCTCGTGATCCTGCTCGTCTCGGCGGTGGTGCGCGGTTTTCACCTCGACGGATTCTGGACGGCGTTGCTGGCGAGCCTGTTCGTGTCCATCCTGAGCGTGCTGATCGGGTCGCTCGTCACGGGCGACGACCCGGCGATGACGATCCGGATGCCGCAGGGGTCTGGAAACTGGTTGTAAACCCGGCGAGCGGGCGCAGCCACTGCGCTGCGAACCTGCTCCAACGGCACATGCCGCCTGCGCGGCGTGCGGCCCATACCTCGAAAGGAAGCACCATGAAACACCCCATCCTTTGCGCCCTGCTCGCGGGTCTGTGCAGCGCGGGCATGGCAGCGCACGCGGCCGGCCTCGGCGACATGCTGCGCGGCGGCTCGGACAGCGGCTCGGGCTCGTCCGCGCTGAGTGGCCTGATGGGCGGGGGTGGCGGTGGGCAGGGCGCCGCGCTCTCGGCCCTGGGTCTCACGGGCTCGTCCACCGCGGGCAACGCGGCGGGCGTGATCACCTACTGCATGAAGAACAACTATCTGAACGTCAACAAGGCGACGCAGATGAAGAACCAGCTGCTCGGCAAGATGGGCCTGGCGCCCAGGGAAGAGCCCAAGGACCAGGGCTATCTGAGCGGCCTGTCAGGCATGGTGACCGGCTCGGGCGGCAAGACCTTCAGCCTCGACAAGGTCAAGGGCGATCTCAAGGAAAAGGCCTGCGACTTCGTGCTGGACAACGCCAAGTCGCTGCTGTGAAACGGCCGCGGTCCGGGGGCGTCGGCGATTGGTGCCGCCCGGCGATCCGGATCGCGGGTTTGTGATCCGTGGGCTGATTCGCCTTCATGGAAGGCGACCTTGTCGGGAGCGTCTTGCCGCGTAGAGCCGCCAGACGGCCCATGTGTATCTGCGTATATCGTGCAGCGATCTGAACCACAGGCGCCGCATCTGCAATCCGAGTGTCTTGCGCCGGACGCGGCGGTCCCCGATGGTCGAGGGCACGGCCGCGTGCTCGATGGGGTACGGCAGGACCGCGAGCGATCTGAATCCGTATGCGTAGCGCATTTCCATGAAGTTGTCGACCGGCAGGTGGAACTTCTCCGATTCGCGGATCAGTTTTTCCGCTCCCGGGGGGCTCAGGAGGTAGGCCGTCGTCAGCATGGAGTCGCTGAGTTCTTCGGCGATGCAGGATGAACCGAATGACCGTATTGGCACGGCGATCCTGCGTACCACGCGGTCGCCGCACAAACGGATGAAGTCCCACGGTTCCGTGATGCTGCTGATCTCATCCAGCGCGCCGTGGAGGTCTCCGGTAATGCGGAAGTCGTCCTCCAGCACCAGCACGTTCCGCTGGCTCGCCACACATTCGCGCCAGACCGCGCGATGCGAAAGAAAGCACCCCAGTTCCCCCGCTGTCAGGTCGAGCCCGTAGCGCTTCATGCGCTGCTTGCGGTCGTATTGCGGCGGGGTGGCATCAAGCGTGGCGCCGTCAATGGCATCAAAGAACCGGAAGTCGAGCGCGTGCCGGCCGAGCTGTTCGGCAACCGCGACCCTGCGATCCGCGGCGCGGGTCAGCGAGATGACCATCACTTGCGGTGCCGTTGCCATTGCACGCGCTCCTCTCTCCTAGCGTGTTGCCTTGCGAGCAGGCCAGTTCTCCTGCGCCAACTCCCACACCGCCGACAGCTTGCCGTAGCTGTTCTCTACCAGACAGACCGGCTTGTCCAGCAGCGCCGCGATGAGCGATACGTGCAGGCGATCGGTGACGACCCGCTGCGCGCGGTCGATGCAGCGCACCACGTCCAGCGTGATCTGGTCGGCGGCAGGGCCGTAGCCGCGGATCCCGTGGTGGCGCATCAGGTCGTACCCTGGCCGCGCTTGCTGCAGGTCGACCGACTCCACGTCGTGCCGCATGATGCGCAGCGTACCGTCGGCATCCGGCCTGATGCGCGCCAGCGCCAGGCGCCAGCGCGCGAGTTTACGCAACCAGCGGCCATCGCGCATCAGGGCTACCTGGTGGCGCCAGCCGGCCGTGCTGCGCGCCAGGGCGCCGATGTCGAGCTCCAGCACCAGGTCGTGCGCCAGCTCGACCGTCGCCCGCGGGGCGTGCCGTGCGGCGAATGCGAAACTCGGCCGGTCGCGGCACCAGAGCGTGAAACGTTCGTCCAGTTGCGCCAGTACGTCGGCATGGCCGCGCACCGTATGCGACAGCAGCAGACAGCGGCGCACCTCGCGCTCCAGGCAGGCCAGCAGGAGGCCGCGCACGTCGTTGTAGTAGGGCACGAGGTTGCCGCCGCCGCCGATGACCACGTCCATGCCCGCCGCGATGTCGTGCAGCGATCCGCAGGCCACCGGCGCATCGACGCGTCGCAACATCTGCATGGTGGCCGAGGCGATCGCGGCGTCTCCGGCATTGCCGGGGTTGGCGATGTAGAGGCTCTGGCCGCGCGGGTCGATCCACGAACGCAGGCGTTCCTGAAGCGGCGTATCCATGATGGGCGACTCAGGGCGCCTGCCGCGCGCGCGCTTCGATCGCCGCCTGACTGCGCTCCAGATAGCGCCGCAGCGCCTGATCGACCCGAGCGTCGGCCAGGCCCAGCAGTTCCCTGCGGTAGGCGATCGAGGCCGGGTCTGTCAACAGCTGCATCTGGTCGATCAGTTCATGCAGCGGGCGGTCGTTGGGCATGGTGTCGGGGCAAAAGCCCGCCTCCAGCTTCAGCAGCCCGAGCTTGACGCCCACGCACTTGAGGCAACGCCCGCAGTTGCCCTTCGGGTCCGGGTTGACATAGCAGACGCGCAGGTGCTTGCGAAACAGCTCGCGGCTGGTCGGATCGGCCAGGATGCGCTGCATCTTCTCGAGTCGGGTGGCTTCGTGACCCACATGCCTGATTTTCAGATAACTGGTTCCCCACATCGGATCCAGCTCGGGGTGCGCGCCATGGGGCATGAGGTCGTCGCGGTGCTGTCCCGCACTGATGAGCAACGTGTCGATGTGTTCGGCCAGCGCCAGGCCGACGAAGGCGACCGCGCTGCCGTAGGTGCGCTCCCAGCTCTGGCGCCGGAACAGGTGGTTGTCCCGCAGGTTGGTGCGCGCCACGGCGCAGTCCATGCCCAGCTCCGCCGCAACCGCGCGCGCGGAGGCCGCCATGGCGTCGATCGTGGCGTGCTGGTCGTGGCGCACGTCGAAGCCGCCCACCAGGATCAGCAGGTTCGGGCGCGGCTCGGCAAAGAAGCAGGAATACATCGAGTCGACGCCCAGGCTGAACGCCAGGCCGACGCGGTCCACTGTGCGCGCCGAGGGTGGGCGAACCGCGCCCACCTGGACTGGCCGCGGCGCGTAGCCCCACCAGCCGGCCAGCAGGGACTGCAGGCGCTCCTGCCGCTCGTGCCAGGTCTGGTCCGCGGATTCCAGCGCCAGCTTGCGTCCCTGCGACAGGCTGGGGATCAGGAACGCTGTTCCCAGGGCCTCGGGGTGCACCATCAATGCGTGGCTGTCGCACCGGAGCCGCAGGCTCTGGAAATCCACCGTCCACGAGAGATGGTGGCCGCGCCCCCCTGCTGGCTGGAAGTGGACATCGCCTCCCATGCGGTTGGCGAGCCTGGACAGCCATTTCATTCGGGGTCTCCCACGGCTGATCGACAACCGTGTGCCGCGATCGAGAGGGCCCGGCGCCGCATCAAGGCGCGCCCCGCTGCCGCGCAAACTCCACGTACCACTGCAACGAGCCCGGATTGGCCATCGCCTCCTGGTTCACCACCTTCTCCAGGGGCTGCCCCAGCAGCAGCTTCTTGATGGGCAGCTCCTGCTTCTTGCCCGAGAGCGTGCGCGGGATTTCGGGTACCTGCAGGATGTCGTCGGGCACGAAGCGCGGGCTCAGGGCGCTGCGGATGGCGTCGCCCAGGCGCTTTTTCAGCGCGTCGTCCAGCGTGTGGCCGGGGCGCAGCACGACGAAGAGCGGCATGTAGCTTGCGCGGCCCAGGTACTCGAGATCGACGACCATGGAGTCGAGCACCTCGGGCAGCGCCTCGACCGCGCTGTAGATCTCGCTCGTGCCCATGCGCAGGCCGTGGCGGTTGATCGTGGCGTCCGAGCGGCCGTAGATCACGCACCATTCGCCCTGGCCGTTCTCGTCGCCGATGCGCAGCCAGTCGCCGTGGCGCCAGACGCTGCCGGCCTCTTGGGGTAAATCGCCCCCGCCGGGCTTGCGGCCATGGCCACGTGGGTACATCTCGAAGTAGCTCGCGAGGTAGCGTGCGTTGCCGGGATCGTTCCAGAACCTCAGCGGCATCGAGGGGATGGGCTGGGTGCAGACAAGCTCGCCCACCTGGCCGGTGACGGGCTCGCCCGCCTCGTTCCAGCTTTCCACCGCCGCGCCGAGCATGCGGCACTGCATCACGCCGGGCTGCTGCGGCAGCTCGGGTGTGCCCGCGATGAAGCCGCCGGCAAAATCGGTGCCGCCGGAGACGTTGAACCACCAGATGTCCTGCTGCGCCGGGGTCTGGGCGATGGCGCGAAACTGCGCCGTGCCCCATTGCTGCACTTCGGCCGACAGCGGCGAGCCGGTGGTGCCGATGGCGCGGATGCGCGAGAGGTCGCCGCAGCGCGCCAGATCGACGCCTGCCTTCATGCAGCCGCCGTAGAACGCCGCGCCGCCGCCCAGGAAGGTCACGCCGTGGCGCGCCGCGAAGCGCCAGAGCGTGCCCCAGTCGGGCGCGTCCTTCGGCCCGCCGGGGCTGCCGTCGAACAGCACGCAGGTGGTGCCGGTGAGCAGGCCGCCAACCTGAATGTTCCACATCACCCAGCCAGTGGAGCTGTACCAGCAGAAGCGCTCGCCGAAGTTGTTGGGTGCGTAGCTGCAGCCCACGTCGCTGTGCAGGCCGGTCACGATGGACTCGATGAGGATGCCCCCGTGCGAGTGCACGATGGGCTTGGGCAGGCCCGTGGTGCCACTGGAGTAGACGATCCATAGCGGATGGTCGAACGCGAGCCAGGCCGGCGCAAAGGCCGCGGTCTGTGCATCATTTTGGCCTGTAGCGCTTGCCCAGCTTGTGCTGGCAGCTATCGGTTCGAAAGCGTCGAGGTAGCGGATGCCGATCACGTGCCTCACGCTGGGCAGCGCGGCGCGCAGCTCGGCAACCACGCCGGCGCGGTCCATCACCCGCCCGCCCCAGGTCACGCCGTTGATGGCGATCAGCACCTTGGGTTCGATCTGGCGAAAGCGGTCGAGCACGGCGTTCGTGCCCATGTCGGGCGCGCACACGCTCCAGACGGCGCCGATGCTGGCACAGGCAAGGAAGGCGACGACGGTCTCGGGGATGTTGGGCAGGTAGGCGGCCACGCGGTCGCCAGGCTCTACGCCCTGTGCCTTGAGGTGCAGCGCGAGCGACGCCACCTGGCGGCGCAGCTCGGGCCAGGCAAGTTCGCGCACCTGGCCGCGCTCGTTCTCGGCGATCAGGGCGGGCTGGCCCGCCGCCTGCGCCGCGTCCACGTGGCGCAGCACCTGCCGCGCGTAGTTCACCTGCGCGCCGGGGAACCATTGGGCGCCGGGCATCACATTGTGCCCGAGCGCCGCGCGGTGCGGCGTGGGTGACTGCAGATCGGCGTAATCCCAGATGCTCTGCCAGAAGGCTTCGAGGTCGCTCACCGACCACTGCCACAGCGCGTGGTAGTCGTGGAACGTGAGACCGCGGCGGTCGCGCAGCCAGTCCTGGTAGAGACGCACAAGGGGAACGAAGGGCGGGCGGGCAGTGGTGGGGGGCATGGCAAGCATTATTGGCATGCGCGAGGTTGTTGCCAATTGCGTCTACCCCGGTTCATGTATTGCAAATGCGAATCGTTCTTATTTATACTGGTGCTTCCAGGACCCGCTGAGACGCACGCCATGCCATCCATGCCCCAGCCCCACCATGAGACGAAGTACAACGATTGCGCCCAGCTGCTCGTGCATGCGTGGCGCATGACCATGGTGCACGGCATCGATTGCCCCTTGATCGCGCAGCAGTTCCGTTGCTCGTGCGGCGCCGACGGGCGCGAGGTGTTTCGCGCGTTCTGCACCTTTTTGTGCGCGCTGGCGCTGGCGCAGCGCCGTTGCCTCACGGTGAACCCGCCGGGCCGGTATGCGCTCACGACTGACGAGGTGCGCATGCTGACGCTGATCGCTGCCGCCCAAAACGATTGCCCGTGCACGCTGGACGCGCACCTCGCGTGGTTGTCGTGGCGGCCGCTGCGCCAGACGCTCAAGGAGAGCGTGCGCGAGCTGGCCGGGCTGCTGAGCACCAGCGGGCAGCACCTGCCGGTGCCTGTTTAGGGCAACGCTGAACCAGTCCCTCGCGCCCGTTGCACCAAGTCTGCGGTGACCGTGATCGCGCAGCGGCGCCCCGGGTACGGCCGACCGTAGCCCGCCCGGCCTCCGCCATTTTTACGGGAATAACCCTATTTCATCACAGAAATCCAGGTTATACTGATTACGAATCGTTCTCATACTCATTCGTATCCAATCATGCATCCATGCGACACACCGGGAACCCGGGCGCGCCAGGAAGTCGGGAAAGTCGCAGCCGCTGTGGCCATGGCGCTCGGGTGTGTCGCGGCGCCGGCATGGGCCGACGAGCCTGCGCCGTTTGATACGGCTTCCACGCTGGCGCCCGTGGTCGTCACCGGCACGCGCACCGAGAAGACGCTCGATGAAACGCCGATCCGCACCGAGGTGGTCGACCGCGCCGAGATTGAGCGCACGCATGCGCGCACGCTCAAGCAGGCGCTGGAGGACGTGCCCGGTCTGCAACTGACCGAGGTGCACGGCAAATCGGGCTACGAGGTGTCGCTGCAGGGCCTGACCAGCGACCAGGTGCTGGTGCTGATCGACGGCCTGCCGATCACCGCCAGCACCGGCTCCACGGTGGACCTGAGCCAATACCTGCTGACCGAGATCGACCACATCGAGATCGTCAAGGGCGCCACCTCGGCGCAGTACGGCAGCTCCGCCATGGGCGGGGTGATCAACGTCATCACGCGGACTATCCAGCCCGGCTTCTCGGGCGAGGCGGTGCTCGACGTGGGCACGCACGGCGCGCAGAACCCCTCGGGCCGCTCCTTCGACGCTGCCAGCCGGCACGCGCGCGTGCGCCTGGACGGCGGCACCGAGCAGTGGCGCTACCGCCTCACCGGCGACGTGCTGCACGACGCCGGTTTCACCGTGGATCCTGCGGCCTGGCCGCGCCAGGGCGACGCGGTGCGGCGCGGCCAGCTCGGCGCCCGGCTGGAATGGCTGCCCAGCAGCGCCACGCGGCTCTGGGTGGACGCGAGCCGCTACCAGGAAGACGACACCCAGCGCTTCAACTACTTCGCACCGCCCAGGAACGTGCCGCAGAGCAAGGACGAAGCCATTGCGCGCGACCGCATCACCTGGGGTGCGCGCTGGAGCGGTGAGCGCGGGCTGCGCGCCGAGGTCAAGGGCGTGTCCGAGCGCTACGACAGCGACTCGGACACGTATTCGAACGCCGTCCTGCAACAGGCGCGCCAGGCTCGGCAGCGCACCGATCACGTGACCGCGCAGGTGGATCTGCCGGCCTGGTACCGGCAGTTGTGGCAGTTCGGGTTGGACCTGCACCGCGAGAGCCTGGACCAGAGCGCGGGCGGCGCCTCGGAACTCGTCGGCGGCAATGCCCGGCGCACCAGCCACGAGCTGTTTGCGCAGAACGACATCCTGTTCGACGACACCTGGGAGCTGCTGCTGGGCCTGCGCGGGCAGCGCGACTCCGACTTCGGCATGCACTTCGCGCCCAAGGCCAGCCTGCGCGCCAAGCTGCTCGACGGCCCCGACTGGAGCAGTTCGCTGCGCGCCAGCTTCGGGCGCGGCTACCGCGTGCCCAACCTGAAGGAGCGCTACTACCTGTTCGACCACAGCGCGCTGGGCTACATGGTCATCGGCAACCCCAACCTCAAGCCCGAGTCGTCCAACAGCTTCCAGCTCGGCGCGCAGATCGCGCTCAAGAACCGCTTCACGCTGGACGTCAACCTGTTCGACAACCGCGTGAGCGACCTGATCCAGATCGACGAGGCTCACGCCACCTCGGTCGCCGGCATCACGCACTTCACCTACGAGAACATCTCCCGCGCGCGCACCCGCGGCCTGGAGGCGCTGGCCACCTGGCGCGCCCGCCCGGGCCTCGATCTGCGTGCGGGCTACACGCTCACGCAGACGCGCAACCTGGATACCGGCGCCGAGCTCACGCGCCGCCCGCGCCAGAGCGTGCGCCTGGGCGCGGACTGGCAGGCCAGCGAGGCCAGCACGCTCTCGCTGCGCGCGCGCTACCAGAGCAGCGAACTCGTGGATACCGCCACCAGGGGGCGCTCACCCGCGTGGACCACGCTGGACGTGGTGTTCAACCACAAGCTGGGCCGCGCCACGACCGCTTTCGTCGGCGTGAACAACCTGTTCAACCGCCAGCGCTCGTTCAGCAATGCCAACGACTTCGGGCCGCTCGCGGGCCGCTTCATCTATGCCGGCATCCGCCACGAATTCGGCGCGACGCCTTGAGCCTTTCTTTCTTCCCCACTTTTTTTGGAGACCACACGCATGAAACGCACATCCCTGACCCTCACCGCGACCCTGATGTCCACGCTGCTGCTCGTAGCCTGTGGCGGCGGCGGCGACGACCCGGCCGATCCGCCACCGCCGCCGGACAGCAACCAGTTCACCAAGAAGGCCACCTGGACCTTCACCTTGCCCGCCGCCGAGGGTTCGCTGTGCTATGACTTCGACGCCGCCGCCGAGGTGGAGGACTGCGCCGGATCGGCGTGGGATGTGAAGGTCACCAGCGGCGGGCGCTCGGCCACGCTGTGGACCAACAGCGGCGTGAGCGGCAGCGGCAAGGGCGGCGCGTTCGGCGGGCCGTTCGACCGCAGCTGGACGACGCTTGCGACGTGGAAGGATGCGACCATCGACCCGGTGGACGGCGCCATGCCCGACGCGGTGTACTTCAAGGACAGCAGCAAGAGCGCCTTCACCGGCACCAACGCCATTGCCAGCGCCGCGTTCGAGTACGACCTGAAGGACGACCATCAGCTCTACCCCAACTACCGCGTGTTCCTGATCACCACCGACAGCGGTTCGGTCGACCCGGTGGGCACGCCCGCGGCGCCGGTGTATGCGCTGCAGGTCATCGGCTACTACGGTGGCGCCGGCGGCACCGCCTCCGGACACCCGACGCTGCGCTGGGTCGACCGCGCCGCACCGGGCACCGTGCACGAGAAGGAATACGACGCCAGCAACGGCAAGGTCTACGTCAACCTGGCCACGGGCGAGAAGGTGGCGGCGGACGGCGACTGGCAGATCGCGCTCGACCGCTACACCATCAGCCTCAACGGTGGCGATTCCGGTTCCGGCAAGGTGGCCGGCTTCGTCGGCAAGATCCCGGCCGGCTTCTACGACGCCGACGGCAAGCCCATCGTCGATCGCTTCGTCAATGCGCGCCCGGCCGACACGCTGGCCGACCTGACGGCGGCGGACATCGAAGTGCCCGCCAAGGCAAGCAACTGGGAGAACGACACCAATGGTTCGGAGCTGAACGCCGATCCCAAAGGGTTGCCCGTGGGCGGCCCGCCGGTGAACCCGATCGAGTTTGGTTGGTACACCTACTACCCCACGGTAGCGACTGCCCAGACCGTGGGTCTGGGCGCCGCGCACATGCTCAAGGCCAACCCCGAGGGCGCGTCGCTGGTCCGTTCGGGCGAAGGCAACAGCTACGCGCGCATGCACCTGACCGAGATCCGCTACGCCGATCTGGCCAGCAACAGCAGCGCCCAGACCTGGACCATCGAATTCGACGTCCAGCCCGCAAAGTGACACCAGCGAAAGGAAACACGATGTCTGCAATTGCATCCCCTGCTGACCTGAAGCAGGCCTGGAGCGCGCTGCGCGCGGCCGAGCCCGACATGTATGCGCGCAACATGGCGCAGCGCCTGAACGTGAGCGAGGGCGAGCTCGTCGCCTGCCGCGTGGGCGATCGCGTCACGCGCCTGAAGGACGAAGACTTCGGCGAGGTCTTTCGTGACCTGCGCGCCGTCGGGCGCGTGATGGTGCTCACGCGCAACGACAGTTGCGTGCACGAGAAGAAAGGCTGGTTCGAGGGCGTGCACCTGAACAAGACCATGGGCCCCATCGTCGGCGGCGCGATCGATCTGCGCGTGTTCCTCACGCACTTCAAGCACGGCTTCGCGGTCATCGAGGAGGGCCACGGCCAGCAGCGCGAGAGCCTGCAGTTCTTCGACGCCGACGGCACCGCCGTGCACAAGGTGTTTCGGCTGGAGCAGACCGACGGCCCGGCGTGGGAGCAGCTCGTCGCGCGCCACACGGCGGACGACCAGGCGCCCGGCATGGCGGTGCAACCGGTCGAAGACCCGCTGCCCCGCGTGCAGGACGACGACGCAGTCGACGCCAAGGCGCTGCAGGACGGCTGGCGCGCCATGGGCTATGGCCCGCACGAGTTCTATGGCCTGCTCAAGCGCCTGCGCACCACGCGCCTGCAGGCCTTGCACGTGGTGGGCAGCGAGTTCGCGCGCCGCGCCAGCGACGACGCGGTCGAACGTTTGCTGCACGACGTGGCGCGCCGCGGCCTGCCCATCATGGTGTTCACCGGCTCGCCCGGGCTGGTGCAGATCCACTCCGGCCCGGTGCACACCATCAAGCCCATGGGCCCGTGGATCAACGTGCTGGACGAGGACTTCAACCTGCACCTGCGCCTCGACCAGGTGGCCGAGACCTGGATCGTCAAGAAACCCACCGCCGACGGCCCCGTGACTTCGCTGGAGCTGTACGACGCGCAGGGCGGTCAGATCGTGCAATTCTTCGGCCAGCGCCTGCCCGGGCGCCCCGAGATCCCGGCCTGGACCGCCCTGGCCGACAGCCTGGCGGCGGCGGAGCCGGTGCCGGCGTGATGCGGCGGCGCCATCTCCTGGCGGCGTCCTTGCTGGCCGCCGCCGCCGGTGGTGCGCGCGCCGCCGTGCCCCGGCGCGTCGTCAGCCTGGGCGGGGTGGTGACCGAGATCGTGCACGCCCTGGGCGCCGATGACCGGCTGGTCGGAGTCGATCAGTCCAGCCTGTACCCGCCCGCCGCGCGTGAACTTCCGCAGGTCGGCTACTTTCGCGGCTTTGCCGTCGAGGGTGTGCTCAGCCTGCGCCCTGACCTGGTGCTGGCGTCCGACCAGGCCGGCCCGCCCGAGGCGCTGGCGCAGTTGCGCGCGGTGGGGCTGCCGGTGGTCAGCATTCCCTCCGCGCCCAACGTGCCGGCGCTGGAGCAGGGCATCGACGCCGTGGCCACCGCGCTGGCGCTGGATGCCGAAGGCCTGTCGCGGGCGCGCAGCCTGCGCCAGCAACTCGATGACGCGGCGCGCCCGGTGGCGCATGCCGGCCAGCCGCCACGCGTTCTGATTCTCAGCAGCCACACGGGGCGCCTGCAGGCGGCCGGCGCGGGCAGCGCCCCCCATGCGCTGCTGACGCTGGCCGGAGGCGTCAACGCCTTCACCCAGCCCGGCTACAAGGCCGTGTCCGCCGAGGCGGTGGCCGCCGCCCGGCCCGACGTCATCCTGACCTCGACGCTGTCGATCGAGGCCGCGGGCGACGTGCGCGCGTTCGCCGCGCAGCCAGGCATCGCGCTGACCCCGGCGGGGCGGGACGGACGCATCATCGTGCTCGACGACCTGCTGCTGCTGGGCTTCGGCCCGCGCCTGCCGCAGGCGCTGGCGCAGGTGCGCGCGGGCTTGTTCGGCGCGGCCTCGCACTGATTCATGAATCACACCGCAGCGGTGGCGCCCCCGCGCGCGCCCGGGGCGCGCGCGGGCGTGCTGCTGGCGCTCGCCGTGCTGCTGGCGGCGCTGGCGCTGGGCGCGGCGTCCAGCGGGGCGATGGACATCCCGATCGCGCGCCTGCCCGCGCTGCTGCTGGGCCCGGGCACCGGCGAAGACGCGCTGTGGCGCGAGGTGCTGCTGCAGGTGCGCCTGCCGCGCGTGGCGCTGGCCATCGTCGTCGGCGCGGGCCTGGCGATCTCCGGCGCGGCGATGCAGGCGCTGTTTCGCAACCCGCTGGCCGAGCCGGGGCTGATCGGCGTGTCGGCCGGCGGCGCGCTGGGCGCGGTGGGCGCCATCGTGCTGGGTGCCGTCAGCCTGCCGGTGGTGGGCTCGGCGGCGTTTGCCGGCAGCCTGGCCGCCACGCTGCTGGCCTGGCGTCTGGGCGGGCGCAGCCTGGGCGTGGCCGGGGTGCTGCTGGCGGGCATCGCCATCAACGCCCTGTGCGGGGCGGTGATCGGCGTGTTCACCTGGCAAGCCAACGACGCGCAGTTGCGCAGCCTGACGTTCTGGAGCCTGGGGAGCCTCGCGGCGGCCAACTGGACGCTGGTGGCGGCGCTGGCGCCGTGGACGGCGCTGCTGTCGGTGCTGCTGCTGCGCGACTGGCGTGCCATGAACGCGCTGCTGCTGGGCGAGCGCGAGACGCAGCACCTGGGCTTTGCGCTGGTGGCCCTGCGCCAGCGCCTCATCGTGACGGTGGCGCTGCTGGTGGGGCCGCTGGTGGCGGTGACCGGCACCATCGGCTTCGTCGGGCTGGTGGTGCCGCACCTGGTGCGCCTGACGCTGGGGGCCGACCACCGCGCGCTGCTGCCGGCGTCGCTGCTGGCCGGGGCCATCGCGCTCACGCTGGCGGACTGGCTGGCGCGCATCGTCGCGATTCCTTCGGAGCTGCCGATCGGCATCGTCACCAGCCTGGTGGGCGGGCCGTTCCTGCTGTGGCTGCTGGCCCGTCAAAAGGGCGGCCACTGATGCTGCAGGCCATGGACCTGGATTGCGCGCGCGGGCCGCGTACCGTGCTGCGCGGCGTCTCGCTCGAACTGCGGCCCGGCGAGGTGCTGGGCGTGCTGGGCGCCAACGGCGCGGGCAAGAGCACGCTGCTGGCCACGCTGGCGGGCGAGCTCGCACCCGCGGCTGGCGCCGTGCAGCTCGATGGCCAACCGCTGGTGCAATGGCGCGCGCAGGCGTTGGCGCGCCGCCGCGCGGTGCTGCCGCAGTCGCCCGCGCTGGCGTTCGACCTGGGCGTCGATGAGGTGGTGCGCATGGGCGCCTACCCGTTTCCTGAGCTGGCGCCCGATCCTCTGTCCGCGCTGGCCGCGCAGGCGCTGGGCCTGACCGACGCCGGACACCTGGCCGGGCGGCGCCACGGCAACCTGTCGGGCGGCGAGCAGCAGCGCGTGCAGTTTGCCCGCGTGGTGGTGCAGTTGCTCGCGTGCCGTGCCGAGGGCGAATACCGCGCCCTGCTGCTGGACGAGCCGACGGCGAGCCTGGACCCGCGCCACCAGATCACCTTGCTGCGCGCGGTGGCACAGCTCACCCGCGCGCACGGCGTGGCCGCGCTGGTGGTGCTGCACGACGTGAACCTGGCGGCCGCCTGGTGCGACCGCATCGCGCTGCTGGGCGAGGGCCGGCTGGTGGGCCTGGACACGCCGCGCCGGGTGCTCACCGAGGCGCATCTGCGGACGGTCTACGGTCTTTCGGCCCGCGTGCTCGACCACCCCGAGCAGCCGGGCCAGCCCTGGGTGCTGTTCCGCGCGCCGCCGCAGGGTGCGTCCGGCTGACCTGGGTTTTCAGGTCTTTTTGGCCGCCAGCGCTTGTCAGTCAAGCGCGGACAGCTATCAATAAAAGAGTTTTCAACCCGCCTTGCGGATCACGCCGCAGGCGATCGGCAGCGTGACCTGCGCCGGGATGGGGCCAAGCGACTGCACGCTGGCGGGCAGTTTCGTCGCAGAGGGCACGCCGTGGATGAAGACCACGCGCTTGTCCAGATCGAGCTTCTGGCCGGGGAACTGCTTGGCGAATGCCGCCTGCAGGTCCGCAACCGGTACCGTCACGCGGTAGTGGTAGGCGCCGCTCGCGTCGGCCACCGGATAGGTGCCGTGCGGGATGTCCATCGTCGCCGGCTGCTGGATGAAGGGCACCATGGTCGTGCCTGCGGCCGGGCCGGTCTCGATCAGGTCGACGATGCCGTCGCGGTTGGCATCGCTTCCCGCCGCCGGGCAGGTCGCGCTCTGCCCGTCCTTGAAGCCGTGAAAGTGCTGCCAGTGCTCGATGTTCGCCGGCGCGCCCTTGACCTGCACGTCCATCACGAGCTGCCCGCCGCGCTCGATGAACGTGGCCTGGCCGGTGGTTGCACCGCCCGCCACCTGGGTGTTCATCGGCTGCAGTTGCGCCACGTAGGTGGTCGTGCCCGCCGGGGTGCTGGCGCAGCCCGCCACCAGTGCCAGTGCGCCCGCCGCGCAGGCGGCGCTCAGGAATTTCATGTGTGTCATCGTCTCAGGCCTTTCAGCCAATACCAGGGAATGGATGGACTGTAGGCACTTGATGCCGCTGCACCGCACCCGCTGCGCATGCCCCTGCCTGCCTTGCATGATTGGCGAGGGAACGTCGCAGAACACGCCTGAAACAGACAGGGCCAGCGTATGCAGCCCTCATTTCAGGAGCGTTCGATGCCCTGGTTCAACCCTGGAGCGCGGCCGCCACCGAGTCCCGCAGCGGCGTGGTGGGCCGCCCGATGAGCCCCGAGAGCACGTGCCCGTCGTCGAACAGCGCGCCCTTGGCCGCTTCGACGTCCAGGGCCGGCAGCGCCTGCGCCCAGGAGGCGGGCACGCCCGCGGCGATGAGCGCGGCGGTGTAGTCGGCAGGCGGCAGGTCGCGGTAGGGGATGTCCTTGCCGCTCTGGCGCGAGATTTCGGCGGCCAGATCGGCCAGCGTCCAGGCCGTGTCGCCCGCGAGTTCGTAGGTCTTGCCCTCGTGGCCGGTGGAGCTGAGCACCGCCACCGCCGCGGCGGCGTAGTCGGCGCGCGCGGCCGAGGCGATCTGGCCGGCCCCGGCGCTGCCGATGAGCGCGCCCTGCGCCAGCGCCTGCGGGGCCGACGCGGTGTAGTTCTCGGTGTACCAGCCGTTGCGCAGCAGCGTCACGGCCAGGCCCGAGGCCTTGAGCATCGCCTCGGTCTCGACGTGCTCGGGCGCCAGGCCCAGCGTGGAGCGGTCGGCGTGCAGCAGGCTGGTGTAGACGATGTGGCGCACTCCGGCCCGCCGCGCCGCGGCGATCACGTTGCGGTGCTGCGGCACGCGCCGGCCGACCTCGCTGCCGGAAATCATCAGGAGCGTGTCGATGCCGGCCAGGGCCGGCTCCAGCGTGCCGGGGCGGTCGTAGTCGGCTTCGCGCACAGGCACGCCCAGGTCGGTGGCCTTGGCGGGCGTGCGGGCGAGCGCGACGAGGCGCTCGGCAGGCAGCCTGGCGCGCAGACCTTCGATGACGAGGCGGCCGAGCTGGCCGGTGGCTGCGGTGATGGCGATGTTCATATGGGTTCCCGTGGATTGACGAATCGAGAACCCGAGTCTAGGATTTGCACATACTTTTTGGAAGTACGCACACAAAGGTAAGCATGAAATCCGTGAAACCGCCACCCGCCGATGACGAGGCCACCCTGACCGGCAAGCTGCGCCGCGGCGAGCTGCTGGACGCCGCCTGCCCCTCGCGCGAGGTGCTCAAGCACGTCACCAGCCGCTGGGGCGTGCTGGTGCTCTTGGTGCTGGCCACCGGCGTGCACCGCTTCAGCGGGCTGCGCCGGGCCATCGGCGGCGTCAGCGAGCGCATGCTGGCGCAGACGCTGCAGTGGCTGGAGGGCGACGGCCTGGTCGATCGCATCGCCTTCGACGTGGTGCCGCCCCACGTCGAATACCGCCTGACGCCGCTGGGCCGCGAGGCCGCCGAGCGCGTGCAGGGGCTGGCGGACTGGATCGAGACCCGCCTGCCGCAGGTGCTTCAGGCGCGCGAGGGCCCGCGCGCGCCCATGGCCGCGAGGGTGGATCGCGCCGGTGAAGCCCGCCCGAAAGTCCGCCCGAGGGCGATGCCATGACGACACCCCTCACGGCGCTGCGGCTGCAGCCGGGTTGCACCACGCTGGCGGACGGCACGGGGCCCGAGGTCGTCATCGGCGTGGGCGTGGACGACCTCGCGCGGCGCGTGTTCCGCCATGACCCGCCCACGGCCGTCGAGATCGAGCGCGCGATCGACCTCGTGGAAGACGCGCTCGGCGCCAGCGGCCTGCGCCACGGCGAGCGCGGCGAGCCGGGCATTGCGCACCCGCCGCTGCTGGCCGCGCTGGGCCTGGTGGCCAGGGGCATGCGCCTGGGCCGCGAAGAAGTGGAAGCGCGCTTCGAACGCCTGGCGGCGGCCGCGCTGCTGATCCTGCGCGAATGCCTGCACCACCTGGGCTACGCGGGGGTGCGGCGCGCCGCCTCTTGAGCCATCGCCGGCCGTGTCTTGGCGTTGCCGCATCGATTGCCTGGAGAGGGGAAGCGCGATGAACCGGGTCTTCAATCCGCCGCTGGTCGGCGCCGTGGTGGTGCTGGTGATTCTCGGCGCGGTGGCGCTGGGCTGGGTGTGGCTGCGCGCGGGCAAGCCCGCGCAACTGCCCCCGGTGGCGCTGATGGCCACCTGCCTGCCCGTCGCGCTGCCGCTGCTGGCCGCGCTGCTGCTGGGCACCGGCGATCGCGCGCAATGGGCCATCACCGTCTGGGGCCTCGCGCTGCTCGCCTCCGTGATGCCCGGCGGGTATCTGCTCAACGGCGGCGCGGGCAGCGTGGGCACGCAGTGGCGCTTTCTGCTGGCCTACGGCGCGCTGTGGGTGCTGCTGCTGGTGGCCTACCTGCTGTGGATCGCGCCCTGGGCCATGCGCGTGCCGCCCGCGCCTGGCGCGCTGCCCGTGTCGCAGCAGCGGTTGATGCAGCGCGTGCTCTCGCTGGCGCAGGCAGGGCTGGCGCTGGTGGTGGAGCCATCGATGAGCGAGCCCGGGCAGATCACCGTCACGCGGCATGTTCGGGACGGCAAACGCAGCATCGCCGTGCGCCTGAGCTTCGTCGCCGATCGCCACTGCGTGCTGGCGCGCGAACTCTCGCGGGTGCGCGGCGACCAGCCGATGAACGCGAGCGAGGCGCAGATGCGCCAGGGCATCCAGCCGCGCGATGGCACGCACCCGGATGCCGACCTCATCTACGACGCCAGCCTGACCCTCACGCCGCCCAGCGAGGCCACGCGGCGGGCGCTGGCGCTCAGGCTCGCGGGCGACCGGGTCGAGGTCGGCCAGAGCGGCGCCGCCGCCGACCCCGCCAACCTGCCGCACCTGCTGGCCGAGCTGGTGCGGCAGTCGGGGTGGACATGGCAGGGCGTGTTCTTCAACTGGCAAAAGGGCTGCGGCCCGGCCGCAACCGATTGAGCGTCCACAATCGGGGCTTTCCCATCCCAAGGCGGCACATGCAGCACAGCGACGTCCTCATCGTCGGCGCGGGCCCGGTCGGGCTCTCGCTCTCCATCGCACTGGCGCAGGCGGGCTTTGCGGTGACGGTGCTGGAACTGCAAGGCGCCCAGGCGCTGGCCGCGCCGCCGTTCGACGGCCGCGAGATCGCGCTCACCCATCCCAGCCGCGCGCTGCTGCAACAGCTCGGCACCTGGCAGAAGCTGGCGGCGCACGAAATCGGCGTGCTGCGCGAGGCGCAGGTGCACAACGGCCCGGTGGGGCGCCACGGCGCCCTGCAGTTGCACGCGGGCGGCACCGGCGTGGACAACCTGGGCTGGATCGTGCCCAACCACGCCCTGCGGCGCAGCGCGTGGCAGGTGGCGTGCGAGACGCCGGGCGTTGAAATTCTGACCGGCGCGCGGGTCGCGGGCGTGCAGGTCGGCGCCGCTGCGGCCACCGTCGACTACACCGACTCCGAAGGCACGGCGCACACCCTGCGCGCGCCGCTGCTGGTCGCGGCCGACAGCCGTTTTTCGGGCGTGCGGCGCCAGCTTGGCATCGGCGCGTCCATGCACGACTTCGGGCGCAGCGTGATCGTCTGCCGCCTGCGCGTGCAGCGGCCACACGACGAGAGCGCGCACGAATGCTTCGACCACGACAGCACGCTCGCGGTGCTGCCGCTGCCCGCCGACCCCGACACGGGCGCGCCGCAGGTCTCGGCCGTGGTCACCGTCGATGGCGCCCAGGCGCAGGCACTGCTGGCGTTGCCCCCCGAGGACTACGCCGCGCGTGTGCAGGCGCAGTTTCAGCACCGGCTGGGCGCGATGACGATGGTGGGCGAGCGCCACACCTACCCGCTGGTGGCCGTCTGGGCGCACCACTTCGCCGGAGCGCGCTGCGCGCTCGCGGGCGATGCGGCGGTGGGCACGCACCCGGTGACGGCGCACGGCTTCAACATCGGCCTTGGGGGCGTCAAGACGCTGGTGGAAACGCTGGTGCTGGCGCGCCGGCGTGGCATCGACCTGGGCGACGCGCGCCACCTGGCGCGTTACGAGCGCCTGCACCGCCTGCACGCCTGGCCCATCTTCGCGGGTACCAACGCCATCGTGCGCCTGTACACCGACGAGCGCGCCCCGGCGCGGCTGCTGCGCCGCGCGGTGCTGGCGGGGGCGGATCGCTTTGCGCCGCTGAAGGCGGCGATCGTCAGTCAGCTCACGGGGCGGCGCCCGCCGTGGCCGGCCCGGGCGCGCCAACCCTGAATTGATAGCTGTTCGCGCTTGATGGGCAAGCGCTGGAGCCACTTTTTTATTGGGAAGTGTGCAGGCACCGTGCCAGATACCGCCCGGTATGGCTCGCCGGGTTGGCCGCCACCTGCTCGGGCGTGCCCGTGGCCACCACCTGCCCGCCGCCCGCGCCGCCCTCGGGGCCCATGTCGATGAGCCAGTCGGCGGTCTTGATCACGTCCAGGTTGTGCTCGATCACGACGATGGTGTTGCCCGCGTCGCGCAGGCGCTTGAGCACCGTGAGCAGCAGATCGATGTCGGCGAAGTGCAGGCCGGTCGTGGGCTCGTCCAGGATGTAGAGCGTGCGGCCGGTGTCGCGCCTCGAGAGCTCCTGCGCGAGCTTCACGCGCTGCGCCTCGCCGCCCGAGAGCGTGGTCGCGCTCTGGCCCAGGCGGATGTACGAGAGGCCCACGTCCAGCAGCGTCTGGAGCTTGCGCGCAATCGTCGGCACGTCCTTGAAGAAGGCGTGGGCGTCCTCCACCGTGAGGTCGAGGATCTGCGCGATGTTCAGCCCCTTCCACTGCACCTGCAGCGTCTCGCGGTTGTAGCGCTGGCCGTGGCACACGTCGCAGGGCACGTAGACGTCGGGCAAAAAGTGCATCTCCACGCGCACCACGCCGTCGCCTTCGCAGGCCTCGCAGCGCCCGCCCGCCACGTTGAACGAGAAGCGCCCCGGCCCGTAGCCGCGCTCGCGCGCGGTGGTGGTTTCGGCCATCAGCTCGCGGATCGGCGTGAACAGGCCCGTGTAGGTCGCGGGGTTGCTGCGCGGCGTACGCCCGATAGGGGATTGATCGACCGCGATCACCTTGTCGATGTGCTCCAGCCCTTCGATGCCCTCGTGCGCCGCGGCTTCGGCCTGCGCGCGGTGGATGTGCCGCGCGGCGGCGCGGTACAGCGTGTCGTTCACCAGCGTCGACTTGCCCGAGCCCGAGACGCCCGTCACGCAGGTAAAGAGCCCCACGGGAAAGTCCACGCTCACATGCTTGAGGTTGTGGCCGCTGGCGCCCACCACGCGCAGCGCCTGCGTGCGGCCCGCCTCGGCGGCGGGCAGCCACGGCGTGCGCTGCGCGGGCACGGCGATGCGCCGCGCCCCCGAGAGGTACTGGCCGGTGAGCGAATCGGGCGCCGCGGCAAGCTGCTGCCAGGTGCCCTGCGCCATCACGCGCCCGCCGTGCACGCCCGCGCCCGGCCCCATGTCCACCACGTGGTCGGCGGCGCGGATCATGTCCTCGTCGTGCTCGACCACGATCACGCTGTTGCCCAGGTCCCGCAGGTGCTTGAGCGTGGCGATCAGGCGGTCGTTGTCCCGCTGGTGCAGGCCGATGCTGGGCTCGTCGAGCACATACATCACGCCCGTGAGCCCCGAGCCGATCTGGCTTGCCAGGCGGATGCGCTGCGCCTCGCCGCCGCTGAGCGTATCGGCACTGCGCGCCAGGCTCAGGTAGGGCAGGCCCACGTCGTTCAGGAAAGCAAGCCGCGTGGCGATCTCGTGCACGATCTTGCGCGCGACCTCGGCCTTGGCGCCGGCGAGCTGCACGTGCGCGAACCATGCCTGCGCGTCGGCCAGCGTCATGTGCGTGAGCTGCTGGATCGCGCGGCGCTGCCCGCCCTCGGCTATGAAGACGTGGCGCGCCTCGCGGCGCAGGCGCGCGCCGTGGCATTCGGGGCAGGTCTGCGTGCTGCGCAGGCGCGAGAGCGCCTCGCGCACCGCAGGGGCGTCGGTCTCGCGCCAGCGCCGCTGCAGGTTGGGCAGCACGCCTTCGAACGGGTGGCGCTTGACCACCGCCTTGCCGCCGTCGGCAAAGTAGGTGAAGGCAATCTCTTCCTCGCCCGAGCCGTGCAGGATGACTTCCCGCACCTTCTCGGGCAGGTCTTCGAACGGCGTGTCCACGTCAAAGCCGTAGTGCGCCGCCAGGCTTTGCAGCATGCCGAAGTACAGCGCGTTGCGCCGGTCCCAGCCGGCAATCGCGCCGCTTGCCAGGCTGATCGCCGGGAAGGCCACGACGCGCGCCGCGTCGAACACCTCCTGCTGGCCCAGGCCGTCGCAGGCCGGGCAGGCGCCGGTGGGCGA
>JAIXLP010000050.1:6628-53316 GCA_026954015.1 Burkholderiales bacterium | reverse complement strand
TCGGCGCGCACCTTCACGCGGTCGATCACCACGTCGATGTCGTGCTTCTCGTTCTTCTTGAGCGCGGGCAGTTCGTGCGCCTCCACCACCTGGCCATCGATGCGAAAACGCACATAGCCGAGCTGCTGCATCTGCGCGAAGACCTCGGCGAACTCGCCCTTCTTCTGGCGCGCCAGCGGCGCGAGCAGCATCAGGCGCGTGCCCTCGGGCAGCTTGAGCAGCGCGTCCACCATCTGGCTCACCGTCTGCGCGGTGAGCGGCAGGTCATGCTCCGGGCAGTAGGGCGTGCCCGCGCGCGCAAACAATAGCCGCAGGTAGTCGTGGATCTCGGTGACCGTGCCCACGGTGGAGCGCGGGTTGTGGCTCGTGGCCTTCTGCTCGATCGCGATCGCGGGCGAAAGCCCCTCGATCAGATCGACGTCGGGCTTGTCCAGGCGCCCGAGAAACTGGCGCGCGTAGGTCGAGAGGCTCTCCACATAGCGCCGCTGCCCCTCGGCGTACAGCGTGTCGAACGCCAGCGAGGATTTGCCCGAGCCCGAAAGCCCCGTGATCACCACGAGCTGGTGCGCGGGAATATCGAGGTCGATGTTCTTGAGGTTGTGCGTGCGTGCCCCGCGAATGCCGATGCGCGGGCGGCGCAGCGCCAGCGACAGAGGCAGGCCCCGGTCGGGTTCGGAAAGCAGCAGGGGCTCGGCGGGCTTGTTCATGGGCAACCAAGCATTATGGCGACGCTGAACAAGTTCCTCACGAGCGTCGCATCCCTGCCTGGGGCGGTCTGCGGCGTTGCAAATGCTCGCCATGCCACCGCCATGCCTGCGCTTTGCTCCTTGCATCCCATCCCCCAGACAGGGCGCGACACATCGCGGGGACTTGTTCAGCGTCGCCCTATCGATCGCACGGCGTCCATTGTGGTAAGCAGGAGCGAAGGCGTTCCGGCCGGCCCGCGATCATGCACAATGGCCCGCCTGTCGATCCTTGTTGGCCTGCGCGCCCTGCGCGCCATCCGCCGATGTCTGCCTCTTTCCGCACGCCCCCGTCCGATTCCGCGCCGCACCGCATGACTGCCACCGAGCGGCGTTCCAGCATCAGCCTCGCGCTGATCTTCGCGCTGCGCATGCTGGGGCTGTTCCTCGTGCTGCCCGTCTTCATGCTGGAGGCGGGCAAATACCCCGGCGGCGAGGATCTGGCGATGGTGGGCCTGGCGATGGGCGCCTACGGCATGACGCAGGCCTTTTTGCAACTGCCGCTGGGCATCGCGTCCGACCGTTTCGGGCGCAAGCGCATCATCGTCGCGGGCCTGGTGGTGTTTGCGCTGGGCAGCCTGATCGCGGCGCTCGCGGGCACGCTCACCGGACTGCTGGTGGGGCGCGCGGTGCAGGGCGCGGGCGCGGTGTCGGCGGCGGTGACGGCGCTGCTGTCGGACCTCACGCGCGACGCGGTGCGCACGAAAGCGATGGCGCTCGTGGGCGCGAGCATCGGGCTGATGTTCGCGATCGCGCTCGTGGCCGCGCCGGTGCTCACCGCGTGGATGGGGCTGTCGGGGCTGTTCGCTCTCACGTTCGCGCTCACGCTCGCGGGCATCGCGGTGGTGCTCTGGGTGGTGCCGGCCGAGCCGAAGCAGCACGCCGATCTGCCGCGCGGGCGCCTCTCGCAGGTCTGGCGCCACGGCGACCTGATGCGGCTGAACCTGGGCGTGTGCGCGCTGCACACGGTGCAGATGGCGATGTGGATGGCCGTGCCCGCGATGCTGGTGCACGCGGGCCTGCCCAAGGCCGCGCACTGGCAGGTGTACCTGCCCGCGGTGGTGCTGTCGTTCGTCGCGATGGGCGGGCTTTTTTCGATGGAGCGGCGCGGGCGGCTGCGCGCGGCGCTGCTGCTCTCGATCGTGCTGGTGCTGGTGGTGCAGGTGGGCTTCAGCCTGCTCGCGGCCAGCGGTGGCACGCCGTCGCTGTGGACCATGGGCGTGCTGCTGCTCGTGTTCTTCTGCGGCTTCAACGCGCTGGAGGCAACGCAGCCCAGCCTGGTCTCGCGCATGGCGCCGGCGAACCTGCGCGGCGCAGCGCTCGGCGCATACAACACGCTGCAGTCCATCGGCCTGTTCCTGGGCGGCGCGGTCGGGGGGGCGCTGGCGCAATGGGGCGGCGCCACGGGCCTGTTCGCCGTCACCGCGGTGATCACCGCCGCCTGGCTCGCCTGGACCTGGCCGCTGCACCCCGTCGCGCGCACGCCGACGCACTGAAGCGCCCACGGCGGCGCGGTTCACGGCGCGCGCCAATGCCGCTATGCTGCACGGCTGCGGTCTGGCAGGGGCTGCATTCACCTATCTGGTTCGGGCACCTCTGCGCCATTTCCCGGACTACTTGCAAGGAAACTCTCATGGCATCGGTCAATAAAGTCATCCTCGTCGGCAATCTCGGGCGCGACCCCGAGTCGCGCACCTTCCCCAGTGGCGACCAGGTCACCAACGCCACGCTCGCCACCACCAACAAGTGGCGCGACAAGCAGACCGGCGAGCCGCGCGACCACACCGAGTGGCACCGGCTGGTGTTCAACGGCAAGCTCGCCGAAATCGCCGCGCAGTACCTGCGCAAGGGCAGTCAGGTCTACGTGGAAGGCAGCATCCGCACGCGCAAATGGCAGGGCCAGGACGGGCAGGAGCGCTACAGCACCGAAATCCGCGTGGACGTGATGCAGATGCTGGGCAGCCGCCAGGGACAGGGCGGCGGCGGTGGCTATGGCGGGGAAGACGACGGCTATGGCAGCGACGCCGGGGGCTTCGATGCGCCGCAGCGCCGCAGCGCCCCTGCCGCCCGGCCCGCGCCGCCGGTGCAGCGCCCGGCCCCCGCGCCGATGGCGGCGCCCCAGGCGCCCCAGGCGGGCTCGGGTTTCGACGACATGGAAGACGATATTCCGTTCTGATTCTGCGGCCCGGGCGCGCCGGGTGAAGACGGCGCTACTCCGCGGTGCGGATCGTCTCGCCACCCTTGCGGTTCTTGCCGCGGCTGATGTCCGCGTCGAGCGCGCGCAGGAGCTTCTCCGCGGCGCCGGTGAACGCGTCGGCGAGCTTGTCCGCCGTGGCCGTCACGGCCACCGGCGGCAGCCCCGCGGGGCGGGCCTCCATGCGGCAGCGCTTGTCCGCGCCCGCCTTGCCGGCGTTCTCGTCCGAGAGGAAGACCTCCACCCGCGTCACCTGCTCGCGAAAGCGCGCAAGGCGGGTGAGCGTTTCCTGCTCGACCCAGTGCGCGAGCGATTCGCCGCCCTGGATCTGCCGGTCGGTGTTGACGTGCACCTGCATGAAGAGCTCCTTTCAACCGGCCCGTGTCGTGGGCCTTGCAACCTAGTGTAGTGGTGCCCGGCTTCGCAGGAAAACAACGCCGGGGCACGTAACCGCATTTCCCGGCACCGCGGGCCATGGACAGTGCTACAACAGGCGCCATGTCCGAACCGGTACGCCTCAAGATTGGCCTCTCGGCCTGTTTTTCCCACGCCGACCCGCGGCGCCACCTGTTCACCGGCAAGACGCTGCAGTACATCGAGCAGTCGATCGCGCACTGGATCATGTCCGCCGGCGCGCTCGTCGTCGTCGTGCCCTGTCCCACGGGCGAGACGGCGCGCGGCGACGTGACGCTCAAGCACTACGCGCAGTGGCTCGATGGCGTGGTGCTGCACGGCGGTGCCGACATCTGGCCCGGCCACTACGGCGAGCTGCCGCTCAAGCCCGAGTGGGAGGGCGACCGCGTGCGCGACCTGTACGACCTGGCGGTGGTCGAGGCGTTCGAGCAGGCGGGCAAACCCATCTTCGGCGTCTGCCGCGGGCTGCAGCTCATCAACGTGGCGTTCGGTGGTTCGCTCTACCAGGACATCGAGACGCAGGTGCCGGGCGCGCAGCGCCACCGCGTGCCCGAGACCTACGACCGGCACGTGCACCAGATCGAGATCGAGGCGCACACGCGCCTGGCGCGCCTGTACCCCGGGCGCACGCTGGCCACGGTGAACAGCATCCACCACCAGGGCATCAAGGAACTGGCGCCGGGTTTCGCGGTGGAGGCCTGGAGCGTCCCTGACCATGTGCCCGAGGCGATCCGCCGTACCGCGCGCCACGGCAAGGGCTATATCGCGGCGACGCAGTGGCACCCGGAATTTCGCACGCGCGCCGACGTGACGCTGGACGACGCGCCGCTGCTGCACGACTTCCTGGACGCCTGCGAACGCGCCCGCCACCACCGCTGGCCGGGGCGCAGCCCGCTGCACATCCGCGACCGCGCCTCGCGGCTGCTGCGCCAAGCGCTGCTCACGAGATTTTAGAAAAATCGGGCCCCAGCGCTTGCCAGACAAGCGCGAGCAGCTATCTTTTCAGTGATGATGCCCATGCCCGCCATGCACGTGGCGGTGCGATATTTCCTCGGCGGTGGCGGGGCGCACTTCCGTCACCTTGCAGGCAAAGCGCAGCGCCTTGCCCGCCAGCGGGTGGTTGCCGTCGAGGTGCACCTCGGGGCCCTTGATCTTCACCACGTTGTAGTAGCGTGGCTGGCCGTCCTCGCCCATGCGCTGCAGGTGGCCGCCCACCTTCACGCCGGGCGGGAATTCGCTCTTCGGAATCGTCAGCGCCAGGCTCTCGTCGCGCGGCCCGTAGGCCTCCTCGATGGCCAGCTCGATCGCCGTGGCGTGGCCCGCCTCCTGGCCTTCGAGCGCCTGCTCCACTTTGGGGAAGATGCCTTCGTAGCCGCCGTGCAGATAGGCCGCGCAGCCGGTGTCGAGCGTGGCGCCGCTTGCGGGATCGCTCAGCTTGTACTGGAGAGTGACGGCGCTGTCCTTGGTGATCTTCATGGCGGTGGGTGGGGTGCGAAAACCGCCATTGTCGGTCAAGGGAAACACCGCTCCCCGCGTGTGACAATGGCCGGCGCGCCGCACGAGCCCATCCCCCATGCACCCTTCCCGCCCACGCCTTGCCGCCCTGTGGCAGCCCGGCAGCCGCGCGCATGGCGCGTGGCGCATGCTGCTGGGCTCGCACGCGCTGCTGGGCGCGTCGGCGGCGCTGGGCATGCTGCTGGCCACGGCGCTCGCGCATGCCGCGTTCGGTCCCGAGGCGGCCATCCATGCGAGCGTGGGCGCGCTCATCACGCTGGTGCCGCACGGCATGCGCGCGCGCCGGGGCACGCTGGTGCACCTGATCGTCGCGCCGCTGCTGGGGCTGCCGCTGTTCTGGGCCGTGCAGATGCTGCGCGAGCGCCCGCTGGCGCTGGGTGCGGTGCTGGTGGCGGCGACCTTCGTCTCGTTTCTCATCATGGCCTGGGGCAAGCGCGGCGTGCCCGTGGCCGCGGCGATCATGCTGGCGGCGCTGCTCGCGATGGCGCCGCTGCCGGTGCGCGACGCTCACGAGGCGCTGGTGCGCACGGCCTACGGCGCACTGGGCGCACTCACCTACCTCGTCTACGGCGTGGTGGCGCAGACGCTGCTCAACACCCGCCACCGCACGCAGCTCGTGGCCGAGCTGTTGATGTCGGTCGCCGCGCTGCTGCGCACGCAGGCGCGGCGCGTCTGCGGCGGCGGCCCCGCGCCCGACGCGCCGCGGGCCTGGGGTGCGCTGCTGCGCGACCACGCGGCACTGGCCGACGAACTGCAGGCCGCGCGCGACGTGGTGCTGGAAGCGCCGCGCACCGCCCGGCGCCAGCGCCTGGCGGGCATGCTGATCGTGGTGCTCGAAATGCGCGACCGCCTGATCGCAAGCGAGCTCGATCTGGAGCGCGTGCGGGCCAGTGACGCGCCGCAGTTGCGCGAGATGGCCGACATCCTGCGCTCGATGGCGCGCGACGTGGATGCGCTCGCCGATGCGCTGCTCGCCGCGCGCCTGCCGCCGCCCGCGCACCCGCACGATGACCGTATCGCTCGCCTGCGCGCGCAGGCGCAGGACGACGCGCGCGAGCACCCCGGCGCGCAGGCGTTCACGCAAGCGGCCGTCGTGCGCAGCATCGCCACGCGCGTGGGCGACCAGGACGGCGCGGTGCGCCAGCTCGTGGCGCTGGCGCGCGGCGAGCTCGCGCCCGACCTGTCCGCCGTGCGCGCGGGCTGGCAGCTCTTCGTGAGCCCGGCCTACTGGTCGCTGCAGCCGCTGCTCACGCTCTGGCACTGGCGCCAGCCGGCGC
Source organism: Burkholderiales bacterium (assembly GCA_026954015.1). Lineage (GTDB taxonomy): Bacteria > Pseudomonadota > Gammaproteobacteria > Burkholderiales > Burkholderiaceae_C > Comamonas_C. The sequence continues at coordinate 47,173 of JAIXLP010000050.1, read as the reverse complement.
TGCGCACCGCGGTGCGCGCGGCGCTGGCCGTCGGCGCGGGTTACGGCCTGGCGATGCTGCTGCCCTGGGCCTCGCGCGATTACTGGATTCTCATCACCGTCGTCTCGGTGCTGCGCGGCAACCTCGCGCAGACGCTGCAGCGGCGCGACGCGCGCGTGATCGGCACCGTGGTCGGCAGCCTGCTGGCCGCGGCGCTGCTCGCGCTGCACCCCTCCACCGCGGCGCTGCTGTTCGTCGTGATCGCGAGCCAGGGCGTGGCGCAGGCGTTCGCGGTGCGCAACTACACGGTGCTCGCCATCGCGGTCTCCATCCTGAGCCTGGTGCAGACGCATCTGCTGCACGCCGAGACCAGCATGACCTTCGCGCTGCTCGAACGTGTCGGCGACACGCTGCTGGGCGCGGGCATCGCCTGGGCGTTTTCGTACGTGCTGCCGTCGTGGGAGCGCGAGCGGCTCGCGGCGCTGGTGCAGCGCGTGGGCCGCGCGCTGGCGGGCCATGCGCGACATTCGCTGGCGCTGGCCACGCTCGATGAAATCACCGCCAAGCCCGAGCTCGCCTGGCGTCTGGCGCGGCGCGAGGCCTATGACGCGCTCTCCGCGCTGGCGCAGGCCACCGGCCGGGCGCTGGCCGAGCCGCGCGCGGTGCAGCCCCCGCTGGCGGTGCTGGAGCGCCTGCAGGGCCAGGGCTACCAGTTGCTCGGCCAGCTCAGCGCGATCCAGTCCATGCTGCTGCTGCGCCGCGACCGGCTGCAGGTGCACGAGATTGCCGAACCGATTGCCGAGGCTGCCGCGCGCATCACCGCCGCGCTGGAGGGCGGCCCGCCGCCCGCCGTGGAGACGGGTGGCGCCGGAGCGGATGAAGAGGCGCGGCTCGCTGCCGTGCCCGAGGCGTTGCCCAGCCCGTTCGAGACCGACGCCACGCCCTGGCTGCGCCGGCGCCTTGCGCTCGCGGTTGAACTCGCGGGCGCGGTGCGCATCACTTCAGCGCAGGTGGTGCAGGCGCTGCACACCTGATACGGCTTCGCCTTCAAACGTATAACGGCGTTGGTTCGCCTTGCCGTGCTACAGCACTGTCTGCGGCTTCCCGCCTTGTTCTACGCTTGGATACAAAACCGTATGAGATCACGCCGCCTTGCGCGCGCCTTCCTCGATGGTCGGCAGGAACACCGTGAGCAGCCCCAGCAGCGGCAGGAAGGCGCAGACCTGGTAGACGAATTCGATGCCGTGGCTGTCCGCGAGCACCCCGAGCACCGCCGCGCCGATGCCGCCCATGCCGAAGGCAAAGCCGAAGAACATGCCCGAAACGGCGCCGATCTTGCCCGGCATCAGTTCCTGTGCGTACACCAGGATGGCCGAGAACGCCGAGGCGATCACGAGGCCGATGATGAAGATGAGGATGCCGGTCCACATCAGGTTCACATGCGGCAGCACCAGCGTGAACGGCGCCACGCCCAGGATGGAGACCCAGATCACCGGCTTGCGCCCGAACCGGTCGCCGATCGGCCCGCCCGCGAGCGTGCCCGCCGCCACCGCGAACAGGAAGACGAAGAGGTGGATCTGCGAGGCCTGCACCGACACGCCGAAGTGGTGGATCAGGTAGAAGGTGTAGTAGCTCGTGATGCTCGTGAGGTAGAAGTACTTGGAGAAGATCAGCACCAGCAGCACCACGATCGCGCGCACCACCACGTTGTGCGGCACGGGGCTCGCCGCCTCGCTGGTCCGCCGCGCGCGCGCCGGACGGTTCAGAAACTGGCGCTGGTACCAGTTGCCGATCTGCCAGAGCACCGCGATGGCCACGAGCGCCGCGAGCGCAAACCACGCGATCGCGCCCTGCCCGTGCGGCAGCACGATGATCGCCGCCAGCAGCGGCCCCAGGGCCGAGCCGGTGTTGCCACCGACCTGGAAGATGGACTGCGCCAGCCCGTGCTGCCCGCCCGAGGCCAGGCGCGCGATGCGCGAAGACTCGGGGTGGAACACCGACGAGCCCGTGCCCACGAGCGCCGCCGCCACGAGGATCACCCCGAAATTCGGCGCCACCGAAAGCAGCAGCAGCCCGCACAGCGTCGAGCCCATGCCGAAGGCCAGCGAATGCGGCTGGGGGTGCTTGTCGGTGTACAGCCCGATCAGCGGCTGCAGCATGGACGCGGTGAGCTGGTAGGTGAGCGTGATGAGCCCGATCTGCAGAAAGCTCAGGCTGAATTCGCCCTTGAGAATCGGGTAGATCGCCAGGATCAACGACTGGATCATGTCGTTGAGCATGTGCGAGAAGCTGATCGCGCCGAGCACGCGGTAGCGTGTGCCGGAGACGGCGGCGGTGTTCGGGGCGGTGGCGGAAGCAACGGGCGGCATGGGGGAACCGTTGGGGGTAAACCCCTATGCTAGCCGGATGCGCGCGCTCGTGCTGGCGCGCCGTCCGCGCCCGCCCTCACGGCAGGGTGGACAACAGTTGCACCTCCACGCCCTCGGGCGTCACGGTGATTGCTCCCGGCTGCAGTCCCAGCCCGTCGGCCAGCGCCAGGTCCTGTGCGCGCAGGCGGTAGACCACCACCTCGGCGAGCGACTGCCGCACCCAGGCGTTCAGGCTCTGTCGCACGAGCTGCGCGGTGCGCGGCGGCAGCGCGTCCATCGTCAGCGCGAGCACGCGCAACTGCGTGGCGCGCAGCGTGTGGTCGCGCGCCTCGTAGCGCAGGCCGAAATCCACGTCCGCCGCGCCGCCGTATTCGCGCCCGGTCAGCGGGCCACCGGCCTGCAGGTCAAGCTGCAGGCCGAGGCGGTTGGCCTCGGGCAGCAACCGCAGGCGAGGCGAGAGCAGTGCCAGCTCAAGCAGGTCGGGCGTGCCCACGCGTTGCGGAAAGCGCGCGGCCACCGCCGCCTGCAGGCGATCGAGCGGGAACGTCATGCCGCGCGGGCCGCCCCTGCCCGTGGTGCAGGCGGCGGAGCCCAGCAGCGCAAGCGTACCGGCCAGCAGGCCGCGCCGGTGCATGGCGGCTCAGCCGCGCGCCGGGATGTTCAGGCCGCGCTGCACCGCGGGGCGCGCCACGAAGGCCGCCAGCACGCGCGCCACCTCGGGGTAGCTGCCCCAGCCCACGAGCTCGCCCGCTTCGTAGAAGCCGATCAGGTTGCGCACCCAGGGAAAGACGGCAATGTCGGCGATGGTGTAGTCCGCGCCCATGATCCACGCGCGCCCGGCAAGGTGGCGCTCAAGCACGCCGAGCAGGCGCCTGGCCTCGTTCACGTAGCGCTCAAGCGGGCGCTTGTCCTCGAACGCCTTGCCGGCGAACTTGTTGAAGAACCCCACCTGCCCGAACATCGGCCCCACGCCGCCCATCTGCCACATCAGCCACTGCAGCGTGTGGTAGCGCGCACTGGCGCTCGATGGCAGCAGTTTGCCGGTTTTTTCTGCGAGATAGACGAGGATCGCTCCCGATTCCCAGAGCGTGAAGGGCTGACCGCCCGGCCCGTCAGGATCGAGCAGCGCGGGAATCTTGTTGTTGGGGTTGAGCGAGAGGAACTCGGGCGAGAGCTGGTCGTTCGTCTCGAAGCTCACGAGGTGGGGCTCGTATGGCAGCGCCAGCTCCTCCAGCGCGATCGACGCCTTCACGCCGTTGGGCGTGGGCAGCGAGTAGAGCTGGATGCGTTCGGGATGCTTGGCCGGCCATTTGGCGGTGATGGGGTGGTTCCAGGTCATGCGTCGACTCCTGCGCTGTCGCAATGAAAGCGGCGCGAGAGCGCGCCGTGTGGACAGCTATCGTAGCCGCGTCCCCGCGTTTCAGCCGGCGCTAGCGCCGGCGTGTACCGCACGAGGCGCCCCGGAGGCGTCGCCCATGGGCCCGGGCGACTGGCGCAGCCAGTACAGCAACTGGTGCGCGCGCGTGGCCGCAACGTAGAGCACGCGGGCGTGCGCGGTGGTGTCGGCCGCGCTCGCGCCGTCGGCCAGCGCCTGGTCCACGAGTACCACTACGGGGAACTCCAGCCCCTTGCTCACCTGCATGGTCATCACCTTGATGCTGTCCGCCAGCGGGTCGTAGTCGCCCGGAGTGCGGCGCATCTGCACCGGCAGGCCGCGCCGGTGCAGGGCCGAGGCGCAGGCGTCGCGCAGGCGCCAGTTGCTGCACAGCACCGCCATGTCGCCCCAGGCGTAGCCATCGGCGTATGCACCCTGCAGCAGCTCGATCGCGCGCGCGGTCTGCTCATGCAGGCCGGGCAGGTCGATCACGAGCGGCTCGGGCCCCTCGCGCCCGCAACTGACCGGGTGCAGCAACGGCACGCCGTCGTCGTCGCGCTCCTCGGCGTTGAGCAGGTCGCCGGCGATGCGCGACGCGGTGTCCAGGATCTGCCGCGTGTTGCGGTAGTTGATGCGCAGGATCGTGGTGCGCCCCTGCGCCTGGATGCCCACGCTCTTGAAACTGAAGTTGCGCTTGCGCCCGCGCTCGTAGATGCTCTGCGCGTCGTCGTAGAGCACGAGCAGGCTCTGCGTGGCCGGGTCCACCATGCGCGTGACCAGTTGCAGCCACTCGGGCGCGAAGTCGTGCCCCTCGTCGATCAGCACCGCGAGGTACTGCCCCTCGGGAATCTGGCCGCGGCCCACGCCGTCGATCACGCGCTGCACCATGTCGGCGAAGAACGCATCGGGCGCCAGGTGCGGCGCGGGCAGCGGCTGGCCATAGGCCACGAGCTGCGCGCGCGCCCATTTGTGAAAGTGCACGCAGTGCACGCGCTCGGCGAGGCCCTGGGCCGCCATCGTCGCCGCCAGGCGCACCGCGAGCGGTTCGTTGTAGCAGAGCACGAGGATGGGCTTGCCGCGCGGATTGGCCGCCGCCAGATGCTGCGCGCGGTAGCCCAGGATCATCGTCTTGCCCGACCCGGCCACGCCGTGGATCACGCGGTGGCCGTCGCCCAGGCTGCGCGCGAGCTGCTCCTGCTGCACGTCCATCACGCGCAGCAGGCTGGGCACCTCGTCGCGCTCGTGCACCTCGTCGAACAGGCTGCCCTGCACGGGTATGCGCACCTCCGGAAACAGTATCCAGCGCACGCGGTCGATCTGCGGCAGCGTGAGCGTCTCGTAGAGCGCGTAGGGGAACATCTCCCACAGGCGGCTTTGCAGCGCCTCGGCGTCCACGTCCTCGGTCATCTCGTCGGCGCAGATCACGCGCTGCGCCGGGATCGCGGCCTCCAGCCCCGCCGTGGTGAACTGGCGGCGCGTGATGTTGGGCAGCACCACGCCGTAGCTCCAGGCAAACGTCAGCTCGCCCTTGCGCCGCCCCGCGGGATGCACCAGCCGGCGGTCGGCGCGCAGCGCATCGCACACCGCGTGCGCGTAGCCGCGCGCCTGCTCCAGCGGTGACGCAATCATCTTGGGCTCGCCGCTTGCGGCGTCCAGGATGCTCCAGTGCTCCTTGTCGGCCCGCACGATGGTCGCAAGGCGAAAATCCTTCACCTCCAGGATCAGCAGCCCGCGGCTCGGGTGCAGCACGATGAAATCCGGGTGCACCTGCCGGTTGCCCACGGGCACGTCGTACCAGAGCAGGTAGTCCTCCTCGAGCTTGGCCTGCAGCCGCTCGGCCAGGCGCTTTTCGCCCGACGTCATGCGTGCGACGCACGAGCCGATTGCCGGTATCAGTGTGGCCATGGCGTGCCTGCTTTGCCTCTCTCCCAAATGCCGGCAGACGCTGCCGGTCGGTTCATCCGTGCGCGTCGCCACCCTCTGGCGCGACGTGCCTGTGCCGCGGGCGCTGAACCAGGTGGGTCGCCGCCCCCGCGGATATTGCTGAACTTATCTTGCCACGGGGGCGCGTGCCGTATGCGCCGCGGTGCGGGGGGATGCAGGCGCTGTTCCGGCTTTCAGGCGGTGGCAGCCGGTAACGGCTGCTGTTGGCCGCAGTCAGCCACTTCACGCGTCTTCCATCATTGCGGCAACACGCTCACCGCCCCATCCATCGCCTGTTCACGCATCCCCTTGGGGCAGGCCGCATTGGTGTAGGTCACGCGCCCGTCGGTCGTGACGCATTTGCGCGGGGGCGGGGGTGGTGGAGCGGCATCGCCCTTGGCGGCATTGGCCGATTGCGCCGGGCGCTTGCCCGGTGGCAGGGTGTCGGGGCCGGGGCGGGTGCTCTTGCGCCAGAGCTGGTGCAGCCACGGCCCGGCCTCGGGCAGCCAGTCGTCGCGCGTGATCCACGCAAAGGCGGCGCCCGCGAGGATGGCGGCGGCCACCACGGCCCAGGTGATGCGCTCGCCGCGGCTGAGCATGGTGCGTCAGGCCAGATGCTGGCCGAGGATGCCCGCGAGCTCGAACATGCCCGCACGGTCCTTGCCGAAGACGGCGTGCAGCCGGTCGTCGGCGACGATCTGGCGCCTGTCCTGCGGGTCCTGCAGGCCGTGGGCGCGGATGTATTCCCAGAGCTTTTTCACGGCCTCGGGGCGGCTCACGGCGTCGGGGCCGATGACGGCGGCGAGCTGCGCGCTGGGCGTCTTGCCGCTGGCGGCGGTGGTCTTGCGCGGGGCCTTCTTGGCCGCAGGCTTGGAAGGTTTTTTGGCTGCAGCGCTTGTCCCACCTGCGCGAGCAGCACTCGTTTTTGTAGCGGCAGCCTTGCGCGGCGGGTATTTGCTCTCGCGCGGCTCGAACTCGAAGTTGACCTTGCCGGCGGCCGCGTCCCACGCCAGGCGCGCCTTGAAGGGGCGGCGCGTGCGGTTGGAGATGAATTTGTCGAGCACGTCGGTCTTGCCGCTCGCCAGCAGTTTTTGCATCTGCGCGCGCTCGATGGGCTGCTGCAGGATGATCTTGCCGCTCTTGAACGTGCACGAAGGCACGGGCTGTGCGGCGGTGGGCACGGCGCGCGCGCAGACGTAGTTGCTGCCGTGCTCGTGTACCTCGCCGCCACAGGCGGGGCAGGCGCCGAGGGCCGCGTCGGTGAACTCCACGAGCTCTCCGGTTTCCTCGCTGTCCTTGTCGTCGCCAAAGTCGAATTCGAGCTTGTAGCGGCCCGGCGCCTCGTCGTCCTGGACGATGGCGATCTCGGCGGTGAAGGGCCAGCCGGCCTTGGAGCGAAAGCCCGAGAGCGGGCCGATGCGCCGCTCTCGCAAGAGCTGCTCGGCCTCGGCCACCTCGAAGGTGCGTCCCGCCGGGGATTTGCCGAACGAGAAGCCGCAGCCTTCACCACCGTTCTTGCCGGTGCAGGCATACCTGCGGTAGTTTTCCTTCACCACGCCGCCGCAGTTGGGGCAGGGGCTGGCAAGCGTCGCGTAGTCGCCGGGGATGGTGTCGCGGTCGTATTCCTTGGCCTTCTTGACCATGCGCTCGGTCAGGTCGGCGATCTGCTGCATGAAGGCCGCGCGCGAGAGCTGGCCCTTTTCCATCTGCGCGAGCTTGTATTCCCACTCGCCGGTGAGCTCGGCCTTGCACAGTTCGTTCACCTCCAGCCCGCGCAAGAGCGTCATGAGCTGGAAGGCCTTGGCCGTCGGGATGAGCTCTCGGCCTTCGCGCAGCATGTATTTTTCGGTCAGCAGCCCTTCGATGATGGCGGCGCGCGTGGCCGGCGTGCCCAGGCCCTTTTCCTGCATGGCCTCGCGCAGCTCGTCGTCGTCGATCTGCTTGCCGGCGCTTTCCATCGCGCCCAGCAGCGTGGCTTCGGAGTAGCGCGCGGGCGGCTTGGTTCTAAGGCCCTTGGCCTCGGCGTGCTCGGCCACGGGGTGCTCGCCGGGCTGCACCGCCACCAGCGGCTGGCCCCTTTCCCCATTTTTGCTGCCGTCTTGGCCGCCCTCGGTCTCGGCGGCGGCCTCCTTGCCGTAGATGGCGAGCCAGCCGGGTTTGACCAGCACCTTGCCCTCGGTCTTGAACGCGTGCTGCTCCACCGTGCTGATGCGCGTGGTGATCTGGTACTCGGCGCTCGGGAAGAACACCGCCATGAAGCGGCGCGCAACCAGGTCGTAGAGTTTTTGCTCGGCCTCGGTGAGGCCGTGCGGCGCCTGCGTGGTGGGGATGATGGCGAAGTGGTCGCTGATCTTGCCGTTGTCGAAGATGCGCTTGGTCGGGCGCACGTAGTTGCCGTCCAGCGCCTGGCGCGCGAACGGCGCGAGGTGCGCCATGCCCGAGTCGGCCAGCATACCCAGCGTCTGGCGCGTGGTGGGCAGGTAGTCCTCGGGCAGCGCGCGCGCGTCGGTACGCGGGTAGGTCAGCGCCTTGTGCTTTTCATACAGCGCCTGCGCCAGCGCCAGCGTGGTCTTGGCGCTGAAGCCGAACTTGCCGTTGGCCTCACGCTGCAGGCTGGTCAAATCGAACAGCAGGGGGCTGGCCTGCGTGGTGGGCTTGGATTCTTCCGTCACCGTGGCGGATTTGCCGCGCACCGCATCGGCGATCTGCCGGGCCTGCTGCGCGTTCCAGACGCGGTCGGCGCGGGCCTCGGGGTCGTCCCCCTTCTTGAAGTGCGGGTCGAACCATTTGCCCAGGTACTCGCCCGCCTGCGCGGCAAACGTGCCATGGATTTCCCAGTAGTCGCGGCTCACGAAGGCGCGGATTTTTTCCTCGCGCTCGACGACGAGCGAGAGCGTGGGCGTCTGCACGCGGCCCACGGTCGTGAGGAAGAAGCCGCCGCCCTGCGAGTTGAACGCGGTCATCGCGCGCGTGCCGTTGATGCCCACGAGCCAGTCGGCCTCGCTGCGGCTGCGCGCGGCGTCCGCGAGACCCTGCATCTGCTGCTCGCTGCGCAGCTTCTCGAAGCCGTCGCGGATCGCCTGCGGCGTCATGCTCTGCAGCCACAGGCGGCGCATGGGCTTGCCCAGCGTGCCCTTGGCGCCGCCGGCGTACTGCTCGATCAGGCGAAAGATCAGCTCGCCCTCGCGCCCCGCGTCGCAGGCGTTGATGAGTTCGCCCACGTCCTTGCGCTTGGCCAGGCGCACGACGGCCGCCAGGCGGCTCTTGGTTTTATCGACGGGCTTCAGGTCGAAGCGCGGCGGGATCACCGGCAGGTGCGCGAAGCTCCATTTGCCGCGCTTGACGTCGAATTCCTCGGGCGCCTGGATCTCGACCAGGTGGCCGACGGCGCTGGTGACGACGTAGCGCTCGTTTTCGAAATGGTCTTCGTGCTTGTCGAACTTGCCGGTGGTGGCGGTGAGGGCGCGCACGATGTCCTGCGCGACCGAGGGTTTTTCTGCGATGACGAGAGTCTTGCTCATGGTGGGTGGTGAAGCACTTCTACAATGTGTGGTCCCACGCGCACGCGCGCGCAGGTGTGTATGCATACAAGGTAGCAGAGATTTTCAGCATGGCCCCCTCCACCCGTCCCACAGCGCCGCGTGGCAGGCGCATCCAGGTGCGCCGCTCGGGTGTGCACGGCAAGGGGGTGTTTGCGCTGCAGCCCATCGCCGAGGGCGAAGTGGTCATTGAATACGTGGGCGAGGTCATCTCCTGGGACGAGGCGCAGCGGCGCCACCCGCACGACCCGAGCGACCCCAACCACACCTTCTATTTTCACGTCGACGAAGACCATGTGATCGACGCCAACGTGGGCGGCAACGCCGCGCGCTGGATCAACCACTCGTGCGCGCCCAACTGCTGGGCCGACGAAGTGGACGGTCGCATCTTCATCACCGCGCTGCGCGGCATCGCGGCGGGCGAGGAGCTGAACTACGACTATGGCCTCGTCATCGACGAGCGCTACACGAAGAAGCTCAAGGCCGAATACGCCTGCCGTTGCGGCAGCCGGCAATGCCGCGGCACCATGCTCGCGCCCAAGCGCGGCTGGCGGCCCGTGGTGCCCCAGCGCAAGGGCCGCGGCGCATGATGGCCTGGCCGGTGCAGCGGCTGCGCGAGGCGCTCACGCCCCTGCTGCCGGGTCTGGCGATCGAGGTGTGGCCCACGATCGATTCGAGCAACACCGAGCTGCTGCGCCGCGCGCGTCGGGGGCCGCTGGCGCCCACGCTCATCGTGGCCGAGGAGCAGACCGCCGGGCGCGGGCGCCTGGGGCGTAGCTGGTACAGCGGCGCGGGCGACGCGCTCGCGGTGTCGCTCGGACTGCCGTACGCGCCGCGCGACTGGTCGGGGCTGTCACTCGCGGTGGGCGTGGGCCTGGCCGAGAGCCTGCAACCGCAGCGGCCCGCGCCTGGCAGCAGCGCGGCGCGCGTGGAGCTCAAATGGCCCAACGACCTGTGGCTCGCGGACGGGCGCAAGCTCGCGGGCATCCTGATCGAGACGGCGGAGATGGCCGGGCCGTTGGCGTCGCGCTGCGTCGTTGTCGGCGTCGGCCTGAATCTGCGCCTGCCGCCGCCCGATGGCCTGCGCAGCCCCGCAGCGTGCCTGGAAGATGTCGATCCGCGGATGGACGGCCCCGCGGCGCTCGAACGCATGGTGCCGGCGCTGGTGCGCACCCTGCTCGGGTTCGCCGAATCGGGCTTCGCGCCGTTTCAGCCGCGCTATGCCCGGCGCGACTACCTGGAAGGCCGCGCGGTCACGCTGAGCACCGGCGAGGAAGGTGTGGCGCGCGGCGTGGACGACGATGGCGCGCTGCGCGTGCAGACGGCGCGCGGCCTGCAGCGCATCACGAGTTCCGAGGTGAGCGTGCGGCCCGCGGCCGCCGCGCACTGAGCGCGTTTGAGAGACCCCGGCATGCCCCATCGTTGCGCCGCTACCTGCCCGCTTGTCGTTGCAAGCGCCTGCGCTGGCGACCCGCCCGGACAGGTCGGGTGCAACCCCGGGTTCTGAGGCCGGTACGGTGCTGCGTCTGGCCGCTTTGCTGTTGTTGCTTGCCAACCTGGCGTACTACGGCTGGGCCGGTGGCTGGCTGGCGGCGTGGGGCCTGGCGCCGCAGAGCGTGTCTGAACCCGAGCGCGTCGCACGGCAGATTGCACCCGAGCGGCTGCAGGTGCTGCCCAAGGGCTCCGTGGCGCCCGGGGCCGCCATCACGCAGTCGGCACCGGCACCGGCACCGGCGCCCGCGGTCCCCACCGTGTCTGTCCCTGCGCCCGCCGCGCCCCCGGGCGGGGTCGCACAGGCCACACAGTGCCTGCAGGCCGGACCCTGGGACGAAGCGCGTGCCGACGCCTTGCGCGTGCAGCTGGCGCCGCTGCCGCCGGACAGCTGGCATCTTGAACCCGTTGAAGCCTCGGCGCGCTGGATGGTCTATATCGGCCCGCTCGCCGACGAAGAAGCCGTCGCGCGCAAGCGCGCGGAACTGCGAGCGCTGCAGGTGTCGTTCGATCGGCCTGCCGCGGCCCTGGAGCCGGGGCTTTCGCTGGGGCGGTTTTCGAGCGAGGAAGCGGCGCAGCGTGGCCTGGCTGAACTGGCGACGCGCGGCGTGCGCACCGCGCACGTGGTGCGCGAGCGCAACGGCCAGCTCAGCTATGTGCTGCGCCTGCCCGCGACCGACACGCGGCTGCGCGAGCAGCTGGATGCGCTCGGCATCGCCTGGGGCGATACGCCGCCGCAGATCTGCCGGTAGGCAGACGGACGGGCTACGCGCGCTGGTGCCAGCGCAGGGCACTGGCGAGGATGCTCGCGAGATCGTGGCGCGGCTGCCAGCCAAGTTCCTGGTGCGCGCGCGCCGCGCTCGCGACGAGCGTGGCCGGGTCGCCCGCGCGGCGTGGGTGGATTTCGGATGCGGGCGCGCCGTCGCACAGCGCGCGGCACTGCGCCAAAACCTGCGCCACCGAGTAGCCCTGGCCGACGCCGAGGTTGAACACGTGGCGCCCCTCGTGCGCGTCCATGTAGCGCAGCGCCAGCAGGTGCGCCTCGGCCAGGTCTTCGACGTGGATGTAGTCGCGCACGCAGGTGCCGTCGGGCGTGGGGTAGTCGTCGCCGAAGAGCTTGACCGGCCCTGCCGCCGGGTCGAGCGCGGCACGGATGATGTTCGGGATCAGGTGCGTCTCGGGCTCGTGCGCCTCGCCGGTTTCGGCGTCGGCATCGGCGCCCGCGGCGTTGAAGTAGCGCAGGCACACCGCGCGCAGGCCGTAGGCGTCGCAATACGCCTGGATCTGCTGCTCGGCGAGCCACTTGCTCAGGCCGTAGGGGTTGATCGGCTGCGCGGGGTGCGTCTCGTCGATGGGGGTCGTGATGGGGTTGCCGTAGACCGCGGCGGTCGAGGAGAACACGAGCCGCATCACGCCTGCGCTGCGCATCGCATCGAGCAGGTTGAGCGTGCCGGTGACGTTGCCCCGCAGGTACAGCGCAGGTTCGCGCACCGATTCGCCCACAAGCGAGCGCGCGGCGAAGTGCAGCGCGGCGGTGATGGGGTAGCGCGCCAGGACCGCGCGCAGGTCGCCGGGGCGCAGCAGGTCGCCGACTTCGAGCGGCCCCCACTGCACCGCCGCGCGGTGGCCCGTGGAGAGGTTGTCGAAGGTGACGGGCACGCACCCGGCCCGCGCCAGGCGCTTGCACATGTGCGAGCCGATGTAGCCGGCGCCGCCGCAGACGAGGACGTGGGGCGCTGGCGTGGTCATCGGGGGGTGTTGGAGGCGGCGCGTCCGTACTGGTCGGCCAGGCGCACGATGTCGTCCTCGCCCAGGTAGGCGCCGGACTGCACCTCGATCAGCTCCAGGTCGATGCGGCCGGGGTTCTCCAGCGCGTGCACCTGTCCGAGCGGGATGTAGGTGGACTGGTTTTCGGTGAGCAGATAGGTCTGGTCGCCGTTGGTGATGCGCGCGGTGCCGCGCACCACCACCCAGTGCTCGGCGCGGTGGTGGTGCATCTGCGTGGAGAGCTTGGCGCCGGGCTTCACGGTGATGCGCTTGACCTGGTAGCGCGCGCCGCTGTCCACGCTGTCGTACTTGCCCCAGGGGCGGTAGGTTTCGCGGTGGTCGATGTGCTCGCGCCGCCCGGCGGCGTCGAGCTGGTTGACGATGGTCTTCACGTCCTGCACCGCGTCCTTGCGCGCGACGAGCACCGCGTCCTTGGTTTCGACGATGACGAGGTTCTCGACGCCGACGGTCGCGACGAGCCGGCTCGTGCTGCGCACGTAGCTGCCACGGCTGGCCTGCGTGAGCACATCGCCGCTGAGCACGTTGCCGTCGGCGTCCCTGTCGGCCACGTCCCACAGCGCGGACCACGAACCCAGGTCGCTCCAGCGCGCGTCGAGCGGCACGACGACGCCGTCGCCGGTTTTCTCCATCACCGCGTAGTCGATGGAGTCGGAGGGGCTCGCCTTGAAGGCCTCGGCGTCCACGCGCAGGAAGGTGAGGTCGCGCTGCGCGCCGTCCACCGCCGCGCGGCAGGCCGCGACGATGGCGGGCGCGAATCGCTCGAGCTCCCGCAGGTAGCGGCTCGCCTGGAAGACGAAGATGCCGCTGTTCCAGAAGAAGCGGCCGCTGTCGAGGTAGCTCCGGGCGGTCGCGGCGTCGGGCTTTTCGACGAAGCGCTGGATCGCAAAGCCGCCCGCCAGCGCCGCGCCGCGTTCGATGTAGCCGTAGCCGGTTTCGGCGCGCGTGGGCACGACGCCGCAGGTGACGAGCTTGCCGCTTTCGGCCAGCGGCAGCGCCGCGCGGATGCAGCGCTCGAACGCGGCCGTGTCGGGAATGTGGTGGTCGGCCGAGAGCACGAGCAGCAGCGCGTCGGCGCCGCCCTGCGTGGCCTGCAGCGCCGCGAGCGCGATCGCGGGCGCGGTGTTGCGCCCCTCGGGTTCGAGCACGATGGTCGCGCCCTCGCAGCCCATCGCGCGCAGTTGTTCGGCGACGAGAAAGCGGTGCGCCTCGTTGCACAGCAGCAGCGGCGCGCCGCCGCCCAGGGCCTGCGCGCGGGCCACCGTGGCCTGCAGCAGCGTGGGCTCGCCGGGCACGAGCGCGAGGAACTGCTTGGGGTAGTGCTGGCGCGACAGCGGCCACAGGCGGGTGCCCGAGCCACCGGCCATGATGACGGGGAGGAGGTCCATGGGTGCGGAGAAATGCGAGGGATTCAGTACATTTTCACTGGTTTGCGCAGAAGGATAAAGCGCAAGCAGCTATGAAAAATGTACTTGATGGCGCGATTACGCCAGATTCTGCGCGAGCCGGTGGCGCAGTTCCTCGATCTCCATGCCGCGGCGCTCGGCCATGTCGGCGAGCTGGTCCTCGCCGATCTGCCCCACGGTGAAGTAGCGCGACGCGGGGTGCGCGAGGTAGAAGCCGCTCACGCTCGACGGCGGAATCATCGCAAAGCTGTCGCTGATGTGGATGCCCACCTCGGGCGCATTGAGCGTGGCGAACAGCGTGGTCTTGGCGGTGTGGTCGGGGCACGCGGGGTAGCCGGGCGCGGGGCGTATGCCCTGGTACTTTTCCTTGATGAGCTCGTCGTTGGTGAGCGTCTCGCCCTGCGCGTAGCCCCAGAGGTCGCGGCGCACGCGCGCGTGCAGGCATTCGGCGAAGGCCTCGGCCAGGCGGTCGCACAGGCCCTTGAACATGATGTTGGAGTAGTCGTCGAGCTGCGCGAGGAATTCTTCCTCCTTCTTCTCGGCGCCTATGCCCGCGGTGACGGCGAACATGCCCGCGTAGTCGCGCACGCCCGATTCCCTGGTGGCGACGAAGTCGGACAGGCAGCGGCTGGGGCGCATCACGCCGTTGACCGGCGTCTTTTCGGTCTGCTGGCGCACGCCGTACCAGGTCATGAGCACGGTGCCGCGCGATTCGTCGGTGTAGAACTCGATGTCGTCGCCCACGCGGTTGGCGGGGTAGATGCCGATCACGCCGTTGGCCTGCACCCAGCGGCCCTCGATGATCTTCTTGAGCATGGCCTGTCCGTCGGCGAAGACCTTGCGCGCCTCTTCGCCCACCACCTCGTCCTGCAGGATGGCGGGGTAGGCGCCCGCGAGGTCCCAGGTCTGGAAGAACGGGCCCCAGTCGAGGAATTGCGCGATCTCCGCCAGGTCGAAGTGCACGAACGCGCGCCGCCCGATCAGGCGCGGCACGGTGGGCGTGAACTGCTCGAAATCGACCGGCGTGGCGTTGGCGCGCGCCTGCGCCAGCGTCCACAGCGGCACGCGCTTCTTGCGCGCGTTGAGCTCGCGCAGGTGCTCGTAGTCGCTGCGCACCTCCTCCAGGTAGGCGCCGCGCCCGTCACCCAGCAGGCTCTGCGCCACGCCCACGCTGCGCGAGGCGTCGGGCACGTAGATCACCGGGCCGCGGTACTTGGGCGCGATCTTCACCGCGGTGTGCACGCGCGAGCAGGTCGCGCCGCCGATGAGCAGCGGAATCTGGCGGCTGGTGAAGTACTCGTCCTTGTCCATCTCGGCGGCGACGTGCTGCATCTCCTCCAGGCTCGGCGTGATGAGGCCCGAGACGCCGACCATGTCCGCGTTCTCCTCCTTGGCCTTGGCCAGCAGCGTGTGCGTGGGCACCATCACGCCCAGGTTCACCACCTCGAAGTTGTTGCACTGCAGGACGACCGAGACGATGTTCTTGCCGATGTCGTGCACGTCGCCCTTGACGGTGCAGACGACGAGCTTGCCCTTGCTCGACACGTCGCCGCCAGCGGCGAGCATGGCCTCTTTTTCCGCCTCGATGTAGGGCAGCAGGTGCGCCACCGCCTGCTTCATCACGCGCGCGCTCTTGACCACCTGCGGCAGGAACATCTTGCCCGCGCCGAACAGGTCGCCTACGACATTCATGCCGTCCATCAGCGGCCCCTCGATCACCGCCAGGGGCCGCGCGCCGCCCTGCACGCAGATCATCTGGTAGGCCTCTTCGGTGTCCTCCACGATGAAATCCGTGATGCCGTGCACCAGCGCGTGCGACAGGCGCTGCGCCACGGGCACGGGCGCCTCGGCCGTGCCGCGCCATTCGAGCTTTTTGCCGTCGTCCCGGGCCGCGCCCTTGGCGCTTTCGGCGATCTCCAGCAGGCGCTCGGCCGCGTCGGGGCGGCGGTTGAGCACCACGTCTTCCACGCGCGTGCGCAGCTCGGGCTCCAGGTCGTCATAGACGCCGATCATCCCGGCGTTGACGATGCCCATGTCCAGCCCCGCGGCGATCGCGTGGTAGAGGAACACCGTATGGATCGCCTCGCGCACCGGGTCGTTGCCGCGAAACGAAAAGCTGACGTTGGAGATGCCGCCCGAGACCTTGGCGCCGGGCAGGTTCTGCTTGATCCAGCGCGTGGCCTCGATGAAGTCGATACCGTTTCTCGCGTGCTCCTCGATGCCGGTGGCGACCGGGAAGACGTTGGGGTCGAAGATGATGTCCTCGGGCGCGAAGCCCACCTCGTCGACGAGGATGCGGTAGGCACGCTCGCAGATTTCCTTGCGCCGCGCGAGCGTGTCGGCCTGGCCCTGCTCGTCGAACGCCATCACCACGGCGGCCGCACCGTAGCGCATCACGCGCCGCGCGTGCTGCACGAACTCGTCCTTGCCCTCCTTGAGGCTGATCGAGTTGACGATGCCCTTGCCCTGCAGGCACTGCAGGCCCGCCTCGATCACCTCCCACTTGGAGGAATCGACCATCACCGGCACCTTGGCGATGTCGGGCTCGGAGCCGATGAGGCGCAGGAAGCGCACCATCGCCGCCTTGCCGTCGAGCATGGCCTCGTCCATGTTCACGTCGATGATCTGCGCGCCGTTTTCCACCTGCTGGCGCGCCACCGACAGCGCCTCTTCGTACTGCTCGCCGATGATGAGGCGCGCGAACGCCTTGGAGCCGGTGACGTTGGTGCGCTCGCCGACGTTGACGAACAGCGTATCGTCGTCGATGAACACCGGCTCCAGGCCGGAGAGGCGCATGGGTGGGGGCAAGATGGCAGCAGGCATCGGACGCACCAGAAGTGTGAGCGCCGTTGCAACCATCCGGGCTTCCAAGCCTGACGGGCCGTCGTGGCCCGCTGCAACGCTCCTTGGAAACGCAGGGCGGATTTTACCGGTGCAGGGTGCGCTCTGCCTTGCGCCGCAGGCGTTTGGGGGTGTTGCGTTCGATCTTGGCTGAAGATGGTGTCGTTGAAAGCACTCAGGCACGCGTCAGGCGGGGCGAAATCGTACGTCGCCGAGGGTGTCGAGGCGAAGCTGGGTTCATCGCTCACCGCACGGACGAACATCGCGATTGACTTCCTCAGGCCGTCGATTGCGACTTCGCCTCTTCGCCCGATCATGCGCAGCGTGCTCCTCGGTCTCCCACCTCGTTATCCGGGCGGATGCCAACGCGCGTGGGGTGCTGCAGTCCAGCCGACGCGCCGGCAGGAATTGCTGCAGCGCTGCACTGAGTCGGTAGGGCGACAAGGCCGGTGCGGTGCCTGCGCCCCCCAGTGAGCCGTCAGTTGACTGATGTCGTGAGGGAGGTCACCTCAGCGGTGCCCACTACCTTTCCGGACGGGTCCGTGGTCACCGACTTGATTGTCAGAGGGGTGAACTGGACGCTCGGGATGACCCAGTTGGTGGTGGTCCCGTCGGTGGCTTGCTGCGGCAGGACAGTGAATTTGCAGGCGTCGAACCGGCCTGCGCCTGTGGTGATCGATTCGACGCCTTCGAAACGCTGTCGGGTCGTGGAAGTCGCGGTGTCACCGGCGTGTCCGTCGACCAGGGTGTTGAGGGTGCAGGTTTGGGTCAGTGTGTCGCCGACACGCGCGGTGCGCCATTGTGCGGGCGTGACACATGGCGGCTCATAGACCTGCGTATACGCGAATTCCGCGTTGCCCGATGCGCGACGGCTTGCCGTGCCGTAGGCAGTGATCGTGCCGTCGGGGGCGATGTCGGCGTAGGCCTCGTCCGTCAGCATGAGGCTGGAGGCGGTGGACGTGATTTCGATCATCGAGTGGAGCTGTCCCTCGAATGCGGCGGGCGGCTTGACCGTGGCGGTCAGGTGCACGAGCGGCAGGTCTGCGCCGTCGGCCGAGAATTTGATGTCTATCGCGGCGCGAGCGCCGACGGTCGTCACCGTCGACACTTGCGGAAAACAACGTTCCGCGGTCACTGGCGGCGGTGTCTCATCCCCGCCGCCTCCGCCGCAGCCTGCCAGTGCGAGGAGAAAAGGCAGCACGGTACCCCAGCGGGCACCGTGGTGTGAGGTCATTGTGTTGCGCATGGAGATTTGTTCGTTCGGGTGAGTCATGGTAAGAGTGCACAGGACGAGACCCGCGAATGGTCCGCCATGGCGGTTATCGCGCGTCACGTTTCAATTGTCCACTGAGGAAAGGTGACGGCTGTATTGCAAAGGCCCGTGTGCTGCATTGCCGCCACAGTGGTGCGCGTCGGACTGCGACGGATCGGTGCCGTAGCCGACTCGCGGCCTTGACGTCGTGCACCGGCGGCGCGTCGGGGCCAAAATGCATGGGCTGGGCGTTGCGGTGTACAACGGCGCCAGCGCCCTCTCCAACCAACCTGATCTGAAATTCATCATGCTCAGTCTCATCGGTACTTTGATTGTCGGTTTCATCGTTGGCCTGATCGCGCGCGCCATCAAGCCCGGCGACGACAAACTCGGCTGGATCATGACCAGCGTGCTCGGCATTGCCGGGGCCTTCGTGGCGTCGTATGTCGGCGTCGCGCTCGGCTGGTACCAGCAGGGCGAGCCGGCGGGCTTCATCGCGTCGGTCGTCGGCGCGATCGTGCTGCTCGTGATCTACGGGGCCGTGCGCAAGAAGTCCTGAGCGCTCGCGCTCAGCGCACCGGCAGGAACTGCAGCAGCCCCGCGCCGAACAGGCCCTGCACGTAGCTGATGCCGGCGCGGCGCATGCGCTCGTCGCTGATTTCGGCGAGCAGATCCAGCCGCCCCACGATCTTGCCGAACTCGCGCTCGAAGCTCAGGTTGCGCGTGCCGTCGGCGGCGATCTCGTCCGCGCGCAGCAGCGGCGCGCCTTGCGCGTCGCGCCGCTGCGCGAGGATCCACGCGGCGATCTCGACGTTGCGCGCCGCGTTGTACAGGCGCTGCGCGTCGAGGTTGTCGAGCAGGTAGAACGTCGTCTTGCCGCCGTGCGCGGTCACGAGCATGTCGGCGGTGGCGAGCGTCAGCGCGGCGACACGGTCTCCCGCGAACTGCGGCGCCATGGCGAACGCCATCGCATCGATGTCGCGCCGCCCCTGCAGCGGCGGCCAGGGCTGGCGCAGATCGAGCGCGGTTTGCAGGCGTTGCAGCGCTGCTTCACGGCTTGCGGCGCCGCCCGCGCGCCACTGGGCCGGGTTGCGCCGGTAGAGCTTGTCCGCGAGCCGCACCAGGCTGTGCAGGTTGTCGCGCATCGCAAGCGTGGCGGTGCGGTTGAGTTCGGATTGCACCAGTTCATCGCGGCTGGCGGGTGCGCCCTGGACCTGGCCGTGCGGCGTGGGCGCGGAGCTGGCGCAGCCCAGCAGCAGCGCAACCAGCCCGGTAGCGATGCCGTGGGCGGTGCGGCGGGCGAGGTGCGCGGCGGGCATCGGGAATTTTTCTCGGCCTCTCAGGCGGGGTGTGCCAGCGCGGCGCGCTCCTGCAGCGTGAACGCGGGCAGGCCCTTGAGGAGTCGGCGCCCGTAGCCGGTGTGCAGCAGGCGCTTGTCGTAGCAGACCACCTGCGCGTGGTCTTCCTCGCTGCGGATCGCGCGGCCCACCCATTGCGCCAGGCGCATGCCGGTGGCGGGTACCACGAGGTCCATGAAGGGATCGCCGCCGCTGGCGCGCAGCCACTCGGCGCGTGCCTCGTCCACTGGCTCGTCGGGCGGGGAGAACGGCAGCTTGGTGATGAAGAG
The DNA here is from genome assembly GCA_026954015.1 of Burkholderiales bacterium. Taxonomy (GTDB): domain Bacteria; phylum Pseudomonadota; class Gammaproteobacteria; order Burkholderiales; family Burkholderiaceae_C; genus Comamonas_C. The sequence continues at coordinate 27,586 of JAIXLP010000050.1, read as the reverse complement.
CGATTCGCACAGCGCGCCGGGCAGGTCCATGCCCTCGCCGAAGGACTGCAGCCCGAAGATGATCGACGGCTGGTGCTGCGCGACGCGGTCGCGGTGACGCTGCAGCAGTTGCAGGCGCGGCAGCTGACCCTGCACGAGCACGCTCTCGCGCAGCGGCGCGGCGAGCTGATCGACCGCGCTGCGCAGCAGCTCGCGCGAGGTGAAGAGCACCAGGGCGCCGTGGGTCACGCCCGCCAGGTCGGCGAACAGCGCCTGCAGCATCTGCCGCGTGTACGCGGCCACGTCGCGCGGCGCGGCCGCCGTGCCGCGCGCGACGAAGGTGCCCTGGCGAGCATAGTCGAACGGGCTCGCGACCTGCAGCGTCGTGACGCCGGGCGCCTCCTGCAGCCCAGCCTCGCGCAGAAAGAAGTCGAAGCTGCCGCAGCTTGCGAGCGTGGCCGAGGTGAGCACCGCCGCGCGCACCGACGGCCACAGGTGCGTGGCCAGCGCCGCGCCCGGCAGCAGCGGGCTGGCGTGCGCGCGCACCGCGATGCCGGTGGCGTCCGCGTTGAGCGTGAACCATTTGGCCGCGGGCGCCGCGCCCTCGGACGGCTCCTGCAGCAGCAGCGCGGCGGTGGCGTGCACCGCCTCCAGGCGCGGCGCGAGCTGGCCCACCTGCGCGTATGCCTGCGACAGGCGCCGCGCCTCGTCGGGCGCTTCGCGGATGTGCTCGCGCAGCGCCCTGGCGATGGCACGCAGCGCTTCAAGCCATGCGCCCGCGTGGTGCAGCGCCTGCGCGAGCGCGTCCGCCAGCGGCGCGGGCAGCACGCCGCCGGGCACGCGCGCGCGCACGCTCGCGGTGCGCCCCGGCGCATGGGCGGCCACCTCGCGCAGCGGCGCGCCGTAGAGATCCACGATCAGCCGCTCGGCGTCCTGCAGCGCGGCGCGCAGGTGCGCGCTGCAGGCGGCGACGTCGGTTGCGTCGCCCGTGGCCACCTGCGCGCTCACGCGCAGCGCGCGGCTGGCGAGCTGCCCGAGCCACGCCAGGTGCGACAGATCCATCTCGCAAGCGAACTGTGCGAGCGCCGTCTTCGGCAGGTGGTGCGCCTCGTCGATGATGAGCAGGCAGTTGCCGAGCTCGGGCAGCAGCCGCGCGCCGATGGAAGACAGCAGCAGGTCGTGGTTGGCGACGATCACCTGCGCCGCCACGAGCTCCTTGCGGCGCTCGTAGTAGGTGCAGACCGAAAACATCGGACAGTGGCGGCCGGTGCAGGTGTGCGCCACCGCCGCCACCGGCGCCCAGAGCGCGGGCTCGGGCGGTTCGAGCAGCTGGTCGCGGTCGCCGTCCCACAGGCCCGTGGCGAGATCGTCGGCCAGCCGCCGGTACAGGCGCTGGCGGCTTGCGACCGTTGCGGCGGACGCGGCGCCCTCGCCGGATTCGTCCGGGAACAGCCCGCTCTCCTCCCCGCCGTCACTCGCGAGGCGTTCGAGCTTGAGCTTGCAGACGTAGCGCGCGCGCCCCTTGGCGAGTGCGAAGCTGAACGGTTCGGGCATCGCGGCGGCGAGCGCGGGCAGGTCCTTGTGCACGAGTTGCTCCTGCAGCGCCACGGTAGCCGTGGCGATCAGCACGCGCGTGCCGCGTGCCAGCGCCATCTGGATCGCGGGCGCGCAGTACGCGAGCGACTTGCCCACGCCGGTGCCCGCCTCGATGACGGCGATGCAGCGCTGCGGCGCCGCGTCGCCGTGCGCCGCGCCGCTCTCGCGCGCCAGTTGCGCGTGCGCGAAGGTCTCGGCCACGCGCTCGGCCATCTGCCGCTGCCCCTCACGCAGGCGCAGGCCCGGCGTGGTCTGCACCACGGCGTCAAAGCATTGCAGGGCCTGCGCGGCCCATTCGGTGGCGGACATCGGAAACGGTACGGGCTGGTGGGGTGGCGAATCGCGCCGAGCCATCGTAGCGGATGGCGATGCGCGAAGAACGGCCGGACAGTGCGCCCGTGCTGGCGCTCAGTATGGAGATGGCCCGTGCGCGTGTTCAGCCCGTGGCTGGCGAACGCCGGACCATGGTGATCGCATCGAACGGACAGCGCACTGCGCACAGTGCGCAGCCGGTGCAGCCATCGGCATCGTCGAGCACCGAGCGCTTCGCCGCCCCCCTGGCATCGTCCTGCGCGTGCAGCGACAGCACGTGCGGCGGGCACACCGCGACGCACCAGCCGCAGCCAGTGCAGCGGTCGAGGTCGATCGCGGGCAGGGCCTTGTAGCCACCGGTCATGGCTGCAGGATGCCACGGGGCGCAAAGCTGTTGCGGCGGCAAGGCCACAATGGGGGCCAACGCCCGTTTTTTGCAGGAGATCGTGATGAATTCCGCCGTGATCGATGACGCAGCCCTCTCAACAACCGCCCCCCGGCTGGATGCGGCCTGGCTGGATGCGCACTGGATGCCGTTTTCCGCCAACCGCAACTTCAAGGCGCACCCGCGCATGATCGTCGCGGGCGAGGGGGCCTACTACACCGACACCGATGGCCGCAAGATTTTTGACGGCCTCTCGGGGCTGTGGACCACGGGCCTGGGCCACGGGCGCAAGGAGATCGCGCGCGCCGTCAGCCACGCGGTCGCCACGCTGGACTACGCGCCGGCGTTCCAGTTCGGCCATCCGGCGTCGTTCGAGCTCGCCAACCGCATCCGCGAGCGCACGCCTGCCGGGTTGGACTACGTGTTCTTCACCTGCTCGGGTTCGGAGGCCGCCGACACCTCGCTGAAGATGGCGCGCGCCTACTGGCGTGCCCGCGGCCAGGCGGGCAAGACGCGCCTCATCGGCCGCGAAAAGGGTTACCACGGCGTGAACTTCGGTGGCGTCTCCGTGGGCGGCATGGCGGGCAACCGCAAGGCCTTCGGCCAGGGCATCGAGGCCGACCACCTGCCGCACACGCAGCCGCCGCTGGGGTCGTTTCACCGGGGCATGCCGCTGCTGGACGGCCGGCTGCTCGCCGACCGGCTGCTCGACGTGATCGCGCTGCACGACGCGAGCACCATCGCCGCCGTCATCGTCGAGCCGCTGTCCGGCTCGGCGGGCGTCGTGATCCCGCCTGCGGGCTATCTGCAGCGCCTGCGCGAGATCTGCACGCAGCACGACATCCTCTTGATCTTCGACGAGGTCATCACCGGCTTCGGCCGCTGCGGCGGCTGGACGGGCGCCGAGGTGTTCGGCGTCACGCCCGACATCATGAACTTCGCCAAGCAGGTGACCAACGGCGCGCAGCCCCTCGGTGGTTGCGTCGCGAGCAGGGCGATCTACGACACCTTCATGCAGGCCGCGGGCCCCGAATACCTGCTGGAGTTTCCGCACGGCTACACCTATTCCGCGCACCCGGTAGCCTGCGCGGCGGGCAACGCGACGCTCGAGCTGCTGCAGCAAGAGGACGCCCCGGCGCGTGTGAAGGCGCTGGCGCCGTACTTCGAAAACCTGGTGCACGGCCTCAAGGGCGCGAGGCACGTGCAGGACATCCGCAACTACGGGCTGGCGGCGGGTTTGACGATCGCGCAGATGCCGGGCGAGCCGGGCCGGCGCCCCTACGAGATCGCGATGAAGTGCTGGGCCAAGGGCTTTTACGTGCGCTACGGCGGCGACAGCATCCAGCTTGCGCCGCCGTTCATCAGCACCGAAACCGAGCTGGAGCGCCTCGTGAGCGCGCTTGGCGATGCGCTGGAAGAAACCGCCTGAGGCCGCTTGGCCGACAATCCCGCCATGCCTGATACCCCGATAGACACCGCCGGCGCCGACAAGCGCGCGCTGCTGCGCCGCGCTGCGCTTGAATACCACGAACACCCCAGGCCGGGGAAGATATCCATCCACGCGACCAAGCAGCTCGTCAGCCGCCACGACCTGGCGCTTGCGTACTCGCCGGGTGTGGCCGCGCCATGCGAGGAAATCGTCAAGGACCCGGCGGCGGCGTTCCGCTACACCGCGCGCGGCAACCTCGTGGGCGTGGTGACCAACGGCACCGCCGTGCTGGGTCTGGGCGACATCGGCGCGCTTGCGGGCAAGCCGGTGATGGAAGGCAAGGCGGTGCTGTTCAAGAAGTTCTCGGGCATCGACGTGTTCGACATCGAGATCGACGAGAAGGACCCGGACAGGCTGGTCGAGATCATCGCCGCGCTGGAGCCGACCTTCGGCGGCATCAACCTCGAGGACATCAAGGCGCCCGACTGCTTCATCGTCGAGCGCAAGCTGCGCGAGCGCATGAAGATACCGGTGTTCCACGACGACCAGCATGGCACCGCCATCGTCGTCGGCGCGGCCGTGCTCAATGCCCTGCACGTCGCGGGCAAGGACATCGCGCAGGTCAAGCTCGTGGCTTCCGGCGCTGGCGCGGCGGCGCTTGCGTGCCTGGGCCTGCTCGTGAAGCTCGGCCTGCCGCGCGAGCACATCTGGGTGAGCGATATCGCCGGGGTGGTCTACGAGGGTCGCACCGAGCTCATGGACGAAGCCAAGGCGCAGTTCGCGCAGAAGACCGACGCCCGCCAGCTCTCCGAGATCATCGAGGGCGCGGACATCTTCCTCGGCCTGTCGGCCGGCGGTGTGCTCAAGCAGGACATGGTGCGGCGCATGGCCACGCACCCGCTGATCTTCGCGCTCGCCAATCCCAATCCCGAGATCACCCCCGAGGACGTGCAGGCGGTGCGCGGCGACGCGATCATCGCCACCGGGCGCAGCGACTACCCCAACCAGGTCAACAACGTCCTGTGCTTTCCCTACGTGTTCCGCGGCGCGCTGGACAGCGGCGCGACGACGATCACGACCGAGATGGAAATAGCGGCGGTGCGCGCGATCGCCGAGCTCGCGCGTGCCGAACAGAGCGAGGTGGTGGCCGCCGCCTACGCGGGCGAGCAGCTCTCCTTCGGCGCCGAGTACCTGATCCCCAAGCCGTTCGATCCGCGCCTCATGATGAAGATCGCGCCCGCGGTTGCGCAGGCGGCGATGGACAGCGGCGTGGCGAGCCGCCCGATCACCGACATGGGGGCCTACGCCGACCACCTGCAGACCTTCGTCTATGCCTCGGGCACGATGATGAAGCCGGTGCTCATGGCTGCGCGCCAGTCGCACATGAAGCGCGTGGCGTTTTCCGAGGGCGAGGAAGAGCGCGTGCTGCGTGCCGCGCAGATCGTGTTCGACGAGCAGATCGCGCGCCCCACGCTCATAGGTCGCCCCGCGATCATCGCGCAGCGCATCGAAAAGTTCGGCCTGCGCCTGCAGGAGGGGCGTGACTACGACGTGGTCAACGTCGAGCACGACGACCACTACCGCAGCTTCTGGCAGACCTACCACCGCATGACCGAGCGCAAGGGCGTGACGGTGCCGATCGCCAAGATCGAGATGCGCCGGCGGCTGACGCTGATTGGCTCGATGCTGCTGCACGCGGGCGAAGTCGATGGCCTGATCTGCGGCACCTGGGGCCACACCGCGCACCATCTGCAGTACATCGACCAGGTGCTCGGCAAGCGCCCGGGCGTGACCACCTATGCGTGCATGAACGCCTTGCTGCTGCCCGAGCGCGAGGTGTTCATCGTGGACACGCACGTCAACTACGACCCCAGCGCCGAGCAGCTCGCCGAAATCACCGTGATGGCGGCCGAGGAAATCCAGCGCTTCGGCATCAAGCCCAAGGTCGCACTGCTCTCGCACTCGAATTTCGGCTCCAGCCAGCAGCCGAGCGCGGTCAAGATGCGTCAGACGCTCGAACTGCTGCGCGCGCAGGCGCCGTGGCTGGAAGTGGATGGCGAGATGCACGGTGACGTGGCGCTGGACGCCAAGGCGCGTGCCGCGCTGATGCCGCGCTCTGACCTGGCAGGCAGCGCCAACCTCTTGGTGATGCCCAACATCGACGCGGCCAACATCGCGTACAACCTGCTCAAGACGGCGGCGGGCGGGGGCATCGCGATCGGGCCGATGCTGCTGGGCGCCGCCGCGCCGGTGCACGTGCTCACGCCCAGTGCGACAGTGCGCCGCATCGTCAACATGGTGGCGCTCACCGTCACCGACGCCAATGCCCGGGGGTCCAGTGTGATTTCGGGGTAAACCCGGTATCAATTGCCCGTTTTTTCAGCAATCGCTTGCGTTCCACCCTCGTTTTTGTCACACTACCGCCTCGGAGTTTCGGGTAAACCCTAGTGCGGCACGGCCGCACTCTGTTTTTTTGCAGAGGTGGTCGTTGATGGGCAATGCACTCGTCACGGGTGTGCGACGCGCTGCGTCGGCAGGTGCGCTGGGGCTGGCGGCCCTGGTGCTCGCATGGCCGGCCGGCGCCCGCCAGTCGCTGGTGGAGTCGGCGCCCGAGGCGATCAGCATCGCGCAACTACCCGCTACGGGGCGCGCCACCTACGCGCTGATCCAGCGCGGCGGGCCCTTCCCCTATGAAAAGGACGGTTCGGTGTTTGGCAATTACGAACGGCAGCTGCCGACGCATCGGCGCGGCTATTACCGCGAATACACGGTGCGCACCCCGGGTGTGCGCGGGCGCGGCGCACGGCGCATCGTCTGCGGCGGGGTGCCGCGTGCGCCCGAGGTCTGCTACTACTCGGGCGACCACTACACCAGTTTCCGGGAGATACGGCCATGATGGACTGGATGCGCACCCCCCGCACCGGCGCCGTCGTTGCCGGACACCGCGTGGACACGTTGGTCAACGGATTTTTGAAAGAAAGAGCCACGGAGATGGAAATACCACTTCGTCAAGACGATGAGAACCTGCTGCACGGCGTGCGCTCCAACATCGTGCAGTCGATCCGCGCGTTTCGCGTGCACGATCTGCAGGACACGGCGCAGGCGCTGGGCCACCACTTCCTGTACGCCAACCTCGCGCATGCGCAGACCAAGCAGGACGTGCTCGACCTGATCGCCGCGCAGTTCCTGTTTCCTGCGCACTTCGGCAAGAATTTCGATGCGCTCTACGACTGCATGACCGACCCGCTGCACAAGGCGGGGCCGCAGCCGGGCTTCGTCGTGGTGCTCGAACAGATCCCCGCGACCGCCAAGTTCGACAAGGAAGCGCGCGAGCAGCTGCTCGACATCTTCCGCGACGCTGCGGAATACTGGGGCGAACGGCGCATCGCGTTCCGCTGCTTCTATTCTTTTCTGTAGCCCGTTCCGCCACTTTTGGCCCTGCGGAACGGGCGGACGAGGCCTTGCACCACGGTGCGGTCGAGTCCCTGGCCACGGAAGGCGTCCTCGTGGACGCCGCCTCGGGCGAGCAGATGCCCACCGACAAGCTGCTGGACGTCTCGCCGCTGGCGCTGCGCATGAGCAGCCCCTTCAACAGCAGCTACTGGCTGCTCGTGGCGGCTGCCTGATACGGATTTGCCTTCCATCGTCGGACTTTGTTGGTTCGCCTTGCCGTGCTGCAGCACCGTCTTCGGCTTGCCGCCTCGTCATCCGACGGAAGGCCGATCCGCATGAAGCGCCTGCGCGAGCGCGAGGTACTCGGCTACGGGTACCTCCTGGGCGCGCCGCTGCAGGTCGAACGCACCGCGGTAGCCGCGTGCGGAAAGCCACGGCTCCAGCGGATGGCGCAGCAGCTTGCGCCGCTGGCCGAAGGCGGCCTGCACGAGGCCTGAGAGCACCGCCGCATCCACCGCCGCAGGCGCGGCCAGCGGCACCATGCGCACCACGCTGCTGTTCACGCGCGGCGGCGGCGTGAAGGCCTCGGGCGGCACGTGCAGCACGTCCTGCATCGCGTAGCGCCACTGCAGCATCACCGACAGGCGCCCGTACGCGCTCGTGCCACACGGCGCGACCATGCGGTCGACCACCTCCTTCTGCAGCATGAAGTGCTGGTCCGCAATGACGTGCGCGTACGCCAGCAGGTGGAACAGGATCGGCGTCGAGATGTTGTAGGGCAGGTTGCCGACGACTCTGAGTTTCGTAGCTGCCCGCGCTTGTGCCACGTGCGCAAAATCCACTTTCAGTACGTCGGATTCGAGCACGTCGAGCCGCGCGTCACGGCGCAGCCGCGCGGCCAGGTCGCGGTCGATCTCGATCACGGTGAGCCGCCCGAGCCGCTGCGCCAGCGGCTCGGTGAGCGCGGCCAGGCCGGGTCCGATCTCCACCACGGCCTGTCCGGGTTCTGGTGCGATCGCGCGCACGATCGCGTCGATGACCGCCGGGTCGTGCAGAAAGTGCTGGCCGAAGCGCTTGCGCGGGATGTGTGTGGGCGCCATGCCGTGGGGGTACCGCGCGCCGCTCACTGCGGTGGGTCGCGCAGTTCCACGTAGGCGCGCGCGCGCTGCTCGCGCATCCAGTTCGCGTAGGCTTCGTCGAGCTTCTTTTCGCGCACGGCGTTGCGCGCGAGGTCACGCTGCTCGCGCTGCGTGAGCTGGGCCTCGCGCCGCTCGACGAGCTCGATCAGGTGCACGCCAAAGCGCGTGACGACCGGCTCGCTGACCTGGCCCGGCTGCAGCCGGTCGAGCGCCTGCTGGAACTCGGGCACGAAGCGCCCGGAGTATGCCCAGCCGAGGTCGCCGCCATCCTTGCTGCTCGCGTCCTGCGAGTATTCGCGTGCCAAGGCCTCGAAGCTCGCCTGCCCGCTCGTGATGCGCTGGCGCAGTTCCTCGAGCCGGTGCGCGGCCTCGGCCTCGGTGACGCCGTTGCCCACGCGCAGCAGGATGTGGCGCGCGTGGCTCTGGATCGCGGTGGCGGGCGCGCCCCCGCGCGTGCGCTCCTGCACGCGCAGGATGTGCCAGCCCGCGGGCGAGCGCAGCGGCCCGACGACGTCGCCGACGGGCGTCGAGCGCGTGGCGTTCACGAACAGCGCCGGGTAGCGGTCGAGCGGGCGCAGGCCCAGCGCGCCGCCGTTGCGGCCCTCGGGCGCGTCGGAGTATTCGCGCGCAAGCGCGGCGAAATCGGTGCCGCTTTTGACGCGTGCCAGCACCTCGCGCGCGCGCGCCTCGCGTTCGGCCACCTGTGCGTCGCTCGCGTGCTCGGGCACTTCGACGAGGATCTGCGCGAGGTTGATCTGCGTGGTGTCGGCCGCCGTCCCCTGCGCCTCGTCGCGCAGGTAGGCGTCGATGTCCTGGTCGGTCACGCGCACGCGCGACTCGACGTCGCGCTCGCGGATGCGCAGGATGAGCAACTGCTCGCGCAGCTCGCGCCGGAAGCGCTCGGGCGTCACGCCCTCCTGCGCGAGCTGGCGGTGCAGCTGCTCCACGCTCACGCCGTTTTGCTGCGCCACCGACTGCTCGGCCTGGTCGACCGCGTAGTCGTCCACCTTGATGCCCGCTTCCTGCGCCAGCTGCACCTGGATGCGCTCGGTGATCAGGCGCTCGAGCACCTGGTTCATGAGCTGTTCGCGCGGGGGCAGCGTCTGCCCGCTGTTCTGCTCGATCACGCGCGCCAGGCGCTCGCGTACCTCGTTGTTGGTGATGGGCTCGGAGTTGACGATGGCGACGATGTAGTCGGCCGACTGGCTTGCACTGCCCGCCGCGGGCGCCGGGGTGGTCAGCGCGGGCGTGGCGGTCAGCGCGGGTGCGCCGGAGACGCCGGGCGTGAGCTTCAGGCCCTGCGCCCGCGCGGCCGGCAGGGCAAGCAGCGCCAGGGCAGTCAGGCAGGCCAGCAGGCCGGTGAGGTGTGCGCGTGGTGTCATGGGGGGCGGCCGGGCGGTGCGGTCAATCGTAACGGGTGAAACGGCTGGGCGCGGGGGTGGTCGAGTCCAGCACCTGGTAGCCGGGCACATTCTGCTGCAGGCTCGCCAGCGGATTGTTGCCCAGCGACAGGCGCGACAGGCCCTTGAGTTCGAGCTGCAGCAGGATGCGCGTGTTGGACGTGACGGTGCCGATCTGCAGGCGTTCGAGCACCACGCGGCCGATCCAGCAGCAGCTTTCGTATTCCATGCCCACCACCGCGTCGACGAACTTGCGGTCCTGCAGGCTGTAGTTCAGCCGCCCGACGCCGTACAGGCGCCCCGCCTCGCGCGGTGCGCGTGCGCCAGCGGCGGTGCGCGTGCGCCAGAACTCGTCGAGCGGCCACTGCCAGCCGAGCTCGAGCTGCTCGCTCGGCACGGTGTAGGGGCCGGTCACGTCCTGCTTGCGATACGCGGCGGAGAGCGTGTGGTATTTGCTCGGGGTGTAGCGCCCGGCGATCGTCGTGCGCATCGAGCGGCGCGTCTTGGGGTTGTACTGGAAGGTGGAATCCAGACCCCACTCGGGCGTCCAGTGGATGCCTGCGCCCAGCAGCACGTCCGAGATGCGCTCGCTCACGACCGCCACGCCCGGCATCGTCACGCGCTGGTCGGAAAAGCGCAGCCGCTGCGCTATGCCCAGGCGCAGCGCCTCGGCGCCGGTGGCCGGATCCAGCAGCCGGGTGGTGGCGCCGAGCGTGAGCAGGTTGTTGTCGGCGATGCGGTCGTTGCCGCCGAAGGCGTTCTCGGTGTAGATCGAGGCGAAGTTGAAGTCCGTCTGCGCGGTGTCGTACACCGGCAGCATGCTCTGGTCACGGTAGGGCGTGTAGGTGTAGAAGGCGCGCGGCTCCAGCGTCTGCACGAAGGCGCGGCCGAGGTAGCTCGCATCGCGCTCGAACACCAGGCCGCTATCGAGGCTGAAGGTGGGCAGCACGCGGCTCGCGCTCGTCTGGCCGGTGGCCAGTGGCGTGTCGAACGCGTAGTGCGAGGCGTGCAGCTGCAGGCGTGGCGTGATGAAGCTCGCGGGCGTGAGCCATGGGCGGCTGATCTGCGCGATGAAGTAGCTGCGCTGCGCGTTCGGCTGCGTGTAGTAGGCGCGGTCGCCGTGAAAGTGCGTGAGGTCGCCGTCGATGCGCAGGTCCAGCCCGCCGCCGGGCGTGGCCGGGGTGTAGCCCCAGTGCAGTTGCGGCAGCAGGTCGTAGGGCGGCGTGATCGGCGCGGTCACGTCCTGCAGCGTCTGCCACCGCAGCGTGCGCAGGCTCAGCGTGTGCTCGGCGCTGCCCCAGCTCAGCATGCCGTCAGCCGGCAGCAGCCGCTGCGCGGTGGTGTCCAGCGGGTTGACGTTGCTGCCGCGTTGCGGGAAGTCGCGCCAGTAGTCGTTGTCGCTCGCGCGCCGCGCGTTGATCGAGAGCGACAGGTCGCCCATGGGCGAGCCGATCCTGGCGCGGTGCGCGACGCTGGCGAGCCAGCGCGTGCGCTCGCGCAGCTTGTCGTCTGGCATGAAGTTGAGCCCGAGCTCGCCGCTGTAGCGCGGTTCGAGGTAGCGGTACTGCGAGTCCAGCGCCACGCCGCGGCGCAGCATCACCGTGGGCGTGAACGTCGCGTCGCGGTTGGGCGCGATGTTCCAGTACCAGGGCTGCGCGTAGGTGAGGCCGCTCACGCTGTCGAGCGTCGCCAGCGGCGGCAGCAGCCCGGTCTTGCGCTCGTTGGACAGCGGGAAGCTGATCCACGGCGTTGCAAAGAGCGGCACGCCCTTGAATTCGAGCACCGCGTTCTCCGCCGTGCCTACGTCCTCGGCCTTGTCGATGTGCAGCGTCTTGGCGCGCAGCACCCAGTCGGGCCGCCAGCTCGCCTCGTCGTCGCGCTCGCAGGTGGTGTAGGTCGCGTTGTGCGCCACCGAATGCTCGCGGTCGATGAAGTCCACGCGCGTGGCCTCGCCGTGCCCGCCGTTTTCCAGCAGCCGGTAGCGCGCCTCGGTAAAGAAGCCGTCGAACGCGTCCACCTTCATGTCCAGCAGCGTGCCGTCGTAGACGTTGCCCGCGCGGTTGATGCGCACGTCGCCGCTGGCGCGCGCGCGGTCTGCGGGCACGTCGTAGTCCATCTGGTCGGCGTGGATCGTGGTGTCGCCGCGACGCAGTTCGGCATGCCCCTGCACCTGCACGCGCACGTTGGTCTCGCCCTCGATGCGGTCGCCGCGCACGAAGGTCGGCAGCTCATCGCCCTGCTGCGCGGGCACCTGTTCCTGCAGTTGCGGGCTGGCGCGCAACGCGGGCGCGTCCTGCGCCTGCGCGGCCCATGCCAGCAGCAGCGCCGCCAGGCCCGCCGCGGCGCGGGATAAAACGGAGGTCGGCAGTGGCGGGCGTAGCGGCACGGGCGGGCGGATCATGGGCGCAATCGACCGGCGGTGGCGGGCGCGCCCGGCCGTGACAGACCGCCTGGGCGCGCGGGCCGGTCCCTACAATCCGGTCGAGCGATCGATTATCCATGAGCGACCAGCCCCTGCCCCCCGCCCCGCCGGCCATCACCTGGAGCGACGACGCGCGCCGCCAGGCGTTCGACGCCTGGCTCGCGCCGCTGGCGCAGGCGCACGGCCTTGCCCTGGGCAGCCTGCGGCCGGCGTCCGCGGATGCGAGCTTTCGGCGCTACCTGCGCATCGACGACGCGCACGGCGCGAGCTTCGTGCTCATGGACGCACCGCCCGACCGCGAAGACGCGCACCCCTACGTGCGCGTGCAGGCGCTGATGGAGCAGGCGGGGCTGCGCGTGCCGCGCATCCTTGCGTGGGACGAGGCGCACGGCTTCATGCTGCTCACCGACCTGGGCGCGCAGACGGCGATCGAGCGCCTGGATGCGCGCGATCCGCAGGCCGCGCACGCCTGGTACGTGCAGGCGGTCGAGCTGCTCGTCACCTGGCAGCAGGCGAGCCGCCCCGGCGTGCTGCCGCCCTACGACGAGGCGCTGCTGCGCCGCGAGCTGCAGCTCTTTCCCGACTGGTACGTGGCGCGCCACCGGGCCCGCGTGCTGGACGCGCGCCAGCAGGCGGTGCTCGCGCGCGCGTTCGACGCCATCGTGGCGCAGAACCTCGCCGCGCCCCCGGTCTACGTGCACCGCGACTACATGATGCGCAACCTCATGGTGGGCGCGGACGGGCGGCTGGGCGTGATCGACTTCCAGGATGCGGTGTACGGCCCCATCACCTACGACATCGCCAGCCTCCTGCGCGACGCCTTCATCAGCTGGGAGGAAGACTTCGTCATCGACCTCACCGTGCGCTACTGGGAGCGCGCGAGGAAGAGCGGCCTGCTGGGCGCGGCGAGCCCGAGCGGCTGGGGCGCGGACTTCGGCGAGTTCTACCGCGCGGTGGACTGGATGGCGCTGCAGCGCCACCTGAAGGTGGCCGGCATCTTCGCGCGCCTGACGCTGCGCGACGGCAAGCCCAGGTACCTCGCGGATGCGCCGCGCTTCATCGCCTACCTGCGCGCCACCTGCGCGCGCTACCGCGAGCTCGCGCCGCTGCTGCGCCTGATCGACGAGATCGAGGGCACCGAGGCGGCGGCGGGCTACGCCTTTGGGCGTTTATGAGTGAAATTCACCCCTGACGCTTGCTGGACAAGCGCAGACAGCTCCTGTTTTTGATATGCCACGGGTCCATTGCGCCGCACCGCTTGCCGCCGGTCCGCTGCGGTTGACCGACGAGGCCGCGCGCCACGTGCAGGTGCTGCGCCTGCAGCCGGGAGCGCCGCTCACGCTGTTCGATGGCCGGGGCGGCGAGTGGGCGGCCACCGTCACGCGCATGGACCGCGCCGGTGTCGCGGTGCAGGTGGACGAACACCACGCCATCGAGCGCGAGGCCGCGCGCGCCGTGCACCTGCTCGTGGGCATGCCGGCCAACGAGCGCATGGACTGGCTCGTGGAGAAGGCGACCGAGCTGGGCGTGGCCAGCATCCAGCCGCTCGTGGCCGCGCGCAGCGTGTTGCGGCTCGACGGCGAGCGCGCCGCCAGGCGCCAGGCGCGCTGGCAGGCCATCGCCGTGGCCGCGTGCGAGCAGTGCGGGCGCAACCGCGTGCCGCCGGTGGCCGCGCCGCTGGCGCTTGCCGCGTGGCTGCAGCGGCCCGCCGAGGCTGGCACGCGCCTGCTGCTCTCGCTGCGCGCGGGCGCGGTGGCCCTGCGGCTGGCGGCGCCAGGCGCAGGCGCGGTCTTCGTGCTGCACGGCCCCGAGGGCGGCCTCACGCCCGAGGAAGAAGACGCCGCGCTGGCCCAGGGCTACCTGCCCGCGCACCTGGGCGCGCGCGTGCTGCGCAGCGAGACGGCGGCGCTGGCGGCGCTGGCGGTACTCGCAGATCTTTGAAAATGTGAGCTGCCTGCGCTTGCCGGGCAAGCGCTAGCTCCCGTTTTTGTTCAAGAAATTCTCAACCCACGTGCGCAGCGCCGCGAACACCGGCGCGGGGTCCGCCTCGTTGAAGATCTCGTGGTAGTACCCGGCGAATTCGTGCGCGCTCACGCGGCCAGCCGGAGCGGCGGCGGCCAGCGCGCGGCAGCCCGCGGGGTCCACCATGCGGTCGGCGCTGCCCCACAGCAGCAGCGTGGGCAGCGGCCACGCACCGGCGTGCGCCAGCGTGGCAGCGCCCTCGGTGGCGAGGAAGTGCGCCAGGCGCGTGCTGATGCGGTCGTGGCACAGCGGGTCGGCCTTGTAGGCGGCCACCACCGCCGCGTCGTGCGAGAGCTGGCGCGGGTTCAGGCCGTTGCCCACGCGCAGGTTCGGCAGCCACTGCGGCAGCGTGGCGAGCAGCAGCTTTTGCAGCGGGCTCGTGAAGATCGCGAGCGCCGGTGACGAGAGCACCAGCGCGTCCACGGGACGCAGCGCGCGCGCGACGAAGCTCGCGGTCACGAGCCCGCCCATGCTGTGGCCCAGCAGGATGAGCGGCTCGCCCGCGGGCATCGCGGCGCGCGTGGCGTCCACCACCGCGGCCAGGTCGGTCAGCAGCCGGTCGGCCTGCGGCAGCGCGCCGCGCACGCCGCTGGAGCGCCCGTGGCCGTGGTGGTCGTAGCCGCGCACTGCGCAGCCGCAACGGCCGAGTTCGCGCGCCAGATGCTCGTAGCGCCCGCTGTGCTCGCCCAGGCCGTGCACCAGCAGCACGGTGGCGCGGCGCGCGATGGCGGGCGGCGGCCAGTCGCGCAGCGCGAGGCGTTCGCCGTCTGGGCGGGTCAGTGCGGTGGCGGTCATAGGTGCTCGGGTGGGGTTGTGCCATGGTACCGGGTCGGTGCGCGGATGGCACAATGCTTCGCACCGTACCGCCAGAGACCGCGCCATGTTCACCGGCATCGTCCAGGCCGTTGCGCGCATCGTCGCCATCGACGACCGCCCCGGCCTGCGCAGCTTCACGATCGAGTTTCCCGAGGGCTTCTGCGAGGGCCTTGCGGTGGGCGCGAGTGTCGCGGTCGACGGCGTGTGCCTGACGGTCACGACGCTCGTCTCCCCCACGCGCGCGTGCTTTGACGTGGTGCAGCAAAGCCTGGCGGTGACCACGCTGGGCGGCTACGCCCGCAGCCAGCGCGTGAACGTGGAGCGCGCGGCGCGCGACGGCGCGGAGATCGGCGGTCACCCGCTCTCGGGCCACGTGGATTGCACCGGGACGCTGGCGCTGGTGCGCACGCAGGAGAACAACCTCATCTGGCGCATCGCGCTGCCGCCGTCGCACATGCGCTACGTGTTCGCGCGCGGCTACATCGCGGTGCACGGCGCGAGCCTCACGGTGGCCGAATGCAACCGCGCCGAGGGCTGGTTCGAGGTCTGGCTGATCCCCGAGACGCGCCGCGCCACGGTGTTTCAGGACAAGCGCGAGGGGAGCCTCTTGAACATCGAGATCGAGCGCGCCACGCAGGTGATGGTCGATACCGTGCGCGCGGCGGTGACCGAGCAGCTCGGGCGGCTGGCGCCGGTGCTCGAGGCGCTGCTCCAGGAAAAGGGGTTGGCGCTCGACGATTTCATGCCGGGTGCGCCGTCCAGGGCATAAGTGACCTACGGTTTGTTGCCGTAGAAATGATCGAGGTATTTCGCGCGAAAGCTGTTGTGGCAGCCGTCGCAGCTTTGCTGCATGCGCTGGTACGCGGCGCGGCTCTCGGCCGCGTCGGCCTTGAGCGCGGCCGTCTGCAACTGCGTCGCGGCGGCCTTCACCTGCTTGTCGTAGTTGCGAAACGTCGTGGCGTCGGTGAGCAGCCAGCCGAGGATGCGCATGCGCTCGCTCATCGGCGGCTCGCTGTGGCGCGCGAGCAGGCTCGCGAGCGTGGCGACGGCCATCCAGTCCTTGCGCTCGATCGCCGCGGAGGCGGCCTGCGCGTCGTGGTCCATCTGCTGCATCACGCCGCGCAGCGCCATGGGTTCGGCGGCGCTTTGCGCGCAGGCGCCGGTGGCGATGAGCGCCAGCGCGGCGATGGCGGGCAGCCCGAGGTGTTTGAGCAACTGCATGCGTGGTTCTCCGATCGCGCGCATGGTACGGCCTGCGCCGCGGCACATGTCCCTAAACCGCGCCGCGGTCAGTGCCTTCGGCAGCGCGGGGCGCAGGACCTTGAAGCGGCAGGCTCAGCACGAAGCTCGCACCCGGCAGGCCGTCGGGGCGGCTCTCGCAGTGCGCGTGCCCGCCATGGCGCTCGGCGATCGAGCGCACCAGCGCCAGGCCCAGACCCACGCCGCCAAAGCGCTCGCTCGCGCCCGGCAGGCGGTAGAAGGGCTCGAAGATGTGTTCGCGCTGGTCGGGCGGCACGCCGGGGCCGTGGTCGCTCACGCGCAGCAGCACCGCGCTGCCTTCGCGCGCAAGGTGCAGCGTGACCGCGCCGTCGCTGTAGCGGCGCGCGTTCTCCAGCAGGTTGCGCACCGCGCGGCGCAGGAGTTTCACGATGCCTGGCACCTCGGGCAGTGCCGCGCCCTCGGCCAGTTCCAGCTCGGCATCGACGCGCGCGCATTCCTCCGCCGCCAGGCCCACGAGGTCCACCATCTCCACCGTGCCCACGCTCGCCGCGCCGGCGTCCAGGCGGCTGGCGAGCAGGATTTCGTCGATCAACTGGTCCAGCTCGGCGATGTTGCGCTGCACCTCGGCATGCGTCTCGGGCGAGGGCGTGCCGCTGGCGAGCAGCTCCAGCCCCATGCGGATGCGCGCCAGCGGCGAGCGCAGCTCGTGCGAGGCGTTGGCCAGCAGCGACTTGTGCGACTGCACCAGCGCCTGCACGCGCGCGGCCGCGGCGTTGAACTGGCGCGCAAGCTGCGCCACCTCGTCGTGCCCCTGCTCGGGTACGCGCACCGACAAATCGCCCTCGCCAAATCGCTGCACGCTGCGCTGCAGCCGCTCCAGGCGCTGCAGGAGCTTGCGAATGATGGGAAACACGCCCAGCGTCACCGCCAGACCCACGAAAGCGAGAATCCACAAGAAGCCGTAGGGCGGCTGCAGCCAGAACGGCCCGGCCAGGCGCCCCCGGTTGCCGGGGGGGCGCACGCGCGGCGCCATGCGCAGCGTGTAGGCGCGGCCGTCGGGCGCCTCGATCTGGTAGGTCACGCCGCTCTCGGGGTTGCCGGGCTCGCGCGTGGCCAGGCCCTGCAGCAGCGCGCGGCCCTGCTCGTCGGTGATCTGCAGCTCGCGCGGCGGCGGCGCGTTGAACGCCTGCGCGTTGTGCTCGGCCGCGATGCGCCAGGCCCAGCCGACGACGAGCGCGAACACCAGCACGCCGCCCACGGTGGCCAGCCAGATGCGCAGGTACAGGCGCCGCGAAAAGGGGCCGAGCATCGCAGGACCTGCCGTCTCAATCCTGGTGCTTGGCGAAGACGTAGCCCACGCCGCGCACCGTGAGGATGCGCCTGGGGTTCTTCACGTCGGCCTCGATCGCGGCGCGGATGCGCCCCATGTGCACGTCGATCGAGCGGTCGAACGCCTCCAGCTCGCGCCCGCGCACCGCTTCCATGATCTGGTCGCGCGTGAGCACGCGCCCGGCGCGCTCGGCCATGGTCACGAGCAGGTCGAACTGGTAGGAGGTCAGCTCCGCGAGCTGCCCGGCCACGCTCACGGTGCGCGCGTCGCGGTCGATCTCCAGGCTGCCGAAGCGCATCACGTTGCCGGTGGCCTGCGCGCCGCCCTCGCGCCGGCGCAGGATGGCGCGGATGCGCGCGAGCAGCTCGCGCGGCTCGAACGGCTTGGGCAGGTAGTCGTCCGCGCCCACCTCCAGGCCGATCACGCGGTCCATGGGGTCCCCCTTGGCGGTGAGCATCAGCACCGGCACCTTGCCCGCCGCGCCCGGCAGCGCGCGCACGCGCCGGCACACCTCCAGACCGTCCAGGTCGGGCAGCATCAGGTCGAGGATGACCAGGTCGGGCAGTTGCCCGCCCTCGGGCGCGGTGAGCCGCGCCAGGCCCGCGGTGGCGTTGTCCACGTGCTCCACCTGCAGCGCCGACTGGCCCAGGTACTGCACCACCATCTGCGCCAGGCGGTGGTCGTCTTCGATCATCAACAGTTGGGCATTCATGCGGAATATCCTGAGCGACGGGCATCTCGGCGCGTTGTCGCGAGGGTAAAGCTGCGGTAAATGTACTCATACCAGCCGCTCGATCCGGCGGTAGCGCCACACCAGCAGGTAGAAGCTGCTTTGCAGCGCCAGCATGGCGACGAAGACCACGGGGTAGGACATCCACACGCCCTTGAGCCCGAAGCGCGCCGACAGCAGGTGCGCCGCCGGTAGCTGCACCAGCACGATGCACGCGATGCTGATGCCCGTGGGCACCCACACCGTGCCGCTGGCGCGCATCACCCCCGCCACCACCGCCTGCATGCCGAACACCACGCTGGCCCAGAGCATCACGTGCAGCAGCGTCTGCGCCATCTCCAGCACGCGCGCCGTGGTGAGGAAGAACCCCAGCAGCCAGTGCGACAGCAGGTAGCCCAGCAGCACCAGGCCGCCCGTCAGCGCCAGGTTCAGCGCCAGCCCGGTGCGGACGATGGCGGGCAGCTGCTGCGTGCGCCCCGCGCCGATCGCCTGCGCGCCCAGGATAGACGCCGTGATGGCGATGGAGATCGCCGGGAACTGCACGTAGTTGACGATCTGGTTCACCGCGCCGTAGGCCGCCGTGGCGTCCGCCCCGTAGGCGTTGACCAGGCCCAGGATGGCCAGCTCCGCCGTCGCGATGGTCACCATCTGCACGCCGGTGGGCACGCCGATGCGCAGCACCGCGCGCAGCAGCGCCGGGGCTATGCGCAGGTCGCGCAGCAGCTCGGCGTCGGGCGCGAGCGGGTGGCGCCTGCGGCGCAGGTAGAACCACAGGAACGCCAGCGCCACGCTGAACGACACCCAGCCCGCCACCGCCGCGCTCACCACGCCCAGGCGCGGCAGCCCGAGCCAGCCGCGGATCAGCGCCGGCGTCACCACGAGCCCGATGGCCGTGGACAGGCACAGCGCCAGCAGCGGCGTCACCGTGTCGCCCACGCCGCGCAGCAGCTGCGTGTACAGGATGAACACCAGCAGCAGCGGCATGCTCAGCATCAGCACGCGGGCGTAGGCCACGGCCTCCGGCAGCAGCTCGGGTGCGGTGCCCAGCGCCATCAGCGCCGGGCGTGCGAACAGCTCGCCCAGCGCGGCCGCCAGCAGGCCGATGAGGCCGCCCAGCGCCAGCGCCGTGCCCGCGATGGCCTTGACCTTGTGCGGCTCGCGCGCCCCCCAGGCTTGGCCGATGAGCACCGAGGCGCCCGCACCCACGCCGATCACCAGCGCGATGAAGAAGAACACCACCGGGAACATGCCCGCCACGGCAGCCAGCGCGTCGGTGCCCAGCATCTGGCCGATATAGACCCCGTTCACGCTGCCCGAGAGCGACTGCAGGATGTTGGCCAGCACCATGGGCCCGAGGAAGGCCAGGTAGGTGCGCCACAGCGGGCGCTGGCGCGACGGCGCGGCGGATCGGGCAGCGTTCAGGATGGCACTCCGTCGCGGTATGGCGCGCTCATCCGGCGCCGCTGGCGCTTCTGGCGCGCGCCGCCAGCGCCACCAGCAGCAGCACGGGCACGCCCAGCAGCGCGGTGGCGGTGAAGAAGCCGGCGTAGCCGTGCGCGTCCACGTACGCGCCGGAAAACCCCGCGATCCACTTGGGCGCGAGCAGCATCATCGAGCTGAACAGCGCGTACTGCGTGGCCGAGTAGCGCACGTTGGTCAGGCTCGACAGGTAGGCGATGAACGCCGCCGACGCGATGCCGCCCGCGAGGTTGTCGGCCGAGACCACGCCGATCAGCCCGTACAGGTCGTGCCCCTGCGTCGCGAGCCACGCAAACAGCAGGTTGCTCGCCGCCGAGAGCACCGCGCCCAGCATCAGCACGCGCATCACGCCCAGGCGCATCGAGAGCACGCCGCCCACGAACGCGCCCGCCAGCGTCATCACCACGCCGAAGACCTTGGTGACGGCCGCCACCTCGTCCTTGGTGTAGCCCATGTCCACGTAGAACGGGTTGGCCATGATGCCCATCACCACGTCGCTGATGCGGTAGATGGCGATGAGCGCCAGGATCAGCGCCGCCTGCCAGCGGTAGCGCTGGATGAAATCCGCGAACGGCTCGACCACCGCGCCGCGCAGCCACGACGCCAGGCCCTGCACCGGCGGCAGCGGGCGCGGGTCGGGCTCGGGCGAGAGCAGCACCGTCACCGCGCCCACCAGCATCGACGCCGCCATCACGAGGTAGGCCGCGCGCCACGCGCCCGTCTGGTAGCCGCCCGCACCCGCCACCTCGGCGCGCGCCGCGATCCACAGCACGCCCGCGCCGGCCCAGATCATCGCGAGGCGGTAGCCCGTCTGGTAGGTCGCCGCGAGCGCCGCCTGCCGGTCGGCGTCGGCCGATTCGATGCGAAACGCATCGAGCGCGATGTCCTGCGTGGCCGAGCCGAACGCCACCACCAGCGCGCACCACACCATGGGCCCGAGCGCATCGCGCGGATCGACCAGCGCCATGCCGACCAGCCCCGCCGCCACCACGGCCTGCGCCAGCAGCAGCCAGCCGCGCCGCCGTCCCAGCACGCGCGTGAGCAGCGGCAGCGGCAGCCGGTCCACCAGCGGCGACCACACCCACTTGAAGGCATAGGCCAACCCCACCCACGAGAGATAGCCTATGGTGGTGCGGTCGATCCCTGCCTCGCGCAATCGAAACGACAGCGTGCCCAGCACCAAGAGCAGCGGCAGCCCCGCGGCGAAGCCCAGCGTGAGCATGCGCACGCTCGCGGGCTCCAGATAGACGCGCCAGGCCGCCAGCCAGGAGCGGCGCATCGGCGGGGTATCGGTGGGCATGAAGA
>JAIXLP010000050.1:5058-6424 GCA_026954015.1 Burkholderiales bacterium | reverse complement strand
GTCTCCGTGCGCCGCTACGACGGCGAGCACCACGCGCACGCGCACGACTTCGCGCAGATCCTCTACGCGCTCGACGGCTGCATCGAGCTGGACGTGGCCGGGCGTGCCGCCTACGTCGATACCGCAAGCGGCATCGTCATTCCCGCGGGCACGGGCCACGGCTACTGCGCCGAGCGCGGCGCGCGCATCCTCGTGATCGACACGCCCGACCAGCCGGGGCTTGCCCGCACGCGCCGCTTTGCCGTGCCCGCGCCCTGGCGCGCCGCGCTGCCGCCGCCGCAGGCCGTGGCCGCGCGCGTGGCGCAGGTGCTGCAGGCGCTGCGCGGCGGTGCACTATCGGTTGAATAGCTGGCAGCGCTTGCTGGGCAAGCGCCGGAGCCTTGTTTGACGTAGATTTTTGAAGGTGGATGGTCAGGCCCGAACCGCGCCGCGAGTTCAAGCGTTGCGCGACAATCGCCGCCCCGCGCACCCCCCATCATTGTCCCATGCGCACACCCAACACCACGGCGGGCGGCGTGGCCCTGGTGCTGGCCGCCGCCATCCTCTGGGGCACGACCGGCACCGCGCAGAGCTTCGCCCCCGCCACGCTCTCGCCCTACTGGGTGGGGGCGCTGCGCCTCGTCATCGCCAGCGGCTTCTTCGCGCTGCTCATGCGCGCCGCGCCCCGGCGCGCCGTGGCCTGGCCGTGGGCCGCCATCGCGCTGGGCGGTGCGAGCGTCGCCGCCTACAACCTGAGCTTCTTCGCGGGCGTCAAGCAAAGCGGCGTCGCGCTCGGCACCGCGATCGCCATCGGCAGCGGGCCGATCTGGGCCGGGCTGTTGCAGACCTGGCAGCAGCGGCGCCTGCCGCCCGCAGGCTGGTGGCTGGGCACGCTCGTGGGCGTGGCCGGGGGCGTGGCGATGGCGCTGGGCCAGGGCGGCGGCGCGCACCTGTCGGTGGCGGGCGTGGCGCTGTGCCTGCTGGCGGGGCTCTCGTACGCGGCGTACGCGCTGGTCAACAAACGCATCGTCGCGCGGCTCGACCCGGCGCGCACCAACCTCGCGGTGTTCGGCTCGGCCGCGTTGCTCTCGGTGCCCACCGCCTGGGGGCTGGCCGGGCCGCTGCACGTGGGCGCCGGCGCCTGGGCCGTGGTGCTGTTTCTCGGCCTCGTGAGCACGGGGGTGGCCTACCTGCTCTTCACCAGCGGCCTGCGCCACATCTCCGGCGCCACCGGCGTCACGCTGGCGCTGGGCGAACCCGTCACCGCCTTCATGCTCGCGGTGCTGGTCGTCGGCGAGCGCCAGCAGCCGCTCGCCTGGCTGGGCCTGGCGGGCGTGCTCGCGGGGCTGCTGATCGTGGTGTGGGCGGAGGTGCGGGCGAGCCGGGG
>JAIXLP010000050.1:0-5048 GCA_026954015.1 Burkholderiales bacterium | reverse complement strand
GCGTGCTCGCGGGGCTGCTGATCGTGGTGTGGGCGGAGGTGCGGGCGAGCCGGGGTTAGCGTTCACCTCGAATTTGGTACAACCCAAGGAAAAGGCCTGGCAGGTTGCCCCGTCAGGCCTTTGGGTACGGACGGGGTCTTGCGACCCCTCCTTATTGCAGCAACGGCTCTCACCCCGGATAACCACAATCGGGACAGAGTATAGCGGAGGGACGCATGGCGCAGTACGTATTCGGACTGGACATTGGCATTGCCTCGGTCGGCTGGGCCGTGCTGGGTGATCAGCGCATCATCGACCTGGGTGTGCGCTGCTTCGACAAGGCCGAGACCGCCAAGGAAGGCGACCCGCTCAACCTCACCCGCCGCCAGGCCCGGCTTTTGCGCCGCCGCCTGTATCGCCGCGCCTGGCGCCTCACACAACTCGCTCGCGTGCTCAAGCGTGAAGGCTTGATTGCGGATGCCAAGCTCTTCGCGAAAGCGCCCACCTACACAGACAGTGCCTGGCGGCTGCGGGTGGAAGGGCTGGATCGCCTGCTCACGCCACTGGAATGGGCACGCGTGCTGTATCACCTGTGCAAGCACCGTGGCTTTCACTGGATCAGCAAGGCCGAGGAAGCCAAGGCCGACAGCGACAAGGAAGGCGGGCGCGTCAAGCAGGGCCTGAAAGACACCGCCGCCCGCATGAAGGACAAGGGCTACCGCAGCGCCGCCGAGATGGTGCTGGCCGAATTCCCGGGCGCCCAACGCAACAAGCGCGGACAATACGACAAGGCGCTCGCGCGCGTGCTGCTGGGTGAGGAATTGGCGCTGCTGTTCGGGCACCAGCGCGCGCTGGGCAACCCACACGCCAGCGAGCGCCTTGAGGCGCTGATCCTGGGCAACGGTGATCGCCGCAGCGGCCTGTTCTGGCGTCAAAAGCCCGCGCTGGCGGGCGCCGACCTGCTCAAGATGCTGGGCAAATGCACCTTCGAGAATGGCGAATACCGCGCACCCAAGGCCAGCTTCAGCGCCGAGCGCCATGTGTGGCTCACGCGCCTGAACAATTTGCGCGTGGTGATCGACGGCCGCTCGCGCTCCTTGAACGAGGCCGAGCGCGCCATCGCCCTGCCGCTGCCCTACCAGACCGACGCGTTCAAGTTCAAAACCCTGAAGGTCGCCCTCGTCAAGGCCGGGCTCTGGGGCGACGACGTGCGCTTTGGCGGCCTGTCCTATCCCAGCCGGGCGCAGGCGGAAGGCGAGAAGGCCAAAGACCCGGAAGACCAGCCGCTGGTCAAGATGCCGGCATGGCACGAGCTGCGCAAGGCGTTCAAATCGGCCGGACACGAATCGCTGTGGCAGCGCATCAGCACCCCCGCGCTGGAGGGCGATCCCACGCTGCTCGACCAGATCGCCAGCGTGCTCAGCGTGTACAAGGACAGCGACGAAATCACCCGCGAGCTGCGCGCACTTGTGCTGCCCGAACCGGATGCCTGCATCCCGGTGCTGGAACGCCTCAGCTTCGACAAGTTTTCCAGTCTGTCGCTCAAGGCCCTGCGGCGCATCGTGCCGCTGATGGAAACCGGCCTGCGCTACGACGAAGCCGTGGCGCAGATTCCCGAGTACGGCCACCACAGCCAGCGCGTCAAGCCCGATGCCGGCAAGCACCTGTATCTGCCGCCGTTCTATGAGGCCCAGCGCGAATACCGTGGCAAGAACGACCGCGTGGGGTCAATGAAATTCCGGGAAGACGCCGACATCCCGCGCAACCCCGTGGTGCTGCGCGCACTCAACCAGGCGCGCAAAGTGGTCAACGCGCTGATCCGCGAATACGGCAGCCCGATGGCCGTGCACATCGAGATGGCGCGCGACCTGTCGCGTCCGCTGGACGAGCGCAACAAGGTCAAGAGGGCGCAGGAGGAGTTTCGCGACCGCAACGACAAGGCACGCGAAGCCTTTGCCAAGGAATTTGGCTACCAGCCCAAGGGCGCCGTGTTCGAGAAATGGATGCTCTACCGCGAACAGCTCGGCCAGTGCGCCTACAGCCAGCAGGCACTGGACATTGCGCGCGTGCTGAACGACCCCAACTACGCGCAGGTCGATCACGCCCTGCCCTATTCGCGCAGCTACGACGACAGCAAGAACAACAAGGTGCTGGTGCTCACGCACGAAAACCAGAACAAGGGCAACCGTACTCCCTACGAGTATCTGACCGCACGCGATGGCGGACAGGAAGGCGAGCGCTGGCGCGCCTTCGTCGCCTGGGTGCAGGGCAACAAGAGCTATCGCATGGCCAAACGGGGCCGCCTGCTGCGCAAGAACTACGGTGCCGACGAAGCGCGTGGCTTCATCGACCGCAACCTGAACGACACGCGCTACATCTGCCGCTTCTTCAAGAACTACGTCGAGGAACACCTGCAACTGGCGCCGCGTGCCGACGGCGACATGAACCGCCGCTGCGTGGTCGTGAGCGGCCAGCTCACCAGCTTTTTGCGCGCGCGTTGGGGCTTGGTCAAGGTGCGTTCGGACAGTGACCGCCACCACGCACTCGACGCCGCCGTGGTCGCCGCCTGCACCCATGGCATGGTGAAGGCGCTGGCCGACTACTCGCGCCGCAGGGAAATCGAGTTTCTCAAGGAAGGCTTTGCGGACCCCGAGACCGGCGAAATCCTCAACCCCGCCGCGTACGACCACGCCAAGCGCCATTTCCCCGAACCATGGCCGCACTTCCGCCACGAACTGCAGGCGCGCCTGTTCACGGATGATCTGGGTGCCCTGCGCGCCGACATGCAACGCTTGGGCAGCTATTCGGAAGACGATCTGGCGCGCTTGCGCACACTCTTTGTCTCGCGTGCGCCGCAACGGCGCAACGGCGGCGCCGTGCACAAGGACACCATCTACTCACAACCCGAAAGCCTGAAGGCCCAGGGGGGCGTGATCGAAAAAGTGCTGCTGCAGAACCTGAAACCCGCCGATCTGGACAACCTGGTCGAGCCCCATCGCAACGAGCGGCTCTACACCGCCATTCGCGAACGGCTTCAGGCGTATGGAGGCAAGGCCGACAAGGCCTTTGGCCCTGACAACCCGCTGCACAAGCCTGACAGGAACGGACTGCCCACTGGCCCTATCGTGCGCAGCGTCAAGCTGGTGCGCAGCAAGCAAAGCGGCATTCCAATCCGTGGTGGCCTGGCCAAGAACGACAGCATGCTGCGCGTGGACGTGTTTACCAAGGCAGGCAGGTTCCACCTGGTACCCGTGTACGTGCACCACCGAGTGACAGGGTTGCCCAACAAGGCGATCGTTGCGTTCAAGGACGAGGCCGAGTGGACGTTGATTGACGATAGTTTCTCGTTCCTGTTCTCGCTGTACCCCAACGATTTCGTGCGGGTTCAGCAGAATGGCAAGCCGGCTATCGAGGGTTACTTCTCAAGTGCCCATCGCGGTACTGGTGCGATAACTGTGTGGTTGCATGATCGCAATACGACAACTCAAAAGGATGGGGCCGTCGAAGGCATAGGCGTGAAAACCGCCCTGTCCCTGAAAAAATTCAATGTCGACGTCCTGGGCCGCATTTACCCCGCCCCGCCCGAGGTGCGCCGTGGTCTGGCGTAGTGTCGTCATCAACCAGCCGGCCAAACTCAAGCGCGAGCACTTCGCGCTGGTGGTCGAGCAGGAGCAGAGTGCGCGCGTGCCGTTCGAGGATATTGCCGTCATCGTGCTCAACCACCGCGAGATCACGCTGACCCATCCCGTGCTCTCGGCCTGCGCAGACTACGGCATTGGTCTGTACAGCACGGGCGACAACCATCAGCCCAACGGCGTGTTCATGCCCTTCTTGCCGCACAGCCGCGCCACGCGCATGCAGCGGCTGCAACTGCAACTGGACAAACCCAGCACCAAGCGCGCCTGGGCCGCCATCGTTCGCGCCAAGATCGCGAACCAGGCCCGTTGCATCGAACTGTTGGGCCGGAGCGGTGCCGACCGCCTGCATTCCTACGTGCGCCGCGTGCGTTCGGGCGATGCCGGGAACCTGGAGGCCCAGGCCAGCAGCTACTACTTTCCACAAGTGTTCGGCCGCAGCTTCCACCGCAGCCAGCCAGGCTGGGTCAACGCCGCGCTGGACTATGGCTACGCCGTCATGCGCGGTGCCTGCGCCCGAGCACTGGTGCAACACGGCATGCTGCCCAGCTTTGGCCTGTTTCACAGCAGCGAGCAGAACGCCTTCAACCTGGCCGATGACCTGATTGAACCCTATCGCCCGGTGGTCGATCTGCATGTGGCGCATCAGTCGGCCAGGCCCGACGATGCCGAACTGCAACCTGCCGACAAGGTCGCGCTGATCGGTTTGCTCAACGTCGACGTGGCCATGCCCCGCGGTCGGATGAGTGTGCTGGCCTCGATCGAACAAGCCGCGGAAGCGCTGGCCCGTCTATACGACGGAGGCAGCGAACAGGCGCTGGAACTGCCTGATCTGATCGGCCTGGTACAGCACACCTTCGAGATGTAGCGACTTGCGCCATGGGCCACGACACGAGGCGGTTCATGCGCATGCTGGTGTTCTTCGACCTACCAGTGGTCACCAAGACCGATCGGCGCGCCTACACGGTGTTCCGGCGCTTCCTGCTCAACGACGGCTACGACATGATCCAGTTCTCGGTCTACGGTCGCATCTTGAACGGCAACGATGCCGAGCAGAAACACATGAAACGCCTGCTGACCAACCTGCCACCCGAAGGCTCGGTGCGCGTGCTGACGGTGACCGAAAAGCAGTTTGCCAGCATGAAACTGCTGGTCGGCATGCCGCTGTTTCAGGAAAAAAAAGTCAACGCAGCCCAGATTGCCCTGTTCTAAAGCGAATTTTGGGGGAACGAAAACCCGCGCTCCGCTAGGCGGAACGCGGGTTTCGCGAGGGCCAGAGTGTAGCTATCCGGGGTGAGAGAGGGAGCTACAACGGCAAGCGCGGCTTTGTCCGTCGCGGTGCCGAGTGTAGCTATCCGGGGTGAGAGAGGGAGCTACAACCAGCAAATGCAATGCACTGTCACGGAATTGGAGTGTAGCTATCCGGGGTGAGAG
>JAIXLP010000035.1 GCA_026954015.1 Burkholderiales bacterium | reverse complement strand
GCTTCGCACCCTGACGCTCAACGTCAAGGTCAAGCTGGTTCCCAACGACAAGGGCGACAACGAGAAGGCCCCGGACTTCCGCGTCCAGGCCGCCAGCCACGACATCGGCGCGGCGTGGAAGAAGATCAGCGAGGCCGGGCGGGAATACCTGTCCGTGACCCTCGACGATCCTTCGTTCGCGGCAACGGTCTACGCCCGCCTGATCGAAGGCGAGGACGGCACGCACGACCTGATCTGGTCGCGCAGCAAGCCCCAGGCGGCGTGATCGCCGCAGCGCCCCGCCCGTGCGGCGGGGCGCTGTGCTGCTGTTCGCAGCACATCACCACTTCACGCGCGCGGCTTCGCCGCGTCGCGCTCCTTCAGCACCGCCTCCAGCTCCAGGCGCACCTGCGCCAGCAGCTCGTCGGCCTTGTGCGGGCTGTCGCCCGCATAGGCCAACGTCAGCAGCGTGAGAGGGTGGATCTCCATCACCTCGCACAGCTCGGCCAGCTTGTTCAAGGTCGGGCTTTTGAGGTCGCGTTCGAGGGTGCTCATATAGGTGCGGCTGGACACGTCAGAGAAGGCTTCCTGGCTCAAGCCACGCGCCTTTCTAACGATCTTCAACGCCTTCGCCAATGAGTTCCCAGCCGCCACCTATGGTTTCCCTCCAAAACCAAGATGACAGCCCATTGCGCCCTATAGGACTACAATCTATAGTGTTCATTTGGTGTTTTACGTCTTTGTGCCTTTACGGAAATCCGCATCGGCGGGTTCCAGCAAAGCCACGCAAGCGCATCCGTGCTTGCGCACGAAGGCGTAAATCCGGTTTGGCGGTTCTGCGCTTGGGCGTGAAACCGCATCCGTGCATCACTGGATTTGTGGGACTACCGACCATGCCCCAGCCACTCGCCACCGTCCCGGAGCGCGCGCAACTACTTGCCAACGGCGAGGCCCGCGCTGCTGGCCGGACCATCGACCCCGTGCCCGTGTTGCGGCTGTTCACGCCGGACGCGCATGTGACCTGGCTGCTGGCCGCGCTCGATCCCGCCGATGGCGACACCGCCTGGGGACTCATCGACCTGGGAATCGGGATGCCCGCGCAGGGCACCGTCAAGCTGTCCGAGCTTGCCGGCATCGTCGGGCCGCGCCAGCAGCCCGTGATGCGCGACCTCTATTTCCGCCCCACGCGCACGCTGTCGGAATACACCCGGCTGGCCGAGCGCGACGGTGCGATCCCCGACTGAGGGCGGCCAACTATGACTTTTTCAGTCTGGCGTCATACCGGGCCGGTCTCAATCGGGATTCTTGCGGCGTAGCTGCCCTAGTCTGATCCAACTAGACATGATGCTTGGCGCGGGCTGCGGCAGGCTGGTCTGTGCAGCACTCCAGTTTCGGAAGCTGTCGCCGCAGCATTAAGACGAACACCGCAACGAATCAGAGTCGATCGGTCTTGACAATTCCATTCATCGTTTAACCCATGACATTCTGAAGCTCGTGATGTAGCGCGTAGTTCTTCCGTGGCGGCGAGTCCTGCTTTTTAGGAGGTTGCCCTATGGTCGGCCCTCATCATCTCGCGCACTGGTATCCGACCGCAGCCTACCTCTATGTTCTGTGGCTCGATACGCTCGCGTTGGCCTGGGAATACCTGCGCAGAAACCCAGACTACCGGCTCGATTGGCTGCGCCATCGTCGCCGGTCACAGGCAGCACAGGACGCGGCGCATCGCTGGGGCTTGCGCCTTCTGGAAGACCCAGGCTTGGATGCGCGTTACGCGCATCCGGCCTGGCTGCCAGGCTCCGACGCTGTGGTGCAGCTCCACCCCGATGCCGATCCGCCACCGGATGCCGCCGTCTTTGCGTTCTGGCGCATCCCCGGCCACAAGCAACTGCTGCACGACGGCAAGGCACTGGCGCTAATCGCCCGCAGACCTGGCCACTGCCTGCGTTTCGCGCTGGCGCCCGGCCTGGAGGACGGCATGGCCGTCGCCTATGCCCATCGCAGCGGCGCTGCCGCGCCTGCATGCAGCCATGCGCCCGATGTCGCACTGGCTGATGCCAAGCCGCGACCCTCACCGGCCGCGCTGCTGGAACTGAATACCTTGCAGGCGCTCGACGCCACCCTGGCGGGTGCGTCCTTGCGCGAGGTCGGCGAAGGCTTGTACGGCGTGGACGCCGCGGCCGATTGGTACAGCGACGGGGGCCTGCGCTCCAAGGTGCGCCGCCTGGTGCGGCGCGGCGATGCGCTGATGCGCGGCGGCTATCGCTGCCTAGCACAGCTTCCGCCGCTTGAGAAGGGTCGTTTTGAAGGGGACGCAAAACGACCCTGAGCAGGACAGCATGGTTTTCTGAGACTGCCTCCATCCGGTTGCGCTGTGTGGCCGGAGGTTTTCAACCGATGGAGGTTCACACCATGCGTCCCGCTCCCTTGCGGCCTGCCGCCACTGTCTCGACCGCTGCCGCGCAGCCCCAACGCTATCTCACCAACGACGAAGCCGCCGACTACCTGCGCCTGTCGCCGCGCACGCTGGAGAAGCAGCGCGTGATCGGCGGCGGCCCGCGCTTTCGCAAGTTCGGCCGGCGCGTCATGTACGCCGTGGCCGACCTCGATGCCTGGGCTGCCGACCGCAGCTT
This sequence comes from Burkholderiales bacterium, assembly GCA_026954015.1. Classification (GTDB taxonomy): domain Bacteria; phylum Pseudomonadota; class Gammaproteobacteria; order Burkholderiales; family Burkholderiaceae_C; genus Comamonas_C. The sequence goes on along the minus strand of JAIXLP010000035.1, from coordinate 3,566 downwards.
CGAGACGACTTCCGATCCCGAGTACGCCGAGCACCACTCGGCGGACAGCCGTGCGCGCTGATCGCTGGCGCTCGTCAGGCCATCGCCATGTCCAGCCCCGCGCTGCCCGTGCGGCAGCGACCGTTGCAGGAGCGCGAACAGCTCGACCTGTTCCGCGCCTTGCCGGGCGACATGGCGCCGCGCGACAGCCAAGACTTGATGGCCTTCCCGTTCTTCTCGCTGGCGAAGTCGCGGCGCACGGCGCCGATCGACTTCCGCGCCAGCAACGTGACGATCCGCGTAGAAGGCACCCAGGAGCACGGCATCGCCACCATTTGGGATGCCGACCTGCTGATTTGGGCGGCCTCGCAGATCGTGGAGGCGCGCGATGCGGGCCTGCGCCCGTCGCGGCTGATGCAGGCCACGCCCTACGAGATCCTGCGATTCATAGGGCGGGGTACGTCGCTGCGCGACTACCAACGCCTCAAGGCGGCGTTGGATCGGCTGCAATCGACCACGGTCGCCACCTCGATCCGCGAGACGACCGGACGGCGGCTGCATCGCTTCTCGTGGATCAACGAGTGGAAGGAGCTGGTCGATGCCAAGGGCACGCCCTTGGGGCTGGAGCTGATCCTGCCGGACTGGTTCTACGCGGGCGTACTCGACGCTGCCTTGGTGCTGACCATCGACCCGGCGTATTTCCGGCTCACGGGTGGGATCGAGCGATGGCTGTACCGCCTGGTGCGCAAGCACGGCGGGCGCCAGCCCGGCGGCTGGCAGTTCGATTTCCGACACCTGTATCGGAAATCGGGCAGCGCCACGCGCTTCTCGGACTTCGCCTACGACCTGCGCGCGCTGGTCGCGCGGCAGTCGCTGCCCGGCTACGTCCTGGGCATCGAGCGGATGCCGGACGACGGCACGGAACTGCTGACCTTCCGGCCCGTGCCGTTCACGGCACGGGGATAACTGCGGTAAAGCCTGTGGACGGGCTCGTGCTATCAGGAGTACGGGGTATCGTGCTATCGGGAGTACGACTATCGTGCTATCAGGAGTACGGATCGCTCGCAAAGCCAATAACGGCGAGCGTTTGCGGCCCTTCTAACTTCCCTAACTTCAATTCTCTAACTGGTAGTAGCAGCGCCGCGCCACGGTGGACAACCGCCAAGTCCACTGACCCAAGGCCACAAACGCAGCAGCAACAGCCGGGCTTTCCAACACGGAGGGCCAGGCCATGATCGTCGCGCTGCTCAACCAGAAAGGCGGCGTGGGCAAGACCACGCTCGCCACGCACATCGCCGGCGAGCTGGCGATGCGCGGCCAGCACGTCGTCCTGCTGGACGCCGACCCGCAGGGTTCATCGCTGGACTGGACGCAGCGCAGAAGCCAGCAAGGCTTGCCACGGCTGTTCAGCGCCGTGGGCCTCGCACGCGAAACGCTGCATCAGGAAGCGCCAGAACTCGCCAGGCGGGCCGATCACGTCATCATCGACGGGCCGCCGCGCATCGCCGCCTTGGCGCGCTCCGCGCTGCTGGCGGCCGAGCGCGTGCTGATCCCCGTGCAGCCCAGCCCCTACGACCTGTGGGCCAGCGCCGAGATGGTGGCGCTGATCCGCGAGGCGCAGGTGTTCCGGCCTGCGCTGCGCGCGGCCTTCGTCATCAATCGGCGCGTCAGCACCACCGTGATCGGGCGCGAGGCGCGCGGCGCGCTGGCCGAGCAGCCGCTTCCTGCGCTGCGCGCGGAAGTGCACCAGCGCATCGTGTTCGCCGACAGCGTGGCCGCTGGCCGGCTTGCACGTGAGACGGCACCGGACAGCGCCGCTGCGCGCGAGATCACCGCGCTGGTGGACGAACTGTTGCGGTGGCCGACATGACAGCGAAGCCGCCACCAAACAGCAAACGTGCGGCCAAGCGCGTCGGCATCGGCGCGCGCCCGCCCGCGAATCCGCACGCCGAGGCATGGATTCGGCAGGGCGACGGCGATGCGCTCGGCAAAGGCGACCTCTACACGGCTCGCCTGACCCTCGACATCACGCCCGCCATGCGCTCGCGCATCAAGGTGTCGGCCTTCACGCAGGGTGTGACGGTGGCCGACCTGCTGCGCGGCCTGCTGGAGCGCGAGTTTCCAGAACACCGCAAGGAGAACACGCCATGAATGCATCCGCTTCGCCGGCCGCTGGCGCGGCCACGGCTGCGCTCGCCGGCCAGCCTGCCAGCGCGCCGCTGACGCGCGTGGCGCTGGCCTACATCGAGGCACGTTTCAAGCTCTATCTGCGCTTCGGCGAACCCGCGCGCACGCTCCGGCTCGACCGCTGGCGGCGCTGCGCGGTGTTCCTGCCGGGCGCGATTCTGTGCCGTATCCGCTGGCAGGCCAACGCCTACGGCACGATCCGATGGCAGCTCATGGTGATACAGGCTTGCACACCGCTGGACGCGGCGCAGCGCATCCCCGGCGTGCAGCCGGGTGCGCGCCTGCTACTGCACGCCGCGGGCGACAACCAGGTGCGCGCCGTGCTGGAACGCATCGACGCTATCGAGGCGCTGGGCATCGCGCCCACTACCGCCTCGCCCGCGTACTGGCACACGCTGGGCAACCGGCTCGCTGCACGCTTGCCGCTGCCCGAATACAGCGTTGAAAGGCACGCCGGCTGGTTGACCGGGAGGGCGCTGCCATGACCGCCGTTTCCACTGCCGACACCACGCCGCGTCCTCGTTCGCGCCTGTGCGCTCGCTTCGTGCTGGCGGGTCTGTCCACCTGCGGCCTCGCTGCGCTGGCCTGGACGTCCTTCGTGCATCCGCTGCCGCGCCTGACCTACAACCCGTCCGACAGCGTGGCGGTCGGCTGGTATCGCGTCGATCCGCTCGACCATCGCACCAGCTCGCTGCCACGTTCTTTGTCCGCGGGCAGCATCGTGCTGGTGCCGCTGCCCGCCGAGGCCGCCGCGCTCGCAGCGCAGCGCGGCTACCTGCCGACGCGCATCCCGCTGCTCAAGCGCGTGGGCGCCGTCGCGCCGCAGGAGGTGTGCATCGCTGACGGCAGCGTCCGCATCGACGGCGTGCCTTCGGCCGCCGTGCTGCCTGCCGATCGCTGGGGCCGGCCGCTGCCATCCTGGCAGCACTGCCGACGCCTTCGGCCTAGCGAGCTGTTCCTGCTCAGCGTCACCAATCCAGCGTCGTTCGACAGTCGGTATTTCGGGCCGGTCAGCGCAGCCGCCGTGATCGGCGTTGCGCGCCCGGTCTGGCTGGAGAAACGCCCATGATGGCCGCCGATTCGCTGCGCATCATCGTGCTATCGGGCGTGTCGTTCCGGCTGCTGTTGCCATGTCGTCGCGCGTGCAGTGCGAGCGCATCCGCGCCGCACTTCGCGCTGCCTCCGGCGCAGCCGTCCCACGTGCAGGCGTCTTGCCTCGAACACGGCTGGCCTGCGGCCATCGCCGTGTTCGCCGGGGCGCTGGCTGCTGGTGCAGCCTTGCCACCGGGCCGCAGTTGCCGGGAGCGGATGCGGGAGGCAAATGCGGAAGGCAAGACAAAAGGGGGCGGCACCTGTCGGCCCGCAAAGCCAGTCTGCACGTGGGGGTGGCGCGGCACGGC
>JAIXLP010000008.1 GCA_026954015.1 Burkholderiales bacterium | reverse complement strand
CCGACCTCGTGGGCAAGGTGGAAGCCGGCATCCCCGAGGATGACCCGCGCAACCCCGCCGTGATCGCGGACAACGTCGGCGACAACGTCGGCGACTGCGCCGGCATGGCGGCCGACCTGTTCGAGACCTACGCCGTGACGCTCATCGCCACCATGGTGCTGGGCGGTCTGCTCATCAAGGGCGCCGGGGCGCATGCGGTGGTCTATCCGCTGGCGCTGGGCGCGGTGTCCATCATCGCCTCCATCATCGGCACCTTCTTCGTGAAGGCCAGCCCCGGCATGAAGAACGTCATGCCCGCGCTCTACAAGGGCCTGGCGATCGCCGGCATTCTGTCGCTCATCGCGTTCTACTTCGTCACCGCCTGGATCATCCCGGACAACGCGCTGGGCGGCACGGGCGCGGTGGGCAAGCTCTTCGGTGCCTGCGTCGTGGGCCTCGTGCTCACCGGTCTGCTCGTGTGGATCACCGAGTACTACACCGGCACGCAATACAAGCCCGTACAGCACGTGGCGCAGGCCAGCACCACGGGCCACGCGACCAACATCATTGCGGGCATCGGCATCTCGATGAAGTCCACCGCCTGGCCGGTGATCTTCGTGTGCATTGCCATCTGGGCCGCCTATTCACTGGCCGGGCTCTATGGCGTGGCGACCGCCGCCATGTCCATGCTCTCCATGGCTGGCATCGTCGTGGCGCTCGACGCCTACGGCCCGATCACCGACAACGCCGGCGGCATCGCGGAAATGGCTGAAATGCCCTCCGCCGTGCGCGACATCACCGACCCGCTGGACGCCGTGGGCAACACCACCAAGGCCGTGACCAAGGGCTACGCCATCGGCTCGGCCGGTCTCGCGGCCCTCGTGCTGTTCGCCGACTACACGCACAAGCTCGAAACCTTCGGCCAGGCGGTGTCGTTTGACCTGTCCGACCCGATGGTGATCGTGGGCCTGTTCATCGGCGGCCTGATCCCCTACCTGTTCGGCGCCATGGCGATGGAAGCGGTCGGCCGCGCCGCCGGCGCGGTGGTGGAAGAAGTGCGCCGCCAGTTCCGCGACATCAAGGGCATCATGGAAGGCAAGGCCAAGCCGGAATACGGCAAGGCCGTGAGCATGCTCACCGGCGCGGCCATCAAGGAAATGATGATCCCCAGCCTGCTGCCGGTGGTTGTCCCCATCCTGGTCGGCCTGCTGCTGGGCCCCAAGGCGCTCGGCGGCCTGCTCATGGGCACCATCGTCACCGGCCTGTTCGTTGCCATCAGCATGTGCACCGGCGGCGGCGCCTGGGACAACGCCAAGAAATACATCGAAGACGGTCACCATGGTGGCAAGGGTTCTGATGCGCACAAGGCCGCTGTCACCGGCGACACCGTGGGCGACCCCTACAAGGACACCGCCGGCCCGGCCGTGAACCCGCTGATCAAGATCATCAACATCGTGGCGCTCTTGATCGTGCCGCTCGTGGTGAGCGTGCACGGTGGCACGGCGGTTTCGGCCGCCACGCCGAGCGCGGACACGCAAACCGCCGCGGTCGCGGTGGCCGAGACCTTCTCGGCGGCGAACGAGGGCGAAAAGGTCGTGCTGCTGTTCGCCACCGGCAAGGTAGCGGTCGAGGCCAGCGCCGACCCGCTGCTCGCGCCCATCGTGGCCGGTGTGCAAAACGGCAAGAAGGCGGTGGTCAGCGGCTACGTTGATGCCACGGGCAATGCCGCGCAGAACGCCGAGATCGCCAAGCAGCGCGCCGAAGCCGTGCGCGACAAGCTCAAGGCGCTGGGCGTCCCCGAAGATCGCATCGAACTGCAAAAGCCCGCCGACATCCAGGCCGGCAGCGGCCCGCAGGCACGGCGTGTGGAAGTGACGCTGATGTAAGCCAGCGCATTTCCCACCGACAGGCCCGCCGTCAGGCGGGCCTTTTCATTGGTGGAACCGCGAAGCTCCGCAGCAATATCTCAAAAGATAGCTGCTCGCGCTTGCTGCATAAGCGCCAGAGCCGGATTTGGCTCAAAAACTCAGAGTCTGGTGCCGAATGCGCGTGCAGCGCTCAACGCCGCCCGCCGAACAGGCTGCCGCCGAGTTTGAGCAGATCACCAAGATCGACGGTGCCGTCGCCGTTCTGGTCGAGCACCGCATTGAGCAACCCGCCACCCAGGCCACCCTGCTGCTGAATGCGCGCGCGCTCCTGCCCGAGCACCTGGCCCAGCCCACCGGCGTCAAGGTTGCTCGCGCGCGTGCGCTGCGCCAGCGCCGCCATGACCATGGGCGCGAGCATCATGAGCAGCTTGCCCGCCTGCCCGCCCTGCAGTCCGGAGGCCTGGCTCAGCCCCGATTCGGCGCGCGACTGCGCATCGCCAAAGATATGCCCGAGGATGCCGCCGGCATCCATCTGCCGGCCCGCGGGCGCCGCGCCACCGAGCAGGCCGCCCAGCAGCCCACCCAGACCAGAACCAGCGGTGCCACCCCAGCCGCCTCCGCCCTGCAACGCGCCCAGCATGCCGCCGAGATCGACGGCACCCTCGCCCGCGTGGTCGCGCTGCAACGCGTTGAACAGCGCTTCGGCACCCCCAGGCTGCTGCGCGTTGTTGCCCAGCGCACCCACCAGCATGGGCAGCGCCGCGGCGATCGCGTTGTTCGCGCTCGCGGTATCGGTACCGAGCTGCTGCGCGATACGGCCGAGCGACGGCCCCTGGAGTTGACCCAGCAAATCATCGACGAGCGAGGCTTGCATCGCACGGCTCCTGTTCAGAAAAATTGGGATGCCGCGGATGATAGCGACCTGCTCTCGCCCGTGGCGACAACGCTACGCCGGCTTGCCCGCCACCGCCCTGCAGCGCCAGCCCTCGGGCAACTGCCCGGCAAGCAGCGCCTCGGACAGCGCCTGCACGCCCTCTTCCAGGCCGTCGGCCGCGCTGTAGAGGATCTGCTCCTCCTTGGGGTTGTGCACCTGCAGCAACTGGAACAGCTCTTCGCAATCGTCGAGCAATGAATCCAGATCGACCTGGGCGCGGCACCCCTGCGCGAGCTTTTCCATCAACGGCCACATCAGGCCGTGCTCGCGCTGCATCACGAAGACCGGCATCGTGAGGCCGGTCTTCTCCAGCACCGGAAACAGCACCGTCTCTTCGAGGTACAAGTGCAGGCGCAGCAGATCCAGCGACGCCGCCAGTTCCTGCGCGTCGCCGCTGCCGTCCATCGCGCCCTGGACGCCCTCGTCGATGCGCTGGTGCTGCTCTTCGAGCAGCTGGCTGGGCTTGGGCGTGTCCATGGGCGATCTCCTCGCGCGGTGCGCAAAACGATGGCGCACCGTAGCACAGGGGCCAAGAGACCAGTGTCAACCGGGGCTCGCCCCCGGATGACGGATCAGAGCGACGTGATCGCCCCGGGGCGGGTGAGGCGATCGGCGACGAGGAGTTTCTTCATCTCCTGCGCGCTCAGGATGTCCAGCTCCTGCGCAATCTCGGCAATCGGCTTGCCCGTGGCGAGCGCCTTCTTGGCGATCCTGGCGGCCTTTTCGTACCCGATGAGCGGATTGAGCGCGGTCACGAGCGTCACGGATTCGGCAATGCGCCGGTCCAGCAGCTCGTGGTTGGGCACGATGCCCTGCACGCAATTGACCTTGAGCGTCTCGCACGCCTGCGCCAGGTGGTGCAGGCTCTTGTGCAGGCTCCAGCCTATGATGGGTTCGAACGCATTGAGCTGCAGCTGCCCCGCCTCGGCCGCGAACGTGACCGTCGCGTCGTTGCCGATGACTTCGAAGCACACCTGGTTCATCACCTCGGGGATCACCGGGTTGACCTTGCCCGGCATGATGGACGAGCCGGCCTGGCGCGCCGGCAGCTTGATATCGCCCAGCCCCGCCTGCGGCCCCGAGGAGAGCAGGCGCAGGTCATTGGAAATCTTCGAGAGCTTGACCGCGACGCGCTTGAGCACGCCCGAGACATCGGCGAAGGCGCCGGTGTCACAGGTCGCGGCGATCAGGTCGCGCGCGGCCTTGACCGGCACGCCCGACGCCTGCGCCAGCTTCTCCGTCACGAGCGCCATGTAGCCCACAGGGGCGTTGATGCCGGTGCCGATCGCGGTCGCGCCCATGTTGATCTCGCACATCAGGTACGACGACTCGCGCAGGCGCTGCTCGTCGTCCGATACCATGGTCGCGAACGCCGCGAACTCCTGCCCCAGCGTCATCGGTACCGCATCCTGCAACTGCGTGCGACCGATCGTGAGCACGTCCTTGAATTCGCCCGCCTTGGCCTCGAAGGCCTCGCGCAGCCCGGCCAGCGCCGCGATCAAGGTCTGCATGCCGAAATAGGTCGCGAGCTTGACGGCGGTCGGATAGGTGTCGTTCGTGCTCTGCGAGGCGTTCACGTGGTCGTTGGGGTGCACCACGTCGTAGCGCCCCCTGGCCAGCCCCAGATGCTCCAGCGCCCGGTTGGCGATCACCTCGTTGGCGTTCATGTTGGTCGACGTTCCCGCGCCGCCCTGGATCACATCCACCACGAACTGGTCGTGCAACTGGCCCGCGATCACATCGTCGCACGCGCGCACGATCGCGTCGGCCACGCGCTGCTCGACCGCGCCCAACTGCGCATTCGCCTGAGCCGCGGCCTTCTTGATGTAGGCGTAGGCGCGCACCAGATCGGGCATCTCGGCCACCGCATTGCCGCTGATGGAGAAATTCTCCACCGCGCGTGCGCTGTGCACACCCCAATAGGCATCGTCGGGGATGGCTTTGGGCCCAAGAAAATCGTGTTCTTCACGCATGGCAGGCAGGTTCTCCGATTCGAAAGTGGTGCACGCCGAATCCGGACCACCCGCGCGCACAACAGCTCGCAAGGCGCGGAACGACGAGGGGCAGCGGCAGGCAAGCGACCGCATGACCATGCCACCACCGGCTGGCGATTATCCGCGATGCACCACGGTGGTGCGCCACACGGCCACTCAGGACGGCAGGCCCCACAGCATGGAGCGCATCGAGATCGACGCGCTCTGAAACCCGGTATTGAAAAATCGTAGCTGCTCGCGCTCGTCCACACAGGCGCTGGCGTACAAAAGAGGCAAAAAATGATCGTGGCTGGGGTGCGCCAGCGCTGCAATCTCACCCCAGCGCTGGAACGCCACCAGATCCGCCCAGTCCTCGGCCTCGACCGCGTGCGTCACGCGTGCATCGAACTCGCTCGCCCACGTGTAGGTCGCGTTGACGCCGGCGTCGCGCCGCAGCGCGCGCAGGTTATGCACCACGTTGCCGCTGGCGACGATGAGCACGCCCAGATCCCGCAGCGCGCGCAGCTGCTGCCCCAGCGCGAAGTGCTCGGCTGCGGGGCGGTCGTAATCCATGCTCAGCTGCACCACGGGCAGGTCCGCCTGCGGGAACATCGGGGCGAGCACGCTCCAGGCACCGTGGTCCAGCCCCCACTCATGCTCGTCCACACCCAGCGCCTGCCCCGTTGCCGGGCTGCGCAGGCACTGCGCCAGAGCGCTCGCCACCTCGGGCGCTCCCGGCGCAGGGTATTGCTGCTCGAACAGCTCGCGTGGAAACCCGCCGAAATCGTGGACCGTGCGCGGATGCGCCATGCCCGTGAGCCACCAGCCTGAACGCGTGAGCCAGTGCGCCGAGATGCACAGGATGAGTGCGGGGCGCGGCGCGCGCTCCAGCAACTCACGCCCCAGATCCTCCCAGGTCTGGCGCCAGGCATTGTGCTCGATGGCATTCATCGGGCTGCCGTGGCCCACGAACAGCAACGGCATGCGCGGCCCGGGCGCGAGCAGCCGTGTCAGCGGAGCCACCGACGGCACAGGAGTAGCAATTGGAGACGTCATTTAGACTGCCGTTGCACAGCGAGACCCGAAGCGGGCATTGTGCCGCCTTGCACCGATCGCATCACCACCACGACACATACCCCTATGCCAGCGACAATCCAGCCTCTCGAAGGAATCCGCGTCCTGAGCCTGGCACTGAACCTGCCCGGCCCCGCGGCGCTCATGCGCTGTCGACAGATGGGCGCGCAGTGCACCAAGATGGAGCCCCCACCCCGCCCCGGCGCATCGAGCAGCGACCCGATGGGCCTGTACTGTCCGGCGGCCTACGCCACGCTGCACGACGGCGTGCAGGTGCTGCACGCCGACCTGAAGACCCCCGAAGGGCAGGCCACGCTGCAGGCGGAGCTTGCACGCTGCGACGTGCTCATCACGTCGTTTCGCCCCTCGGCGCTGGCCAAGCTGGGCCTCGCCTGGCCCACGCTGCACGTCACCTACCCGCAGCTATCGCTCGTGCGCATCGTCGGCGCGCGGGGCAGCGCCGCCGAAGCGCCCGGGCACGACCTGACCTACCTTGCGCAAGCGGGGCTGGTCACCGACGTCTCCATGCCCGCGACGCTGTTCGCGGACATGGGCGGTGCCTTGATGGCCAGCGAAGCGGTGTTGCAGGCCCAGCTGGCGCGCGCGCACACCGGCCTGGGCAGTTGCATCGAGGTTGCGCTGGCCGATGCGGCCGACTGGCTCGGCCTGCCGCGCACGTGGGGACTGACGGGGCCACATGGCGATGTGGGGGGCGCGCACGCAGGCTACCGCGTCTACCCGTGCGCCGATGGCCGCGTGGCGCTGGCCGCGCTCGAACCGCACTTCGCGGCCCGCGTCTACGCGCTGCTCGGGCTACCGGCCGACACCGACCCGCGGGCACCAGCGACGCAAACCGCCGTCGCGCGCTACCTGCGCCTGCAGACACGTGCCCAGCTCGACGCCATCGCCCGTGCGCACGACATTCCGCTGCACACGATGGCGCCCTGGTGAGTTACAGCGGCGCGCGGCCGTGCGTTGCCGCCGTGAGCCGTGTCGGGTCTTCCCGGTAGAGCTGGTCAAACAGCCCACCGTCGCTGAAATGCACCTTCCGCGCAAGCTGCAGGCTGCCGAAGTACTTCGAGACCGGGAACAGTTGCAGCGCCCCGAACCGGTCAGCGTGACGCGCGAGCACGACCGGCGAGCGCGGGCGGATCGCGTGCTGCGCGGCAATTTCCTGCGCTTCGTCCGAGTACAGGTAGCCCAGGTAGGCGCGGGCCTGGTCAAGCTGCTCCTGCGGTGCGCCGCGCTGCACCAGCGCCACCGGGTTTTCCGCCACGACGCTGGCCTTGGGGTACACCAGCGCCACCTCCCCATCGCCCAGCGACTGCTGCAGCGCCACCGCATCGGATTCGAACGCTACCAGCACGTCACCCTCGCCACGCTGCGCGAACGCCGCCACCGCCTCGCGCTCGCTGGCCGCCACCAGCGCCGCATGGTGGTAAAGGTCGCCCACGAACTGCGCCGCGCTGGCGTCGGTACCCCCCGCCTCGCGCACGCTGCCCCAGGCACCGAGGTAGGCGTAACGTCCGTTGTTGCACGTCTTCGGGTTGGCAAGCACCACGTGCACGCCGTCACGCACCAGATCGCGCCAGTCATGCACATTCTTCGGGTTGCCCGCGCGCACGACGAAGAGCACGGTGGATGTGGTCGGCGCAGCGCCCTCGGGAAACTGCTGCGCCCAGTCCGCGGCCACCACGCCCAGATCGGCCAGGGCCTGCACGTCGGTCGTGGAATTGAATGCCACCACGCTGCCCGCACGCGGGTGGTGCTGCGCGAACGCAACACCCGTATCCTCGTAAAAGGCGCGCGCCAAGGAGGCCGAACCGTTGAGTGAGCCCACTGCCTGCGCCTGCGCGAGCGCCCCCAGCGTCAAGGCTGCCGCCGCGACAAGAGACTGCAACCACACTACCTGAGCCATGTCATCCACCACATCAAAAACGATGCGGCAGATTGTGCGCAGCGCAGCTTCAATCTCAAACGAACAGTTTTCTTTGAGCTAATCAGAAAAGAACATATGCGCCGCCCCGGCGCACCGGCGCACCGTCACTGCAGTGGGTTCTTGGCAGCGTCGGGGAGCAGAAGCGGAACGACCTCGATGCCCTCTTCCAGCAACTGCGCCACCTCGTCGGGCGAGCTCTGTCCGCGTATGCCGCGCTCCGGGGCCTCGCCGTAATGCATGCGTCGGGCTTCCGCCGCAAAGCGCCCCCCGACATCCTCGGTATGCGCGACGACCTGGCGCGCCCATTGCAGCCATGCGGCATGCAGCGCGCGCACGGGTTCCGGTACGCCGACGGTCGATGCAACGTCTGCCTTGCGGGTCGGCTCGGGGTGCGCTGCGCGCTCCTCCTGCCGTGCGTCCTCCCGAGCCCGCGACAGACTCAGGCGTGGCGCGCTGACGAGCTTGCGCACCTGGGCGCTGCCGCACAGGGGGCACTGCACCAGCCCGCGCGCCTGCTGCGACTGGAATTCGTCCTCCGAGCCGAACCAGCCTTCAAAGGCATGGCTTTCGGAGCACAGCAGGTCAAGAACCTTCACGACCACACCTCCCCAAGGGGCGCGGCCGCCGCGATCCGTTCTTGAGCAGCTAATCCGTGGGGTGTCGTGGTCATGACGCCAGTGTGCGCACGATCGCGTCGGCACACAAGGCCATGAGCCCCCCCGGAAGCAGCCCGACCAACAGCACCAGCGCACCATTGACGGTCAGCACCATGCGCACATCGGCGGGGGCCGAGACGGTCGTCGCGGTGAGCGGCTTGTCGAAGTACATGACCTTGATGACCCGCAGGTAGTAGAACGCGCCGATCACCGACATCACCACCGCATACACCGCCAGCGCCACATGCAGCGTGCTGCCGCTGGACACGAGCGCCTCGAGCACGGCCAGCTTCGCGTAGAAACCGACGAGGGGGGGTATGCCCGCGAGCGAGAACATGCACACGCACATCACGCCGGCATAGAGCGGGCTGCGGCGGTTCAGGCCCGCGAAATCGGCGATCTCCTCGCTCTCGAAACCTTCGCGCGCAAGCAACAGCACGACACCAAACGCCGGCACCACCGTGAGCACGTAGGTGACGACGTAGAACATGGCCGAGCTGTACGCGCGTTCGGCCATCACCGAATCGACCGCGCCATCGACCACGCCCGACATCAGCCCGAGGAACATGAAACCCATGTGCGAGATCGCCGAGTACGCGAGCATGCGCTTGATGTTGGACTGCATCGTGCCGATCACGTTGCCGACGAACAGCGAAGCGATCGCAAGTACCGCCAGCATCTGCTGCCAGTCGATGGCGAGTGGCAGCAGCGCATCCACCAGCAGGCGCATCGCGATGCCAAACGCCGCGAGCTTGGGCGCGCTGCTCACGATGAGAGCGATCACCGTGGGCGCGCCCTGGTACACGTCCGGCGTCCACATGTGAAACGGCACTGCCACGAGCTTGAATGCCAGCCCCGAGACGATGAACACCACGCCGAACACCAGCACCTGGTGGCGCACTTGCCCAGCGTTGATCGCCTTGAAGACTTCCCCGATGTCGAGCGTGCCCGTGGCGCCATAGATCATCGACAGGCCGTAGAGCAGGAAGCCGCTGGCCATCGCGCCGAGCACGAAATACTTCATCGCCGCCTCGGTAGCGGTGGCGTGATCGCGACGCAACGCCACCAGCGCGTAGCTCGAGAGCGTGAGCAGCTCCAGCCCGAGGTAGATCACGAGGAAGTTGTTGGCCGAGACCATCACGAAGATGCCCAGCAGCATGAAGGTGGAGAGCGTGAACAGTTCGCCGCCGCGCAGCATGTCGCGATCCCCCGCGTACGGCCGACCGTACACGAGGCAGACCATCATGGTCACGGCGGCAAAGCATTTGAGCCAGCTGCCCATGCTGTCGGACACCACCATGTTGCCCCAGCCGTAGAAGGTGTTGCCGCTGGAGGCATACATCGCCTCCAGCCCGGCCACGACGCCCATGGTCAGCAGCGTGAGGAAGTGGGTGACGTTGCGGTTGCGGCTCGACACGCCCAGATCGACGAGCGCGATCACGCAGCCCATGACGAGCAGCACGATCTCCGAATACACCGCGAGCCAGCTGAGGTTGTCTATCATCTCGTTTCTTTCTGCGGGTGCCGATCAGAGTTTGGAGGTCGCCAACTGCTGCAGCAGGTGCGCCACCGACGCGTCCATCACATCGGTGAAGGGCTTGGGATAGACGCCCATGAACAGCACCGCAATCGCCAGGAACCCGAGCACGAGGTACTCGCGCTTGCCGATGTCGGGCATGGCCTGGACGTGGTCGTTGGCGATGTCGCCAAAGTACACGCGCTTGAACATCCACAGCGAATATGCCGCGCCGAGGATCACCGCCCAGGCCGCGCAGAACCCTACCCAGAAGTTGTACTTGACCGAGGCGAGGATCACCATCCATTCGCCGACGAACCCGGCCGTGCCCGGCAGGCCGCAATTGGCCATGAAGAACAGCATGGCGAACGCGCCGAACTTGGGCATGGCATTGATCACACCGCCATACGCCGCGATCTCGCGCGAGTGCACGCGGTCGTAGAGCACACCGATGCACAGGAACATCGCGCCCGAGACAAAGCCGTGCGCAATCATCTGCACGATGCCGCCGGACAGGCCCAGATCGTTGAAGATGAAAAAGCCCAAGGTGACGAAGCCCATGTGCGCCACCGACGAGTACGCCACGAGCTTCTTCATGTCCTTCTGCACGATGGCCACGAAGCCGATGTAGATCACCGCAATCAGCGACAGCGTGATGATGAATGGTGCCCACTCATGCGCGGCATCGGGCACGATGGGCAGCAGGAAGCGCAGGAAACCGTAGGCGCCCAGCTTGAGCATGATGGCGGCCAGGATGATCGAGCCGCCCGTGGGCGCCTCGACGTGCACGTCGGGCAGCCAGGTGTGGATGGGCCACATAGGCACCTTCACCGCGAACGCGGCGAGGAAGCCGAAGAACAGCAGCGTCTGCGCGGTCGCAGGTATCGCCAGATCGTGCCAGGTGAGGATGTCGAAGCTCCCGCCCGAGCGGCTGTACAGGTAGATCACCGTGATCAGCATCAGCAGCGAGCCCAGCAGCGTGTAGAGGAAAAACTTGAACGCCGCGTAAATCTTGCGCGGCCCGCCCCACACGCCGATGATGAGGTACATCGGAATCAAGGTGGCCTCGAAGAACACGTAAAACAACATGCCGTCGAGCGCGCAGAACACGCCGATCATCAGGCCCGAAAGGATCAGGAACGCCGCCATGTACTGGTTGATGCGCTCGGTGATGTTCTCCCACGAGGCGATCACAACGATCAGCGTGATGAACGCCGTGAGCGGCACGAACCAGAACGACAGGCCGTCGAGCCCGAGGTGGTAGTTCATCTGGAAGTGGCTGATCCACGGCACGTTCTCGACGAACTGCATCTGCGCAGTGCCGGTCTGGAACCCCAGGTACAGCGGCACGGTGACGAGCAGCCCCAGCACCGCGCCCAGCAACGCCACCCAGCGCACGAAGTTCTCGTGCCCTTCGCGCGAAAAAAACAGCAGGAAACATCCGAACGCGATCGGCACCCAGATGGCGAGACTCAACCAAGCCATTTTTATTCTTCTCCTACTTGTTGAGCCAGACGAAATACGTCATGAGCACCAGCACGCCCAGAATCATCACGAGCGCGTAATGGAACAGGTAGCCCGACTGCACCCAACGGGCGATGCCGGCAAACCAGCCGATGCCGCGCCATGAGCCGTTGACCACCGCACCATCGATCATGGTCTGGTCCGCCCCCTTCCACAGGCCGGTGCCGAGCAGGCGTGCGCCGCGCATGATGACGTTCTCGTTGATCCAGTCCATGTAGAACTTGTTGACGAGGATGTCGTAGAGCGGCTTGAACGCCTTCGCCGCCTTCGCGGGCATGGCGGTATTCACCATGTAACAGTAGTACGCCACGACGAAGCCGAACACCGCCAGCCAGAACGGCAGTGTCTGCACCGCGTGCAGGCCCATCGCCAGCGGGCCGTGGAAGCTCGCCTTGAGTTCGACCATCGTCGGGTGCGCCGCAAGCACCTGGATCGAATCGCCGAAGAAATTGCCGTAGAGCATGGGCTCGACGTAGGGGTAGCCGATCACCACCGAGGGGATCGCCAGCAGGATCAGCGGTACCGTCACGACCCAGGGCGTCTCATGCGGCTTGCCGCCGTGACCGTGGTCGTCATGCCCATGGTGTGCGTGCGGGTCCTGGTCGTAACGCTCAGGCCCGTGGAACACCATGAAATACGCGCGAAACGAATAGAGCGCCGTCACGAACACGCCCGCGACCACCGCGAAATGGGCGAACCCGGAGCCTGGCAGCACGCTCTCGGCGGTCGCCTCGATGATGCTGTCCTTGGAGTAGAAACCCGAGAAGAACGGCGTCGCCACCAGCGCCAGCGTGCCCGCCAGGAACGTGATCCAGGTGATCGGCATGTACTTGCGCAGGCCGCCCATCCAGCGCATGTCCTGGTTATGGTGCATCGCGATGATCACCGAGCCCGAGCCCAGGAACAGCAGGGCCTTGAAGAAGGCGTGGGTCATGAGGTGAAAGATCCCCGCGGAATACGCCGACACGCCGAGCGCCACCGTCATGTAGCCGAGCTGCGAGAGCGTGGAATACGCCACCACGCGCTTGATGTCGTTCTGCACGATGCCGACGAGCCCCATGAACAGCGCCGTGATCGCACCGATGACCATCACGAAGCTCAGCGCGGTGTCCGACAGCTCGAACAGCGGCGACATGCGCGCGACCATGAAGATGCCGGCGGTCACCATCGTGGCCGCGTGGATCAGCGCGGAGATGGGCGTGGGGCCTTCCATCGAATCGGGCAGCCAGATGTGCAGCGGAAACTGCGCCGACTTGCCCATGGCGCCGACGAAAAGGCAGATGCAGGTCACCGTGAGCAACATCCACCCGGTGCCCGGAAACAGCATGGTCGCGAGCTGCGGCGCCTGCGCAAACACTTCCTTGTAGTGCACCGTGCCGGTGAACGCCCAGACGAGGCCGATGCCGAGGATGAACCCGAAGTCGCCCACGCGGTTGACCATGAAGGCCTTGAGGTTCGCGAAGATCGCCGTCGGACGCTTGAACCAGAAGCCGATCAGCAGGTAGGACACCAGGCCCACCGCTTCCCAGCCGAAGAAGAGCTGCAGGAAGTTGTTGCTCATGACCAGCATGAGCATCGAGAACGTGAACAGCGAGATGTAGGCGAAGAAGCGGTTGTAGCCATCGTCATCCGCCATGTAGCCTATGGTGTAGATGTGCACCATGAGCGAGACGAAGGTGACGACCGACATCATCAGCGCGGTGAGCGGGTCGATCAGGAAGCCCACGTTCATCTGGAA
The DNA here is from genome assembly GCA_026954015.1 of Burkholderiales bacterium. GTDB lineage: Bacteria > Pseudomonadota > Gammaproteobacteria > Burkholderiales > Burkholderiaceae_C > Comamonas_C. Next base: position 29,098 of record JAIXLP010000008.1, on the reverse strand, counting down.
CGACCCGACCGTCATCCACGTGTAGATCGTCTCGTCGAAATGGGCGCCGTCGTTGACGACCGCCGCGAGCGTCATTGCCGACACCACGAACGCGATAAACACGCCCAGGATCGTGAGCGTGTGCGAGACGCTGCGACCGAAGCGATTGCCACCCAGCGCCGTGCCAAAGATGCCCGCCAGCAGCGCTCCAGCCAGAGGCGCCAGCGGAACGATGAGCAGCGTCGAAGCGGATAGGGTTGAACTCATGACCAAAAGCCTTGCTGTACGTGGTGGCGGATCAACCCTTGAGGGTGTTGATGTCCTGCGCGTCGATGCTGTTCTTGTTGCGGAACAACAGCACCAGGATCGCCAGTCCGATGGCCGCTTCAGAGGCCGCCACGGTCAGGATGAAGAACACGAAGATCTGCCCGTGCATGTCGCCGAGATAGTGCGAGAAGGCGACGAAGTTGATGTTCACCGACAGCAGCATCATCTCGATCGCCATCAGCAGCACGATGAGGTTCTTGCGGTTGAGGAAGATGCCGATGACGGAAATGGCGAAAAGCAGCGCCGCCAATGTCAGGTAGTGGCCCAGCGTCAGGCTCATGCTTGCTTCTCCTCGGCGGTCGGCGCCGCCTCCTCGACCGGCGCGGCTTGCTGCGTCGCGGCCATCTTCACCATCACCAGTCGGTCCTGCGGCCGCACACGCACCGCCACGCCCGCGTCAATCGCGCGCGTGTCCTTGCGGTGGCGCAGCGTCAGTGCGATCGCGGCGATCATCGCAACCAGCAAGATCACCGCGGCGATCTCGATCGGGTAGAGGTACTGGCTGTACATGAGCTTGCCCAGCTCCCGGGTATTCGAATACGCCACCGCCTGCCCCGCCGCATCGAGTGCGACGCCCATGGCCTTGGGCTCATCGACACCGCGAAAGCCCGTCATCAGGACCGCGCCCATCTCGAACGCCACCAGGCCACCGACGAACGCCGCCAGCGGGAAGTGCCGCCACAGGCTGCCGCGCAGCGTGTCCATGCGGATGTCGAGCATCATCACCACGAACACGAACAGCACCATCACCGCGCCGACGTACACCAGCACGAGCACGATCGCGAGGAACTCCGCCCTCAGCAGCAGCCAGATGCCCGCAGCCTGCGAGAACGCCAGGATCAGGTGCAGCACCGCATGTACCGGGTTGCGCGCGGTGATGACGCGAAACGCCGCGTACAGCAGCACCGCGGAGAAGAGATAGAAAAAACCGGCTTGAGCGTCCATGAATCGGATCTTTTGAAGGTGTCGGGCGAGGCGGGCGCTGCGCCGTTCAACGGTACTTGGCGTCGGCCGCGCGTGCCGCGGCAATTTCGGGCTCGTAACGGTCGCCCACGGCCAGCAGCATCTCCTTGGTGAAGTACAGGTCTCCACGCTTCTCGCCGTGGTACTCGAAGATGTGGGTCTCGACGATGGAGTCAGTCGGGCAACTCTCTTCGCAGAAGCCGCAGAAGATGCACTTGGTCAGGTCAATGTCGTAGCGCGTCGTGCGGCGCGTGCCGTCCTCGCGCTGCGTGGATTCGATCGTGATCGCCATCGCAGGGCAGATCGCCTCGCACAGTTTGCAGGCGATGCAGCGCTCCTCGCCGTTGTCGTAGCGGCGCAGCGCATGCAGCCCGCGAAAACGCGGCGACAACGGCGTGTGTTCCTCGGGGTATTCGAGCGTGATCTTGCGCCGGAACGCATAGCGCCCGGTGAGCACCATGCCCTTGGCGATTTCCCAGAGCATGAAGCTCTTGAGGAAGTCCTTGAGATCGAACGTCGAGCGTTCAGCAACGGCAGCCATGAACGGTTCCTCCGGCTTATTTCCAGATGTTCAGCGGCGACACCAGCCAGACGCCCACCACCACCAGCCAGAACAGCGTGACCGGGATGAAGATCTTCCAGCCCAGGCGCATGATCTGGTCGTAGCGATAGCGCGGAAACGTGGCGCGGATCCAGATGAAACACGAAACGACAAACGCGGTCTTGAGCGCGAGCCAGATCCAGCCCGGGATGAAGCTGAGCACCTCCAGCGGCGGCAGCCAGCCCCCCAGGAACATGATCACCGCGAGCGTGGACACCAGCCACATCGCCGCGTACTCCGCGAGGAAGAAGATGGCGAAACCCATGCCCGAATACTCGACCATGTGCCCCGCGACGATTTCCGACTCGCCTTCGGTCATGTCGAAGGGGTGGCGATTGACCTCTGCCACGCACGAGACGAGGTAGACCACAAAAATCGGCAGCAGCGGCAGCCAGTTCCACGACAGGAAGCCCAACCCCACGCCGGCCATCGCGCCGCGGCTCTGGCCCATGACGATCTCCGTCATGTTGAGGCTGCCCGTGACCATGATGACCACGAGGAAGCAGAAACCCATCGCGATCTCATAACTCACCATCTGCGCCGACGCACGCAGGGCGCCGAGCATGGCGTACTTGGAGTTCGACGACCAGCCCGCGACGATCACGCCGTAGACCTCGATCGAGGTGATCGCCAGGATGAGCAGCAGCCCCGCATCGATGTTGGCCACCGCCATGTGGGGCGCGAACGGTACGGCCACCCAGGCCGCGAGCGCAGGCATGATCGCCAGCACCGGCCCGAGCCAGAACAGGCCCTTGCTTGAGGCCGTGGGCTGGATCAGCTCCTTGGTGAGCAGCTTGATGCCGTCGGCGAACGGCTGCCACAGGCCCCACGGGCCCACGCGGTTAGGCCCCTGGCGCACCTGCATGTACCCCAGCAGCTTGCGCTCCCAGAGCGTCATGTAAGCCACCGCAACCAGCAGCGGCACCACCACGCAGACGATCTTGATCAGACCCCAGATGACGGGCCAGCCTGCAACCGTCCACCAGGGGGCACTGCTCAGTTGCAACCCGGCGGTATAGATGCCATCGATCACGCAGCACCTCCTTCACGCGCGGCGCGCGCATCGGCCGTCATTTGCAGCGCACGCGCGCGGCGCACCAGACCATCGAGCTGGTAGATGCTCGCCGACACGGGCACGGGCACCTCACCCGTATCGGCCACGAGTGCCGCCTTCGTGGAGTTGTCCAACTTGTCTGCCGGCACGAAGGCCAGCTCGCCCGCGGGCGCGCCGGTGATGGCCGCGAGCACCTCTTGCGAGGTCTCCCACTCCATCCCCGGAATTTCAAGCAGATTGCCCAGCACGCGCAGCACCTTCCAGCCGGGGCGCGTGTCGCCCAGCGGCTTGACCACCGCATGAAAGCCCTGGATGCGCCCTTCGGCATTGACGAAGGTGCCCGAGGTTTCGGTGAACGGCGCGATCGGCAGCAGCACGTCGCTGAACGCCATGTTGGCCTTGAAGGGGCTGAAGGTGACTACCATGCCAGCCTTGCCCAGCGCTTCGGCCGCGGCGGCGCCGGCGGCCGAGTCGAACTCGGGCTCGGTATTGAACAGCAGCGCAGCCTTGAGCCCGCCCGCGAGCATCTGGGCGGCGTTGAGCCCTCCCTTGACGGGCTGGGCACCGACCCACTGCGCGCCGACCGTGTTGGCCGCTTCGGTGAGGTAGCCCACGCTCGCGTCCGTTTGCGCGCCTATCCACTGCGCCAGCGCCAGCAGGTTCGACGCCCTGGCGTGGTGCGCGGCGGCATTGCCCAGCAGCACGGTCTTGCGCTCGCCCGCCACCAGCGCGGCGGCGATGGCCCTGGCCTTGGCGCCCACTTGGGCGACCGGCACCGGCGCGGCGACCTCTTTCAGCGCGGCCACGGCGGCAGCCACTTCGGCGAGCGCCGCAGCCCAATGCGAGGGCGAGGCCAGCAGGACCTGCCCCATGCCCATGGCCCAGTCGTCATCGACGGCGTTGATCGCATTGACCGAACAGCCACCCTTGCGCACGGCCTGGCGGATGCGCTGCGCGAACAGCGGATGGTCCTTGCGGATGTTGGAGCCAACGACCAGCACGGACTGCAGGGTGCTCAGCGAGGCGATCGAAGTGCCGAGCCAGCGCACGCCCGCGCCGCTTTCGAATTCGGCGGCGCGCAGGCGGTGGTCGATGTTGTCGCTGCCCAGCCCATTGATCAGTTGTTTGGCCAGGTAAAGCTCTTCCAGCGTGCTGTGGGGGCTCACCAGCGCGCCGACGCTGCCCGCACCATGCTCGGCAACGATGTCGCGCAGGCCGTTGCCCACGTATTCGAGCGCGGTCTGCCAGTCCACTTCCTGCCACTGGCCACCCTGCTTGACCATGGGTTTGATCAGGCGCTCGTCGCAGTTGAGGGCTTCATACGAGAAGCGGTCGCGGTCGGCGATCCAGCACTCGTTGACGTCTTCGTTCTCATAGGGGACGACGCGCAGTACCTTGTGGTTCTTCACCTGCACCGTGAGGTTGGCGCCGTTGGAGTCGTGTGGCGACACCGAGCGCCGGCGCGAAAGCTCCCAGGTGCGCGCCGAAAAGCGGAAGGGCTTGCTCGTGAGCGCGCCCACCGGACAGACGTCGATCATGTTGCCCGAGAGCTCGGAGTCGATCGTGTCGCCCTTGATCGTCGTGATCTCGGAAAATTCGCCACGGTTGACCATGCCGAGTTCCATGACGCCGCCGATCTCCTCGCCAAAACGGACGCAGCGCGTGCAGTGGATGCAGCGCGTCATCTCCTCCATCGAGATCAACGGCCCCGCTTCCTTGCGCAGCACGACGCGCTTTTCCTCGGTGAAGCGCGAGGCTGACATGCCGTAGCCCACGGCCAGGTCCTGCAGCTGGCACTCGCCGCCCTGGTCGCAGACCGGACAGTCCAGCGGGTGATTGATGAGCAGGAACTCCATCACCGACTTCTGTGCGTTCACGGCCTTGTCGGTGCGCGTGCGCACGACCATGCCGTTGGTCACGGGCGTGGCGCAGGCGGGCACCGGCTTGGGTGCCTTTTCCACGTCGACCAGGCACATGCGGCAGTTGGCCGCGATGGAGAGCTTCTTGTGCCAGCAGAAGTGCGGGATGTAGGTGCCCGAGAGCTCGGCCGCATGCATGACCATGCTGCCTTCGGGTACCTCGACCTTTTTCCCGTTCAGTTCGATTTCAACCATATGTACTTCCGGGGATCAGGCGGCTGCGGCCTGCCTGGCAGCCGCCTCGATCTTGGCAACGAACTCGTGCCGGTAGTGCTTGATCATCGCGCGCACCGGCATCGCGGCTGCGTCGCCCAGCGCGCAGATCGTGCGACCCATGATGTTGAACGCCACTTCGTCGAGCTTCTCGATATCCTCCGGGCGCCCCTGGCCGTGCTGGATGCGGTGCACCATGCGCCAGAGCCAGCCCGTGCCCTCGCGACACGGCGTGCACTGACCGCAGGATTCGTGCATGTAGAAGTAGGACAGTCGCACCAGGCATTCAACCATGTCGCGCGTCTCGTCCATCACGATGACGGCGCCCGAGCCCAGCATGGAGCCCGCCTTGGCGATGCTGTCGTAGTCCATCGTGCATTCGTTCATGATGGCCGCGGGCAGCACCGGGGACGACGAACCACCGGGGATCACCGCCTTGAGCTGGCGCCCGCCGCGCACGCCGCCGGCCAGTTCCAGCAGCTTGGTGAAGGGCGTGCCCAGCGGGATCTCGTAGTTGCCGGGTTTTTCGACATCGCCCGAAACCGAGAAGATCTTGGTGCCGCCGTTGTTGGGCTTGCCACACTCCAGGTACTCCTGGGCGCTGTGGCGGAAGATCCACGGCACCGCCGCGAAGGTTTCGGTGTTGTTGACCGTGGTCGGCTTGCCGTACAGGCCGTAGCTTGCGGGAAACGGCGGCTTGAAGCGCGGCTGGCCCTTCTTGCCTTCAAGCGACTCCAGCAACGCGGTTTCCTCGCCGCAGATGTACGCGCCGAAACCATGGTGCGCATGCAGCTCGAAGTCGAAGCCGCTGCCCAGCACGTTCTTGCCCAGGTAGCCCGCGGCGCGCGCTTCTTCCAGCGCTTCCTCGAAGCGTTCGTACACGGTGAAGATTTCGCCGTGGATGTAGTTGTAGGCGAGGTTCACGCCCATGGCGTACGCCCCGATCGCCATGCCCTCGATGACGATGTGCGGGTTGTACATGAGGATGTCGCGATCCTTGAAGGTGCCGGGTTCGCCCTCGTCGGAGTTGCAGCACAGGTGCTTGGCGCCGGGGAACTGGCGCGGCATGAAGCTCCACTTCAGCCCCGTGGGAAAGCCCGCGCCGCCGCGCCCGCGCAGGCCGGAGGCCTTGACGGTGGCGATGACCTCGTCCTGCGTCATCTTCTGCCCGCCGTCGGCACCCAGGATCTTGCGTAGCGCCTGGTAGCCGCCGCGCGCCTCGTAGTCCTTGAGGCGCCAGTTGGTGCCATCCAGACCCGCATAGATCTGCGGGTTGATGTGGCGACCGTGGAAGCAGGACTCCTGGCCGTGTGCCTCGAAGCTGGACAGCAGCTCCTGAACCGTGCTCATGCCTTGTCCTCCGCGGTGCGCAGGCCGTCGATCAGCGCATCGAGCTTGCCGTTGTCCATGAAGCTGCACATGCTGCGGTCGTTGACCAGCATCACCGGGGCGTCGCCGCAGGCACCGAGGCACTCGCATTCCTGCAGGGTGAACGCGCCATCCTCGGTCGTGTCGCCCATCTCGATGCCGAGCTTGCCTTTCAGATGCTCCATGGCCTGCAGGCTGCCGCGCAACTGGCACGGCAGGTTGGTGCAGACGGCGAGCTTGTAGCGCCCCACCGGCTTCTGGTTGTACATGTTGTAGAACGTGGTGATCTCGTGCACCGCGATCGGCGGCATGCCGAGGTAGGCGGCCACTTCCACTTCGCTTTCCTGGCTGATCCAGCCCTGTTCCTGCTGCACGATCGCGAGGCACGCCATCACTGCGGAGCGCCGCTGCTCTGCCGGATACTTGGCCACCGCGCGGGCAAACCGCTCCTTGGTCGCTTCGGTCATCATCGGTCTACTTCTCCGAACACGATATCCAGCGTGCCGATGATCGCCACCGCGTCGGCGATCATGTGGCCCCGCACCAACTCGTCGAACGCCGCCAGATGCGCAAAACCCGGCGGACGGATCTTGAGGCGGTACGGCTTGTTGGCGCCGTCGCTCACCAGATAGATGCCGAACTCGCCCTTGGGGTGCTCGATCGCCGCGTAGGCCTCGCCTTCGGGGATGCGAAAACCTTCCGAGAAGAACTTGAAGTGGTGGATCAGGTCTTCCATGCCCGTCTTCATGCGCTCGCGCGGCGGCGGGGCCACCTTGTAGTTGTCGACGATCACCGGCCCCGGATTCGCGCGCAACCAGTCGACGCACTGCTTGATGATGCGGTTGGACTGGCGCATCTCTTCCACGCGCACGAGGTAGCGGTCGTAGCAGTCGCCCGCGACCCCGACGGGCACGTCGAAGTCCATGCGGTCGTACACCTCATAGGGCTGCTTCTTGCGCAGATCCCACGCGATGCCCGAACCACGCAGCATGGGACCGGTGAGCCCCAGATTCAGCGCACGCTCGGCGGAAACCACACCGATCCCCACGGTGCGCTGCTTCCAGATGCGGTTCTCGGTGAGCAGCACTTCATAGTCGTCCACGCAGGCAGGGAAGCGCTGCGTGAAATCGTCGATGAAATCGAGCAGGCTGCCCTGGCGGTTGCGGTTGAGCTCCTCGATCGCCTTGGCGCTCTTGACCTTGCTCTGCCTGTACTGCGGCATGGTGTCGGGCAGGTCGCGGTACACGCCACCGGGGCGGAAATACGCCGCGTGCATGCGCGCGCCGGAGGCCGCCTCGTACATGTCGAAGAGATCTTCACGCTCGCGGAAGGTCCACAGCAGCATGGTCGAGGCGCCGCAGTCGTGGCCGTGCGAACCCAGCCACATGAGGTGGTTCAAGAGGCGCGTGATCTCGGAGAACATCACGCGGATGTACTTGGCGCGGATCGGCACTTCCAAGCCCAGCAGTTTCTCGATGGCGAGGCAATAGGCGTGCTCGTTGCACATCATCGAGACGTAATCCAGCCGGTCCATGTAGGGCAGTGCCTGGATGTAGGTCTTGGTTTCGGCGAGTTTCTCGGTCGCGCGGTGCAGCAGGCCGACGTGCGGGTCGGCGCGCTGCACGACTTCGCCGTCCAGCTCGAGCACGAGGCGCAGCACGCCGTGCGCGGCCGGGTGCTGCGGGCCAAAGTTGAGCGAATAGTTCTTGATTTCAGCCATTATTGGTTCGCCCCGCCCAGCCACTGGTCACCACGATCGAGCCCTGCGTAATGCTCTTCGCGGATGATGCGCGGCGTGATCTCGCGCGGCTCGATCGTGACCGGCTCGTAGACCACGCGGCGCTGCTGCTCGTCGTAGCGCATTTCCACCTCGCCCGAAATCGGGAAATCCTTGCGGAACGGATGGCCGATGAACCCGTAGTCCGTGAGGATGCGGCGCAGGTCTTCGTGGCCGTCGAAAACCACGCCAAAGAGGTCGAACGCCTCACGCTCGAACCAGTTGGCACCACTCCAGAGCGCCGTCACCGACGGCACCACCGGGAAGTCGTCGTCGGGGCAGTACACCCTGACCCGCACGCGCTGGTTGAGCGACACCGACAGCAGGTGCGAGACCACCGCAAAACGCGGGCCGTCGGCGCCGGTGTCGCGCCACGCCGAATAGTCCACCGCGCACAGGTCAAGCAGCTGCTCGAACCTGCACGTGGGCGCGTCGCGCAGCACCTGCATGGCGGCCAGGTAGTTGGCTACCGGCACCACGGCCGTCACCTCGCCCAGCGCGAGTGTCACCGCGCTCGCCTTCTCGCCCAGCGCGGCCGCGATCGCGTCGCGCAGCGCCTCGGGGCGGATCGCCACATCAGTCATGCTCTGGACCCTTCAAGCGCGCGCTATGGTTTGCGTGCGGCGAATTTTCTGCTGCAACTGGATGATGCCGTAGATCAGCGCTTCGGCCGTGGGCGGGCAGCCCGGCACGTAGACGTCCACCGGCACGATGCGGTCGCACCCGCGCACCACCGAATAGCTGTAGTGGTAGTAGCCGCCGCCGTTGGCGCACGAGCCCATGGAGATGACCCAGCGCGGCTCGGCCATCTGGTCGTAGACCTTGCGCAGCGCGGGCGCCATCTTGTTGCACAGCGTGCCCGCGACGATCATCAGGTCGGACTGGCGGGGGCTTGCGCGAAACACCTCGGCGCCGAAGCGCGCCAGGTCGTAGCGCGCCGCCGCAGCGTGCATCATTTCGACCGCGCAACACGCGAGGCCGAAAGTCATGGGCCACAGGGAGCCCGTCTTGGCCCAGTTCACCACGGCGTCATAGCTCATGGTGACGAAGCCTTCCTTCATCGCGCCTTCAATCATCGCAATAACCTCTCGGACGCACGTTCATTCCCAATCCAGCGCGCCTTTTTTCCACTCGTAGACGAACCCGACGACGAGGATGCCCAGGAACACGAGCACGGCGACCAACCCCGCCATCCCCACCTGCTTGAGCGCGACCGCCCAGGGGAAGAGGAAGGCGATTTCCAGGTCGAACAGGATGAACAGGATGGCGACGAGGTAGTAGCGCACGTCGAATTTCATGCGCGCGTCGTCAAACGCCTCGAAACCGCATTCGTAAGGGGAATTCTTGGCGGGGTCTGGACGGTTCGGGCCCAGGATGTACCCCAGCACCAGCGGAATCACGCCGATCGCCAGACCGACCAGGATGAACAAGAGTACGGGGAGGTAGGCTTCAAGGTTCATCGGTCGATCTACTTCTCACGGGGGCCGCTCCCGCCCTCACGAAGAGCAACGGGAGCAGCCCTGAATGTGGTGCCGTCGGCGAGACTCGAACTCGCACAGCTTTCGCCACTACCCCCTCAAGATAGCGTGTCTACCAATTCCACCACGACGGCTGTTGTAGGCGTCCGGACTGCCAGAGGGTCGAACGGGGTTCGATGAAAAGCGTCCGGACAACGGGGAATTCTAACCCGTAAACACCCCGACTCTGGCCTCGCGCGGCGCCGTTTTGCGCCGCGTCAGGGCAAGCTCACTTGGTGGGGATCTGGTCCGTGCCGGTGCCGCTGGTGCCGGCGCCGGGCGCGGGTGCAGCAGGCGCCGCCGGCGCCGTCTCGGCGGGCTTGGGCGCTACCGCGCCAGCCGGCGTTTCAAGCACGCTGCCGACGCTGTTGTTCACCGGCCGCTGGTTGCCGAAATACGCAAGTGTGAGCGTGGCAAGCAAAAAGACCGTCGCCAGCACCGCGGTGGTGTGCGAGAGGAAATTGGCGCTGCCGCTGGAGCCGAACACGCTGCCGGCGCTGCCGCTGCCGAACGCGGCGCCCATGTCCGCGCCCTTGCCGTGCTGCACGAGGATCAGCGCCACCATCGCGATGGCGGCGAGCATTTGCACGGCAAAGACGATATTGAGCAGGAGATGCATAAAAGTGTGTCCTGGGTTTGCGGGCCGTGGGCGTGGATCACGCCCGCGCGGCCTCGATGATCTTGAGGAAATCGGGCGCCTTGAGCGATGCGCCGCCGATCAATCCGCCGTCAATGTCGGGCTGCGCGAGCAGTTCGGGGGCGTTGGCGGCGTTCATGCTGCCGCCGTAGAGGATGGCCACGCGCGCCGCCTCGGGCCGCGCGGCCGCGAGCCGGCCACGCAGCACCGCATGCACCTGCTGCGCCTGCTGCGGCGTGGCGGTGCGCCCGGTGCCTATGGCCCAGACGGGCTCGTAGGCGACGACGACCTGCGCGGCCGCGGCGCCCAGCGACTGCACCACCGCATCCAACTGGCGCGCGACGACCGCATCGGTGGCACCAGCCTCGCGCTCGGCCAGCGTTTCGCCCACGCACACGATGGGCGTGATGCCCGCGGCAAGCAGCCGCTCGGCCTTGGCCGCGACCTGCGCATCGGTTTCGCCGTGGTACTGGCGGCGTTCGGAATGGCCGACGAGCGCGTAGCGCACGGCGAAGTCCCGCAGCATCGCGGCCGAGGTTTCGCCAGTGTAGGCGCCCGCGTCGTGTGCAGAGACGTCCTGCGCGCCCAGGCGCACGCTGCTGCCCGCCAGCAGTTGCTGCACTTGCGAGAGGTACGGCATGGGCACGGCCACCGCTACCTCGCACGCCGGGGGCTGCTGGCGCAGCCCCTCGAGCAGCGCGCCGAGCAGCGCCGCGTTGGCCGGCAGACTGGCGTTCATCTTCCAGTTGCCCGCGATGAATTTTTGGCGTGTCGTCATGGGGTTCACCACGTCAGAACGATCTTGCCGATGTGCCGGTTCGACTCCATCAGCGCGTGTGCCTGCGCCGCGTCGGCGGCGGCAAAGGTGGCGTGGACCACGGGCTTGATGGCACCGCTTTCCAACAGCGGCCAGACGTGCTCGCGCAGCGCGCGGGCGATGGCACCCTTGAACGCCACGGGGCGCACGCGCAGCGTCGAGCCCGTGATGGTCAGGCGCCGGCGCAGCACCAGACCGACGTTGAATTCCGCCTGGACGCCGCCCTGCACCGCGATGATGACCAGGCGCCCGTCCTCGGCCAGGCACTGCACCTCGCGCGCGACGTAGTCGCCCGCGACCATGTCCAGGATCACGTCCGCGCCGCGCCCCTGCGTGAGGCTGCGCACTTCGGCGACGAAATCCTGCGTCTTGTAGTTGATGGCGCGCGCCGCGCCCAGCCGCACGCAGGCGGCGCACTTCTCGTCGCTGCCCGCGGTTGCGAGCACCGTGGCCCCCCTGGCGCGCGCCAACTGGATCGCCGCGACGCCGATGCCGCTGCTGCCGCCCTGCACCAGCAGCGTCTCGCCCGCGGCGAGCCGGCCACGGTCGAAGACGTTGCTCCAGACGGTGTAATAGTTTTCGGGCAGCGAGGCCGCCTCGACGTCGGACAGGCCGTCGGGCACCGGCAGGCACTGGGCGACGGGCGCAACGCAGTGGTCCGCGTAGCCGCCACCCGCGACCAGAGCGCAGACGCGGTCGCCCACGCGCAGGCCCGCCTGCTCCATCGCGGCCGCGTCACCGCGCACGATCTGGCCCGCCACTTCCAGGCCCGGCAGATCGGAGGCGCCGGGCGGCGGCGGATAGTGGCCCAGACGCTGGATCACGTCGGGGCGGTTCACGCCGCTCGCGCTCACGCGGATCAGCAATTCACCCTCGCCGGGCACGGGCATGGGCCGTTCCCCCAGGCGCAGGTTCTCTGCGGGGCCGAACGCCGCGATTTCGACGGCACGCATCGATGCGGTCATCAATTCATTCCATGAAATACGGCGCCAGCGCTTGCCAGGCAAGCGCCGTCAGCACTCATTTTCATAGTAATCAGGCGTCTCCCTGCGAGGCACCGTCATCGCGCGGGGCTTCGTCGCGCGGCGCGCGGTCGAAGTCGCGTTCGCGGCGGTGGTTGCGATCGCCGTTGCGGCTATGGCGTTCGCCGTTGTCGCCTTCGGGGCGGTCCTCGCGCGCGGGGCGCTCCAGCAGCGCCTTCATCGAAAGCTTGATGCGGCCACGGTCGTCGGTTTCGAGCACCTTGACCTTGACGATCTGGCCTTCCTGCAGGTAGTCGCTGACCTTTTCCACGCGCTCGTGCGCGATCTGGCTGATGTGCAGCAGGCCGTCCTTGCCCGGCAGGATGTTCACGAGCGCGCCGAAGTCCAGGATCTTGGTGACCGGGCCCTCGTAGACCTGCCCCACCTCGGCCTCGGCCGTGATCGCCTCGATGCGGCGCTTGGCGTCATCGGCCTTGGCGGCGTCGTTGCTGGCGATGGTGATGGTGCCGTCTTCCTCGATGTTGATCTGCGTGCCGGTTTCCTCGGTGAGCTGGCGGATGGTGGCGCCGCCCTTGCCGATCACGTCGCGGATCTTCTCGGGGTTGATCTTCATGGTGTAGAGCTTGGGCGCGAAGCTGGAGATCTCCTCCTTGGCGCCGCCCAGCGCTTCCTGCATCTTGCCGAGGATGTGCATGCGCGCTTCCTTGGCCTGCGCCAGCGCCACCTGCATGATTTCCCTGGTGATGCCCTGGATCTTGATGTCCATCTGCAGCGCGGTCACGCCAGCCGTCGTGCCCGCGACCTTGAAGTCCATGTCGCCGAGGTGGTCCTCGTCGCCCAGGATGTCGGTGAGCACCGCGAACTTGTTGTCTTCCTTGATCAGGCCCATGGCGATGCCCGCCACGTGCGCCTTCATCGGCACGCCCGCGTCCATGAGCGAGAGACACCCGCCGCAGACCGAGGCCATGGAGCTGGAGCCGTTCGACTCGGTGATCTCGGAGACCACGCGCACGGTGTAGGGGAATTCATCCTTGCCCGGCAGGCAGGCGATGAGCGCGCGCTTGGCCAGGCGCCCGTGGCCGATCTCGCGGCGCTTGGTCGAGCCCATGCGGCCCACTTCGCCGGTGGCGAACGGAGGCATGTTGTAGTGGAACAGGAAGCGATCTTCGTACTCGCCCGCGAGCGCGTCGATGCGCTGCGCGTCGCGCTCGGTGCCCAGCGTGGTGAGTACCAGCGCCTGCGTCTCGCCGCGCGTGAACAGCGCCGAGCCGTGGGTGCGCGGCAGCACGCCGGTGCGGATTTCGATGGGGCGCACGGTGCGCGTGTCGCGCCCGTCGATGCGCGGCTCGCCCGCGAGGATCTGGCCGCGCACGATGCGCGCTTCAAGTTCGAACAGCAGGTTGTCCACGCCCACCGGGTCGAACGCCACGCCCTGCTCGGTCAGGCCCGCCTTGACGGCGGCGTAGGCCTCGCGGCAGGCCTGCGTGCGCACCTGCTTGTTGCGGTGGTGGTAGGCGGCGCGCAGCTTCTCTTCGCCCAGCGCGTTCACCTTGGCGATCAGCGCCTCGTCCTTGGGGGCAGGCTGCCAGTCCCACACGGGTTTGCCCGCGTCGCGCACGAGTTCGTGGATCGCGTTGATCGCGATCTTGCCCTGCTCGTGGCCGTAGACCACGGCGCCGAGCATGACGTCCTCGGGCAGCTGGTCGGCTTCGGATTCAACCATCAGCACGGCCGATTCGGTGCCGGCGACGACCAGGTCGAGCTGGCTGCTCTTGCGCTGCGTCTGGCCCGGGTTGAGCACGTATTCGCCGTTGATGTAGCCCACGCGCGCCGCGCCGATGGGGCCGTTGAACGGAATGCCGGAGACGGCCAGCGCCGCGCTCGTGGCGATCAGCGCGGCGATGTCGGCGTCCACCTCGGGGTTGAGCGAGACGGTGTGGATGACGACGTGCACCTCGTTGTAGAAGCCCTCGGGAAACAGCGGGCGGATCGGGCGGTCGATCAGGCGGCTGGTGAGGGTTTCATGCTCGCTCGGCTTGGCCTCGCGCTTGAAGAAGTTGCCCGGAATCTTGCCGGCGGCGTAGGTCTTTTCGATGTAATCGACCGTGAGCGGGAAGAAATCCTGCCCCGGCTTGGCATTCTTGGACGCCACGACGGTGGCGAGCACCACCGTGTCGTCGATGCGCACGAGCACCGCGCCGCTGGCCTGGCGGGCGATCTCGCCGGTTTCCATCGTGACCGTGTGCTGGCCCCACTGGAAGGTCTTGGTCGTCTTGTTGAATATGGTCATCGTTTACTCTAATAAAAATAGCTGCTGCCGCTCGTGCAGCAAGGTTTTCAATATCAGACAGATCGCGATGCCATTCCAGACCTGCGCTGCAAGCTCCTGATTTGAGAGCCAATGCAGGATTGGAATGACACAGCTTCGCTCTGTCCGAGCCTGGCAAAAAACAAAAGACGCCTGGGCCAGTGCCCCCAGCTCAGGCGTCGTTGCGCGTCGCAGCCCTTACTTGCGCAGGCCGAGCTTGGCGATCAGCGCGGTGTAGCGCTCAGCGTCCTTGGCCTTGAGGTAGTCCAGCAGCTTGCGACGGCGACTCACCATGCGCAGCAGGCCGCGGCGACCGTGGTGGTCCTTGGAATGCTGCTTGAAGTGCGGCGTGAGTTCGTTGATGCGCGCGGTGAGCAGCGCTACCTGCACCTCGGGGCTGCCGGTATCGGTGGCGGTACGGGCATTGGCCTTGACCACCTCGGCCTTGGCGGAAGAAGAAATCATGATGTTTCCTTGGATGGGGGCACCTGCGGCGAGGCGGCACACGCGCGGTGTGCAGGCCCGGGCCCCGGTGTTACTTGCGCCGGCGGCTGGAAGGGCCCCCGGCGTGCGTCCTGCACCATGCAAAACCGGTAGATTATAAGGGCAGCCGCCACGCGCGACCATCCGTGCACACCCGGTGCCCGCATGCTCTTGGAGGGTGCCACCATCGCGGGCCGAGAACTCGCCCGCGAACATCATGCGTACCCGCCCTATCCCCTTCCTCACACTCACCCTGGCTTTGGGCGGTCTGCTGCTGGCGCCCGCCACCGGCGCGGCGAGCAAGAACCAGCAGGCCGCCACAGCCACGCACGCAACCCCGGCCAAGAAGCGCTCCGGCAAGGTCAAACCTTCACAGAACAACTCGGGAGAAACCACCGCCGAGCGCGAAAGGCGCCTGTACCGCGAGTGCAAGGGCATGCCCAACGCGGGCGCCTGCCTGGGCTACGCCAGAAGGTAGATTTCTCCGAAAAACGCCGCTGCGCTGTGCTATAGTTGCGCGCTTCGCGGCTGTAGCTCAGCTGGATAGAGTACTTGGCTACGAACCAAGGGGTCGTGGGTTCGATTCCTGCCAGCCGCACCAAAAACCAGAGGCCTGTGAACGTCCGTTCACGGGCCTCTTTTCATGGGCTCGACGCGATCCACTCAGGGAGTCTCCTCGCGCGGCTCGCGCTCCATCAGCGCCGCCACGGCCTGTGCCGGTGCCAGCGCGCCGTCGAGCAGCGCCACCACCGCCTCGGACACCGGCATCTCCACGCCAAGCTGGCGCGCCCGCGCCACCACCGTGCGCGCGCTGTACACGCCCTCGGCCACGTGGCCCAGCGACTGCACGGCCTGCGCCAGCGTGCGGCCCTCTGCCAGCAGCAGCCCGACGCGGCGGTTGCGCGAAAGGTCGCCCGTCGCGGTGAGCACCAGGTCACCGAGCCCGGACAGGCCCATGAACGTTTCCACGCGCGCGCCCAGCGCCACGCCCAGGCGCGACATTTCCGCCAGCCCCCGCGTGATGAGCGCCGCGCGGGCGTTCAGTCCGAGCTGCAGGCCGTCGCACAGGCCGGTGGCGATGGCGAGCACGTTCTTCACCGCGCCGCCCACTTGCACGCCCACCACGTCGTCGTTGGCATAGATGCGCAGCCGCGGGCCGTGCAGCGCATGCACCAGCGCGTCGCGCACGGCGGTATCGGCGCTGGCGGCGACGAGCGCCGTGGGGCGCTGCTGCGCCACTTCAAGCGCGAAGCTCGGGCCGCTGAGCGCGCCCGCGCGCAGGCGCGGCGCCACCTGCGCGCACACCTCGTGCGCGAGCAGGCCCGACCCGGCTTCGAAGCCCTTGCACAGCCACGCCACCGGCGCGACCGCGTCGTGCAAGGCGGCCAGCATGGGGCGCAGGGC
This sequence comes from Burkholderiales bacterium, assembly GCA_026954015.1. Lineage (GTDB taxonomy): Bacteria > Pseudomonadota > Gammaproteobacteria > Burkholderiales > Burkholderiaceae_C > Comamonas_C. Next base: position 12,748 of record JAIXLP010000008.1, on the reverse strand, counting down.
GGCCATGGGCGTAGCAACGATGACGAGATCGGCCTGCGCGCGCACGGGCGCGAGCTCTGCACTCGTGATTTCCAGCGCCACGGGAAGCGCGACACCGCGCAGGTAACGCACGTTTTCGCGCGCCGCGCGCATCGCCTCGGCCTGCGCGGCATCGCGCGTCCATAGCACCACGCGATGACTGGCGCGGTGGCCAGCAGCCGCGACCGCGATTGCCGTGCCCCACGCGCCTGCGCCGATGACGACGATCTTCATCGCAAGTCGCGCTGGCGGGCGCCGCGCCCTTGCTCTTACTGGGCGTGGGCGGTGCCGTTCGCCCCCTGCGCGGCCGCGGCGGCCTGCTGCTGCTCGTACATCGCCTGGAAATTGATCTCGGCCAGGTGCACGGGCGGGAAACCGGCGCGGGTGATCACGTCGGCCACGTTGGCGCGCGCGTAGGGGTAGATCACCTGCGGGCAGACCACGCGCAGCACGCTGTCCATCTGGTCCTGCGGCACGTTGCGGATCTCGAAGATGCCGGCCTGCTTGACCTCGACGAGGAAGACCGTCTTGTCCTTGTTCTTGGCGTGCACCGTGGCCGTCACGGTCGCCTCGTAGATGCCCTCGGCGACGCTCGCCGCCGCGACGCCGAGCTGGATGTCCACGCTAGGCTGCTCCTGCTCCAGCAGGATGGCAGGGGAGTTGGGCTGTTCGAGCGACATGTCCTTGAGGTACATGCGCTGGATCTGGAAAACCGGGGTTGCTTGTTCGTCGGCCATGGTAGCGGTCTCGGGAGTGGTGGATACGACAAGGCCCGCCGGGGGCGGCTCCCGCAGCGGGCACTTCAGCGGCGCATTATGCAGTGCGCCGCAGGAGAATCAGGACTGCAGCAGCGGCACAAGGCCCCCGCGGGCTTCGAGCGCCATGAGGTCGTCGTGCCCGCCCACGTGCGTCGTGCCGATGAAGATCTGCGGCACGGTGCGCCGGCCGGTGATTTCCATCATCTGCTGACGCGCCTGCGGGTCGGCATCGACGCGGATTTCCTCGATCTGCTCCACGCCCTTGGACTTGAGGAACTGCTTGGCGCGTATGCAGTAGGGGCACACGGCCGTGGTGTACATCTTCACGGGTTGCATCGCATTCATCCTTTGCGCTGGCACTGGGCCACGCCAGGCAGCTTATGCCTTTTCGATAGGCATGTTGGCTTCGCGCCATGCGGCGGTGCCGCCCGTCAGCGCCTGCGCCTTCTCATAGCCGAGCTGGCGCGCCATGCCGACGGCGCGGCGCGCACGCATGCCGCGCGCGCACACCAATACCAGCGGCACGGTCTTGTTCTTGACCACCTGCGGCAGGCGCTCCTTGAACTGCGACAGGGGCACGTTCTTGGAACCGCTCACGTGGCCCGCGGCGTATTCCTGCGCCTCGCACACGTCGACCACCACGGCCTTTTCGCGGTTGATGAGCTGCACCGCCTGCATCGCCGAGAGCCCGCCCGCGCCGCCGCCGGACACCATGGGCCACGCCAGCAAGCCGCCCGAGACGAGCGCAAGCACGATCAGATACCAGTTCTCGAGGACGAAGTTCACGGCACTACAGATGGGAGCGAAAGCGCCGATTCTAAAATAGGGCGACGCTGAACAAGTCCCCGCGACGTGGCGTGCCCTGTCTGGGGATGGGATGCAAGGTGCAAAGCGCGGTCATGGCGGTGGCCATGGCGAGCACTTGCAGCACCGCGGACCGCCCCAGGCAGGAATGTGGCGCGCGCGAGGGACTTGTTCAGCATTGCCACAGCCCGTCTTGCCTGCCACCGGAACCCACGCATGCACCAACTCGTCCTGATCCGCCACGGCGAATCCACCTGGAACCTGGAAAACCGCTTCACCGGCTGGACCGACGTGCCGCTCACCGCAACCGGCGTCGCGCAGGCGCGGGCAGCCGGCGAACTGCTCACGACCGAAGGCTACGAGTTCGACGTTGCGCACACGAGCGTGCTGCAGCGCGCCACGCACACGCTCTGGCATTGCCTGGACGCCATGCAGCGCACCTGGCTGCCCGTGGCGCACAGCTGGCGCCTGAACGAGCGCCACTACGGCGCGCTGCAGGGCCTGAACAAGGCCGAAACCGCGAAGCAGTACGGCGACGCGCAGGTGCACACCTGGCGGCGCAGCTACGACGTGCCGCCGCCCGCACTCGACCCGAACGACGCGCGCTGCGAACGCGGCGACCCGCGCTACGCCCGGCTCGCACCCGGACAGGTGCCGCTCACCGAATGCCTCAAGGACACGGTGGCGCGCGTGCTGCCCTACTGGCAGGACGCGATCGCGCCAGCGATCCGCTCGGGGCAGCGGGTGCTGATCGCGGCGCACGGCAACTCGATCCGCGCGCTCGTCAAGTACCTGGACGGCATTTCGGACGACGCCATCGTGGGGTTGAACATCCCCAACGGCATCCCGCTGGTCTACGAACTGGACGATGCGCTGCGGCCCCTGCGCCACTACTATCTCGGCGACGCGCAGGCTGCGGCGCAGGCCGCGGCCGCAGTGGCCGCGCAGGGCCAGGCATGAAGCGTGCAGCGCGGGGGAACCGACCCCGTGCGGGGCGTTCCAAGGTGTATATTGCCGCGACGCGGTAAGGGTGGTCCATGGGGCAAAAACTCAAGATAGCAGGATGGGTCTCGGCCGGGGTGCTCGCAGGCGCACTCACCACGGTGTCGCTGCAGACCGTCGCGCGCGGCGCGATGGCACCCCTGCCACTGGAAGAGCTGCAGCAGCTCGCGGCGGTGTTCGGCCTCATCAAGACCGACTACGTCGAGCCTGTGGACGACAAGAAGCTCATCACCGACGCCATTTCAGGCATGGTGGCGGGGCTTGATCCGCACTCGCAGTATTTCGACAAGAAGTCGTTCAAGGAATTTCGCGAAGGCACCTCGGGGCGCTTCGTCGGCGTGGGCATCGAGATCACGCAGGAAGACGGCCTCATCAAGGTCGTCTCGCCCATCGAGGGCTCACCCGCCGACCGCGCGGGCCTGAAGACGGGCGACCTCATCACCAAGATCGGTGACGAGGCGGTGCGCGGCCTGCCGCTGAACGACGCGGTCAAGCGCATCCGCGGCGAGCCGGGCACCAAGGTGACGCTCACCGTCTTCCGCAAGGATGAGAGCCGCACCTTCCCGGTGACGATCACGCGCGAGGAAATCAAGACGCAGTCGGTCAAGGGCAAGGTGATCGAGCCGGGTTACGCCTGGATCCGCATCTCGCAGTTCCAGGACCGCACGGTGGACGACTTCGTGCGCCGGGCCGAGGACATCTACCAGCAGGACCCCAACCTCAAGGGCCTGGTGCTCGACCTGCGCAACGACCCCGGCGGGCTGCTCGACGCGGCCGTGGGCATCTCCGCCGCCTTCCTGCCCGAGGGCACGACGGTGGTGACGACCAACGGCCAGATCGCCGAAAGCAAGGCGATCTTCACCGCGTCGCCGCAGAACTACGTGCGCCGCGGCAACGGCGACCCGCTCAAGCGCCTGCCCGACGCGATCCGCAAGGTGCCGCTGGTGGTGCTGGTCAACGAGGGCTCGGCGTCGGCCAGCGAGATCGTCGCAGGCGCGCTGCAGGACAACCACCGCGCGACCATCATGGGCAGCCAGACCTTCGGCAAGGGCTCGGTGCAGACGGTGCGCCCGCTCGGGCCGGACACCGGCATCAAGCTGACCACCGCGCGCTACTACACCCCGAGCGGCAAGTCGATCCAGGCGCGCGGCATCGTGCCCGACGTGATGCTGGATGAAACCGCCGAGGGCGACGTGTTCGGCGCGCTGCGCCTGCGCGAGTCCGACCTGGCCAAGCACCTGGACAACACCCAGGGCGGCGAGGCGGCGCAGGACAAGGCGCTGGAGCAGGCGCGCGAAGAGGCGCGCAAGAAGCTCGAGGAAGAAGCCAAGACCGCCAAGGTCGAGCACAAGCTGCCCGAATTCGGCTCGGACAAGGACTTCCAGCTCGCGCAGGCGATCAACCGCCTCAAGGGCGAGCCGGTGCTCGTGAGCAAGACGCTGGTCGAGCGCAAGGACGTCAAGAAGGAAGAGTAGGCGCGCCGCGCCCACGCCACGAAGGCCGGGTGCTGCATCCGGCCTTTTTTCATCGCAGGCCATGGACGACGACCAACTGCTGCGCTATTCGCGCCACATCCTGCTCGACGAGATCGGCATCGAGGGGCAGGAGCGGCTGCTCGCGGCGCACGCGCTCATCGTCGGCGCGGGCGGCCTGGGCTCGCCGGCGGCGCTGTACCTCGCGTCGGCCGGCGTGGGGCGCATCACGCTGGTGGACGACGACGCGGTGGACCTGACCAACCTGCAGCGCCAGATTGCGCACACCACGGAGCGCATCGGCCAGGCCAAGGTGGATTCCTGCGCGAGCGCGGTGCACGCGATCAACCCGCAGGTGCGGGTGCGGCGCGTGCGCGAGCGCGTGACGCGCGAGCGCCTCACCAGCCTTGCGGGCGACGCCGACGTGGTGCTCGATTGCACCGACAACTACGCCACGCGCCACGCGATCAACGCGGCCTGCGTGGCCGCGCGCAGGCCGCTCGTGGCGGGCGCGGCGATCCGCTTCGACGGGCAGGTCTCGGTGTACGACACGCGCGATGCGCGCTCGCCCTGCTACGCCTGCGTATTCCCACCCGGCGCGGCGTTCGAGGAGGTGGCGTGCTCGACCATGGGCGTGTTCGCGCCCATGGTGGGCATCATCGGCACGGTGCAGGCGGCCGAGGCGCTCAAGCTCATTGCGGGCATCGGCGAGCCGCTCACCGGCCGGCTGCTGATGCTCGACGGGCGCACGATGCGCTGGAGCGAGATCCGCCTGACCCGCGACGCACACTGCAGCGTCTGCGCCCATCGCTGAAAACCCGATGCCGCGCGCGCGGCGCGCTGGCTAAGATTGGCAGTTACCTACCGGAGCCTGGCCCCATGTCCCACCCCCAATTTGTCGCCACCCACGTGCGCTACACCACCTTCGCGCTGTGCGTGATTGCCGCCGTCGTGAGCCTGCCGTGGATGGCGGTGCGCCCGGGGGCCTGGCCGCTGACGCTTTTCCTCGTGGCCTGCGCGCTGATCCTCGTGGGGTTGTACGACCTGCGCCAGACGCGCCACGCGGTGCTGCGCAACTACCCCATCCTCGGGCACATGCGCTTCTTCCTGGAGTTCATCCGCCCCGAGATCCGCCAGTACTTCATCGAGGGTGACATCGAAAAGGGCGAACCCTTCACGCGCGCGCAGCGCACCGTGGTGTACCAGCGCTCCAAGGGCGTGCCCGATGTGCGACCCTTCGGCACCAAGCTGGACGTGGGGGCCAAGGGCTACGAGTGGATCAACCACTCGCTGCACACGACGGTAATCCCCTCGCACGACTTCCGCATCTGGATCGGCGGGCAGCCAGGCAGCACGCGCGCAGGGGTCTCGCCCTGCACGCAGCCCTACAACGCGAGCGTGTTCAACATCTCGGCGATGAGCTTTGGCGCGCTCTCGGCCAACGCCATCCTGGCGCTCAACCAGGGCGCGAAGATGGGCGGCTTCGCGCACGACACGGGCGAAGGCGGCATCAGCCGCTACCACCGCCAGAATGGCGGCGACCTGATCTGGGAGATAGGCTCGGGCTACTTTGGCTGCCGAAATCCCGACGGCACCTTCAATCCCGAGCGCTTCGCCGAGCAGGCCGGGAACCCGCAGGTGAAGATGATCGAGATCAAGCTCAGCCAGGGTGCCAAGCCGGGACACGGCGGCATCCTGCCGGGCGCCAAGGTGACGGCCGAGATCGCCGCCGCGCGCGGCGTGCCCGTGGGCGAGGACTGCGTCTCGCCCTCGTCGCACAGCGCGTTTTCCACGCCGGTGGAAATGATGCAGTTCATCGCCCGCCTGCGCGAGCTCTCGGGCGGCAAGCCCGTGGGCTTCAAGCTGTGCATAGGCCACATCTGGGAGTGGTTCGGCATCGTCAAGGCGATGCTGGAGACCGACATCACGCCCGACTACATCGTCGTCGATGGCGCCGAGGGCGGCACGGGCGCCGCGCCGATCGAGTTCGCCGACCACATGGGCGCGCCGGTGCAGGAAGGCCTGCACCTGGTGCACAACACGCTGGTCGGCACGGGCCTGCGCGAGCGCATCAAGATCGGCGCGGCGGGCAAGGTCATCACCTCGTTCGACCTGGCGCGCATGTTCGCGCTGGGCGCGGACTGGTGCAATTCTGGGCGCGGCTTCATGATGGCGCTGGGCTGCATCCAGGCGCAGGTCTGCCACACGGGCTTCTGCCCCACGGGCATCACCACGCAGGATCCGGTGCGCGAGAAGGCGCTGGTGGTCTCGGACAAGGCGCCGCGCGTGGCCCAATACCACGCCAACACGCTGCACGCGCTCAAGGAGCTGCTGCAGGCCGCGGGCCTGATGCACCCCGACCAGCTCTCCACGCACCACATCGTGCGGCGCATCGACAGCGCGCGCATCCGCCTGCTCTCGGCGCTCATGCCGACGATAGAGCGGCGCGCCATCCTCGACGACCTGCCGCACCAGCACAACGTCTACCGCATGTACTGGCCGCTGGCCGACGCGCACAGCTTCGCGCCGCACGTGCCGACCGAGCAGGAGCTGCACGACAACCCGGACATCCTCAGGCCCACGGTAGCCGGGCGTCCGGCGTCCGCGGTGCAGATCGCCGAGGAGCTCACACGCCGGCGCCCCACCCCTCCGGCCGCGGTCAGCGCCATCGTGCCGGAGCAGGCCCGCAACGTGCACGCCGGGGCCAGCGCATCGCAGGTGCCCGAGGAGTGGACCGCATCGGGCGAAGTCCGTTCTTGAGGCAAAAAGCGGCTCCAGCCCTTATCCACAGGGCGGTAACAGCTATCAAAACATGGGTGACTGCTACGCGCGCCCGACTTTCGCGATCAGTCGCGGCAGCACGGCCTTGCCGACCAGCCCGTCGACGCGCCCGCCCAGCGTCGCGATCTCGCGCACCAGCGTGCTGCTGATGCTCTGCCAGCGCGCATCGGGCGTGAGAAAGACCGTGTCCACCTCGGGGCGCAAGTGGCGGTTCATGCCCGCGAGCTGGAATTCGTAGTCGAAATCGGTGCCCGAGCGCAGGCCGCGCACCATCACCCGCGCGCCGCGCGCCACGGCGAATTCGGTCACGAGCCCGTCGAACGGCTCCACCGTCACGTTCGACAGGTCGGCCAGCGCGTCGCGCGCGATCTGCAGTCGCTCGTCGAGCGTGAACAGCGTCTTCTTGTGGTGCGCCACCGCGACGGCCACGATCACCGTGCCGAAGAGCGCGCAGGCGCGGCGCAGCATGTCCTCGTGCCCGAGCGTGATCGGGTCGAACGTTCCGGGAAAGACGGCGGTGATCTGCGACACGGCGCGCTCCTGTAGCTGCATGTGCGCCGATTATGCAGCGTATCCACAGCCAAATGTCGCTCCAGCGCTTGGCTGGCAAGCGCGGGCAGCTCTGTTTTCAGGAGTCAGCGCGACGCAGCAGGTGCGCATGCGATACGCCCGCCTTCAGGTAGCGCGCCAGCGCAAGGCCCAGCGGCGCCAGCGCCTCGTCGCTCCATCGCGCGGGCGCTTCCAGGTAGACGTAGCCCCGCGGCGCCACAGCCCGCGCCGCCGCCTGCAGCGCGGGGGTGAACAGCGCCTGCGCATCGAACGGCGGATCGAGCAGCACGAGGTCCAGGCCCGTGCCGGCCTGCTGCGCAAGCCGCGCCACGCCATCACCACGGCGCGCCGTGACCCCGCTGGCCTGCAGGCGCTCGGCCAAGCGCGTGATCTGCTGCACCAGCGCGCCATCGTGCTCGACGAGCAGCACCTCGGCCGCGCCGCGCGAGGCCGCCTCCAGCCCCAGCGCGCCGGTGCCCGCGAACACGTCCATGCAGCGCCAGCCGGTGAGATCCTGCCCGAGCCAGTTGAACAGCGTCTCGCGCACGCGATCGGGCGTGGGGCGCAGGCCTGGGCGGTCCAGCACGGGCAGCCGGGTGCGCTTCCACTGGCCGCCGATGATGCGCACCTCGCCGGGCGCGCGCGCATGCGCCGCCGGCTTCACGGCTTGGCTGCGGGCGTGGCGCCGACCACCACCGTCACCATGCGATCGGGCTGGAGCTTGCGCGCCATCGCCGCCTTCACGTCGGCGACGGTGAGCGCCTCGACGCGGTCCGTCCAGTGCTCCAGGTAGTCGAGCGGCAGGCCGTTGCGCGCGATGTTGACCACGTTGGCGAGCAGCTTGCGGTTGCTGTCGATGCGCAGCGCGAAGCCGCCGATCAGGTTGTCCTTGGCGGCGCGCAGCTCGGCCTCGGTGGGGCCGTCTTGCACGAAGTCCGCGATCACCTGGCGCGTGACCTGCACCGCTTCGGCGGCCTGGTCGGGGCGCGTCTGCAGGCCGGCGATGAAGGCGCCGGCGCTCAGGCCCGGCGTGAATTCGCTGAACACGCTGTAGGACAGGCCGCGCTTTTCGCGCACCTGCTCCATGAGGCGCGAGGTGAAGCCCCCGCCGCCGAGGATGTGGTCGCCCACGAGCAGCGCGAGGAAGTCCGGGTCGGAGCGCACGAAGCCCGGCTGGCCGATGAGCACGTGCGTCTGCGCGGAGGTGAAGGGGATGTCGATCTCCCGCGCCTGCGCGAGCGGCTGCATCGCGGGCATGCCTGCCAACGCGGCGCAGCCGTTCGCATCGCTCGCGGGCAGGCGCGCGAGCAGGCCATCGACGAGGCTCTGCGCCTGCGCCCGGTCCACCGCACCGACGATGGCCACGCGCGCGCGGCAGCGCTGCAGGTAGCGCGCGTGGTAGGCCTTGAGGTCGGCCACGCCGATCGCGTCCAGCGTCTGCGCCGTCACCTGCTGGCCGTAGGGGTTGCTGCCATACACGGCCTTGGCAAAGGCCTTGCCCGCGACGGTGCCGGGCTTGGTGTCGGCCTCGGCAATGGCGGCCTGCCAGCGCGCGCGTTCGCGCTGCCAGACGTCCTCGGGGTAGCTGGGCTCGCCGATCTGGCGCGCGGCCAGTTGCACCGCGCGGCCCAGCAGATCGGCCTGCGTGAGCGAACGCAGCGAGAAGCTCAGCGCATCACGCCCGGCGCCCGCGTCCAGGCTGGCGCCCAGGTCGGCCCAGGCTTCGCCGAGCTGGTTCTCATCGAGCGCGGGGTTCTGGCCATCGGCGCGCACCCCCTTGGCGCTCATCAGCGCCGCGCTGCTGGCCAGGCCCGCCTGCGCCGCCGGGTCGCGGCGGCTGCCGGCGTCGAAGTCCACCTGCACGTCCACCATGGGTATCGCCGGGCTTTGCACCAGCCAGACCTGCGCGCCGCCGTCCTGCGTCCAATGCTCGATCGGCAGCAGCGCAAACGCGCTTTGAGCATAAAAAATGCCTGCAGCGCCCGTCAACAGAGCGCTGACAGCTATCTTTTTAAGAAATTTGAACATGATCTGCTCCGTTTACCGCAAGGCCCCGTCCGCGCCGCTTGCCGCACTCTCGCGCGGCTTGGCGCCCGCGGCCAGCGGCTGGGGCAGCAGCGTGCCCACGGTGAGCTGATCGTCTCCGAAGTAGCGCGCGGCCACCGATTGCACGTCCGCGCTCGTCACGTCCTTGAGCAGCGCCAGCAGCCGGTCGTCCGCATCCAGCGGCAGGTCCTGCACCCAGTTGCTGCCCAGGTCGCTCGCCTGGCCCTGCAGCGAATCGCGTGCGTAGATGGTCGACGCGGCCCACTGCGCCTTCACGCGGGCCAGCTCGGCGGGGCTCACGCCGTCCTTGGCCACACGCGCCACCTCGGCGCGCAGCGCAGCCTCCACATCCGCCGCGCTCTTGCCCTGGGTGGGCACGCCGGTGAGCATGAAGAGCGCCGGACCGCGCCCGAAGATCGAGGCGTAGGCGCTGGCGCTGTCGGCCACGCGGCCCGGCCCCTGCGTGAGCGCACGGTCGAGCCGCGCGCCGTCGTAGCCGCTGAGCACGGCCGAGAGCACAAGCAGCGAGAGCGCATCCTTGTCCGCGGACGCCATGTCCTGCAGCTTTTTCATCGCGGGCACGCGAAACGCCAGAGCCACGTAGGCCTGCTCGGCCGGGGCCTTGAATTCGATGCGCCGCAGGCCCTTCTGCTCGGGCTCGATCTGCGGCTTGCGCTCGGGCAGCGCATGCACCGGGAGCTGGCCGTAGATCTGCTCGGCCCAGGCGCGCACCTGCTGCGGGTCCACGTCGCCGGCCACGACGAGCGCCGCATTGGTCGGCGTGTACCAGGTGCGGTGGAACGCGCGCACGTCGTCGGGCTTGAGACTGTCCAGATCGCTCATCCAGCCGACCACCGGGTGGTGATAGGGCGAAGCGGTGAAGACGGCCGCGTTGAGCTGCTCCATGAGCGCCGCGCGCGGCTGGTCTTCGGTGCGCATGCGCCGCTCTTCCTTGACCACCTCGATTTCCTTGCGAAATTCCTCATCCGGCCACTGGTTGTGTGCGAAGCGGTCGGCTTCGAGCTCCATCACGTCCTTGAGGCGGCCGGCCGGGATCTGCTGGTAGTAGCCGGTGTAGTCGCGCGTGGTGAAGGCGTTCTCCTGCCCGCCCAGCTGCGCCACGCGGCGCGAGAACTCGCCCGGCGCGAGCTTGGCCGAGCCCTTGAACATCATGTGCTCCAGCGCATGCGCCACGCCGGTCGTGCCGTTCACCTCGTCCATGCTGCCCACGCGCACCCAGAGCATCTGGATGGCGGTGGGCGCGCGATGATCGGGCTGCACGATGAGCTGCATGCCGTTGGCCAGGCGAAATTCCTGCGCGCCGGAGGCCGTCGTGACGAGAGGGGCGCTGGCGCCGACAGGCGCGCTGGGGGCGGGCGTTTGCGCCAGCGCGCCACAGCACGCGAGCACACCGCAAGCAAGGAGGATGTGTTTCATAGAATGGCTGCGATTCTAGAAACCCCGCAATGTTCAGCTTTTTCCGAAAAAAGACCGCCCCGGCTGAAGCGCCACCCGCAGCCGAGGCCCCGGCCACCCACGTGGCTGGGGCACCCGCCAGCTCTCCCGCACCTGCCCCCCTGCCCTCACCCTCACCCGCACCCGACGCTGCGGCCGAGGCTGCCGCACCCGAACGCAAAGGCTGGCTCGCCCGCCTCTCGGCCGGCCTGCGCAAGACGGGCGGCAGCATCACCAGCGTCTTCACCGGCACGCGCATCGACGATGCGCTCTACGAAGAGCTGGAAGGCGCGCTCCTGATGGCCGACACCGGCGTGAAGGCAACGCAGCACCTGCTCGCCGACCTCAAGCGCCGCGTGAAGGACGCCAAGGCCACCGACCCCGCCGCCGTCAAGGCGCTGCTCGCCGACGCGCTCACCGAACTGCTGGCGCCGCTTGAAAAGCCGCTCACCATCGGCGCGCACCAGCCCACCGTCATCATGATGGCGGGCGTGAACGGCGCGGGCAAGACCACCTCCATCGGCAAGCTCACCAGGCACCTCGCGGATCACGGCGAAAGCGTGCTGCTGGCCGCCGCCGACACCTTCCGCGCCGCCGCGCGCGAGCAGCTCGGCGTCTGGGCCACGCGCAACACCGTGGAAATCGTGAGCCAGGAAGGGGGCGACCCCGCCGCTGTCAGTTTCGACGCCGTGAGCGCCGGGCGCGCGCGCGGCAAGGACGTGGTGCTGGTCGATACCGCCGGGCGCTTGCCCACGCAGCTGCACCTGATGCAGGAGCTGCAGAAAATCCGCCGCGTGATCACCAAGGCCGACGCCGGCGCCCCGCACGAGGTGCTGCTGGTGATCGACGGCAACACCGGCCAGAACGCGCTCGCGCAGGTCAAGGCCTTCGACGACGCGCTCGAGCTCACCGGCCTCATCGTCACCAAGCTCGACGGCACCGCCAAGGGCGGCGTGCTCGCCGCCATCGCGCAGGAGCGCCCGGTGCCGGTCTATTTCATCGGCGTCGGCGAAAAGGTGGAAGACCTGCAAACCTTCAGCGCGCGCGAATTCGCGCAGGCGCTGCTCGCCTGAGCGCGTCAATCGGCAGGCGGCGGCGCAACCTCCTCGCCCACCCAGCGCGCGTACCCGGCGCTGGCCTGCACCGTGGCGACCACGATTTCGGGCAGCGCGTAGGGATGGCGCTCGCGCAGGAGCGCCGCCAGCGCGGGCGCCACCGCCAGCGTCGTCTTGCACGTGAGGCGCCACTCGGCCTCCTCGTGCAGCGCCCCCCGCCACCGGTAATGCGACGTGACCTGCTCGGCCTGGATGCAGGCGGCGAGCCGGTGCTCCAGCGCCAGGCGGGCCAGCAGCCGCGCCCCCTCGGGCGTGCCCACGGTGGTCTGCACGATGGCGATGGACTCGAAAACGGCGGATTCGGGCATGGCGCAAGTCTCGCACGCCCCGGGCCGGCTGCGGAACTTCAACCTTGGCACTCGATCTGAACGAGTGCTAATATTGCACCGCAACAGAGAAAGGATGACTTCCATGGCCCTGCCCGCTACCTCGACCGCAACGACGCTGGCGCCCGCCAACCCGTGGGCTGTCGTGCCGCCGCTGGGCAATCTGGACGCCTACATCACTGCGGTCAACCGCCTGCCCATGCTCACGCTGGAGGAAGAGCAGCGCTACGCGCGCGAGCTGCGCGAGCACAACAACCTCGACGCCGCGGGCCGCCTGGTGCTGTCGCACCTGCGCCTGGTGGTCTCGATCTCGCGCCAGTACCTGGGCTACGGCCTGCCGCACGGCGACCTGATCCAGGAGGGCAACATCGGCCTGATGAAGGCCGTCAAGCGCTTCGATCCCGACCAGGGCGTGCGCCTGG
>JAIXLP010000090.1:34819-42534 GCA_026954015.1 Burkholderiales bacterium | reverse complement strand
TCGGGTAAGTTCCGACCTGCACGAATGGCGTAACGATGGCCACACTGTCTCCTCCCGGGACTCAGCGAAGTTGACATGGTTGTGATGATGCAATCTACCCGCAGCTAGACGGAAAGACCCCATGAACCTTTACTGTAGCTTTGCATTGGACTGTGAACCGATCTGTGTAGGATAGGTGGGAGGCTTCGAAGCCGGGACGCCAGTCTCGGTGGAGCCAACCTTGAAATACCACCCTGGTTTGTTTGCGGTTCTAACCTTGGCCCGTTATCCGGGTTGGGGACAGTGCATGGTAGGCAGTTTGACTGGGGCGGTCTCCTCCTAAAGCGTAACGGAGGAGTTCGAAGGTACGCTTGGCACGGTCGGAAATCGTGCTGATAGTGCAATGGCAAAAGCGTGCTTGACTGTGAGACTGACAAGTCGAGCAGGTGCGAAAGCAGGTCATAGTGATCCGGTGGTTCTGAATGGAAGGGCCATCGCTCAACGGATAAAAGGTACTCCGGGGATAACAGGCTGATACCGCCCAAGAGTTCATATCGACGGCGGTGTTTGGCACCTCGATGTCGGCTCATCTCATCCTGGGGCTGTAGTCGGTCCCAAGGGTATGGCTGTTCGCCATTTAAAGAGGTACGTGAGCTGGGTTTAAAACGTCGTGAGACAGTTTTGTCCCTATCTTCCGTGGGCGCTGCAGATTTGAGGAAGCCTGCTCCTAGTACGAGAGGACCGGAGTGGACGCACCGCTGGTGTACCTGTTGTCACGCCCGTGGCATCGCAGGGTAGCTATGTGCGGAAGAGATAACCGCTGAAAGCATCTAAGCGGGAAACTCGTTTCAAGATGAGATCTGCCGGGGGCTGGACCCCCCTGAAGGGTCGTTGTAGACCACAACGTTGATAGGCTGGGTGTGCAAGAGCAGCAATGCCCTGAGCTAACCAGTACTAATTGCCCGTGCGGCTTGACCCTATAACCTTGGCGCCAGCCAATTGGCCATGCCAGTTGAGCACGCCCCAAGGCCTTTATGCCAAAGGCGCAATCACGTTCACTGATTCGACTGCTATGAATTGCAGGCGCAGCGCACACAGAGCCCACAAGCTCCCCCCCGCCGCGCCTACCCTTTACGCCTGATGACCATGGCAAGCTGGCACCACCCCTTCCCTTCCCGAACAGGACCGTGAAACAGCTTCGCGCCCATGATAGTGCGGTATCCCGTGTGAAAGTAGGCCATCGTCAGGCACCTTCAACCACAACAGCCCCCCTGCACCTCACAGCGCAGGGGGGCTGCACCGTTTAAGGGGGGACCAAAATGCGATTGGCAGACGTCCTGTATTCCCAAGGCTTTGGCACCCGCCGCGTGTGCGCGGGGATGGTCGAACAAGGGATGGTCGCCGTGCACCGTGGGCAAGCTTCGCCCGAGGTGTGCCTGGATCCCTCAGTGGACGTAGTGCAGGACGGGCTCGTGCTGCACGTGCAGGGCGTAGATTGGCCGTACCACGCCAAGGCCTACCTGATGATGCACAAGCCTGCGGCAGTGGAATGCTCGCAGCGCCCGAGCGCCTATCCCAGTGTGTACAGCCTGCTGCCCGCGCCTTTGCGCGAGCGTCCGGTGCGCGGGGCCAGCAAAGGGGTGCAGGCGGTCGGGCGGCTCGACCAAGATACGACCGGCCTGCTGCTTTTCAGTGACGATGGGCAGTTCATCCACCGCATGGCATCGCCCAAACGCCACGTGCCCAAAATCTACCGGGTCGTCACCAGGCATGCCGTGACCGAGGTGCAGCAGCAGCGATTGCTTGAAGGCGTGGTGCTGGAGGACGACCCCGTGCCAGTGTGTGCCAGCAGGTGCACTCGGTTGGGTGAGTGCGCGCTGGATCTGACGCTGACCCAGGGCAAATACCACCAGGTCAAGCGCATGCTGGCGGCGGTAGGCAACCGGGTGGAGCATCTGCATCGGTGGCGCATCGGCGCGCTGGATCTGCCGCAGGATCTGGCACCGGGCCAGTGGCGCTGGCTGTCGCCGGACGAACTGGCGCGGGCGCAGGACGCCGCCCTCTAGAATCGGCGCGTACGGGGCCGTTCCCGGTCTCTGGATTCGAGCAGCATGGCTGTCACCTACACCATCGGCGATCTCGCGCGCGAGTTCGATCTGACGACGCGCGCCATGCGTTTTTATGAAGACATGGGTTTGCTGCAGCCCGAGCGAACGGGGCAGGGTGGGCGCTCGCGCGTCTACAGCGCGCGGGATCGCACGCGGCTGAAGCTGACCTTGCGCGCCAAGCGCCTGGGGTTGTCGCTGACCCAGGCCAAGGAAATCATCGATCTGTACGACAGCCCGCGCGACACCGGTGCGCAGTTGCGCAAGTTCATGGAAGTGCTGGCGCAGCACCGGCAGCAGCTCGAAGCGCAGATGAAGGATCTGCAGGCGAATCTGGACGAAGTGCGCGAACACGAGCAGGAAGCGCAGATGCTGCTCGCGAGGCTGGCCGAGAAGCATTCAGAAAATGCCTGATAATTAACGTTTACGTAAACGTCAATCACACCACCCCCATGGGCTTCAGCCCGATCTCAGGAGACCACCATGAGTAGCTTGCATTCCCTGCCTGGTTTGAACTTCCAGCTTGGGGAAGACATTGACGCCCTGCGTGACGCCGTGCGCGATTTTGCTCAGGCGGAGATAGCGCCGCGTGCAGCCGAGATCGATCACAGCGATCAGTTTCCCATGGATGTCTGGCGCAAGCTGGGCGATCTCGGGGTGCTGGGCATCACGGTGCCCGAGCAGTATGGCGGCGCGGCCATGGGGTATCTCGCGCACATGGTGGCGATGGAGGAAATCTCGCGCGCCAGTGCGTCCGTGGGTCTCTCGTATGGCGCGCACAGCAATCTGTGCGTGAACCAGATCAACCGCAACGGCAGCGAGGCGCAAAAGGCCAGGTACCTGCCCAAGCTGATCAGTGGCGAGCATGTGGGGGCGCTGGCCATGAGCGAGCCGGGCGCGGGCTCGGACGTGATCAGCATGAAGCTGCGCGCCGAGGACAAGGGCGGCTACTTCGTGCTCAACGGCTCCAAGATGTGGATCACCAATGGGCCGGATGCGGACACGCTGGTGGTCTATGCCAAGAGCGAGCCCGAATTGGGCGCGCGCGGCG
Source organism: Burkholderiales bacterium (assembly GCA_026954015.1). Taxonomy (GTDB): domain Bacteria; phylum Pseudomonadota; class Gammaproteobacteria; order Burkholderiales; family Burkholderiaceae_C; genus Comamonas_C. The sequence continues at coordinate 39,399 of JAIXLP010000090.1, read as the reverse complement.
TGACGGCCTTTTTGATCGAAAAGGGCATGAAGGGGTTTTCGATCGCGCAGAAACTCGACAAGCTGGGCATGCGCGGCAGCCACACGGGCGAGCTGGTGTTCCAGGACGTGGAGGTGCCGGCCGAGAATGTGCTGGGCGGCGTGAACAACGGCGCCAAGGTCCTGATGAGCGGGCTCGACTATGAGCGCGCGGTGCTCACGGGCGGGCCGCTCGGGATCATGCAGGCGGTGATGGACAACGTCGTGCCCTACATCCACGACCGCAAGCAGTTCGGCCAGAGCATAGGCGAGTTCCAGCTCATCCAGGGCAAGGTGGCCGACATGTACACCGTGCTGCAGGCCGCGCGCTCGTTCGCCTACACGGTGGCCAAGAACCTCGATCTGCTGGGCAAGGACCACGTGCGCCAGGTGCGCAAGGACTGCGCGAGCGTGATCCTGTGGTGCGCCGAGAAGGCGACCTGGATGGCGGGCGAGGGCATCCAGGTGCATGGCGGCAACGGCTACATCAATGAATTCCCCCTGGGGCGCCTGTGGCGCGATGCCAAGTTGTATGAGATCGGTGCGGGCACGAGCGAAATCCGCCGCATGCTGATTGGCCGCGAGTTGTTCGCGGAAACCTGTTGAGCAGCAGTTCTGCACATTCAGTCACTCGAAGGAGTCGCCCCATGCCTACGGCACGCATTGAAGATCTTTTTGAGAACAACCGGGCATGGGCGGCGCAGATGGAGCGTGAGCGCCCGGGGTTCTTCACGGATCTGCTGTCGCAGCAAAAACCGCGCTACATGTGGATAGGCTGCTCGGACAGCCGTGTGCCGGCCAACCAGATTTCAGGCCTGGAGCCGGGCGAAGTCTTCGTGCACCGCAATATCTCGAACGTGGTGGTGCCCACCGATCTGAACTGCCTTTCGGTGGTGCAGTACGCGGTGGATCAGCTCAAGGTCGCGCATCTGATGATCGTCGGGCACTACGGTTGCGGCGGGGTGCTCGCGGCGCTGCAGAACCTGCGCATCGGCCTGGCCGACAACTGGATCCGCCATGTGCAGGATGTGCGTGACAAGCACCAGGGCTTGTTGGAAAAAGTGCCGCTGCAGTGGCGCCATGATGTGCTGTGCGAGCTCAATGCGATCGAGCAGGTGGTGAACCTCGCGCATTCGACGGTGATCCAGGATGCATGGGCGCGCGGGCAGAAGCTGGAATTGCACGCCTGGTGCTACGGCCTCAAGGACGGTTTGATCACCAATCTGGAAATGTCGGTGCCGAGCGAAGACGGGCTGGAGGTGGCCTACCGCCGGGCCGTGGAGCTGGTGGCGTCGCGCAAACGTGGCTGATGGCGCATGGGCGGCGCGGTCATGAAGGGGCATCGTCTTGACGCGCCTCGGGCCGATAGCATGGCCCAGGCAGTGATCGGTAGCTTCAACCTGCGTGGTCGACCGCGGGCGCAGCGCGAGTGCATCCGGCAGGGTTATCTTTACGGTGTCTTTCCCGATCCGCTGGAGCGCCGCGCTTTTGGGCGCAGCACCGCAGCGTCATTTTTCGCGTTTTGTTCAAGGAGATAGAAATGCAAGACCCCATCGTCATCGTCGGTGCCGCCCGTACCCCCATGGGCGCGTTCATGGGCGACTTCGCCAGCCTGGCCGCGCACGATCTCGGCGGCGCCGCGATCAGGGCGGCGGTCGAGCGCGCGGGCATCGCGCCCGAGAAGGTCGATGAAGTGCTGTTCGGCAACTGCCTGATGGCGGGCCAGGGCCAGGCGCCCGCGCGCCAGGCCGCGCACAAGGCCGGGCTGCCGCGCAGCACGGGGGCGGTCACGCTCTCCAAGATGTGCGGCTCGGCCATGGAGGCGGCGATGCTGGCGCACGACCAGATCGTCGCGGGCAGCCGCAGCGTGATGGTGGCCGGCGGCATGGAGAGCATGACGGCCGCGCCCTACCTGCTGCAGAAGGGCCGCGGCGGCTACCGCATGGGGCACGACAAGGTCTACGACCACATGATGCTCGACGGCCTGGAAGACGCCTACGAGCCGGGCCGCGCGATGGGCACCTTCGGCGAGGACTGCGCCGCCAAGTACCACTTCACGCGCGAGCAGCAGGATGCGTTCGCGGTGGAAAGCGTCAAGCGCGCGCAGCACGCGGCGGCCAGCGGCGCGTTCAAGGACGAGATCACGCCCGTGACCTTCAGCACGCGCAAGGGTGAAGTGACGGTGTCCATCGACGAGGGCCCGGCCAAGGCGCGGCTGGACAAGATTGCGAGCCTGCGCCCGGCGTTCAAGAAGGACGGCACGATCACCGCGGCGTCCAGCTCCAGCATCAACGACGGCGCGGCGGCGCTGGTGCTGATGCGCGAGTCCACCGCCAGGGAGCTCGGCTGCAAGCCGCTGGCGCGCATCGTTGCGCATGCCACGCATGCGCAGGAACCCAACTGGTTCACCACCGCCCCGATCGGCGCCACCGAGAAGGCGCTGAAGAAGGCGGGCTGGAGCGTCGCCGACGTCGATCTGTGGGAAGTGAACGAGGCCTTCGCCGTGGTGCCGATGGCGCTGATGCACGACCTCAAGGTGCCGCACGACAAGGTGAACGTCAACGGCGGCGCGTGTGCGCTCGGCCACCCCATCGGTTGCAGCGGCGCGCGCATCATGGTGACGCTGATGTATGCCCTCAAGGCGCGTGGGCTCAAGAAGGGGCTGGCCACGCTGTGCATCGGCGGCGGCGAGGCGACGGCCGTGGCGCTGGAAATGGTCTGATATTGAAAAGATAGCTGCTGGCGCTTTCCTGTAAAGGGTTGGCGCCATATTTATCCGGTATTTTTGCGACCTCGCACGGAGACGCTCCCATGCTGCTCACCCAAGACCAGGAAATGATCCGCGACGCCGTGCGCGACTTCGTGCGCGAGCAGATCGCGCCGCACGCTGCGCGCTGGGACAAGGAGCACCACTTCCCGCGCGAAGTGCACCGGGGCCTGGCGCAACTGGGTGCCTACGGCATCTGCGTGCCCGAGGAATACGGCGGCGCGGGGCTGGACTACCTCACGCTCGCGCTGGTGCTGGAAGAAATCGCGGCGGGCGACGGCGGCACCAGCACCGCGATCAGCGTCACCAACTGCCCCTACAACGCCATCCTGATGCGCTATGGCAGCGAGGCGCAAAAGCGCCAGTGGCTCGCGCCTGCGGCGCGCGGCGAGATGCTCGGCGCCTTCTGCCTGACCGAGCCGCAGGTGGGCTCGGACGCCTCCGCCATGCGCACCACGGCCACGCTCGATGGCGGCGAGTACGTGATCCACGGCGTCAAGCAGTTCATCACCAGCGGCAAGAGCGGCCAGGTGGCCATCGTCATCGCCGTCACCGACAAGGCCGCCGGCAAGCGCGGCATGAGCGCCTTCATCGTGCCCACGAGCACGCCCGGCTACGCCGTGGCGCGGCTGGAAGACAAGATGGGCCAGCACAGCAGCGACACGGCGCAGATCCAGTTCGATGGCTGCCGCATCCCGGCGGAAAACCTGATCGGCGCCGAGGGCGAGGGCTACAAGATCGCGCTCTCCGCGCTGGAGGGCGGGCGCATCGGCATCGCGGCGCAAAGCGTGGGCATGGCGCGCGCGGCGCTCGATTTCGCACTGCAGTACGCCAAGGAGCGCGAGAGCTTCGGCCAGCCCATCTTCAACCACCAGGCCGTGGGTTTTCGCCTGGCCGAATGCGCGACGCAGGTGGAGGCGGCGCGCCAGCTCATCTGGCACGCGGCCAGCCTGCGCGACGCGGGCCGCCCGTGCCTCAAGGAAGCGGCCATGGCCAAGCTCTTCGCCACCGAGATGGCCGAGCGCGTGTGCAGCGCGGCCATCCAGACGCTGGGCGGCTACGGCTACGTGAGCGACTTCCCGCTGGAGCGCATCTACCGGGACGTGCGCGTGTGCCAGATCTACGAAGGCACGAGCGACGTGCAGAAAATCCTGATCCAGCGGGCGCTGGCGTGAGTGCCTGCCCGTGCGGGCGCACGGACGCGCGCGGCAGGCCGCTGGCCTATGACGATTGCTGCGGGCGCTACATCGATCATTGGAGCAATGCGCCGGCGCCCGATGCCGAGAGCCTGATGCGTACACGCTACACGGCCTTCGTGCGCGAGGACGAGCGCTATCTGCGTGCGACGTGGCACGCGAGCGCGCGACCGGCTGCCGTGGAATTCGAGAATGGATGCACGTGGCTGGGGCTGGAAGTGCGCGCATTTCGCGCGACGGGCGAGGACCGCGCCGAGGTGGAATTCGTCGCGCGTGTGCGCTCGCCCGCGGGGCGGGCGCAGCGCCTGCACGAGCGCAGCCGCTTCGTGCGCGAGGGTGGGCGCTGGTACTACGTCGATGGCGTGATGCAGGGCGGCCCGGCCTACTAAAATGCCCCCGACGACGTCGTCGCGACCGCCGCGCGAGCTGGCGCGGCCCTGTTTCCCAGTTCCCATGCAAGACAAATACGACCCCGCCGAGGTGGAGCGCGCCGCGCACGCCCACTGGACGGCCACCGATGCCTACCGCGTCACCGAAGATGCGGACAGGAAGAAGTTCTACGCCTGCTCCATGCTGCCCTACCCCAGCGGCAAGCTGCAC